>NZ_BAABGR010000015.1:0-639997 GCF_039541675.1 Sphingobacterium thermophilum | reverse complement strand
AACTTAAAATTGAAATTATACTTCTGTTTTTTACTCATAAAAATGCCCCAAATAAGTGTCTAACTTTTTGGGGCATGTCTAATTCATTGGGCTTTTCTTTATATTATATACCATTAAAACTCTTATTTCAATACAGGAGGTTTAGCCTCTTGCTGACGATATTTCTTATACCACAATATAGCCACGGAGCCTCCCACCAGAAAAGGCATTGAAAGCAAAAATAGGATTCCGTTGTTAAGTCCTTTACCTTGCGTATTGCCATGTTGGGTGCTATTTTCCGCATTCAACGAACACATAGCACATTGCGCCTTAGCAGGGGTAGACGATAAGACAAAAGCAGATAATCCCATTATCAGGGCGAAAAATAACAATCGAAGTGATTTCATATCACAAAAGTAACTAATAACCTATTAAATCACTAAATATTCCGGGATTTTAACAATCCTTCGAACTTATCCCAGAATCCATCCTTAGGAAGCGGTGCAATAATAGTCATGTCCTCGTTCTTCACTGGATGGGTAAATGCCAGCGAACGCGAATGCAGACATATAGTACGACGTAAAGATCCTCTCGGATAACCGTATTTATTATCTCCTACAATAGGGCATCCCATATGTGCCAACTGACAACGTATCTGATGTGTTCTTCCAGTCACTGGATTTATCTTCAACAGATAATAGCCGTCCAGCTGTCCTACCACCTCATAATCCAGTTCGGCATACGTCCCCTTTGATACCTCTCTATCGTAGGCTTTCGTAATCATTTTTTTACGGTCCCGAAGAAGCCAGTTCACCAACTTGCCTGACTGGTGTGGCGGACGCTCCTTCACTACCGCAACATACGTTTTCTTCACCTTACGGTCATGAAAGGCCTTGTTCATCCTATCCAATGCCTTGCTCGTCTTGGCCATAAGAATCATTCCGCTCACAGGCCGATCCAACCGGTGGATAACCCCTAAAAAGGCCAAATTGGGCTTATTATACTTTTTGGTCAAAAATTCTTTGACCATATCTTCCAGCGACTTATCTCCAGTATCATCTACTTGGACGATATCCCCACCACGTTTATTTATCGCTATGAGATGGTTGTCTTCGTATAAGACATCGCGCTCTGTTATAACAGACATTATCGTCTAATATGATTTAATCCATCACTATTTCTCTACTGCCTTTTGTTCTTCTTTGGCCTTCTTCTTGAAAAAACCTCTGAAGAGGAAATTGCTTTGCAAGGCTTCCATATTTTCATCCAGCTTTTGCGTACTGGTATTTAGGTTTTTAAGAATCTGTTTTATCTCGTTTGCTGCTTCCGGATCATTGGTCAACACACCTATAGCATTATTCTTATCGTTCAGGCGTGCCGTAGTCTCGTTAAGGTTTTCTACTAATGCGTTTGCTGTCTGTGTCACACCTTGAAGCTGTGCGGCAGCATCACGCAAGGAAGCAAAGACTTTAGTATCTGTCGCCAGATCATGGATAAGACCGTGCTCGCTGTTGAGCTTCTGCGTCAACGCAGTTAGATTGCTTATAGCAACATTCGCTTCAGCCATCACCTTATTCATAGAAGCTACCGAAGCCTTAAGATTATTGGCAATCTCATCGTCACTCATCAACGCTCCTACAGTACCTTTACCATCAACCATCTGCTGGCTTAATTTGGCAAAATTTTCGGTAATCACTGACAGATTCGCTCCATTATCCTGTAGCAGGGCCATCATCTGTTCCATACCTCCGCTAGGACCTGACTTCAGCACATCGCCTTCCTCAATCTGAGGTGTTGCAGGGTTACCCCCCACCAAACTGATAATAGAATTACCAATAAGACCATCCGAACCCAAGGTCGCAACCACATCTTTGCGAATGAACTGACTACTTTTCTCTTCGATAAGCAGGGTTACCTTCACATTCTCCACCCCTTCAAATGCAATATCTTTGATGATTCCCACCTTAACACCGGAAAACCATACATTATTACCCACCTTAAGACCCTTTACATCTTTGAAGTAGGTAGAAACTTTGATGTTTTTGCTAAACTTGTTTTGCTGTGTACCCATTACTAGGATACCTGCCACCAAAATGATTAACCCTATAAAAACAAAAAGTCCGACTATTATTGATCTTTTATTCTCCGCTGAATTCATTATTTTATACTATAAAATTATAATCATAAAAAGGTTTTACACGTTCGTCGTCTGTATCGAAAATTTCATTGAAACTTCCTTCACGTTCAAAACGTCCATCCAGAAGCATCACCATCCTGTCTCCCACCATTTTGGCACAAGCCAAGTCATGCGTAATGATGATAGAAGATGTTTTATATTTAACCTGAACCTCATTGATCAAGGTATTGATATCCAAACAGGTAATAGGATCCAAACCTGCCGTAGGTTCGTCATACAACATAATATCCGGACGTAAAATTAAGGTGCGAGCAATGCCTATACGCTTCTTTTGTCCTCCCGACAGCTCGGACGGCATCTGATTGATGGCATGCAACAAGCCTACCCCATCCAGCACGTCTTCCACCTCTCTGTTTATTTCGGCACGGGTAAGGTTTCTTTTGTTACGTACTAGAGGAAACTCCAAATTTTCCCGAACCGTCATACTGTCGTACAGAGCACTATTCTGAAACGAAAAACCTATACGTAGGCGCAACTTCATCAGCTCTCGTTCGTTGAGCTCGTTGACAACATGGCCAAGCACATTGATAGTACCCGAGTCCGGCTTTAAGAGCCCTGAGATCAACTTAATCAACACAGATTTACCGGTACCTGAACGGCCCAACACCACAAGATTCTCGCCCTCATAAAGTTTTAAGTCCACATTACGCAACACCTGTCTGTCTCCAAAGGATTTACTCACATTGTCGACATGTATTACCGCATTATCGTAATTTATTTTAACCTTTTCTTTCTCCATGTTTAGCCGGTAATTAATGGGGTTACAAATCCTAAGAACTGAACGATAAGTAATTCCTCGATAAATACCACAAACATCGAAGCTACTACCGCTGAATTGGCAGCCTTACCTACCCCTTCCGTACCTTTTGACGAATAATATCCTATATAGCAGCTGGCAAAACCTATAGTGAATCCGAAGACTACGGCTCTCAACACCATAGCGCCAATATCCACCATCTGAATAGCTTCAAACACCTGAGTGAAGAAACTCAGCAAGCTTAGATCATCCTTGGAAATGATACTCAGATAACCTCCCACTAGACCGATGCCGGCAACATAAAAACACAAAACCGGAATCATGATCGTGGTAGCAAGAATTCTGCTCACCACCAGAAACTTAAATGGGTTTGTCCCCGACACCTCCATAGCGTCAATCTGCTCCGTAACATTCATCGAACTTAACTCCGCACCGATCTGCGAACCCACCTTACCCGAAGCGATAAGTGCCGTAACCAGAGGTGCCAAAGCACGCACGATAGCTATGGATATCAAAGAAGGCAACCACGAAGTGGCACCAAACTCTTCTAATGAAGGTCTAGACTGTTTGGTAAATACAAACCCTACAATAAAACCGGTTAAAGAAATTAACGGAAAGGACTTCCATCCTACCTCATAACACTGCCTGATGATTTCTTTAATTTCAAATGGTGGACTGACAACTTCGCGATAAAACCGCATCAGAAAACGATGCAATTTTGCAAATTCGAGGAGTAAACTACTGATTTTCCTTCCCATTTATTTCTTTTAAATCGAATTTAAATAAGCTTTTTAATGCTATTTCTTCCAAGTAATAGCGCAAATGTACAAATTTTTGGGCGTCATTGCCCAAGAAGGACTAAATTAACAAATACGAGATGACAGCAAAATGTTTTAGTATCACAATTTTTTCATAAAACATTTTCTTCCAAATGGCAAAAAATTAATTCGTATTTCACATTAAACCTTAACAATACTCCGAAAGTCATACCATCAGACAAAAGAAAGAAACGTAATATTAACTCATAAAATTATTGTCATGAAAAACTGGAAACTCACCCTGTATATAGCAGCCCTGATAGCGGCACTTTCCGGTACGCTATCCATCCAAAAAGCTCAAGCTCAAGTGTACGGACAAGTATCTTTGGATTTGTTCTACAATGAACTTTCCCCTTATGGTACGTGGGATATTGACCCTACCTACGGAGATATATGGTTTCCTCGTGTAGGAGCTGACTTCCGTCCTTACGGCACAAACGGCTATTGGGTAATGACCGAATACGGAAACACATGGGTATCCAACTATTCTTGGGGATGGGCGCCTTTTCATTATGGTCGTTGGGTGTACACTTCCCATAGAGGATGGGGATGGATTCCAGGATATGAGTGGGGTCCTGCCTGGGTAGAATGGCGCTCCGGCAACGGATACTACGGATGGGCTCCAATGATGCCGCATGTAGGGGTGAGCATCTCTATAAACATTCCGGTATTTGCTTGGATATTCACTCCCGTACGTTATATCTATTCACCAAGCTACCACCGTCATGCCCATTATGGAAGAGTAAATATTTACAACCGTACCACCATCATACATAACACTTATATTGTCAACAACAGACATTACTATGGTGGACCTGCTCGCCGTGATATCGAACGCGCCATAGGCCGCAGAGTGGAGGTAAGATCGGTAAGACATGCAGACAGACCCGGAGCTGTACATGTGGACCGCAGAAGTGTGGCCATCTACAGACCTGAAATGGATCACAACCGATCTTCCGTAAAACGTTCTGTTTCCGAACCACAAAGAAGAAGCGTTACCTCCCGCGAAGCTAATAATGCACGTCCTACTCCTAATAATGCAAGACCACAACGTGAAATGCATATTGACAACAAAGGGAATGTTACTATCCGTGAAGGGAATAGAACAACCAGCAGGGCAACAACAGATAACGCACGACGTGAAGTACCAAATAGAAGTGATAATACTTCACGCAACGTAGAAAGAAACAACAGATATATTGACCGCTCTGCCACCAGCAGAGAACGCAATACTAATACAACACGTCCGCACAACAACCGGACTATAGAAAGAAGAGAACAGAAGCCACAGCCTCAACGTGTGGAACGCCCTCAGCGCGAGTCCAGAGCTCCTGAGAGAAGTGTGAGAAACAGCACTCCTGTCTATCAAACTTCCAATTCGGGCTCCTCTAACTCCAACAGGGTAAGCCGCTCCACACAGTCTCCTCGTGTAGAACGCCCTGCCACTCCTGCACGCAGTGCTGCAACTCCAGCAAGAGGAGGAAGTAGCAACCATTCAGAAAGAAGCAGACGATAATTAATTAGTATTAATATATCCAAAAAAGTGGGCTGACACTCGTTAGCTCACTTTTTTTATGTACTTTCGATAAAGATTTAGTTTGTTTTTCTATGGCAAGATTAATTTCTATCCTAGACAATGATTTCTATAAGTTCACCATGCAGTATGCAGTGATCAAGTTATTCCCAAGAGCAAAAGCCAAATATCAGTTCATCAATCGGGGGAAACACCAATTTCCTGCTGGCTTTGCCCAAAAATTAAAAGAAGCCATTGTCGAACTGGGGAAATTAAGATTAACCAAAGAGGAAAAAACATTCTTTGCCGACAATTGCCCCTATATTGACCCTACCTATTTCGATTTCCTACAGGGTTATCAATACGATCCAGAAGAAGTGACGATAAAACAAGACGGGACCGACTTATCTGTAACCGTGGAAGGCTACTGGTACCGCACCATTCTATGGGAAGTACCCATCATGTCATTGATATGCGAATTGTATTATGAGGTTACAGGACAGCATCGCTTCGCCGACGAGAAAGTTGTTCAGATCGTAGAGGATAAGATGCAGAAATACGACAAGCTGGACATCACCATTGCCGATTTCGGCACGAGAAGGCGCCATTCGTTCAAAGTTCATGACCTTGTAATACGCACACTGAAGAACCATCAATCCCCCACATTCATCGGCACGAGCAACGTCTATTTGGCCATGAAATACCAAACCAAACCTATCGGCACACATGCACACGAATGGTTTATGTTCCACGCCGCAAAATACGGTTACAAAATGGCCAACCTTCTAGGATTGGAAAATTGGGCCAATGTGTATCGCGGAGATTTGGGAATAGCCCTTTCGGACACCTATACAACCGAGGCTTTCTTCCAACAGTTTGATAAAAAACTTTCTAAGCTCTTCGACGGCGTACGTCATGACTCCGGGGACGCCATAGAGTTTGCCCAGAAAACCATCAACCACTACAAAAACAAAGGGATAGACCCTCTCTCCAAGACCATTATCTTCTCCGACGGATTGGATTATGCAAAAGTGGAGAAGATAACCAACTTTTGTAAAGGGAAAATAGGTACATCCTTTGGCATTGGAACGGACTTCACCAACGATGTGGGGCTGGAACGCATGAATATCGTCATCAAGATGTTCGAAGCATTGCCGGACGAAGGGGAGTGGACTCCTGTCATTAAGCTTTCCGATGAGGCGATGAAACATACCGGAGATCCACAAGAAATCGAAATGGCCATAAGATATTTACAACTAGATGAACATGCATAGAGACGTTTACGGTGAAGCGCTGGTAGAGTATTTTGAGAAACAGCAGCTTGCTTCCCCCTTATATTTACATAGCAGTTACGGTGATATTGAAGAAATGCCCGTTGAGGTGTTTTTTCGAGATGAAGAAGACTTTCCTGAACTTGAATTTATCGCCTTGTCACTCTGCGACGGCAAGGTGCTGGATGTAGGTGCGGGCGTAGGCTCTCACGTCTTATACCTACAACAAAGAGATTTTGATGTTACGGCTTTGGAGAAGTCCGAAACGGCCTGCAGGATTATGCAGCAACGGGGCGTCCAAAAGATTATTACCGAAGATTTTTTCAATCTGAAAAACCAACAGTTCGACACCCTTCTCTTCTTGATGAACGGCATAGGTCTGGCCGGAACCCTTGAAGGCTTTCGCAAGCTGCTAGCTCATAGCAAGACCTTACTGACAGACAGAGGACAACTCCTGTTTGACAGCTCGGACATATCCTACCTTTACGAACAATACCGCATACCCAGACCAGACCATTATTTTGGAGAGATAGGCTATCAATACGAGTTCAAAGGCGCCAAAGGTGAACCTTTCAAATGGTTATATATCGATCAAGACACCCTAATAAAAATCGGACGTGAAGAAGGATGGGTCGTTCAGATACTTTTTGAAGACGACAATGACCAGTATCTTGTACGTATGGAGCCGAGGAAATCTTTTTAATCTGCAAGTCCGCAATTTTCGGATTGTATTCTTCCCAAAATAGAGGGACTTTTGTAATATGAAGACCTCAGAGATGTATTTGAACTACAATCGAATAGAAAAAGCTATTGCTTTCATTCAAGCTAACTTCAAAAAACAACCTAGCTTGGAGGAGATTGCTGCTCACGTACACCTGAGTCCTTTTCATTTTCAGCGTCTTTTCCAAGAGTGGGCAGGCACTACTCCCAAAAAATTCCTTCAATACATCAGTCTGCAACATGCTAAGCACCTCCTCAAAGAAACTCAATCCATTGCTGAGGCTACTTATATGACAGGGCTTAGCAGCTCAAGTAGGCTGCACGACCTTTTCGTTAAGGTGGAAAGCATGACCCCGGCAGAGTATAAAAATGGAGGAGCTAAACTTACAATCTATTACAGTACACACCTCTCTCCTTTTGGTCCTATCTGTATTGCTTCCACCGAAAAAGGAATCTGTCATATCGCCTTTGTAGATCCTCAAAAGGCTTTGTCAAACATTCGTGAACAATATCCACTGGCGAATGTTATTCGCAAGGAGCTACCACGCCACATTGAGGTACTCCACATTTTCGATGACAGTGCTCAGCTAAAGAATCCTTTGCATCTGCATCTAAAAGGAACACCTTTCCAGCTTAAAGTGTGGGAGGCTTTATTGAAAGTTCCCAAAGGTTGCTTGACAACCTATGCGCATCTTGCAGAAGCCATAGGACATCCGAAAGCTTCCCGTGCTGTGGGCACAGCCATTGGCAGCAACCCCATAGCTTACCTTATTCCCTGCCATAGGGTGATACAATCTTCCGGCATTTTCGGCGGCTATATGTGGGGACCTATCCGTAAAGCTGCAATAATAGGATGGGAACAAGCTCAGGTAAAAGACATAACAGATGAAACTTTTTGAATTAGCTGATCCACAAAAGAACCTACTCCCCTATGATGGAGAGGTAAACTACTATGGTACTGTGCTACAGAATCCACAAAGCTATTATGAGCGGCTTATGGAAGAAGTGGCGTGGCAAAATGACCAGACCTTAATCTTCGGAAGGCTCATCACCACCAAAAGAATGGTAGCTTGGTATGGAGATGAAGCCTTGGAATACACCTATTCGGGGATGAAGAAGGTGGCTTCCCCGTGGAACACTACCCTGCTAGAGCTCAAGCGGATTGTAGAACATCTAACTCACGAAACATTCAACTCCTGTCTCCTCAACCTCTACCACGATGGTAATGAAGGTATGGGCTGGCATAGCGATGCTGAAAAGGATCTAAAAGAAAATGGCACTATAGCCTCGTTAAGTCTAGGTGCCGAACGCAAATTCTCTTTCCGACATAAACAGAGTAAAGAAAGAATAGACCTGACGCTGGAAAATGGTTCCCTTCTACTAATGCGCGGCACCACTCAAAAATACTGGCTTCACCAACTACCCAAAAGCAAGAAAATCACCAGAGGAAGGATAAACCTGACCTTCCGAACCATAGTATTCTAAAGCATATTGTAACAATTCTATCAACTACTGTTATACTCGATATTAAAACCAGCTTTCTTCATTATATTTATTGCAACAACCAAAACTAAATTAATGAAGAAGCTATTCGCATCCATCCTACTTTTTGTGTCTTTTCTGGGGGTAAAGGCACAAATTACCACACCCAAAGAGCATTTCGGATTTAACATTGGCGACGACTACCATTTGGCGAACTTCTCCCAAACGGAAGCCTATTTCAAAAAGCTCGCCCAGCAGTCCGACAGAATCCTATATCAGGTTATCGGCAAGACCGAAGAAGGTAGAGATCAGCCTATGCTTATCGTATCCTCTCCGGAAAATCTCGCTAAGCTGAGTCATTACAAGAACATTTCACAAAGACTGGCGAGAGCAGAACTCGCAGAACAGGAAGCCAAGCAACTGGCTAAAGAAGGTAAATCCGTAGTGTGGATTGACGGAGGCTTACACGCCACCGAAACCGTAGGCATGCATCAGCTTATAGAAATAGCATACCTTCTTGCAAGCCGCAACGATGAGGAGACCCTGAACATCCTCAATAATTGTATAGTCCTTCTTACTCATGCTAATCCCGACGGCCAAGAATTAGTAAGTAACTGGTATATGAGGGAATCCACACCGGAAAAACGGTCCCTAAGCTACCTGCCAAAACTTTACCAAAAATATGCCGGCCATGACAACAACAGGGACTTTTTCATGCTCAACCTCAAAGAATCCCAAAACATAGCGAGACAGCTTTTCATCGAATGGAACCCACAGATTATGTATAACCACCACCAGACGGCACCAGCAGGTGCCGTAGTAGCCGGAGCTCCATACCGCGATCCATTTAACTATGTTTTCGATCCGCTAGTCATCACCGGTATCGAATCCATAGGAGCTGCCATGGCCACTCGCCTTTATGCGGAAAATAAACCAGGCTATACACAACGGGGAGGTTCTGTATTCTCAACCTGGTACAACGGAGGCCTTCGCACCACAACTTACTTTCACAATACCATAGGACTTCTTACCGAAATTATCGGAGGTCCAAATCCTTTTGAAATACCACTAGTACCTTCTAGACTTTTACCTAACAGTAATACCCACTATCCGGTTATACCACAAACTTGGCATTTCAAACAGTCTATAGACTATTCCACATCACTGAACTATGCTGTGCTGAACTATGCCGCTAAATATAAAGATGAGGTGTTGTTCAATATTTACCGAATGGGAAGAAATTCCATAGAAAAAGGAAGCAAGGACACTTGGTCATTATCTCCAAGCAAAGTAGCTGTGGTAGAACAGGCCATAGAAAACTTAAAGAAACAAAATAAAGAGTTGAGAAATCAACGTCAAAATCCTAAACAAGCACTAGATTCACTTCTTAAAAATCCTAAGTACCGTGATCCGCGAGTATATATCATCTCGGCACATCAAGACAACCCAGTTACTACGGTGAAATTTTTGAATGCTTTATCAGCTAATGGAATCCGCATCGAACAGGCAAAAGAAGCATTCACACATAACGGCAAGCAATATCCTGCCAAAAGCTTTATCATACGCACAAACCAAGCTTTCCGCCCTCATATCTTGGATATGTTCGAAGCACAAGATCATCCCAACGACTTCGAATATGCGGGAGGTCCTCCAATTCCACCTTACGATGCTGCCGGCTGGACATTGGCTTATCTGATGCACATCAATTTCGATAGAGCCTATGATGATGTAAAAGGTAATTTCGAAACACTCCCTTATGGTGAGCCGGTAAACGTTATTGTACAGACCTTACCTAATAACAAGTTTTTCCTGCTTAGCAATAAAGAAAACGAAGCTTTCCGACTGGTAAATGAACTTCTAAGCAAGAAAGAGAAGGTGTACCGCACCGTCGAGGGTAATTTTATAATAGCCAACAATTCCGTTTCCAAACAAATACTATCTGCATCAGGTGTTGTCGTAGCGGGAGTAGACAAGCTTCCTAAAGAAACGAAAGTACTAAAACCTCTACGCATAGCACTTTGGGACACCTACGGAGGCAGCATGCCTTCAGGTTGGACACGCTTCCTCTTTGAGAAGTATGGATTCAATTTCGAATTGGTTTTCGCTCCAGACTTGGACAAAGGAAATCTCAATGCGAAATATGATGTCATCGTATTGCCTAGCAATGCTATAATCCGTCCAGAAAGTAACTTACCAAACAACAAGCCGAACAATATTCCAGAGCCTTACGCTTCACAGTGGGGAAGTATGACTATAGAAAAGACCCTTCCACAACTGGAACAGTTCATCAAAAACGGTGGACATATTATTGCGGTGGGCAACAGCGCCAAAATTGCCGAGGATCTGAAAATAGGCGTGACAAACCACCTTGTAGATGCCCAAGGCAAACCGTTGAAACGTGAAATATTCTATACTCCAGGTTCTGTGCTTACGGCAGCTATAGACATCAATACAGTATCTGGCAAAGGTTACCCTCAACAAATAGACCTATACTTCAGTAACAATAACGTCTATAAAATCAACGACCCACATATCAAACCTATACTTTGGTTCTCTTCGGAAAAAGTATTGAAGAGTGGCTGGTCATGGGGTGAAAAATACCTCAAAGATGGCGTCATAGGTTTTGAGAAACAGATCGAAAAAGGAAAGTTGACGATTTTCACGCCGGACATCACCTTCCGGGCTCAGACACATGGCACATTTAAGCTGCTTTTCAACAATCTATATTAACACAAAAAAGAGCAAGTCTTTCGACTTGCTCTTTTATTAATAGAAAAATTAATTCCTATTTCACTAACGCTGCTTCAATCAATTCAGCATAGAAATCAGTTTCTTTCATACCATAAGCCCGTACTTGCTGAGGGATGAAACTTTGTGCAGTTTGCCCAGGAATAGTGTTGATTTCTATGAAGAAGAACTTGTCAGTGCCGTTTTCCAAGAAGAAATCTACACGGACCATCCCCTTACAATTCAGCCGAATATAGATTTCCTTGATGATTCGTGCTGCACGTTCTTTCTGCTCTTGCGTAAGATCTGCAGGGGTGATTTCCTCGGTAAGGCCAGGTACATATTTAGCTTCAAAGTCGAAAAACTCACGTGTTGTTTTTACCTCAGTGGCAGGCAATACGATAAGCTCGCCTTTGGCGTTACGGAAAATCCCTTGCGAGAATTCCCTCCCCGAAACAAATTCTTCCACTAACACTTGAGCTCCTGTATTTTCGGCAGCATAGGCTTTATCTAAAGCTTCCTGCAACGCATCCTTTGTCTTCACCTTACTCATGCCGATGCTGGAACCTCCTGCATTTGGCTTCACAAAGTAAGGAAGCTGCAGCTTCGATTGAACAATCTCTGCTGCCTCAGCTCGATGATTTTCAAACAAAAGCACAGACTTAGCCACATTAAGCTCCGGGATATCTGCAAGAATAGCTTTCGTGTATCCCTTATTCATAGTCAGCGCCGATGTCAAGGCATTGCATGAGGTGTAAGGCAGTCCTATCATGTCAAAATAGCCCTGTAACCTTCCATCTTCTCCCGGCGTACCATGAAGAATGATGAAAGCCACGTCAAACTTAATTTTAACATTATTTAACGATACCGAAAAATCGTCCTTATCGATGGCATACTTATTGCCCTGTTCATCTTTATAATACCACCCGTCAGTAGTGATATCAATAAGGTAGACATCATATTTTTCTTTGTCTAACTGACTGTAAACGAATGCAGAACTTTTATAAGAAACTTCAGCTTCTCCCGTATATCCACCTGTGACTAATGCTACTTTTGTTTTCATACTGATTATTTAAGTAGCACAAATATAATTTGTGAACCACGGAAAAACGAATATTTTTGTTGAATATTAAATTGTAATTATCGTGCAGCTTTATCGTAAATTTGCACTTAAGGAAAACTAATACATTTCAGAATGTCCAAATTGTTATTATATCTTAAAACCCAAGAATTTAGAAAAAATCTTATCTATGCCCTTATCACACTTGCTGTGTTCTTCTTAGCGGTGTATATCGGCTTGAGAATATATACCAAACATGGCGACGCACAGGAGGTGCCTTTGCTGAAAGGCTTAACCATCAGTGAAGCCAAAGCAATTTTGGACAAAGCGGGATTGGAATATCAAATCGATTCGGTATATCAGATGGATGCTCAGCCGGGATTGGTTATCGAACAAGACCCTTCTCCAAAAGCTTTGGTGAAAAGCGGTCGTACGATTTACCTGACCATCATCACCGAGGTAGCTCCAGACGTAGAATTTCCGAACATCATTGATAAAAACCTCATCGAAGCTAGCGCAATATTGAACAATTATTCCTTAAAAATCGGAGACACAGTATACGTTAACGATATAGCGCGGGATGTGGTATTAGATGCAAAATTTGCTGGACAATCCATTAAGCCCGGGCGCATCATCACCAAAGGTTCTAGGATCACGCTGGTACTCGGTAATGGTCAGGGAGCTAATGAAGTGGAAATCCCTACGTTGACCAACCTCACCTTGGCGGAAGCCAAATTTGCCCTGAAAGGATTAGGCCTTACCGTAGGTAAAATAACAGGAGATATCACGGATTCGGCTACGGCAAGAGTCATCAAGCAGTATCCTGACTCTACCGCACGCTTCATCAGTATAGGATCTCCTATCGATCTAACCTTATCCAACGGTACTGCGGAAAACAACATTCCAATTCAATAACATGACTAGAAGAAAATTACCAAAATGGTTGCTATACACCTTAGGTGCGATTATCCTTGTCGGCCTAGGGATTGCTGTTTATGTTTACAAAATATTTTTAGGGCCTTCCGTAACAGATTCGCAGCCTTATTTTTACGTATATACCAACGATACCTACGAAAATGTGCTGCGCCGCATCCGTACCGACAATATCGTTTCGGATGTGAAAGCCTTCGACTATGCCGCCAAGGCCATGAAATATCCTAATAGCGTGAAGGCCGGCCGTTATAAACTCGAAAAGGGCATGAGTAACAGAAGGTTTATAGGCAATCTTCGCGGCGGCTATCAAGAACCAGTAAAGCTGCAATTTGCCAACATACGCCTGAAAGAAGATTTCGCCGGCTTCCTAGGAAGAAATTTCGAAGCTGACTCTCTACAGTTTATCTCCATCCTCAACAATGAAGCTATAGCCGAAAAATATGGTTTCACCACAGAAAATTTCTATACGATGTTTATCCCCAACACGTATCAGTTTTATTGGAATACATCGGCAGATAAAGTTATAGACCGTTTTTACGAAGAATACAAAAAATTCTGGAACGAAGAGCGCCTAGCGAAAGCCAAACAACTCAACCTATCTCCTATTGAAGTGTCTATACTCGCTTCTATCGTGCGGGGTGAAGCATTGCATAACGATGAGATGCCTATGATTGCAGGTCTTTATCTTAACAGACTGAAGAAAGGTATACTTTTGCAGGCCGACCCAACGGTAATCTTTGCGCATCAGGATTTCACCATACGTAGAGTATTAAACCGTCATCTTAACATAGACAATCCGTATAATACATACCGATACAAAGGTCTCCCTCCAGGACCTATCAACATGCCGCCTATCGTAGCTATCGACGCGGTACTGAATCCGGCACAACACAACTATATCTACATGTGTGCCAAAGACGACTTTTCAGGATATCACGCCTTTGCCGAAACGGTAGCCGAACATCAAATCAACGCTCGCAAATTCCAAAAAGCCTTAGACGAAAGAAACATCAAAAAATAGAATTCCCATGTTTGTACACGAAGAAAAAGTAAGAGTGAGATATGCCGAGACGGATCAGATGGGATACGTTTATTATGGAAATTACGCCACTTATTACGAAGTAGCTCGTACCGAGATGCTCCGCAAGACAGGTTTTTCCTACAAAGAGCTCGAAGAAATGGGAGTCATGATGCCTGTGCTGGAAATGAACATCAAATATCACCAACCGGCAAAGTACGACGATCTGCTGACCATTCGCGTCATCATCAAAGAAAAACCTTCCGTGCGTATAAAATTCGATTATGAAGTGTACAACGAACAGGGAGTGCTGTTAAATACAGGCATGACACAACTCGTCTTTGTGGACATGAAACGTAACCGTCCTTGCCGCGCGCCGGAAGTCTTCATGAAAAAGATGGAACCCTACTTCGATTAACGAAGGATGAAAAAACTTCACCACAGACTACTGTTGCTGAAACCTTATGATAATATGGTCGAATGGAGTAAGTCGGCCATCATTCCGGGTTTGGGAAAGCTCCCGCTGTATACCGTAATGAAATTTTTCGTACAGGAAATAAGTCGTGAATCCATCTTAAATAAAGCATCTAGCCTAGCGTACAACTTCATGTTGGCAATATTTCCGGGAATCATCTTCCTTTTCACCTTGATCCCTTACATTCCGGTAGAGAATTTTCAAGACAAGCTGTTGGGATTCTTAGAACTTGTAATCCCTGCCGACGCATTTAAAGTGGCAAAAAATACATTGGAAGATATCATCCAAAACCAAAATGGGGGACTGCTTTCTTTTGGATTTCTCTTGGCAGCCTTCTTCGCCACCAACGGCATGACCAGTCTGATGATGGCCTTTAATAAATCTTCCCTGACACGAGAAAACAGAAAGTGGATTGTAAGAAGGTTGGTAGCCTTAGCCTTATCTTTTGCCATCATCACTGCCTTAGTCTTAGGGATAGCAGTCTTTACGGGTGTGGGTATAGCCATCAACTATCTCAAAAAAAGTATTGACTATGACCTTGCTTGGCTTTGGACATTACTCCTTAAAATATCGAGATGGCTAATCCTCTTTTTCATCTATTTCATTACGGTAGGTATGCTCTACAAATATGGGCCCTCTCAATCCAAATACTGGAAAATCTTTAGTCCCGGCGCCATGCTTGCCACCATCCTTGCCATATTAGCATTTTCCGGCTTTGCTTTCTATATCAACAATTTCAATGCCTACAACAAGCTGTATGGCTCCATTGGTACTATGATCGTCATCATGATATGGATGTATCTCAACTCACTCATTCTGTTGGTAGGATTTGAGCTGAACACCAGCATTGCCCTGTCCAAGCAGAGCATCAAGATTGTCAAGCCGAAAAAGAAAAATACCTTTCGCCCAACGAGCACGTAACTTTTGAGCTCTTTCGGAACGTGGGAAATTCAAAATAATCTTTTTCCGTCCTGATGTAAAAGTATTTTTCGACAATAAAATCATTTTTTTCGATATTTTTTTCTGATAAAATGTTGTAAATAAAAGTTTTTCGTATCTTTGCACTTCCTGCAATGCAGGAAAAAGGAGAAAATTAATTAATGGCAAAAAAACAAGAAGCAGAAAAAGAGTTAGCGGCGAAAAACGCAGAGCTACAAGGTGCTGACACTAAAGTAGTGAAAGACACCGAGAAAATTGAATCTGAAGCAGATTCAACTTTAATCGACCAAATCAAATCTAGCGCTTGGAGTACTCCAGAAGAAGATTTCGACTGGGATGCTGACGAAAAAGCTTTCGGTAACTACAGCGAAGCTGAACGTGCTAAATTTGAAGAGCTTTATGCTGGCACTTTCAACCAAATCAACCAAGGTGAGATCGTGCAAGCTACAGTTGTTTCTATCAACAACAAAGATGTTGTTCTTAACGTTGGTTTCAAATCTGACGGTCTTGTAGCAAAAACTGAGTTTCGTGACATGCCTGACTTAAAAGTTGGGGACGTTGTTGACGTGTTTGTGGAATCACAAGAAGACGCAAAC
The DNA here is from genome assembly GCF_039541675.1 of Sphingobacterium thermophilum. NCBI lineage: Bacteria > Pseudomonadati > Bacteroidota > Sphingobacteriia > Sphingobacteriales > Sphingobacteriaceae > Sphingobacterium > Sphingobacterium thermophilum. Next base: position 623,512 of record NZ_BAABGR010000015.1, on the reverse strand, counting down.
GGTCAATTAGTGTTGTCACGTAAGCGTGCAAAAACTCAAAAATCGTGGGAAGCTATCAACGAAGCTTTAGAAAACGATACTATCATCGCTGGTTACGTTAAATCACGTACTAAAGGTGGTTTGATCGTAGACATCCAAGGTGTAGAAGCTTTCTTACCAGGATCTCAAATCGACATCAAACCTATCCGTGACTACGATGTTTACGTAGGTAAAACTATGGAATTCAAAGTGGTAAAAATCAACCACGAATTCAAAAACGTTGTAGTATCTCACAAAGTGTTGATTGAAGACGATTTAGAAAACCAAAAATCTGAAATCGTTGCTAAACTAGAAAAAGGACAAGTATTAGAAGGTACTGTTAAAAATATCACTGACTTCGGTGTATTCATCGACTTAGGTGGTGTTGACGGTTTACTTCACATTACAGATATTTCCTGGGGCCGTATCGAGCATCCAAAAGAAGTATTATCATTAGATCAAACAATCAACGTGGTTGTTTTGGACTTCGACGACGAGAAAAAACGTATCGCTCTAGGTTTGAAACAATTAACTCCACACCCTTGGGAATCTTTAGATCCAGCTTTACAAGTAGGTTCTAAAGTGAAAGGTAAAATCGTAACAGTTGCTGATTACGGTGCTTTCTTAGAAATCATCCCTGGTGTTGAAGGATTGATCCACGTTTCAGAAATGTCTTGGTCTCAAAACTTACGTTCTCCACAAGAGTTCTTGAAAGTAGGTGACGAAGTTGAGGCTGTTATCTTGACTTTGGACCGCGAAGAGCGTAAGATGAGCTTAGGTATCAAACAATTGACACCTGACCCATGGAAAAACATCACTGAGCGCTACCCTGTAGGTTCAAAACAAAAAGCTGTAGTTAAAAACATGACTAACTTCGGTGTTTTTGTTGAACTAGAAGACGGTGTAGACGGTTTGATCCACATCTCAGACTTATCTTGGTCTAAGAAAATCAACCACCCTAATGAATTCACTAAAATCGGTGAAACATTAGAAGTAGTAGTATTGGAATTAGACGAAGAAAACCGCAAATTATCTTTAGGTCACAAACAACTTGAAGAAAACCCTTGGGATACTTTCGAAACAATCTTCACTGAAGGTTCTATCCACGAAGGTACTGTAATCAAAGTTGGTGACAAAGGTGATATCGTAGCATTACAATACGGTGTTGAGGGTTTCTGCCCTTCTAAACACTCTGTAAAAGAAGATGGTACTTCGTTGAAAGTTGATGATACTGCTCAATTCAAAATCATCGAGTTCAACAAAGAAAACAAACGTTTAGTAATCTCTCACTCTCGCATCTGGGAAGACGCGAAAGAAGAAGCTCGCAAAGAAGAAGTTAGCGCTCGTAAAAAAGAAGCTAAATTAACTTCTAGCGCAGTGAAAAAAGTGAAAGATTCTGTAGAGAAATCTACATTAGGTGATCTAGACGTTTTAGCTCAATTGAAAGAGCAAATGGAAGGTGGCGACAAAAAATAATTGTCTCCCCCTAACCATTTAACATATAAAAGCCCTAATCATTCGATTAGGGCTTTTTGTTTTTGTAGCGCAGCATTCGTAATTTTAAGCTATGGAATTTTCTTCTTCTCTCATAGAACCTCAAGAATTGTATGAAGCACTCCAAGATGAGGCTTTGATAATATTGGACTGTACTATCGATAAAGTAGGCAAATCGCTCAAAGGAACACCCTTGGAACTTATCCCTAATTCCTTATTTTTTGATATAGAGGGTAAACTCTCCGATCCAAAATCCAAACTGCCGCACACGCTGATAAAGCCTCAACAATATGAGGAAGAAATGCAACAACTAGGCATTAACCAAGACAGCACGGTGGTATTGTACGACCGGTGGGGCGTGTATTCCAGCCCTCGCGCATGGTGGATGTTTAAGGTAATGGGCTTCGATAGCGTATATATCCTCAATGGAGGATTGCCCCTATGGAAGAAAAATAAATATCCTCTTGTCAAAGAATATGCTCATGCAAAAGTCAAAGGCAACTTCATGGCTACCTTTAGAGAAGAATATTATGCCGACAAGGAGTATGTGTTGGCACATTACAAAAACAAAGAAGTAGATATCTTCGACGCAAGAAGCAAAGGTAGATTTACCGGCCTTGTGCCTGAGCCGCGCAAAGGCCTCAAAGGTGGCCACATTCCACATTCTAAAAATATTCCATTCGAAGAGGTACTGGATGGTGAAACATATAAAAGCAAAGAAGAGATTGCTTCTATTTTCCAACACCACCTGAATGGAAATGAACAAATATTCACTTGTGGGTCAGGAATAACGGCTTCGATATTGGCATTTGCCAGTCACCTTATAGGACAGCAGAAACTTCGTGTATATGATGGCTCTTGGGCCGAATGGGGTATAGAAGAGTTAAATCTTCCTACAGAATTATAATCGGCAGCAAAATTGCACGTAACTTAAAACATATTATATTGAATCATTGATTGCTTAAGTCGTAAAATATGAACAACAAGCTCCGGATACTTTTATTTGTCCTCACTCTACTCTTTTTTGCGACTGCCTTCTCCGTTAAGAAAGCAATTAATGACATAGATATTCTCGAACTAGAAAGCAAATCTTTGGGAGAAAAGCTGCAACGCAAAGAGCAGCTTATTGACGAACTTTTCAGTGATTCCTTAGTCATCAAAACCTTTATCAACAGCGAAAGATATCCTTTGCAGGTTCGGGAAATCTCAAACTCATATCAGCATCATCAGATATACATCTATATCTATAAAGATAATAAGCCGATATTCTGGTCTACTAACGTGTACGTCCCAGAAACGGATGCAGGCATTAAACCGGAAGCATCTTTTATCAATGCAGAAAATTACTCTTTCTTTGTCAAGAAAAAACAAATTACCGGTAGCCTAAATATCCTTGCATTAATTCCTATACAACGGAACTTTAACCCCAACTATCAAGCTCGTGGCAACCCTTCATTCCGCACATTAATTAGTAACACTCAACTTCAGGTGGCGGACTTCGGTGACAACGACAATATCAAGAATATTTACACGAAGGACAAGGTATATCTCTTTTCCGTAAAGCTCAAAAGTAGCAAGTACAGCAATATCTATTTAAATATACAACTTCTCTGCTGGGGACTGGGGACACTTTGTAGTGTCGTCCTTATCACTACCATCTGTTTCGGCATGGCCAAGGCAGGGAGAGCACTATGGTCTATACTTCTGCTCATCGCTACCTTCGTCGTGGTACGCTATATCGATCTAGAAACAAACTGGCTCTCACAAATTTCCAACTATAAGTTATTTTCACCTAAAGTATATGCATATAACTACATCTCTCCTAACCTTTGGTCTTTCCTCATAAACTCCATCGTTCTACTATGGATACTTTGCTATATTCTTTCCATACGGAAATATATAGTCATTCCCGAGTTTTTCTTACGTCAGAAACACCGCCCTATATGCTATTATCTGGTCCTACTATGTACATACTTCCTTTATAGTGAAATTCTCAACCAGCTTTCGACACTGATTACACATTCCTCATTCGAAAACGAAGAGCTCATCACCCTATTCTTCTCTTACGACTTCACAATATACCATATACTGATTTTTACGATAAATATAGTTTCCATCATACTGATAGCCAACATAGTAGTTATATTGGGAAGAAAGCTATCGCCAAAGATCATCAACAACATCAACCTTCAGCTAATGGCGTTAGTCACTGTACTTATCATCAGTGGCTTTTACCAGGATTTTACGGTCATCTATATCCTTCTAGGGCTATTAATCTTGACAAGTTCATTCGAAAAATCTTTATTGAAAAACGATATATATACCCAGGTTATCACCTTCATTACACTTTCCATTCTTTCGACAATTCTTTACGCCGAGGCAATAAAGGTTAATACGAAAGAGCACATGAAGATGATCTTGCTTAACTTGGAGTCGGATGACGATGTGCAGGCGGTATCCTTGTTCTCAAAAATAGAACACGACATCTCCAAAGATGCACAACTCAAAAGATTGATTCAGATTGCTAGTACTAATCCCAACCCGGAAATCATCAACTTTTACATACAGAAAAATTATCTTTCGGGCTATCTCTCGAATTACAACTTCACGGCATATTATTACTTCAACGGCATGCCGATCAATAATTACAGCAGAGACCAACTACAGGTGTACCGCGAAAAGGTCATTAACCATTCGTCCAAAGTCAATCACACACAGAATTTCTATAAGCTTAAAACAGAAATCGGTCATTACGATTATTTTGCGTTGATCAACAGCTCGGATGTTAGTGGTAACGACTATTCTATTATCCTTAATCTGAAGAAAAATATCAACTCGCTGACTGCCGGAATTCCTTTCCTGAGTGGAAATATCAACAGTCAAAACTTCAACCATTTTAGTCTCAAGAACTTCAATTTCGCTATTTACAAAAAGGGAGTGCTTATCAGCCAAAACGGCAAATACACATATCCCAATACGGACAAATATGTAGATAAACCTATAGATGAATTTATCGCTATCGACGATGTCAACGAACACAATCATCTTATTCTACGTCCTAATAACGAAACTACGCTGATAGTCAGCACCCCTACTCAATCCTATTGGCAGTACTTGACCGTAATTTCTGTCACTTTCCTTTATCTATACATCACTTTGGGACTGTTACAGCTGCTATTTCAGTTTATCCCCATCTACATCAAACGCAAATTCACGCTGAAGAACCTTTACCAGCAGCTACGCTATATCTTTAGCCGCATACGATACAGTACACGCATACAAACTCTTGTTATCGCATCGGTATTGATAGCTATAGTCATATCCGGTATCATCAGCTTCTTCAGCATCAAAATACAGACCGAAAAAAGCCGTAAAGACCAGAAGCTGGAATATATCGCCAGCGTAGTTCACAACCTAGAACAGATCAGTTCCTTAGACTCTACCAATAACCTGATTGAAGCCTTGTACACGAAGATGTCAAACCTCAACGATGTGATGGTCACCAACTTCAATCTGTACGACAAAAATGGAAAGCTGTTTTTCACTACTCAGCCTAGTATCTATAACCATAATCTGATATCTTCTTATATCAATCCAAATGCTTATCTAGAGCTGAATGTGTTGAAGAAAAACGAATCACTGATATACGAGCAGATTGTAGACTTCAAGTATGAAAGTGCTTATGCTGCTATCAAAGATTCTAACTATAAGACTATAGCTTACCTGGGAATTCCTTACTTCGATTACGAAATCGCTGAATCAGAGAATATCAACATACTCTTAAAAACGATTTTAAATATCTATACAATCATTCTGATCATTTTCGCCTTCTTGGCTGTGTATATTTCCAACAAGATTACAGAACCTTTGCAGATTATACGTAAGAAACTATCTCAAACTAATCTTTCTGACAAGCCTAACGAATCCTTATATTGGGAAAAAGATGATGAAATAGGGCTTTTGGTGAAAGAATATAACTACATGCTTGTGAAACTGGAAGAAAATGCCAAACAACTTCGTAATGCAGAGAGGGAAAGTGTATGGCGGGAGATGGCCCAACAGGTAGCTCATGAGATCAAAAATCCGTTGACGCCGATGAAGCTAGGCATACAGCAGCTTACCCGATCTTTCAGAGATCAGGATGAACGCTTCCCGGAACGCTTTGAGAAGATCTCCAACTCCTTCATCGAACAGATAGAAACGCTATCGCGTATAGCCTCCGAATTTTCGGCCTTCGCCAAACTGCCAGAAGCCAAATTTGAGGCTATTGAGCTTATACCTAAAATCAACAAGTCCATTCATGTATATAACAACACGCCTAACGTAAAAATTGAACTTATCAATGAGAATACTTCGGAAGACAATATTAAGGTTTACGGCGACAGAGGTCAGATGATAAGAACTTTCAACAACCTCCTGAAAAATGCTATAGAAGCTACCACTGGGCGGCGTAAACCACATGTCACCATCACAATAAAAAATAAGGACCAAGACAATATCCTTATCGAAATATCAGACAACGGCTACGGAATACCGGAACATGTAATTCCGAAAATCTTTAAGCCTAACTTCACGACCAAAAGTTCAGGCACAGGACTAGGTTTGGCTTTCGTCAAGCAGAGTATTACCGGAATGGGAGGCTCCATAGATTTCAAGACCAAACTCAATCACGGAACCACATTCTTCATCACATTGCCAATCTATAAAGGCTAATACTATATAATTTTTACAATTTTAAAGAGTACAAACTGCTATATTCGCATAGTAAAAATTAAATCAAATGAACTGGAGAAAATCTCTTTTTATAGCTGCCGCCCTCTTGGCGACTACTACAACTCAAACCTTCGCACAAGATAATCTTATTAATGCACTGAAAGATAATGTAAGTGACAAGAGCAAAGAAGGTTTTGTCTTCACACCTATTATTAATTTAGGAACTACTTCCATTAAAGATCAGGGCTCATCAGGAACTTGCTGGTCGTATTCCGGCAACTCATTCCTTGAATCCGAAATGATCCGCATGGGTAAGCAACCGGTAGAAATTTCTCAAATCTTCACCGCCTACTATACTTACCTCGAAAAAGCAAAAACATATGTTCAACTTCATGGCGGACAAAGTCAAGGTCAAGGTGGACAGCTTCACGATGTGCTGACCATCTTCCGTAAGTACGGTGCCGTACCGCGTGAAGCATATACAGGTCTTATCAATGGCAAGACAAGAAATGACTTCTCTCAGATGAGCAAGACCATTGAGAAAATGAATGCTGACCTAGTAAAAAATAGAAAGATCGATCCGAATTGGCAACAAGCTCTATTGAACACCATGAACGAACATCTTGGCGTTCCTCCTCAATCGTTCCAATACAACGGCAAAACGTACACACCACGCACCTGGGCTGATGAGGTGGTAGGTATCAATCCTGATGACTACGTAGCTATATCATCCTTCAAAGCTCATCCTTACTACAAGCCTTTCATCCTTTTGATTCCAGACAACTGGTCATATGAAAGCTTTTACAACGTACGCATGGATGACATGATCGACATTATCGACAATGCACTTAAAAAAGGATTTACCGTAGCATGGGCTGCCGATGTTTCGGAAAAATATTTCTCTTGGAAAAACGGTGTAGCTTTCGTGCCGGAAAATGAAAAAGAAATTGACTCCATGACAGCAGAACAACGCGCTACCCTTTTCAATGGACCAAAACCGGAAGCTAAAATTACAGAAGAAATCCGTCAAGCAGCGTACGATGACTACTCCACTACGGATGATCATGGTATGCATATTGTAGGTTTGGCCAAAGACCAAAACGGTAAAGAATATTATATCGTAAAAAATTCTTGGGGCGAGTCTAACGACTATAAAGGATATATCTACGTAACTAAAGAATACGTAAAATATAAAACTATTTCCCTATTACTTCATAAAAAAGCCTTACCAAAGAACATCAAGTCTAAGCTTCGCATAAAATAATCTTAGCAGTAGTATATTAATATTTACAAAAATCCGAAGAATGTGCTTTCTTCGGATTTTTGTATTTTAAAAACAAAGCATTAAACCGTTTGTCAATAATTATATCTAATATTTTATCAGACAAAGAATAAATAATATATTTACCCGAACAATTCAGACCTATTGACAATGAAAAATAAACTTATCCTCGCTGGGATGTTTACACTGCTGTTTGGCAGCTGCAGCCTGCTTGAAAAAAAACATACTGCTCAACATAACCCCGTGGAATTGAACGGAAAATGGCATATTCTAGAACTAGATAAAAAGCGTATTCCGACAAGTGTCAACGGCAAGGAACCATTATTGGTTGTCAACCATTCGGAAAACACATATACAGTCTTTACAGGTTGTAACAACCTAGGAGGGGAACTTATCTTCGGTAAAGGCAATAGTATCCAATTCGAGCGAGGAATCTCGACCATGATGGCTTGTGACAATATGGAGGTGGAACACACCTTTGCTTCCCTTATTCCCTCCATCAATAAATACGCTTTAGTAAAGGATACGCTAGTATTACTAAGCGCTAAGAATCAAGTGTTGGGCAAGTTTCTTGCAAAAAAAGAAGATATAAATGCAGCAAAACAGCTTTCTGGAAAATGGCAGCTGAATAAAGTGTTTGGTCCAGACAGCCCAGCAAAAGAGATATTTGCCAATGATATTCCTACAATAGAATTTAATACAGAAGAAGAAACCGTAAGCGGAAAAGGTACTTGCAACCATTATTCGGGAACATACTCTACCGAAGGTCAGAAGATCAAATTTGGCGCTTTAGCCTCCACAAAGATGGGATGTGCCAAACTTAAAGAAGAAGCTCTATATTTTCAAAAATTGGAAAAAACAAACTCTTTTATAGTAGATGCTAATAAGCTGACATTCTATTCTGAAGGACAGAAACAACTTCAGTTTACTAAAATTAAATAATCACTTTGCGGCTTATTGAAAATAAAGGTTAGCTTATTATTATATACAACAAAAGCCTCCGTAGGGAGGCTTTTGTTGTATATAGGCTATCTTGCGATAGCTATTAATCTTCTTCTTTCGAAGCAAGCAATTGATCGTACTCTTCACGAGACCCCACGATGATGTTGCTGTATTCACGTAAACCGGTACCTGAAGGAATCAAGTGACCAACGATAACGTTTTCTTTCAAGCCTAACAAGTCATCACGTTTACCTGCGATAGCTGCCTCATTCAATACTTTAGTAGTTTCCTGGAAGGAAGCTGCCGAGATGAATGACTTAGTACCCAATGAAGCTCTTGTGATACCTTGTAATAGAGGACTTGAAGTAGCAGGGACAGCATCGCGCACCTGAACAAGTTTCAAATCTTGACGTTTCAAGGCAGAGTTCTCTTCACGTAATCTACGCAAAGTAACGATCTGACCTGGACGCAATGTTTTCGAGTCTCCTGCATCTACAACAACCTTCTTGTCGTACAAAGAGTCGTTTTCTTCTATGAAGTCCCATTTGTTTACAGCTTCTTTCTCTAAGAAACGTGTATCTCCTGGATCTTCGATGGTAACTTTTTGCATCATTTGGTGTACGATAACTTCAAAGTGTTTATCGTTGATTTTCACACCTTGTAGACGATACACCTCTTGGATACCGTTAACGATATACTCTTGTACGGCTGCAGGACCTTTAATCGACAAGATGTCGCTTGGTGAAATCTGACCGTCTGACAATGGCACACCAGCTTTCACGAAGTCGTTGTCCTGTACAAGGATGTGTTTTGAAAGAGGTACAAGATATTTCTTGATTGTACCGTCACGACCTTCGATAGTGATTTCTCTGTTACCACGTTTCACACCTCCCAAGGTCACCACACCATCGATTTCAGTTACTACAGCAGGGTTCGACGGGTTACGAGCCTCGAACAACTCTGTTACACGAGGAAGACCACCCGTAATGTCTCGGGTCTTACCTGTAGAACGAGGAATCTTAGCTAATACCGCACCTTCTTTCAATTTCTGACCATCAGAAACAGCAACGTGAGCACCTACTGGAATGTTGTACGAACGGATAACTTCGCCTTTGTTATCAACAATCTTGATAGTAGGGTTTTTCGTCTTGTCACGTGTTTCGATAATAACTTTTTCTTTGTGACCAGTCTGCTCATCTGATTCTTCACGGTAAGTAACCCCTTCGATGATGGCATCAAATTCTACTTTACCCGCAAATTCAGAGATGATCACGGCGTTATATGGATCCCACTCAACAAGCTTAGCACCTTTTTCTACCTTATCTCCTTCCTTCACATATAAGTTTGATCCGTAAGGAATGATTTGTTGGTAAAGCACTTTGCCGTTATTTACGATCTTAATCTCTCCCGAACGACCTATAACTACTTGGTATGGTCCTTCTTCCCCTTCTTTCTCAACAGCACGAACATTTTCGAATTCTATAGTACCTTCGTATTTGGCTATGATAGATGAGTCGGAAGCAATATTTGATGCCGTACCACCGACGTGGAACGTACGAAGTGTCAACTGAGTACCTGGCTCACCAATAGACTGTGCCGCAATAACTCCGACAGCTTCACCTAGCTGAACACGCTTACCAGAAGCTAAGTTACGGCCGTAACAGCAAGCACATACCCCACGACGAGATTCACAAGTCAATACCGAACGGATTTCAATACCTTCGATACCAGCCTTTTCGATGGCTACTGCAATCTCTTCTGTGATATCTTCGTTCGCTTTAACGATAAGTTCGTTAGTCTCAGGGTGATAAACATCGTTCAATGGTGTACGACCTAAAATACGATCATATAGTGGTTCCACAATATCGTCGTTGTCTTTCAAGGCTGTAGTGTAGATACCTCTCAAAGTACCACAATCTTCCTCTACAACAACCATATCTTGGGCCACATCATGTAGACGACGTGTCAGATAACCTGCGTCAGCAGTTTTCAACGCTGTATCGGCAAGACCTTTACGAGCACCGTGGGTAGAGATAAAGTATTCCAATACCGAAAGTCCTTCTTTAAAGTTTGACAAGATAGGGTTTTCGATAATCTCACCACCCGAAGTACCGGACTTCTGAGGTTTAGCCATCAAACCACGCATACCACACAACTGACGGATCTGCTCTTTAGAACCACGTGCTCCTGAATCCAACATCATGTACACAGAGTTGAATCCTTGATTGTCGTTCGAAAGGATATCCATCACGTGTGCTGTCAAGCGGTTATTGATACGTGTCCAAATATCGATGATCTGGTTGTAACGCTCGTTGTTGGTAATGAAACCCATGTTATAGTTGTTCATCACCTCTTCTACTTCTTTAGTAGCTTGAGCGATTAAGTCTGCCTTAGCGGCAGGAATGTTCAAGTCTTGAAGGTTGAACGAAAGACCACCCTTGAATGCGGTTTGGAAACCTAATTCTTTAATATCATCCAAGAATTTTGCGGCGCGAGCCATACCGGTCTTCTTCACTACATCACCAATGATGTTACGTAATGACTTTTTAGTCAACAACTCATTGATAAATCCTACTTCTTCCGGTACAACTTGGTTGAAAATCACACGACCTACTGTAGTGTCGATAATCTTTGTTACCAATTCGCCTTTTTCGTTCAAATCTTTGGTACGTACTTTTATCCACGCGTGAACATCTATCTTACCTTCGTTCAAGGCGATGATTACTTCTTCTGGTGAATAGAAAATACTACCTTCCCCTCTCATCTTACGGTTTTCATCCGATTTGCGGCCTTTAGTCAAGTAGTAAAGACCCAATACCATGTCTTGCGAAGGCACGGTAATCGGAGAACCGTTGGCAGGGTTAAGAATGTTATGTGAAGCCAACATCAAAATCTGAGCTTCCAAGATTGCGGCATTACCTAGTGGTAAGTGTACCGCCATCTGGTCACCGTCGAAGTCGGCGTTGAACGCTGTACACACTAATGGGTGCAACTGAATCGCTTTACCCTCTACCAATGTAGGTTGGAAAGCTTGGATACCCAAACGGTGAAGTGTAGGAGCACGGTTTAACAATACCGGGTGACCTTTCAACACGTTTTCCAGGATATCCCACACAATAGGGTCTTTACGATCTACGATTTTTTTCGCTGACTTAACAGTCTTTACTACACCGCGCTCGATCATCTTACGGATGATGAACGGTTTGTATAGCTCTGCAGCCATGTCTTTTGGAAGACCACACTCGTGCAATTTCAAGTGAGGACCTACCACAATTACCGAACGTGCAGAGTAGTCAACACGCTTACCCAATAAGTTTTGACGGAAACGTCCCTGCTTACCTTTAAGGATATCCGACAACGATTTCAACGCGCGGTTACCTTCTGTTTTCACAGCGTTAACCTTACGTGAGTTGTCGAACAACGAGTCAACAGCCTCCTGAAGCATGCGTTTTTCGTTACGTAAAATCACTTCCGGCGCTTTGATCTCGATAAGACGTTTCAAACGGTTGTTACGGATAATCACACGACGGTAAAGGTCATTCAAGTCTGAGGTAGCGAAACGACCACCGTCCAATGGTACCAAAGGACGTAACTCAGGCGGAATGATAGGCACAATCTTGATGATCATCCATTCCGGTCTGTTTTCGATACGCTCATTGGCACTACGGAAAGCTTCTACTACATGAAGACGTTTCAAAGCTTCATTTTTACGTTGTTGAGAAGTTTCGTTAGCCGCTTGGTGACGCAAGTCGTATGATAATTGGTCTAAGTCAAGACGTTTTAACAAGTCTTCCAACGCCTCAGCACCCATCTTAGCGATGAACTTGCGAGGATCGCTGTCGTCTAAATATTGGTTTTCTTTCGGTAAGGTATCTAAAATGTCAAGATACTCTTCTTCTGTCAAGAAATCCATGTAAGATATGCCATCTTCTTCTTTGATACCTGGTTGGATAACCACATATCTTTCATAGTAGATGATCATATCCAATTTCTTGGTAGGAAGACCTAAAAGGTAACCTATTTTATTTGGAAGAGAACGGAAGTACCAGATGTGAGCTACCGGAACAACAAGGTTGATGTGTCCCATACGCTCACGACGTACTTTCTTCTCCGTAACTTCAACACCACAACGGTCGCAGACAATACCTTTGTAACGAATACGTTTGTATTTACCACAGTGACATTCATAATCCTTTACAGGACCGAAGATACGCTCACAGAACAGACCGTCACGCTCAGGTTTGTACGTACGATAGTTGATAGTTTCCGGCTTAGTAACTTCACCGCTTGAGCGCTCCAAAATTGTTTCCGGAGAAGCTAAGCTAATCGTAATGGAAGTAAAGTTACTTTTAATTTTATTATCTTTTTTGTAAGACATACTTTGTATAACTTAAAGATGTATGTTATAGCATAAGAGGCTTAACACCTCTTATGCTTGAATTTACTGGATTAATCTAATGTGATATCTAAACCTAAACCACGCAATTCGTGAACTAATACGTTGAATGATTCAGGTACTGATGGTGTAGGTAAGTTGTTACCTTTTACGATAGCTTCATAAGTCTTCGCACGACCTACCACATCATCCGATTTCACAGTTAAGATCTCTTGTAAGATGTTTGCTGCACCAAATGCTTCAAGTGCCCATACCTCCATCTCTCCGAAACGCTGACCACCAAACTGAGCTTTACCTCCTAATGGCTGTTGCGTGATCAAGGAGTAAGGACCTATAGAACGAGCGTGCATTTTGTCATCCACCATGTGTCCTAATTTCAACATGTAGATTACCCCTACTGTTGTAGGCTGGTCGAAACGCTCTCCCGTCAAACCGTTATACAAGTAGGTACGACCTGACTTAGGTAATCCAGCTTTGGCAACCCATTCTTCTACCTGATCCATCTCTGCACCATCGAAGATTGGTGTTGCGAATTTAACACCTAACTTCTGGCCTGCCCATCCAAGAACGGTTTCGTAGATCTGTCCCAAGTTCATACGTGAAGGCACCCCTAGAGGGTTCAACACGATATCTACAGGAGTACCATCTTCCAAGAACGGCATATCTTCGTCACGAACGATCTTAGCCACAATACCTTTGTTACCGTGACGTCCTGCCATCTTATCCCCTACTCTCAACTTACGCTTCTTAGCGATGTAAACTTTAGCCATCTGTACGATACCAGATGGAAGTTCATCACCCACAGAAATCGCAAATTTCTCACGCTTGAACGCACCTAACTCCTCGTTAAGCTTAATATTGTAGTTGTGAAGAGCTAATTTGATAAGTTCATTTTTATCCTCATCTGTAGTCCATCCTAATGGGTTAACATTAGTATAGTCTAGATCAGACAAGATTTTTTGAGTGAACTTAGCACCTTTTGGTACTAACAGCTCTTTATATACGTTGTAAACACCTTGGCTTGTTTTTCCGTTCACGATAGTGAATAACTTCTCTACCAAACGGTCTTTCAACGCCTTTTTGTTTTTCTCGTGCTCTAATTCTAACTTCTCTAAAGCTTTTCTTTCCGCTTCTTTAGACATTTTCTTCGCACGAGAGAACAGTTTAGTATCGATAACCACACCGCTTATTGAAGGAGGAGTTTTCAATGAAGCATCCTTAACATCTCCAGCTTTATCACCGAAAATCGCACGTAACAATTTTTCTTCTGGAGAAGGATCAGACTCTCCTTTTGGAGTAATCTTACCAATCAAGATATCTCCTTCTTTAACTTCAGCACCTACACGGATAATACCGTTTTCGTCCAAGTCTTTAGTAGCCTCTTCCGAAACGTTTGGAATATCCGCAGTAAGCTCTTCCTCTCCACGTTTTGTATCTCTCACTTCCAATTCGAACTCTTCAATGTGTATCGAAGTAAAGATATCTTGAGATACTACACGTTCAGAGATTACGATCGCATCCTCAAAGTTGTATCCTTGCCATGGCATGAACGCTACTTTCAAGTTGCGACCTAATGCTAACTCACCATTTTGAGTAGCGTAACCTTCACACAATACCTGTCCTTTTGACACTCGTTGCCCTTTCTTAACGATAGGCTTCAAGTTGATACAAGTATTCTGGTTGGTTTTCTTAAACTTGATTAATTTATATGTTTTTACCTCGTCATCGAAAGATACAAGACGTTCTTCCTCCGTACGATCGTAACGGATTTTAATCACCTCAGCATCAACATATTCAACTACGCCATCACCTTCCGCATTAATCAAGGCACGAGAGTCTGATGCTACGCGCGCTTCAAGACCTGTACCTACGATAGGTGCTTCAGGACGCAATAGAGGAACAGCTTGACGTTGCATGTTCGATCCCATCAACGCACGGTTCGCATCGTCGTGCTCCAAGAAAGGAATCAATGAAGCCGCGATAGAAGTAATCTGGTTTGGCGCAACGTCCATATAGTCCAATTTCTCAGGCTCGATAATAGGGAAGTCACCCTCAAATCTGGCCTTTACTTTTTCATCCAAGAAGTTTCCTTCATCGTCGTACTGCGCATTAGCTTGAGCGATAGTTTTACCATCTTCATCTTCTGCTGACAAGTAAACTACAGGCTCATCTACTACTACTTTTCCGTTTTTAACCTTACGATAAGGGGTTTCGATGAAGCCTAAACTGTTGATCTTAGCATGAACAGACAATGAAGAAATCAAACCGATGTTCGGACCTTCCGGTGTTTCGATGGTACACAAACGACCGTAGTGCGTATAGTGAACGTCACGCACCTCGAAACCGGCACGCTCACGAGAAAGACCACCAGGACCTAACGCCGAAAGACGACGCTTGTGCGTAATCTCAGCCAATGGGTTGGTTTGATCCATGAACTGAGAAAGCTGGTTGGTTCCGAAGAAGGAATTGATCACTGAAGAAAGTGTACGTGCATTGATCAAATCAGTTGGTGTAAACACTTCGTTGTCGCGGATATTCATACGCTCACGAATAGTACGTGCCATACGAGCCAAACCAACACCGAACTGTGCATACAACTGCTCACCTACAGTACGTACACGACGGTTTGACAAGTGGTCAATATCATCTACTTCCGCTTTTGAGTTGATCAAGTCGATCAAGTACTTCACGATAGCGATGATATCTTCACGTGTCAACACACGAATATCAGGATCAATATCCAAGTTTAATTTGCGGTTGATACGGTAACGACCTACATCACCCAAATCGTAACGCTTATCTGAGAAGAACAAACGGTCGATAATACCGCGTGCAGTTTCTTCATCAGGTGGTTCGGCGTTACGCAACTGGCGATAGATGTGTTCTACCGCTTCTTTTTCCGAGTTAGAAGTATCCTTCTGTAATGTGTTATATATAATCGAATAGTCCACATCGTTGTTGTCATCTTCCTTCGCTAAGATGATAGACTTAACGCCGGCTTCAAGAATCAAATCGATGTGATCTTCTTCTAGTATAGTCTCACGCTCAAGGATAATTTCGTTACGGTCGATAGATACTACCTCCCCTGTATCTTCGTCCACGAAATCTTCCGTCCATTTGTTTAATACTCTGGCCGCAAGACGACGACCTACGTATTTCTTAAGACCGGTTTTACTAACTTTAACTTCATCTGCTAAGCCGAATAATTCTAAGATATCTTTATCTGAGTCGTATCCGATAGCACGCAATAAAGTAGTAACCGGGAATTTTTTCTTACGATCGATATATGCGTACATCACGTTGTTAACGTCTGTAGCAAACTCGATCCAAGATCCTTTAAAAGGAATTACCCTTGCCGAATAAAGTTTTGTACCGTTTGTGTGTCTACTCTGACCGAAGAAAACACCAGGAGAACGATGCAACTGAGATACAATTACACGCTCGGCACCATTGATAACGAAAGTACCTTTTGGTGTCATGTATGGAATTGTACCTAAATAAACATCCTGTACTATGGTTTCGAAATCTTCGTGTTCTTCGTCATTACAAGACAACTTCAATTTTGCTTTTAAAGGCACGCTATAAGTTAACCCACGCTCAATACACTCTTGTATGTCATAACGTGGTGGATCAATATAATAATCCAAAAACTCTAGCACGAATATGTTTCTTGAATCAGTAATAGGGAAGTTTTCAGCGAAAACCTTGTACAACCCTTCCTGATGGCGGTTATCAGAAGTAGTTTCTAATTGAAAAAACTCCTTGAAAGATTGCAATTGCACATCCAAGAAATCAGGATAATCGATAACCTTCTTACTTGTTGCAAAATTTATTCTTTCGTTTTGAATATTATTGTTTGCCAAGGGAATAAGATTTTTAGTTTAAAAAAACTGAACTTTATTTTGCTGTTTAAGCATGACAAAAAGACGCCAGCAAACGTCTGTCCTGTCGGATTTAATGTATTAAAACGGGAATAGACTCTGATAAAACTATCAGAGTCTAACCTCGTTTTGACGATATTTGAAATTACTTAATTTCAACTACAGCACCAGCTTCTTCTAATTGTTTTTTCAAAGCTTCAGCTTCGTCTTTAGAAACGCCAGTTTTTAATTCTTTAGGAGCACCGTCAACTAAATCTTTAGCTTCTTTTAAGCCTAAACCAGCTAAGTCTTTAACTAATTTAACTACAGCTAATTTTTGGCCACCAGCGTCTTTCAAGATAACGTCGAATGAAGTTTTCTCCTCAGCAGCACCAGCGCCACCGTCAGCTGGAGCAGCAGCAACTGCAACTGCAGCAGCAGCAGGCTCGATACCGTACTCGTCTTTTAAGATATCAGCTAATTCTTTAACTTCTTTTACTGTTAAGTTAACTAACTGTTCAGCAAGTTGTTTTAAATCTGCCATTTTATTTTGATTTTTTGAATGTTCTTAAAAAATATTGTTAATTAATCCACGAACTTAATTCAACCTTTTTGATAGAGGACGTTCGTTATCCTCTTTGTTCTAAAGCTTTAAGCACACCTGAAATGGTATTTCCACCCGATGAAAGAGCAGAGATAACATTTTTCGCTGGCGATTGAAGTGCCAAGATAATATCGCCGATAAGCTCTTCTTTCGATTTCAAGCTTACTAATGCGTCGATTTGTTTGTCGCCTACGAAAACAGTCTCTTGGATATAAGCTGCTTTCAAGATAGGTTTATCGTTCTCTTTACGCAATTGCTTGATCAATTTCGCTGGAGCATTACCAGTCGAAGAGAATAAAATAGTAGAAGCACCTTTAAGTACACCAACAAGTTCTGGTGCGTCTATTCCTGCTTCGATTAAAGCCTTCTCAAACAAAGTGTTTTTAGCCACTTGCATTTTGATGCCAGCATCGAAACATTTACGGCGTATTACGTTGACTTTTTCAACAGTTAAATCAGCAGTATCAGTAATGTAGAAGTTACCGTAAGATTTAATCTGTTCGGCCAAAGCTTGAACAATTTCTTGTTTTTCTTCTTTTCTCATGATTAAATTCCTGCTACTGATTTAGTTTCAACTGGAATACCTGGACTCATTGTTGATGAGATATGGATACTCTTGAAGTATGTTCCCTTAGCTGCTGAAGGCTTTAACTTTGCAATAGTCTGTAATACTTCTAATGCATTCTCATAAATCTTCTCTGCAGGGAAAGACACTTTTCCAATTGATGTATGGATGATACCGTTTTTGTCAACTTTAAAATCGATTTTACCACCTTTTACATCTGCTACAGCTTTTCCTACTTCAGTAGTTACTGTACCAGTTTTAGGGTTAGGCATTAAGTTTCTTGGACCTAAGATACGACCCAATTTACCAACTTTAGCCATTACCGAAGGCATAGTGATAATAATGTCAACGTCAGTCCAACCACCTTCAATTTTGCTGATATACTCATCTAGACCTACGTAGTCTGCACCGGCAGCTTTAGCTTCTTCTTCCTTATCAGGAGTTACTAAAGCCAAAACACGTACAGTTTTACCAGTTCCGTGAGGTAATGTCGCAATACCACGAACCATTTGATTCGCTTTACGTGGATCTACGCCTAAACGCACGTCGATATCCACAGAAGCATCAAACTTAGTTGTAGTAATGTCTTTAACTAAAGCCGCAGCTTCTGCTAAAGTATACGCCTTACCAGCTTCAATTTTGGATAGTGCCGCTTTTTGATTTTTTGTTAATCTAGCCACTTTCTTAAACTGATTTCGTTAATTAATTTTTCCAAGGAGCGTCACCTGTAACAGTGATACCCATACTACGAGCTGTACCAGCTACCATACGCATTGCTGATTCTAAAGTAAACGCGTTCAAGTCTGGCATTTTATCTTTGGCGATAGCCTCCACTTGCTCCCATGTAATAGAAGCAACTTTCTTACGGTTAGGCTCACCAGATCCACTCTTAATTTTAGTAACCTCTTTCAACTGAACAGCTACCGGTGGAGTTTTGATGATAAAATCAAAAGACTTGTCGGCATAAACAGTAATCACAACAGGCAATACTTGTCCTGGTTTGTCTTGCGTACGAGCGTTGAACTGTTTACAGAAATCCATAATATTCACACCCTTAGCACCCAAAGCCGGGCCCACTGGAGGTGATGGATTTGCTGCACCGCCCTTCACTTGTAATTTTACTAACGCACTGACTTCTTTTGCCATTTTTTTTGTGTTTTAATTTGTTAAATGTTTGTTAGTAAGTTGGAAGCAATAACGTAACATTTTTTATCGTATAGTGGAAAACCGAAGTTTACACATCTAAACGAGGTGCAAAGATAACAAGAAGTTCTGAATTCCAAAAGGTTTCAACGAAAAATTTTCCACATTTTGCGTCAAAAAAATTTTCATTAAACCTTTTACCCGAATACCATGTATTAAGAAAGGGCTTAATCCGAAAATTAAGCCCTTTGAATATCTTCTATGCACCTACGCTTTTATTCTTTTTCCACTTGCATATAATTCAGCTCCAAAGGAGTCTTACGACCGAATACTTTAACCATTACGGTCAATTTCTTCTTATCCTCATGAACCTCTTCGATCTCTCCGGTGAAGCCATTGAAAGGACCATCGATAACTTTCACCGATTCACCAACGTAATATGCTACATTAATCGACTCACCTTGCTCTGCCATCTCATCCACTTTACCCAAGATTCTATTTACTTCAGATGGACGCAAAGGAATCGCATTACCTTCTTTATCTCCCAAGAAACCGATTACGCTATTTAAATTTTTTATAGCGTGCTCAATCTCACCGTTCAATGCTGCTTCTATAAGCACATATCCTGGATAGTAGTTACGTTCTTTGGCAATCTTCTTGCCATCGCGCATCTGGTAATACTTTTCCATCGGAATTAAAACCTGAGGTACCAAGTGTTGGATACCCAGACGATTTACTTCCGCTTCCACGTATTGCTTCACCTTCTTCTCTTTACCACTTACAGCACGAACTACGTACCACTTTAAATTTTGATCAGCCATAATATTATCTTTTCGATAAACTTTACTTAGTACCGTACAACAACTCCAGAATATTGCTTGAAGCTTTATCCATAACCAGTACTACTAAAGCTATGATCACCGAGGCTACAAGTACCACAACCGCATGATTTTGCAATTGAGCCCAAGTAGGCCAAGTAACCTTTCCTGTCACCTCTTGATAAGACTCCTTAATAAAATCCAGTACTTTAGCCATTTGATTGTTTATTTAAGTTTTAGCACGGGCACCAGGACTCGAACCCAGACCAAAGGTTTTGGAGACCTTCGTTCTACCTTTAAACTATGCCCGTGTGTTTTGTTGTTTTGTGATGCAAATATAGCGTTCTGATAGCATTAGACCAAATATTTTTTGCTTTTTTTTGCCTTTCAGAGCACTTTTTTTAATCTGAAAAAAATAAGCTAATCAGCCTCAGCTAATTAGCTTATTTTATTATATTTCGCCAATCTATCCGAATAGATTAAGCAATGATTTCAGTTACCTGACCAGCACCTACTGTACGGCCACCTTCGCGGATCGCGAAACGTAAACCTTTTTCCATTGCGATAGCGCTAATCAATTTAACAGTGATTGTAACGTTATCACCTGGCATAACCATTTCAGTACCTTCTGGTAAAGTGATCTCACCAGTTACGTCAGTAGTACGGAAATAGAATTGAGGGCGGTATTTGTTGAAGAATGGAGTGTGACGACCACCTTCAGCTTTTGATAATACGTAAACCTCAGCTTTGAACTCAGTGTGAGGAGTTACAGTACCTGGTTTACAGATTACCATACCACGTTTGATATCAGTTTTTTCGATACCACGTAACAATAAACCTACGTTATCACCGGCTTCACCGTAATCCAAGATTTTACGGAACATTTCCACACCAGTTACAGTAGATTTTAAGTTTTCAGCACCCATACCCAAGATTTCAACTGGGTCACCAGTGTTGATTACACCTCTTTCGATACGACCTGTTGCTACTGTACCACGACCAGTGATTGAGAATACGTCCTCGATAGGCATCAAGAATGGAAGATCATTCAAACGTGGAGGAATTGGAATGTAGCTATCTACAGCAGCCATCAAGTCTACGATAGATTGTACCCATTTCTCTTCACCGTTCAACGCACCTAAAGCAGAACCACGAATTACTGGAACTTCATCACCAGGGAATTCGTAGAAGTTCAACAATTCACGAACTTCCATTTCTACTAACTCCAACAACTCAGGGTCGTCTACTAAGTCAACTTTATTTAAGAACACTACAAGAGCAGGTACACCTACTTGACGTGCTAACAAGATGTGCTCACGAGTTTGAGGCATCGGACCGTCAGTAGCAGCAACAACGATGATAGCACCGTCCATTTGCGCAGCACCAGTTACCATGTTTTTCACATAGTCGGCGTGACCTGGACAGTCAACGTGTGCATAGTGACGATTTTCTGTTTGATATTCTACGTGAGATGTATTGATAGTGATACCACGTTCTTTTTCTTCAGGAGCTGAGTCGATAGAGTCAAATGAACGAGCTTCTGATAAACCTCTATCAGCTAATACTTTAGTGATAGCTGCAGTTGTAGTAGTTTTACCGTGGTCAACGTGACCGATTGTACCTATGTTTAAGTGCGGTTTACTACGGTCAAATTTCTCTTTTGCCATGTTTATGCGAATTAGTAATTATTAAATATTTCCTATTAAATTCTTTACAAAAATAAAAAAAATTTTGTAGAGCCAAAGATGGGATTTGAACCCACGACCTCTTCCTTACCAAGGAAGTGCTCTACCCCTGAGCTACTTCGGCTTATGATCAAAAGTTTACTTACGACATAATGCCTCCACCTTACACACTATTTCTTATGAAAGATAGAGACTGAAAAACCTTTGAAAAATTAGAGCGGAAGACGAGGTTCGAACTCGCGACCTATAGCTTGGAAGGCTATCGCTCTACCAACTGAGCTACTTCCGCTTATTTTGTTTACAACCTCTAGTATCGACTAATTGTAAACTACAACTTTCGTGTGGAGGGAGAAGGATTCGAACCTTCGAAGCCGAAGCAACGGATTTACAGTCCGTCCCATTTGACCGCTCTGGAACCCCTCCAAACCAGTGATTTCTCACTTTAGAGCCTCCTATCGGGATCGAACCAATGACCTACTGATTACAAGTCAGTTGCTCTACCAGCTGAGCTAAGGAGGCTTTTATTTTAGTATTTTATCAAACTCTCGAAGAACTCCTACTCTTTCGAGTAGCTGGTGCAAAGATAGAAAAATTCATTCCAAATTTGCAAGAGAATTTTTTAAAATATTTTCTTTATTTTCTTTCTTAAAGAACTCACTCAAAAACGCCTTATTTGTATCACTTAGTTCGTTTTTGATGATGCAAAGATAGACAGCAGATTGACATTTCAAAAATTTTTGGAGTAAAAATTTTAGGCTTTAAAGCCATAATGCTGATATGCAGCACAATAATTTTTATCCGCCAAACAATTATCCGTATTTGCAAGTTTATTAATCTATATTTGCACCGTTGACTTTTGACAAATTTTACTAATGAGATTACCGGTTTTAGTTCTGTTATTTTGCTGTTTCATATCCGCACAAGCACAACAACCGAAAGGTTTAATCAAAAGACTTATTCATAAAACATTTTCCACCGAGGTAGACTCTTCCGGCAATGGCAACAGTTTTTTTGTCGTTCCGGCCTTTGGCTATGCTCAAGAAACGGGAGCCGAAATAGGCGTTGCGGCTACCTACAACTTTTTCCTAGACAAAACATCTTCCTCTCGAAAAACTTCTACCCTCACTCTGATAAGTACTTTCACTACAAAAGGACAAAAGAAAATTAACACTAACGCCGAACTGTGGACAAAAGATAATGATTATCATATCCTCTTAGAGCTACGAGCTAGAGACTGGCCATTCAACTTTTATGGCATAGGAAACAAAACCAGAAAGGCGGATGAAGACCTACTGGATCACACTTTGTACAGGGTAAAAGTAGAAGTAGAGAAAAAGATTGCAAACCACATTTACCTGGGACTCAACAGCAGCTACGACCACTTCAAATTTGCAGATCAGGAAGCTGATGGAATCTTTGACACTCTCCCACTTTACGGTAAGGATGGAGGGCAATATGTTACATTTGGCTTTTCCGCGCTTTATGACAGCAGAGACTTACCAACCTATAGTAACACAGGCATCTATCTACGCATTAAAGGAACTTATGCCCCCCGTTTCTTTACATCCAAAGATTATAAAGGAACTATGGTCGAGGCCGACCTGCGTGGATTCAAGAAATTATACCGGAATGTAAACTTAGCTGCACAAATTCTTTACAGGGGAACATACGGGCATAATTTACCTTTTTATACCCTAAGAGATTTGGGAGGAGACATGACTATGCGGGGCTATTATCTCGGAAGATACCGCGACAAAAACTATATAGCCACGCAAGCCGAAATCCGCTACCGCTTTCATCCGCGTCTTGGCATCAATGCCTTTGCCGGCACAGGAACTACCTTCTCGAAAACCTTCTCCGCACGTCTTGTTCCTTCCTACGGCATCGGGGGAAGATATTTTTATAGCTTGAAGCATGCCAGCAGTATCAGATTGGACTACGCTATCGGCGAACAAAGACATGGAGAAAAAAGACAGTCCGGCATCTATCTAAGCATTGCCGAAGCATTTTAATACAGCCAATAAGGATAGCGCAGCTTAAAATATTCTTTACGCTGCTCTTTCCTTTTGCATATTATCCCTAGCTCGAAAAGATCTATAAGCACAACAAATCGGGAGTCCCTCTGAAGCTGTTGCCACAGCGGTTCAGAGGCATGACGATGTGGCAGCTCCACGAAAAGCATAAAATATTTTTCTTGTAGCGCCACAAGCTCCTCCACCGTATAATCAATAAGAGAAAGTGTGAAGAATTGCTCTTGAGTGTAGCCTTGTTTTTCAAAGTAGCGGACAATGGCTGCCTGCAGGGATTCTTTATTTCGCTTATATTTTCTGCTATAGATTATCTGCTCCGCCAAACTATAAACGAATGGGGAGTGCGTTCCATGACGAGAATTGGAAGTGAGGAAGTGCAGGATTTTCTTAGCAAAATAAAGCATAAGCAAAAATAACAATACATTAACATTCGAATAGAGAAAATAAACTTTATTTGTACACAATAAATGTGAACGATTTTTGCTAATTTATTACCATGAATGATAGAGAACTTAGGGCATTGATCTCATTACTTGATGATCCGGATGAAGAGATTTTCAAGCAACTGGAGCAGCAGCTTATCACCTGCGGTCCAGAGGTCATCCCTTTGCTGGAAGAAAACTGGGAGTCCACATTCGATCCTTTACCACAATCAAGGATTGAAAACATCATTCATAAGATACAGTTTGACCAGATTGTCAACGACCTACAGTTATGGGATTTAAAAAATAGCGAAGACCTTTTAGAAGGATTGCTCATCGTCAACCGTTATCAATATCCCAATCTAGACGAAAGCTTGGTGAGCCTCACCATAGCCGAATTAAAAAGAAGCATATGGCTTCAGCTTATGTATGATATGAATCCTATCGAAAAGGTAAAGCTTCTCAACAATGTTATCTTCCGCGAATTCGGTCTTGCGGGCAACACCGCCAACTACCATGACCCACAAAACTCTTTTATCCATAAAGTTTTGGAAACCAAACGAGGCAATCCCATCTCATTGACCTGCATTTATTGTCTTATTGCACAACAGCTGGACATCCCTATTTATGGAGTGAACCTACCAAAACATTTTGTTGCCGCTTATATGGAAGATCCGGATAGTACCCCACTATTTTACATTAACACTTTCAATCGGGGACAAATTATGAGTCAGAACGACATCTATTTTTTCCTTCGTCAGCTCAATCTTCCCGCTAGTGACGAATACACTATGCCATGTACAAATAAAGCCATTATCAAACGCGTATTACGCAATTTAATAACGGCTTATGAGCAAGCGGGAAATCCTCAGAAAAGAGAGGAAATCACAATATTACTTCAAATTTTAGAGGGTTAACGGGCATCCAACGAAAGGCTCATCGGTGTCCTATTGTTAAAGTTCAACACACCCGTTGGTGCCACATTCCCTTGGTCGCTGATCAAAAACCTTAACACTCTTTTAGTTTCTATATCCGCCACATAAAGATATTTTCCATCTTCCCGAGGATCTATAGCGATATCCATAGGCTGCTTCAACATCGTGGCATTACCGCTGATGACACGGGTAGGTGTCAGTGTCTGAGTTGAAGTATGCGACGAGAAGTTTTCAAAAATCAACACCCTTCCCTCGAAGGTCGTACCCTGCACCACAGTATAGTCCGTCAGCACCAAAATATCCTTCGATGGTGAATAAGAAATCCCTCTCAGGTTGCGTGAGCCGTCAACCGTCAACGTAAAGGTCGGATTGACATTTAAAACAGAATCCACCCTATCGTTTAGTGCAGGCAGGAAGTTTTTATACACCACCACACCTCCCTGATCTCCCGTTTTCACGATAAACAGGTCATTCTCATGTCCTGTTATTCCCCATGGAACATAGTTGAGTGTTGTCTGGAATCGTGGCTTAGAATAAAACCCCGAGCTTGTAGGTCGCAAAAAAGCATACAAGTGTGCATCCGGAATAGTGTCCGACTTATTCAAAGCCAGTAAGAAGGCATTGCTCGTATTTGTGCCACTATTTACCACCGTATAATACATCCCCCTCACATTATCTAACTTACGGTTCGAAAGTTTGGCACGCGAGCCTATGGTACCTCGTATATCTACTGACAGCACGTTGATGGTTGTATCCATAGTGCCTGGTGTATTCATGCTAGACTGAAAAATCAGTCCATCCGAAAGGGGAGAAAAGTGAATGGTCTTACCTCCTTTAGCGGCAGAAACATATTTTTTAAAGGTGCTCTCACTAGGCAGCTGATCCTCATCCACCGGATCCACTACCCACACATTCTCGAAATTTGTAGAAGCGCCGGCCTGATAATCAGACGTAGAAACATACAAACGGGAAAAAGATTTGATATCACGTATCGGTGGTTCATCATCGTCTCTCATACACGACACTACCGTCACCAGAAGAGGAATAAGACAAATCAGGAATCTATGCATATAAAAGTTTCTTATCAACATGTTACAATTATACAAATGTATAAATTTTTTGATGTTATCTAATCAAACGAAAGCGGCCGAACAAAGGCTACATGTGTGAAGAGACTTTTAAAAGTAGGATTTATTGTGTAAAATTGCGGTGCAATACCACTTTGGGTGATATGGACAACAAGAAAGAGTTTAAACGTGAAAAACTTGTCTTACCTAACGAAGGCAAAAAATTGCTTCTTCATTCGTGCTGCGCACCTTGTTCGGGAGAAGTGATGGAAGCTTTGATTGCGTCGGATATAGACTTCACAATATATTTTTACAATCCGAATATTCATCCTCGCAAGGAATACGAAATCCGTAAGGAGGAGAACAAGCGCTTTGCGGAAAAGCACAACATTCCGTTTATTGATGCCGACTACGATGTAGACCATTGGTTTGAACTAGCCAAAGGTATGGAATTTGAACCTGAACGAGGCATACGCTGCACTATGTGCTTCGACATGCGCTTTGAAAAAACCGCCGAATACGCGGCGGCCAATGGCTTTGATGTCATCACCAGCTCCTTGGGTATTTCGCGCTGGAAAAATATGGAACAAATCAACGACTGTGGCTTGCGAGCAGCATCCCGCTATCCAGGACTGGAATACTGGACCTTCAACTGGCGCAAAAAAGGAGGTTCCGCCAGAATGCTGGAAATCAGCAAGCGAGAGAAATTCTACATGCAGGAATACTGCGGATGCGCCTATTCTCTGCGAGACACCAACAAATGGCGTGTAGCCAACGGCAGAGAAAAAATAAAAATAGGTGTCAAATATTACGGAGAAGAAGAGAAGGATGAAAACAAATAAAAATTATCAAAAATAATTGCATCCTTCATATAAAAAGATTAATTTTGCAGGCTCAAATACAAGATTGTGAACTATCTAAAACAATATAGAATCCCATTTTCAGGATTAGCCGCAGGCAATCACGATTTTGAATTTGAAATTGGTGATAAGTTCTTTGACTGCTATGAGCATTCGTTGGTGAAGAAAGGTAATCTTAACGCGCAGGTTTCTCTTCAGAAACAAGAGACCATGCTTATCGTTACCTTCCATATCCAAGGAACAATCCAGTTGACGTGTGACGTCTGCCTGAATGATTTTGACGCCCCTACCGATTTTGAGGAAAGGGTAATTGTCAAATTTGTTCAGGAGGAGTGGGCTGACGACAGTGAAGATGACGATGTCATCGTGCTGAAAAAGACCGACTACGAATTGGATATAGCAACTTTGTTGTACGATTACATCAATGTGCGTGTTCCTTATTACACCAAATGTAGCGAACAAGGATTGAACATTACGTGTGATCCAGAGATGCTGGCAAGAATCAGCAACGAAGAACAACAATCATCGGAAATTACTGAAGAAACTATAGACCCACGTTGGGCAGCATTAATGAATATTAAAAACAATTAAAAAACATAATACGAGATGGCACATCCAAAACGTAAGACTTCGAAATCAAGAAGAGACAAAAGAAGAACGCACTATAAGGCTGAAAGACCTACTTTAACAGTATGTAAAGAGACTGGGGCTGTACACGTACCTCACAGAGCGTACGAAGTTGATGGCAACTTATATTACAACGGTAAACTGATCGTTGAAAACGCTAAAGCAGTCTAAAAATATCTTTATATAAAACATCCCAAACGAAGTAAAAAAATATTTTTTTACTTTATTTTGGGATGTTTTTGCGTATTATTGAAGTAGAAAAATAATAACGGATGAAGATAGGATTAGACGTTCTTGGTGGGGATTACGCCCCAAAATCAACTATTTTAGGGGCTATTGAAGCCCAGAAAGTTCTTTCAGCGGATCAACGCATCGTGTTGATCGGTGACGAAGAAGAAACTAAAAAAAGTATAGAAGCAGCCGGAGTAGACACATCCTTATTTGACTATGTTCATGCTCCCGATGCCATATCTATGCACGAGCATCCGACAAAAGCTATTACCCAAAAGCCAAACTCCAGTATTGCAAGAGGCTTTGAGCTACTAAAAAATGGGGAAATAGACTCCTTCTCTTCAGCTGGAAACACGGGAGCCATGCTTGTTGGCGCTATGTTCAGCGTAAAACCCATCCCAGGAGTGTTACGACCAGCTATTGCCACCAATGTTCCAAAACTAAAAAGTGGATTCGGCATCCTTCTAGATGTGGGCGCCAATGCAGACTGTAAGCCCGAAATGCTAAACCAGTTCGCCATTTTAGGAAGTCTGTACGCAGAATACGTCTATGGAATCGAAAACCCTAAAGTAGGTTTGCTCAACATTGGCGAAGAAGAAGAAAAAGGAAATGCATTGACAACCTCAACCTATCCTCTACTTAAAACTAATTCCAAAATTAATTTCATAGGCAACGCCGAAGGTCGTGATTTGTTTACAGATCACGCAGATGTATATGTATGTGATGGATTTACAGGCAATGTGGTATTGAAGCTTGCTGAATCTTTTTATGTAGTTACTTTGAAAAAAGGTTTTAAGGATGATTTCTTTGATAGGTTCAACTATGAGCAATATGGAGGCAGTCCTATTTTAGGGGTGAATGCACCTGTCATCATCGGACATGGCATCTCCTCTCCTACTGCTATCAAAAACATGATATTACTATCTAAGGATATGATCGAGTCGAGATTTATCGACAAGATGAAAAATGCTTTTAACTAACATTATATGTCTAAAATTCACGCAGCTATTACGGCGGTAAACGGATATGTTCCTGATTACATTCTAACAAACAAGGAACTGGAAACAATGGTTGATACCAACGATGAATGGATTGTAACACGTACGGGTATCAAAGAACGTCGTATTCTAAAAGGAAAAGGATTAGCGACATCAGATCTTGCTGTTCCGGCAGTAAAAGGATTATTGGAAAAAAGAGGCATCTCAGCTGAAGAAATTGAGCTTATCATCTTCTGTACCAGTACTCCCGACATGCTTTTCCCTGCTACAGCAAACATCTTAGCTGACAAAATCGGAGCAAAAAATGCATGGGGTTATGACCTTCAAGCAGCATGTTCCGGATTTTTATTCGGATTGACTACAGGCGCTCAGTTCATCGAATCGGGCAAACATAAAAAAGTATTGGTAGTAGGTGCCGACAAAATGTCTTCGGTAGTGAACTACAATGACCGTAACACCTGCATCCTTTTTGGAGATGGTTGTGGCGCAGTATTGTTAGAGCCAAACACCGAAGGAATGGGTATTCTAGACTCTCTCTTAAAAACTGACGGCTCCGGTGGCCAATACCTAAATATCAAAGGTGGAGGCTCCTTGAACCCTGCCACCCACGAAACGGTAGACGCCGGCATGCACTATGCATACCAAGAAGGCCGTACCGTATTCAAGTTTGCTGTTACAAATATGGCAGAGGTTACCCATGAAATCATGGTACGTAACAACCTAACAGCAGAAAATGTGGATTGGTTAGTACCACATCAAGCCAACAAAAGGATTATCGACGCTACCGCTGAACGCGCCGGCCTTCCTGAAGAAAAGGTGATGATCAACATCCATAGATACGGTAATACAACCAGTGCAACCATTCCATTATGTCTATGGGAGTGGGAAGATAAGCTGAAAAAAGGAGACAACTTAGTGTTGGCAGCCTTTGGAGGCGGATTCACCTGGGGATCGGTATACCTAAAATGGGCTTACTAATTATTTGACTAAGACACATTTTTGCTATATTTACCGACTACTTGTAATAATTAACTTTAACTTTTAAAAAACGTACTATCATGGGTATGGACATTAAGCAAATTCAAGACTTGATTAAGTTTGTTTCAAAATCAGGTGTGAATGAAGTATCAATCGAAGAAAAAGATTTCAAAATTACCATAAAAACCAATCAAGAGCCAACTATTGTTACGGCAAATATTCCTGCTGCTCCGGTAGCGGCCGCTCCTACGCAGGCTCTTCCAGCTGCTCCTGCACCTGCACCAGCAGCTCCTACAGCACCGGCAGCACCTGTTGAGGACAGCTCAAAATACATCACCGTAAAATCACCGATGATCGGTACATTCTACCGTGCACCAGGACCAGACAAAGCTCCTTTCGTCAATGTAGGTGATGAAATTTCTGTAGGAAAAGTATTATGTATCATTGAAGCAATGAAATTGTTCAATGAGATTGAATCGGAAGTTTCTGGTAAAATTGTAAAAATCTTAGTAGACGACGCACAACCAGTTGAATACGATCAACCATTATTCTTAGTTGATCCTAGATAAGCTAAAAGCTGCTTCATAGCAGCTCTTTTTGCATTTACTACAGTGTCTATACAGAAACTGATTCAATTGGTATAATAAGTCATTTTATGTTCAAAAAAATATTAATAGCGAATAGAGGCGAAATCGCTTTACGCATCATCCGCACATGCCGTGAGATGGGCATTAAGAGTGTAGCCGTATACTCTACAGCAGATAAGGACAGTTTGCATGTACGTTTTGCTGATGAAGCGGTATGTATAGGACCTCCAGCAAGTAAAGATTCTTATCTCAATATTCCTAATATCATTGCGGCAGCAGAATTAACAAATGCTGACGCCATTCACCCGGGATATGGTTTCCTTTCCGAAAATGCTAAATTCTCGGCCATCTGTGCTGAATACGGCATCAAATTTATTGGTGCTACGGCAGAGCAGATCGAAAAAATGGGGGACAAAGCTGCGGCTAAGGAAACTATGAAAAAAGCGGGCGTACCTACCGTACCGGGATCAGACGGTATAGTTCCGAACATCAAAGAAGGTATCAAGATAGCCAACGAGATTGGATACCCTGTCATCATCAAGGCTACTGCCGGAGGTGGTGGACGTGGTATGCGTATCGTATGGAAAGACGAAGATTTCGAAGCTAACTGGGAGTCGGCACGTCAAGAAGCCGGTGCAGCATTCGGTAACGATGGTCTTTACATAGAGAAATATGTGGAAGAGCCTCGTCACATCGAAATCCAAATCATCGGAGACCAATACGGCAAAGTATGTCACCTGTCGGAACGTGACTGCTCTATCCAGCGCCGTCACCAAAAGCTTGTTGAGGAATCTCCTTCTCCGTTTATCACACCGGAGTTGCGTGCAAAGATGGGAGAAGCCGCAATACGCGGTGCAAAAGCCGTAAACTACGAAGGTGCCGGAACTATCGAATTTTTAGTAGACAAACACGGCAACTTCTACTTTATGGAAATGAACACCCGTATCCAGGTGGAGCACCCAGTGACCGAAGAGGTTATTAACTTCGACTTAATCAAAGAACAGATAAAAGTCGCTGCCGGTATTCCTATCTCGGGTAAAAACTACGAGCCAACAATGCACGCCATCGAATGTCGTATCAACGCGGAAGATCCGTTCAACAACTTCAGACCTTCTCCGGGAAAAATCACCAACTTTCATTCTCCGGGAGGCCATGGAGTACGGGTGGACACACACGTATATTCTGGATATACCATCCCGCCAAACTATGATTCTATGATTGCGAAGCTTATCTGTGTGGCACAAACACGTGAAGAAGCTATCGCGACAATGGAAAGAGCATTAAGCGAGTTCGTGATTGAAGGGGTGAAAACCACCATTCCATTGCACCGTCGTTTGATGCGCGACCCTAACTTCCGAGCAGGAAACTTTACAACAAAATTTATGGAATCTTTCGACCTTTCGGAATATCCGGAAGAGGACGAAGCGTAAAATTTTTGTTTTCATGCATAAAAAATACCATTCTTAGGGTTAAGAATGGTATTTTTGTTTTTGACACTTACAGTTTTCTATGTCTAGCAAAAAATTAATCGACTCGATAAAGAACAAAGGAAAGAATCTAGAAGCCGAAATGTCCTTCTTCGAACATTTGGAAGTTCTGAGATGGCATCTTATCCGTTCCGTAATAGCTATAGCAGTCTTTGCAATCCTAGCGTTTGCTTACAACGACTTTATTATCAACCAAGTCATATTAGGTCCCAAACGTCTTGATTTTTGGACCTACCGCATGATGTGTAAACTTGGCGAAGTCTTAAGTTTAGACGAACTGTGTGTAAAAAGAATTCCTTTTAATCTTATCAGTACGGAGTTAACTTCACAGTTCATGTTGCAAATCAATTCCAGCTTGCTGACAGCACTGGTCTTGGGATTTCCTTACCTGCTGTTCGAGATATGGTTGTTCGTTAAGCCCGCCTTAACAGAGGTAGAGCGCAAGTCGGCACAGGGATTCATCTTCTATGCCTCTGCCCTATTCCTTATCGGCGCCTTATTCGGGTACTATATCGTAGTGCCTCTGTCCATTAACTTTTTAGCCAACGTAGATCTCAGCGTCGAAATCAACAATCAAATTACCATAGACAATTACTTATCCACCATAGCCACCTTGACAATAGGATGTGGGGTTGTATTTTTATTACCTATCATCATCTTTATCTTATCGAAATTAGGATTGATGACACCAGCCTTTTTACGTGCGAGCCGTCGATATGCTACCGTAATTATCTTGGTGCTGGCGGCAGTGATTACCCCTTCGGCCGATGTCATCACCATGCTTACAGTGGCAGCTCCTATGTTTATCTTATATGAGGTGAGTATCATGGTGTCAGCACGTGTGCACAAACGTAAAGAACAACGGGAAAAAGAATTTTATAACACTAA
Organism: Sphingobacterium thermophilum; assembly: GCF_039541675.1. Taxonomy (NCBI): domain Bacteria; kingdom Pseudomonadati; phylum Bacteroidota; class Sphingobacteriia; order Sphingobacteriales; family Sphingobacteriaceae; genus Sphingobacterium; species Sphingobacterium thermophilum. Next base: position 590,882 of record NZ_BAABGR010000015.1, on the reverse strand, counting down.
ATAATCTTATTATGAAAATAGCAATAGGTAGCGATCACGCAGGATTTGAGTACAAAGAGGAAATTATCAAGTTTCTACAAGAATTAGGACATGATGTGAAGGATTTTGGACCTGCTTCAGCGGACTCCGTAGACTATCCGGACTATGCACATCCTGTTGCTTCGGCGGTAGAGGACAAGGAGCAAGAATTGGGTATTTTGATCTGCGGCAGTGCCAACGGGGTGGCCATCACCGCTAACAAACATCAAGGCATTCGTGCTGCCATAGCATGGCAAAATGAAATAGCTGCTTTGGCACGTCAGCACAACAACGCCAACATTGTATGTATACCTGCCAGATTTATTGACTTAGATTTGGCAAAAAAAATCACACATACCTTCCTCACTACCGACTTTGAAGGAGGAAGACACGCAAACCGTGTAAATAAAATCGCTTGTTCTTAACTAATTATAAATCGATTATGAGAAAACTGTTTTCATTATTATTCATTCTGCCTTATGCATACAGCTGTTCGTTGGCACAGGCGCCATCGAAATACGCTAACTTAATTACGGAAGAATCTTCCAAGGCTCATCTGACTATCCTTGCCAGCAAAGAATTTGAGGGACGCGGCACAGGCCAAGAAGGAGGCAAAAAAACGGTAAAATATATTACCGAACAGTTCCAGTCGTATGGATTAAAGCCCATCGTGAATGGCTCCTACCACCAGCCCGTATCATTGGTACGTGTAGCCTATAATGTGGAATCTTTCCGCTTAGGTGACCAGAACTTTGTCTATGGTCAAGATTTTTTCGTACAAGGAGACAATTCCGCTCAGTCTATCCAAGCTGACGAAATCATCTTTGTAGGTTATGGCATCCAGGATGAAAAATATAATGAATTGAAAGGTGTTGATGTAACAGGAAAGGTTATTCTATTGGTAAATGAGGGAGAGCCTGTAGATGCTTCGGGCAATTCGATAATCACAGGAACCTCAACCAAATCTACATGGACGTCAAGCCGCTTCAAAAGAATTCAGGAGCTAACCAAGCTGAACCCTAAATTAATATTGGCTGCAAGTTCTCAAAATGATGAAATGATAAAAAGAATAGGCGGCCGTAGTCTGATGGGACGTGTGCAGCTAGATAAGGGTACTGCAGCAAACAACAGCACGCAAGCTGCCCCAGTAGTGCTTGTCAATACGGCTATGGCAAATCAGCTATTGGCCAAAATCGGCACCAGTCTGGAGCAGTTTAAAGCGAAAACCCTTACTTCACCAGAACCTGCCAAAACCATCAAAGTAGGTATCAACGCCGAAATGGGAGTAAAAAGAGAGAAACTGGATGATCCTAACGTATTGGGGTATCTTGAAGGTTCCGACTTGAAAGATGAAGTGATTGTCGTATGCGGACACTGGGACCACGACGGTATCCTTCCTAACGGCACTATTTTCCCTGGAGCTGACGATAACGGCTCTGGTACCGTAGCGGTTGTAGAGTTGGCAAAAGCTTTCGCTAAAGCGAAAAAAGATGGTAAAGGCCCTCGCCGCAGCATACTTTTCATCGCTTTGGCGGCAGAAGAAAAAGGTCTTTTAGGATCACAGTTCTATGTAGAGAATCCTATCATTCCTTTGGAAAAAACCGTAGCATGTATCAACATCGATATGCTAGGCCGAATTGACGATAAGCACCTGAACGGTGACCACAATTATGTGCACGTTATCGGAACAAACAAATTGAGTACCGACTTAAAACCTATCGTCGAAAAGGCTAACAAAGACATAAATCTTATCTTGGACTACGATTATGATCGTCCGGACGAGCCTATGCGCTTATATTACCGCTCAGACCACTACAACTTTGCGAAAAACGGCATCCCTTCGCTGTTCTTCTTCTCAGGATTACATCCACACTATCACACTCCGGAAGATACCGTAGATAAGATTGATTTTCCAATGATGGTAAAACGAGAAAGATTGATTTTCAATGTAGCTTGGGATCTTGCCAACAGAGATACAAAACCTGTAGTAGACCTTCCTTTGGAAGATGCTAAAGGCACAGGAAGATAATTCATTCTTCTCTGTGAATAATGAATAAATCCCGCTTTAAACTCTTAAAAAGCGGGATTTATTATTAGAAAATAAATGTTCGTTGCAAGCCAAGGTATGTAGCAAGTGCTACATCTCCAATTCATATTTTACTTGTATAGTATCTCGGTGAATAGTATTGAATTTTTTCTCAGCGAACTTTTAAGACCTGCAACCTTATTATTAGAAATAAAAGAGATCCCCTCTTCTGGCTTATATACACCTAATATATTCACTGTTTTATTTGCTTTAGAAACAGACTTGCTGCAATTAGAACCAATTGTCATTCATAATATAATAATAACTTCCTTTAGCTTTAACCGGAGAACAACTTCCTGAACCCTGATTACAAGTGCATGTTACCTCTACTTCATCTTCAGGAGGTAACATTCTAGAAGTACTCTCTTCTGATAAAATAAATTGATATCCCTCAGGCAATTTTATTGTAACACTCACATCTTTATTTTCAAATGCTTTAGAGCCCACAGGAAAAGGTATGCCTTTATCCCCAGTTTGAGTTATTATTTCAAGTAGATGCATGTATGTCATTATTTGAGTCATGTTCCTCCAATACAAAAAACACCACCAGTCTTAAAAAGATAAATTTTAAACTTTTCATATTTTTTAACTAAAACAATTAAATTAAAAAAAGTTTTATCTTCTGGAGCCTCATGAGTGTTTATGTTGCTGTGTTCGTTCTTTTTCTCTCGTTATTTTTTCATCTGCTCAAGCCGGCTTAATTTATTTACCTGTCTATCAGGGCTATTATCTATTGTAGTCATACTTTTTACAGCATTATCAATGTAATTTTCAAGCAGTCCTTTACGTTCTTGACAAGGCTCTTTTACTGGATGCTGCGTAATCCTCTTTTCTTCTCCACAAATCGGACCTCAACTCCTACACTAAATATTCGAAAAAAATTATTCGGGTCTCCATCTGCGATTGGATTTTTTTTCAGATTGTTTACGCTTTCTATCCAAGCGTTGGAGCACGACTGCACGTGGAACTTTTGTCGGAATCCGCTTTTTGGAGGGTCTTAAAGCTTCCGACACCAAGACAATAAGCTTTTGGAATGCTATTTCCTTATTTTGAAGCTGGCTTCTACTTTCACTACTTTCCACCTGAAGAAGGCCCTCACTTTGCAGTCGAGTTGCTAATTTCTCTTTAAGTATTCTTTTCTGTTCTTCTTCAAGAAGAGGGGACTGCTGAAAATCCCACAGCAACATTACTTTGGTCTCTACTTTATTGACATTCTGTCCTCCTGCTCCTGAAGAACGGGATGTTTTATACTGAAGTTCCTTTTTAAGCTGTTCCCAATCCATAATCATAACATAAAGATTACGCTTTTATTGCAAAACGAATGCAAAACCTTCCTTAACTTTGCTTGTTATAAAGATATTAATTTAAATTACATGAAGATAGGTATTGTTTGCTATCCAACGTTTGGTGGTTCGGGGGTTGTGGCTACTGAATTAGGTAAAGGTTTGGCGTCTAAAGGTCATCAAGTACATTTCATCACCTATAATAAACCTGCTCGACTAGACTTCTTCTCTGAAAATTTATTTTATCACGAGGTTGCAATTTCCCAGTATCCTTTATTCGATTTTCCTCCTTATGAATCAGCGTTGGCCAGTAAGCTGGTAGATGTAGTACGCTTTGAAGAGCTGGATATCTTACACGTACACTACGCAATACCTCACGCCTCAGCAGCCTATCTAGCCAAACAGATATTGAAAAGCTACGGCATCAACATTCCGGTCATTACGACGTTGCACGGCACGGATATCACATTGGTCGGAAGGGACAAAAGCTTTAAGCCAGTGGTAACCTTCTCCATCAACCAGTCGGACGGCGTTACTACCGTATCAGAAAGTCTAAAACAACAAACCAAAGAATATTTCGACATCCAACGCGAAATCAAAGTAATCCCAAACTTTATCGACCCTGACAGGTTTGTCAACAAAAAAAGAGAACATTTTAAAAAAGCCATTGCTCCCGGCAACGAACGTATCCTCGTCCATACCTCCAACTTCCGAAAAGTTAAGAATACAGAAGATGTAGTCCGCATTTTCCACCGTGTCATGCAGGAAGTGCCAAGCAAGCTGCTCATGGTGGGCGACGGCCCAGAAAGAAGCAATGCCGAAGAGCTGGCCAGACAGCTAGGCATAGCTAATTCGGTGCGTTTTTTAGGAAAACAGGATGCTATAGAGGAAATACTCTCTGTGTCGGATCTCTTCCTGATGCCTTCGTCTTCTGAAAGCTTCGGATTGGCGGCCTTGGAAGCTATGGCTTGTCGCGTTCCTGTCGTGTCATCCAACATCGGTGGACTTCCGGAATTAAACGTCCATGGCGAAACAGGATTTCTAAGCGATGTAGGCAACATAGAAGAAATGGCCCAACACGCAATTTATATCCTAGAAGACTGTGATCGTCTAGAGAAGTTTAAGCAGGCTGCTTATGATCACGCTAAAAATTTTGAAATTAATCAGATTTTACCACTTTATGAAGCGTACTACCAAGAAGCTATAGCTAATGCAAAAAAATAAAACAAAATATTATAGTACGTAATATAGCAGCAAAAAAATTATATCTTTGTCTTTTGGAAATCCTCCAAGAAATAATTTATGAAATATAAAAGAATCCTACTAAAACTTAGCGGCGAAGCTCTCATGGGCGAGCAGAATTACGGTATCGATATCAATCGTGTCAATCAATACGCTAACGAAATCAAAGAAATTCACGCTTTAGGCATAGAAATCGCAATCGTCATCGGCGGAGGCAACATCTACAGAGGACTTAGTGCAGAAAAAGCTGGAATGGACAGAGTTCAAGCCGACTATATGGGAATGCTTGCTACCGTCATCAACAGTATGGCACTCCAGGATGCTTTGGAGAAAGTAGGATTAAAAACAAGATTGTTGACAGCGATAAAAATGGAACAGATCTGTGAGCCATTTATCCGCAGAAGAGCTGTACGCCACCTGGAAAAAGGCCGAATAGTAATATTTGGAGCAGGAACAGGTAATCCATACTTCACTACCGATACGGCAGCCTCTCTTAGAGCGATTGAAATCAATGCTGATGCCGTACTTAAAGGAACACGTGTGGATGGTATCTATACTGCAGACCCAGAAAAAGATGCTACGGCAACAAAATACGAGCATATATCCTTCTCCGAAGTGTATGAAAAAGGACTGAACGTAATGGATATGACTGCCTTCACCTTGTGTCAAGAAAATAATCTACCCATCATTGTTTTTGATATGAACAAACCTGGAAACCTCAAAAAATTAGCATCAGGCGAACATATCGGAACAATTGTTAGTTAAGTATAAAACATTTAAAACATATGAACGAACTGATTTCAATGGAACTGGACGACTGCAAGGAAAAGATGACCAAAGCAGTTGCTCATACGGAGTCAGAACTCACAAAAATCCGCGCCGGTAAGGCCACTCCTTCCATGTTGGATGGTATCAGCGTAGATTATTACGGTTCTAGTACTCCTCTTTCACAGGTAAGCAATATTAACACTACGGACGCACGTACTTTAGTAATTCAACCATGGGAAAAATCGATGCTAAGTGTTATCGAAAAAGCTATTATCGACTCTAACATCGGTCTTAACCCACAAAACGACGGAATGGTTATCCGTCTTATCGTACCTCCGTTGACAGAAGAAAGAAGACGTGATCTTGTAAAAAAAGCTAAAGAAGAAGCTGAAAAAGGTCGCGTAGCGGTTCGCAACATCCGTAAAGAGGCTAACGAAGCTATCAAAAAACTGAAAAGCGAAGGTGTATCTGAAGATGAAATCAAAAGCGGTGAAGCTGAAGTTCAAAAACTTACTGACAAATTTATCGCTCAGGTAGACCAGCTTGCAGAAGCAAAAGAAAAAGATATCATGACTATCTAAGGATATAAAATCCAACAAGACTCAAAGGCTTTCATATTTATGAAAGCCTTTTCTTTTACCGTTAATTTATTATATTTATACAACCAATCTTTAAATCCAATTATAAAATATTTCAGCTTATGCATACTTCAAGAAGAGCTTTTATCAAGCAAGCCGGATTAGGTGCTGTGGGGGCACTGCTAAGCAATTCATTGCTGTCCGCTTGTTCAGGTTCTAAGTCCATTAAAGGTGATAACCCACTTGCCAATATAGGCCTACAACTCTTCACCCTTAGGGACCTGCTGTTTAGCGACGCCAAAACCACATTAGAAACCATATCCAAAATTGGTTATTCGCATATCGAAACTTTTGGTCTGGATCTCAACAGCAATTCGTTCTGGGGCCTAGAATTATTGGATCTGAAAAAGATCATGGACGATAATAACCTCAAAACTTATTCTGGTCATTATGACATGAGCAAATACTTAAGCAAGAACCATAGCGACAAAGAAAGCATAGAAAAATATGTGGAAGTGGCTGCAACCTTAGGACAAAAATATATTATAGCGCCTACCAATCCCATGTTTGACCTGAACGCTTTGACTTCTGACGATTATAAGTATGCAGCGGAGCAACTTAACAAGGCTGGGGAAGTCGCTAAGAAAGCCGGTATTAAAGTTGGCTATCACAACCATTTTTGGGAATTGAGACAGTTCGGCAACACGACAAGAGGGTTAGACATCCTTTTAGCCTTCACCGAAAAAGATCTTGTCGCTTTCGAATTGGATATCTTCTGGTTGGAAAAAGCTGGATTCAGTGCATTGACCTATTTTGAAAAATATCCGGGACGTTTTGAGCTTTGGCATGTAAAAGATATGGACCGCAACTTCACCAAGCCTATCGTCGGCGGTGATTATGACGACATGCCATTGGATTCCATTTTCAAGGAAGTGCGTTATACAGAAGTAGGTACAGGCACGATAGATTATTTAAATATTACGCAAGAAAAAACAAAAGCGGGACTTCAATATGCTTTTGTGGAACAGGATGATATCTATGTGGCTAATAAATTCGAAAGTGTGAAAAAGAGCTATGACTATGTGCAGAAATTTTTGACAAAATAAAAGGGGGATAAATCCCCCTTAATTTATTTAGAATGTCATATTTTCTACCTCTTTGGCCGTCTCTTCGACTTTTTCTTTAAGACCTTTCTTGAAGTTCAGAAGATTTTCAGCAACCTTAGCATCTTGAGTAGCGATAATCTGTGCGGCCAAAATTCCTGCATTCTTCGCGGCATTAAGGGCTACCGTCGCCACCGGAATACCGTTTGGCATCTGCAGAATAGACAGCACAGAATCCCATCCATCGATGGAATTGGAAGATTTCACAGGAACGCCGATCACCGGTAGATGGGTAATGGAAGCCACCATCCCAGGTAGGTGAGCAGCACCTCCGGCGCCTGCAATAATAACTTTCAATCCTCTTTCCGCAGCCTTCTCCGCATATTCAAACATACGATGAGGTGTACGGTGTGCAGACACTATCGTCACCTCAAAGGCAACACCCAATTCTTTTAATACATTTACAGCATCCTGCATCACGGGAAGATCTGACTTGCTTCCCATGATAATGCCTACCTGAGCAGTTTGTGAACTCATAAATCTATGCGATAACTTTTAATATTTTCTGAACTTTACGTGCGTTGCTTATAGCCACTTCTCTATCCGCATGGATGATACACACATGTCCCATCTTGCGGAAAGGCTTGGTGTATTTCTTTCCGTACAAATGTACATAAACCCCTTCTATGGCCAAAACTTCTTCTACTCCTTCGTATTTGGCAAGTCCTTCGTATCCTTCTTCTCCCAGCAGGTTAATCATCACAGCATTGGTACGAGCACTGGTATCTCCCAAAGGAAGATTAAAAATAGCACGCAGATGCTGACCAAACTGAGAAGTGAAATTTCCTTCTATCGTTTGATGTCCCGAATTGTGTGGTCGTGGAGCCAGCTCGTTAACCAGAATTTCGCCTTCTTTGGTCAAGAACATCTCTACAGCCAGCAGCCCTACAATCTGTAAATCGTTTGCTATCTTCTTCGTCAGTTCTTCTGCCTTCTGCTGAATCTCAAAGCTATATGTAGAAGGAGAAATTAAAAATTCTACCAAGTTGGCTTCAGGATTGAACTCCATTTCTACCATAGGGAAGGTCTTCACCTCTCCTCTGTCATTGCGGGCTACGATAACAGCAATTTCTTTCTCAAAATCAACAATCTCTTCTATGATGGAAGGTTCATTGAATGCATTATCTAAATCTGCCTCTGTGCGTATCATCTTGACGCCCTTCCCATCATACCCATCTCTACGGAGTTTCTGCACATAAGGAATAGAAAGATTTGCCGATTTTAAGGATTCCTTATTTGAAATGAACTGAAATGCCGGCGTGGGAATTCCGTTTTGCTTGAAAAACTGCTTTTGTAATCCTTTATCCTGAATAAGGCGTATCACACGCGACTGAGGATATACAAGCACTCCTTCTTCTTCCAAGGCTTCCAAAGCATCAACATTTACTTTTTCTATTTCTATAGTGATCATGTCCAACTCCTTACCGAAGTTGTAAACAGTATCATAATCACTCAATGAGCCACATTCAAAATGATTACACAATTTGCGGCACGGCGCATTTTTGTCCGGATCCAGCACATGGATGTTCACATTGAAATTTATAGCTTCTTGGATGAGCATACGTCCCAGCTGCCCGCCTCCAAGAATACCTAACTGCAACTCACCATAAAAATCTTTTACCATATATTTATAATACTATTAAACGCTCTCTTCAAAATATTTGTCGTGAAGGATTTGCTCCTTCTCTATCTTCTTTTGTAGCTCCAAAAACGCCCCTATTAATGCTTCCGGACGTGGAGGGCATCCCTGCACGTATACATCCACCGGAATAACCTTGTCCACACCTTTCACGACGTGATAGCCATGTTGCCAATATGGTCCTCCACAATTTGAACAAGACCCCATGGAGATGACATAGCGAGGCTCTGGCATCTGCTCATACAGACGCTTGATACGGTCTGCCATCTTAAAGGTTACTGTACCCGCGATTATCATCACATCGGCCTGCCGCGGCGATGGACGAGGGAACACTCCAATCCGATCCAAATCATAGGTGGAAGCCATAGCGCCCATCATCTCTATAGCACAACACGCAATACCGAAACTTACCGGCCACATGGACGAAAGACGGGCCCAATTCAGTAGGTCATCGATCTTGGCGACGATAACCCCATCTGATCTCAACTGTTGTTCTATATTTGTCATGCGTTCGGCTTTTTAAATCGAGGTTTGAAACCTAAAGAAGTCTGTGGTTTAGCTTCTTCTTGTTTTTCTTCTACCGGTTCCTGTACCGTAGCTCTATAGTCTCTTACCTCATAAGACTTATTGTTTAATGCGTTGTATGCTGATTTAGGGATAGCTACATCTACAGTAGGAGTAACATGTTGTGGTTTGACCCAGCGCAGATCCCCTCTTTTCCATACATAGATCAAGCCTAGGATAAGTATCCCCAAAAAGATGGCCATCTCGATTAAAGTAAACCATCCCCATCTGGAATCCATCTGAATAAGTTCGGCCTGTCCATAGACCGTTGCCCAAGGGAAAACAAAGATGAGCTCTACGTCAAAAAGAAGAAATATCAATGCAATGACATAGAAACGCGGATTGAACTGCACCCAAGAAGTGCCGGTCGGCTCTTCTCCACATTCATAAGTACTCAGCTTGATAGGATTAGGTTTATTGGGCGACAAGATTTTCGCCAGAAACATGGTCACACACACCAATAATATCCCTGCTAATCCTAAGAGAAGGATTGTACCGTAAGAAGATAACTGTGTGGGGTAATCGTCCATATAGTACAAAATTAACAATTAATTCTATACCTATAAAATTACATAACAAAATTGATTTTTAAAAACAAAAGCAAGCTATTAATAGCTTGCCTTGTATGCTGACTGATGTTGTACTTTCTTAAAATGGTCTACCCGGCATTTTAGGCATATTACGCATCATCTTAGCCATCATTCCTGGGTTTGACATCTGCTTCATCACTTTGCGCATGTCCATAAACTGCTTGATGAGCTTGTTTACCTCTTCGATACTTGTTCCAGAACCTTTGGCGATACGCATCCTTCTACGTTGGTCTATGATATCCGGATTCTCACGTTCTTTCGGTGTCATCGAATCAATGATAGCTTCGATAGGTTTGAAAGCATTGTCGTCGATTTCCACATCTTTCAACACTTTGGAAGCGCCTGGAATCATACCCACCAAATCTTTCATATTGCCCATCTTCTTGATTTGCTGTATCTGCGCACGGAAGTCGTTGAAATCGAACTGGTTCTTACGTATTTTCTTCTGCAATTCGGCAGCCTGCTTTTCGTCAAACTGCTGCTGAGCACGTTCTACCAAGGATACCACGTCCCCCATACCTAAGATACGGGAAGCCATACGATCCGGGTGGAACACATCCAAAGCATCCATCTTCTCTCCTGTACCTATAAATTTGATAGGCTTATTGACAACAGATTTGATAGATAAGGCTGCACCACCACGTGTATCACCATCCAATTTGGTCAATACAACGCCGGTAAAGTCAAGACGGTCGTTGAACGCTTTGGCCGTATTCACAGCATCCTGACCGGTCATGGCGTCCACGACGAATAAGATTTCATGCGGCTGCGTTGCTTCCTTTACCGCAGATATTTCCACCATCAGAGGCTCATCTACAGCTAGGCGACCTGCCGTATCGATAATGATTACGTTATTTCCGTTTTTCTTTCCTTCTTCTACCCCCGCTTTGGCAATGGCAATAGGATCCGTGGATGTTCTATCCGTATAAACCGGAACTCCTACCTGATTTCCCAACACCTCCAATTGGTCAATAGCTGCAGGACGGTAAACGTCACCCGCTACCAACAAAGGCTTTTTCCCCTTCTTCTCTTTCAGATAATTGGCCAACTTACCTGAAAAGGTAGTTTTACCGGCACCATTCAAACCTGCAATAAGGATGATAGTAGGATTTTTAGAAAGGTCTAACTCCGAAGTTGTACCTCCCATCAAGGCGGTCAACTCGTCGTTCATAATCTTAGTCAACAGCTGTCCCGGCGAAATGCTGTTGATTACATTTTGACCTAAAGCTTTTTGTTTTACTTGGTCGGTAAAAGTCTTGGCTGTTTTATAATTCACATCGGCATCCAACAATGCCTTGCGAATTTCTTTCATCGTCTCAGCGACGTTGATTTCTGTAATATTTCCTTGTCCCTTTAAGACTTTAAAGGCTCTTTCTAATTTATCCTGAAGATTTGAAAACATAGTTAATCTTTTGAAATTCTTATGCTAAACCACAAAGTTACAAAATTGCCATGAAAGGACATCTATGCTTTGTCACTAAACACAAAAAAGGGAGATAAGTCTATCTCCCTTTCACGTAGTTCCTAGCTATATCAATTAGTCATCTCTTCTTCCTGCTAGCATTTGGGCATAGTACAATAATGTCACCAGAGCCGATAATGCTGCTATCACATATGTCATAGCTGCCCATTTCAGTGCATCTTTAGCACCATCATGTTCTGTTTTACTATGTGTCACATTGGATGTATCCAACCACGCCAAGGCACGCTTGGAGGCATCAAATTCTACCGGCAGCGTGATAAAGCTGAATAATGTTGTTACAGCTAAGGCTGCCACGCCAATCTGTAGCAACAGATATACATGCGAAAATACGGCTAACATCACACCAATCATCAGTGTAAATTGGGTGATACGTGATGCCACATTTACTATAGGTACCATCGCCGAACGAAACTGCAGCCAGGAATAGGCTGTAGCGTGCTGCACGGCATGACCACATTCGTGGGCTGCTACAGCAGCGGCTGCCACACTGCGTCCGTGATAAACTTCCGGACTTAGATTTACTGTTTTATTTGTTGGATTATAATGATCTGTCAATTGTCCTTCTACCGAAATTACCTGTACATCGTAGATGCCATTCTCATGCAACATTTTTTGTGCTATTTCAGCACCTGATAATCCCGAAGACAATGGCTGTTCAGAATAAGTCGTAAACTTACTCTTGAATCTCCATTGCACCATCATACCAAGAATACCAATCGCTATTAATAAAAACCAAATTGTCATATCTTAAAATTATAGTTGTTTATGCTCACTAAGATAATTACAATTTTGATTCCAAAGCAAGACTATTTCCACATTCTTACGAAGGAAATGCCATTATGTCTTTTTCTGACGACGGGAAAGGTCAATGTTGCAGTCCTCAATAAAGCTGAAAGCTGATATTATGTTCTTCGATAAGGCGTCGCAGGTTACTTAGTGCATAGCGCATCCTGCCTAATGCCGTGTTGATACTTACATTGGTAATGTCTGCAATTTCTTTGAAGCTCATATCACAGAAATGACGCATGATGAGCACTTCCTTCTGGTCATCCGGCAGGAGCTGTATAATCTTCTGTAGGTCTGCGCTTATCTGTGAACGCACCATCTTCTTTTCGGCATCGTCTTCGGCAAACCGCAACACCTCGAAGATATCAAAGCCGTCGCTGCTCACCACATTAGGGAGGCGCTTCTCTTTGCGGAAGTGGTCAATAATCATATTGTAAGCAATGCGCAACACCCAAGGAAGAAATTTGCCTTCCTCATTATATCCTCCCGTCTTAATCGTATTGATTACCTTGATAAAGGTTTCCTGGAAAATATCTTCTGCCAGAAACTCGTCCCTCACTTTGGTATAGATGAAGGTATAAATCTTACTCTTATAGCGGTCTATCAGTTCTTTTAATCCACTTTCGTCGCCTCCTTGATACAGATGGATAAGTTCCTGATCGCTCAAGGCATTTAAAGTTGTCTTCATATAATAATATTTTATGAATCAGCAAGAATCATTTATTAAGAGTAAGCGTGTTTCTATAGGCGATGTTTTTATAGGTTTAACATTTAAGCAATATCTATTTCTCTCGAGTCAAAAATAGCTTAAAAAACTTTACTAATACAAGAAAGGAAAAGAGTTTTAACATTAATTCACATTCTATATCTATAAAACAAAAGAGGCTTCAAAAATGTTTGAAGCCTCCTCTATTTTGAATTCCTTAGGGAATAAATCTTAGCGATATAGCGGGAATTTAGCCATCATTTCTTTTACTTTCCCATGGATAGTAGCCAACTTCGCTGCATCCGATTTAGCTTTCAATGCTTCATCGATCAATTCTCCGATTTGAATCATTTCGGCTTCTTTGATACCGCGAGTAGTGATAGCTGCAGTACCGAATCTCACTCCTGAAGTTACGAAAGGTGAACGTGTATCAAAAGGAACCATATTTTTGTTGGTAGTGATACCTGCCTGACCCAACACCGCTTCAGCTTCCTTACCTGAGATATCTTTGTTGCGTAGGTCTACCAACATGAGGTGGTTGTCAGTACCTCCCGAGATGATTTTGTAGTCACGTTCCATGAAGAACTTCGCCAAGGTCTGAGCATTTGCTCTCACTTGTTTTACATACTCTAGATATTCATCAGAAAGAGCCTCTCCGAAGGCTACCGCTTTGGCCGCGATAGTATGTTCAAGAGGACCACCTTGAGTACCTGGGAATACCGCCAAATCTAACAATTGGGTAATCGTGCGCACTTCCCCCTTAGGTGTAGTGATACCCCATGGATTTTCGAAATCTTTACCTACCATGATCATACCGCCACGAGGACCACGTAATGTTTTGTGGGTAGTTGTCGTTACGATGTGACAGTGTTTTAGAGGGTCGTTCAACAAGCCTTTAGCAATAAGACCTGCAGGATGTGAGATGTCCGCCAATACAAGGGCACCGATTTCATCCGCAACCTTACGGATACGTGCATAATCCCAGTCACGTGAATATGCTGAAGCACCACAGATAATCATCTTAGGTTTTTCACGTAGTGCTGTTTCTTCTAATCCTTCGTAATCGATTAATCCGGTTTCTTCTTTTACACCGTAAAATAATGGTTGATAGATTTTTCCGGACAGGTTGGCAGGAGAACCGTGAGTCAAGTGACCACCGTGCGATAAGTCAAGACCTAAAATTTTGTCTCCCGGCTTAAGGGTAGCTAAAAATACCGCTGCATTAGCTTGCGCTCCAGAGTGAGGTTGTACGTTAACCCATTCTGCCCCGAAAAGTTTTTTCGCTCTTTCGATAGCAATAGATTCTATTTGGTCAACAACTTCACAGCCTCCGTAGTAACGCTTTCCTGGAAGTCCTTCCGCATATTTGTTGGTCAATACCGAACCTGCGGCTTCCATCACTTGTTTACTCACGAAGTTCTCCGAGGCGATTAATTCTATACCTTCTTCTTGGCGCTTTAGCTCTTCAGCGATAAGATTAAAGATGGCTTGATCTCTTTCCATTATTCTTAATTATTGAGGGATGTGGATTATTTATTTTCGTTGCAAATATACGATTCTCTAAACTTTTCGGGGCACCCTTTGCTATTTCTTTTCAAAAAGTAAGTCGGAAATAAAAATTCGTTAATTTTCACATCCCCAAAGGACGCTTACAAAAATTTTATTGGGTTTATACTTCTTTTTTTAGAATAATCTGGGCCGCCTCATAGGGATTAACCTCTAATTCCGCCACATATTTAATGACTGCAGCCACATAGTTATCTACTGTTGTAGCAGACGCCTCTTTTTGTATGTTGGTGAGCATAGTGATGGTGGTGTCTTTAAGATTTTTCACTACTGTCCATGCTGCATCCGACACATATAGCTGCTGCGTAATGTTATGCTGAAATTCTTGTTCGATATCGCTTACCAAGGCTGCCTTGAACTGCTCCACCGTCAGGCCAGCATCGTGGTTTCTTAACATCACCTGATAAGGCGAGATACGATGACAGTACAATATAAGCCGTTCGTATGCTGCCAGCCGCAGCTGAGCCTTTTCCCTTCTGTTTTCCCTGCCGGACGCTATAGTTTGCACTTTCAATACTAAACGCTCCACTTTCGGCCACAAGATATATAATACCGCCAACAAAGCCACAAATACGCCCACGCCTATGCTCAAGGTATCCAACAGAAAATTATAGATATTCATATGTTTAAAAATTGTCAAAAATTATAAGTCTAAAGATTAATGGCTAAAAATATGTAATTTTGTTAAACTATCAATTCAGTGTAGAAAACTATGAGTACAGACAATATAATCAATACGGCACCTATAACCTTTACGCCGGGAGCTGTAGCAGAATTGAAAAAACTGATAGACCAACAAGAGTTGGGACCTGAATTTGGCTTACGCATAGGTGTTCAGGGTGGTGGATGTTCAGGTTTGAGCTATGTTCTTGGCTTCGACCAAAAACAAGATGGTGACAACGAATACACCTACGAAGGAATCCGTATTTTCATGAATAAAGCTCACGGCATGTATCTTGCCGGAATGGAAGTAGACTTCAAAAACGGATTGGACGCCAGAGGATTTACATTTAACAATCCAAATGCGACTAGTACTTGTGGTTGCGGGTCAAGTTTCTCTGCATAAAAGCTGATTCAATTTTCATAAAAAAAGCACCATAAAAGGTGCTTTTTTATTTTCTATCCATTATCCATCGCTCGAGCAGGCAGCTCTTTTGGGTCGCATATTTTATTAAACAATAAATCAAAAAGAAGAAATTTGCCCCTCTCTCTTATCCTATTTTTTCACCTTCCATTTTTAAAGTTATTTCGTTAAATTAGCGACCTTTGAAATTTTGATATAAAATACGTGATGTACAAGGAATATAAGCAGTTAAATTTACCGGAGATCGGCAAGGAAGTTTTAAAACGTTGGAAAGCAGAAAACATCTTCGCAAAGAGCATTTCGAACCGTCCTTCAAGTAAACCATATACTTTTTATGAGGGGCCACCATCGGCAAACGGTATGCCGGGTATCCACCACGTTATGGCACGTACCATCAAAGATATTTTCTGCCGCTACAAAACCTTAAAAGGTTATCAGGTAAAACGTAAAGGAGGCTGGGACACTCACGGACTTCCTATAGAATTGGCTGTAGAAAAATCTTTGGGTATCACAAAAGAAGATATTGGCGTAAAAATCTCTGTGGAAGAATATAACAATGCCTGCCGCAGAGAGGTAATGAAATATACCGATGTATGGAACGACCTTACTGAAAAGATGGGTTACTGGGTTGACCTTGAAAATCCGTACATCACCTATCAAAACGAATACATAGAGACCTTATGGTTTTTGCTTAAAGATTTATATAATAAAGGACTACTATATAAAGGATATACGATTCAGCCATATTCTCCTGCTGCAGGTACAGGATTGAGCTCTCACGAGCTTAACCAACCGGGAACATACAAAAATGTTAAGGATACGACAATCGTAGCACAGTTTCGTCTGGACAAAGGTCAGATCCATCCTTTGATGAATGTATTGGTAGAATCTTCCGAAGAAGATGTAGCCTTTTTGGCATGGACGACAACCCCTTGGACCTTACCAGGAAACTCAGCCTTGGCTGTAGGACCTAAGATTGAATATGTTAAAATAAAGACCTTCAACCAATATACAGGATTACCTGTTTCAGTAATCTTAGCCAAAAATCTTGTTAATAAATATTTCAAAGCGGAAGCGGAAAACGCTTCTTTCCAAGATTATAAGTTAGGCGACAAGCTGATTCCTTGGCAGTGTGTAGCTGAATTCAAGGGAGAAGAAATGATAGGTCTTCGCTACCATCAGCTGATGCCGTATGTAACCTCAGAAGAACTGTTGGAAAAGGCATTCCGCGTAATTCCGGGCGACTACGTAAGTACAGAAGACGGTACGGGTATTGTGCACATCGCTCCTACTTACGGAGCAGACGACTTCCGTGTAGCCAAAGAGGCTGGTGTTCCGGCAATTTTGGTGAAGGATGAAAACGGAAAGGAAGTGCCTACCGTAGATCGTACAGGGCGTTTTGTGAAGGAAATCACTGATTTTGCTGGACGTTTTGTGAAAGAAGAATATTATTCTGCTGAAGAACGTGCCGATAAAGATTTCCGACCTACCGACGTTCTTATCGCCATTAAGCTGAAAGAAGAAAACAAAGCCTTTGAGGTCAAAAAATACGAGCACTCCTATCCACACTGCTGGCGTACAGACAAACCTGTATTATATTACCCATTAGACAGCTGGTTTATCCGTACCACAGCCGTTAAGGAACAGTTGGTAGAGTTAAATAAAACCATCAACTGGAAGCCGGAAACTACCGGATCGGGCCGTTTCGGTAACTGGTTGGAAAACCTTGTGGACTGGAACCTTTCCCGTTCAAGATATTGGGGGACACCTCTACCAATCTGGCGCACAGAAGATGAGTCCGAAGAGATTTGTATCGGCTCATTGCCTGAGTTGAAGAGCTATCTGGAAGCTTCTTTAGCCGCTGATGTGCTCAGCGAAGAAGAAAAAGCTACCAACAGAGCCTTTTTAGAAAAATTCGGCACAGAAAGGCTAGACCTTCACCGTCCGTACGTAGACCATATCGTTCTTGTGTCTAATTCAGGCAAAAAGATGTACCGCGAACCGGACTTAATAGATGTATGGTTTGACTCGGGTGCTATGCCTTACGCACAATGGGGATTGGATTACGATAAGCTTGCTTCCGGCGACCCTCTTCCTTTCAAAGATGAGTACAATTCATCGTTCCCGGCAGACTTCATCGCTGAAGGGGTAGATCAAACACGCGGATGGTTCTTCACACTTCACGCTATCTCTACGATGGTTCGTGGTTCTGTAGCGTTTAAAAATGTCGTATCTAATGGTCTTGTTCTCGACAAAAATGGAAACAAGATGTCCAAACGTTTGGGCAATGCCGTAGATCCATTCGATACCATAGAAAAATATTCGGCAGATGCTACACGCTGGTACATGATCAGCAATGCTTCGCCTTGGGATAACCTTAAATTCAATGAAGAAGGCTTAGATGAGGTACGACGTAAATTCTTCGGTACCTTATATAATACTTATGCTTTCTTTGCATTATATGCCAATATCGACAAATTCTCGTATGCCGAGCCTGAAATCGCTATCGAGAAACGCCCTGAGATCGACAGATGGATTATCTCGTTGTTGAACAGCTTAACCAAAGAGGTAGACTCCTACTATGAAGACTACGAGCCTACGAAAGCTGCCCGCGCTATCCAAAACTTTGTCGATGAGCACTTAAGTAACTGGTATGTACGTCTATGTCGTCGTCGTTTCTGGAAGGGTGAATACACCGAAGACAAGATTTCAGCATACCAAACTTTGTACACCTGTCTTATCACTGTAGCGAAGCTGATGTCACCTATCGCACCATTCTTCGCCGACCAGCTATACACAGACCTAAACAACGGAACGAAGAAAGAAAATTTCGAATCCGTGCATCTTGCAGACTACCCTGCCTATAATACGGCATTGGTAGACAAAGCGTTGGAAGAAAGAATGGCCTTAGCTCAAGACATCTCTTCATTAACCTTATCGCTACGTAAAAAAGTAGGTATCAATGTTCGTCAACCATTGAGCAAGATATTGGTTCCTGTATTGGATTCCACCTTCCAAGAGAAGGTAGAACGTGTTAAGGATTTGATCTTGTCGGAAACAAACATCAAAACCATAGAATTTATCACTGACACGACAGGAATTATTAAGAAGAAAATAAAACCAAACTTCAAATCCTTGGGAGCCAAAGTCGGTAAGGACATGAAGATCGTGACAGCAGCTATCCAAGCTTTGGGTGCGGAAGATATTGACACCTTAGAAAAGAACGGTACTATCGCTTTGGCTAATACCGGATATACTATTGGCTTGGAAGATGTGGAAATCATCGCTGAAGATGTGGCGGGATGGCAAGTGGCCAACTTAGGCAACCTTACCGTAGCCTTAGACATCCATATTACGGAAGAGCTGAAAAAGGAAGGTATCGCCAGAGAGCTTATCAACCGTATCCAAAATCTGCGTAAAGACAAAGATTTCGAAGTTACAGATAGAATAAAAGTTACAATAAGCCAAAATAAAGCTATCGAAGAAGCAGCCAAAGATAATTTGTCGTATATTTGCACCGAAATACTAGCTGATTCTATTGATTTTGTGGATGTTGTCCCTCACGGAGACATCGTAGAAATCAACGATAGTAAACTAGAAATATTAATCGAAAAAAACTAGGTTATGGGAGAACAAAAGGAAAAAACACGCTACAGCGACGCTGAGTTGCAAGAGTTCAAAGCTATCATACTGGAGAAGTTGAGGATTGCAAGGCAGGAGCTGGAAGAGCTTACAAAAACTTTAAGTGGAGACAATGCCAACGGCACAGACGATACTGCCGGAACATATAAAACTTTGGAAGACGGTTCTGCAACTTTGGAAAAAGAGCAAATCAACCAACTTGCTGCACGTCAGAAGAAGTTTATCGAGAATCTTGAAGCAGCTTTGGTGCGTATCGAAAACAAAACGTACGGCATCTGCAGAGAAACCGGCAAGCTTATCCAGAAAGAACGTCTGAAAGCCGTTCCTCACACAACTCTAAGTATAGAAGCGAAAAACAAACAGTACTAAAAGAACTAAACTCTAAGAAAATAGCCTTTGCAATTTTCTGTTGTAAAGGCTATTTTATAAAATACTTATGAAAGGCTATACGAAACCCATTACATTAATCGTCATTATTCTTCTCATAGATCAACTATCGAAGTTTTGGGTAAAACTGAATATGACCATAGGTCAGAGTTTCCATGTGCTGGGTGAAAAATTTCAAATCCACTTTATCGAAAATCCCGGCATGGCTTATGGCATGGAATTCGGCGGCGAATATGGAAAGCTCATACTGACCCTCTTCCGTATTATTGCCGTATGCGGGATAGGTTATGGCCTCCATTATATGATCCAAAACAAATATAATCGAGGTTTTATTCTTAACGTAGCCTTAATATTTGCTGGCGCATTGGGCAATATCCTAGACTCTGTATTTTATGGAGTTATCTTCACCGAAAGTACCATGTTTGAAACGGCGAAGCTTTTCCCTGAAGGTGGTGGCTACGCTCCTTTTCTACACGGAAAGGTGGTAGACATGCTATACTTCCCTCTTATTGAAGGGACCTTCCCTTCTTGGTTTCCCGTATGGGGAGGAGAAGAATTTCTGTTTTTCCGCCCTGTATTCAACATTGCGGACTCCGCTATCACTGTAGGAGTATTTTTAATTCTCATATTCCAAAAAAGATATTTCAAAGAAGAACATAAAGAAAAAGATACGCCACACAGCGAGATCATAGAAGACTAAAAATAAAAAGGCTGGAATCAAAATCCGGCCTTTATTTTTATCTTTACTATAAAACAAAACCATATTATGAAAAATCGTTTAACCTTAATAATTACACTACTTTTCTGTTGTGCTGGGTTCCCGCTGTCCGCACAAAACATAGAAATAAAAAAATTAAAAAAACATATCTACTTCCTTGCGGATGACAAGCTCCAAGGAAGAGCTACAGGTTCTGCAGAGTTGGAGAAAGCTGCCAAATACATAGAAAAGGAATTTAAAAAATATAAGCTGAAGCCTCTAGGTACCCAAGGCTTCCGGCAGCCGTTTGAGGCTAAGGTGCGCCGAGTGACAGTCGCAGACAGCATCCGAAAAGCTGAAAACATTATCGGCTTTCTGGACAACGGTGCACTATACACTATCGTCATTGGGGCCCACTACGACCATCTAGGATTGGGTAACTTTGGTGGTACGCGCGAGCCCGCCCACATAGGACAAATTCACAATGGTGCGGACGACAATGCTTCAGGAGTGGCGGGATTGCTGGAAATAGCAAGATATTACAGCTCTAACAAGGTAAAAGAAAAGTACAATCTACTTTTTATTGCCTTTTCGGCTGAAGAGTTGGGGCTGATAGGTTCCAAATACTGGACCGAACATCCTACTCTTCCGCTTGACAATATACATTGGATGCTCAACATGGATATGATTGGACGCTACAATCCGGAAAACGGATTGGCTGTCATAGGATACGGTACAAGTTCCAAATTCCCTACTATATTTGAGAATATCTCCACTCCTATCAAAATCAATAAAAGCCGCGACGGCAACGGTGGATCAGATCAAACCTCCTTCTACCGTAAGCATATCCCTGTTCTCTTCTTCCATACCGGAGGACATGATGACTACCACAAGGCTACCGACGATGCGGACAAAATCAATTATGAAGCGTTAAAAGCTATCTTGGAATTGGAAATTAAAGTATTAGACAATTCCATGATGCAAGAAAAAATGGATTTCATCTGGACAAATTAATATGCGTGTATTACTGACTGGTTCTAACGGTTTTCTAGGACAGAAATTTTCGGAAAAATTATCCCATTATTCATTGGTAGAAAATCTCTTAGGGATTTCAAAATCAGTAAACCGAAACCCCTACCTTAGTCCAGATCAATTCCGTCAGGTGGACCTCGAAAATACCGAAGAAATGGTCGCTACGCTGGAAGCGTTTAAGCCTACCCATATCCTACATACCGCAGCAATGACCAGTGTGGAAGCCTGTGAACAGGACAAAGAGGCGGCATACAGGATTAATGTCGGTGTCACTAAAGCATTAGCAGCCTATTGCAAGCGGAAGGGTATACATCTTACCTTCCTTTCTACGGACTTCGTATTTGACGGAAAAAATGGGCCTTATAGGGAAAGTGATCCAACAAAGGCCGTAAACTTTTATGGCCAGACCAAAATCGAAGCGGAAGAAGCCATAGTACAATCTGCAGCCGACGCCGCCATCTTACGAACTATACTAGTATACGGAGTCATTCCAGACAAGGGGCGCAGCAACCTAGTATTATGGGCAAAAAATCAACTTGAGCAAGGCAAGGAAATAACAGTCGTGGTAGATCAATGGCGTATGCCTACCTGGGTGGACGACCTAGCAGATGCCTGCTACTTAGCGATGCAGCAACGTGCAAGCGGCATATTTCATATCTCTGGAGAGGAGATGATGTCTATAATGGAGGCCGTTAAACTGGTTGCGGATACGTGGAACCTCGACACATCTAAAATACATCCTATCACTGCTGAAGCTATAGGTCAACATCGTAACAGACCTCGCACAACAGGTTTTGTCCTAGACAAAGCCAAGAGCTTTTTGAAATACCAACCCACTCCTTTTGTTGCTTCTCTACATGCCATCAAGAAACAACTGGAAGAATACAAACAGTAAGTAAAAAGCTGTTCCTTATCTGTTATGGGTCGACAAATAGGAACAGCTTAATTTACACAACTAAACAAGATGGATACTTTGATGAATAGGTATGTAAAAATAGTGTGATATCTCTACTTTTGAAATAGTGATAAATCATCAAACACCCCCTATAAGTATAACCCTCTCCTTATTTTATTTCCTAAAAGTAAACTGCACTATCTTTTATTGTATCTTTGTAGCTCTAACATATATACATATTTAAATTAAGGTAGATGGAAGCAAAAAAGGCAAGCGAATCTTACACGGAAATGAATGAGTTGGTGTTACCCAACGACACCAATACTTTTGGAAACCTTATGGGAGGCAGACTACTCTACTGGATGGATATCTGTGCCGCTATGGCTGCACAAAAACATTGCAGCAACGTCGTCGTAACTGCCTCCGTGGACAATGTATCTTTCAAAAGATCCATCAAGCTAGGAGAAGTAGTGACCATACAAGCAAAAGTGACTAGAGCCTTCAACTCTTCTGTGGAAGTCCGAATGGAAATTTTTGCTCAACATTTACCTCAAGGCACGAAAGTAAAAAGTAACGAAGCTTATTACACTTTTGTTGCCATAGATCCTGATGGCAAGCCAAAAACCGTACCTCAGCTTATTCCTGAAACAGAAGAAGAGAAGAAGTTGTATAATGAAGCACTGAAACGTAGAGAACTAAGGCTTATTCTTGCCGGCAAGCTAAAACCTGAAGATGCTACCGAAATTAAAAACTTCGTAAATCTTTTTATACACAAAGGATAAGGGAGAAGCTTTAAGTTTCTCCTTTACCTTTCATATCAGATTTTCTGCAAAAGATAATGGATATCTTTCATTTTAGGAGCCTACAAAGGGCAATAGGGTTGTCCCCTTTTGTGGTCAACGTAAGCAGCATATATTCAAAACGAGTAAAACGGTTAAGAAAAGAATAAACAAAAAACTCCTTAGCGGATTGCTAAGGAGTTTACGAGTTTCCCAATTCTACTATTCGGTCAAATTCTTCTCTTTGGAGAGGCATCACAGATAGGCGCCCCTGTCGTACCAACGCTATATTTTGCAACAGCGGATCTTGTTTGATCATCTCCAAGGTTACTGGCTTCTTCAGCGTCTCCACAGGAGCCAGATCCACCACCACCCATTTAGGATCATCCGTTGTTGGATCCTGATAATATTCTTTGACGACTTTAGCGATACCTACTACCTCTTTTCCTTCATTACTATGGTAAAAGAGAACAAGATCGCCTTTCTTCATGGCTTTGAGGTTGTTGCGTGCCTGATAGTTGCGAACGCCATCCCAAAAGGTTTGCCCATCTTTGTTGAACTGTTCCCAACTATATTTGAAAGGTTCGGACTTAACCAAAAAATAGTTCATACGCTTAATCTTTTATTGTACTACCAATTTAGCTTTTTGGCTGGACAACTTCCATTTTTTCGGCAAAATGTGCACAGTAGTCTCGCAGATCGCCAATGACTTTATCAGCCATAGGATCTCCTCCGGCCGCTCTTATGAAAGAGTCACCCAATGTCTGCAAAGTCTCATAGAAAAAACGCTTCATCTCGTCATATGGCATGTCCTTAGTCCAAAGGTCTATGCGCAACGAGTTTTTATACTGTCCATCCCATAACGCCAGGAACATAGCTTTGGCAGGGAGAGGTTCCTCATTCTGACCATCTGTTGAAGACCATTCAATAGCCTCAGGAATGTTTTTCGCGTCTAAGCTTACTTTTAATTTTATCTCTGCTGTTTTCATTTACTGTAATTTCAATAATATAATCAATATACCCACAAGTAGCATAAATACCACCTGCATAATCCACAATCTGCTTAAGTCTTCAAATACCAAGCGAAATCCCAAATCTATGAGGCTGATTACAATAATCCACACCACGAGCCATCCCCATGACACTAACATTTCCTGCCCGGATTGCCACTCGGAAATCACCCATAACAACACTACTGCCAATGTAATATTTAGCGGTGTAAGCTTCATATTATCTGCGTTTACCGGATTTGGCTTTCATCTTCGGCTTTGCTGAAGACTTTTTAGCGTTAGACTTTCTATTATATGCAAAACCTCCAGACTTTTTTCGCTCTTTCTCTTTCAGCACGTGCTTCTTCTCATGGAATGCCCCTTTAAAGTCCGGATTTTCTTTTCTCTTCTGATTGTCAATTTCCCGTGCCATTTCCTGTCTTTCGTGGAAGGAAGTTTCTTCTACGAGCACCTCATCGGGTACCGGTGCCACGGGAATCTGCTGACGGATCAGCTTTTCTATTTTTTCAATATAATACATCTCTGCCGGATTGGCAAAGGTTATGGCATCCCCCTTGTTGAAAGCCCTTCCGGTACGTCCTATGCGGTGTACATAGTCCTCAATGACGATAGGCACATCAAAATTGATGACATGACTTACGTTAGAGATGTCGAGCCCGCGGGCTGCTACATCTGTAGCCACCAAGAAGCGTATTTCTCCCGCTTTGAAAGCATTGATAGAGTTAATCCGAGTATTCTGCCCTTTGTTGGCATGTATCACCCGTACGTTTTCTATACCATATTTGCGCTCCAAGAAACTATATACATTATCTGCTGCCTCACGGGTTTTACAGAAGATGATGACTCTTCGGAAGGTCTCATCATCCTTAAAAAGATACTGGAGCAGGTTGATCTTGGTCTTCAGGTTAGGCACATGGTAAAGCACCTGCGTCACTGTCTTTGCCGGCGTAGCCTGCTCCGACACCTCTACCACTGTCGGGAACTCCAAGAAATCTCCTGCAATTTTATGCACCAGCTCACTCATCGTTGCCGAAAAGAGCAGGTTCTGACGCTTGCGTGGCACCACTTCTAAAATACGATGGATCTTAGAGATAAACCCCATGTCCATCATCTTATCGGCCTCGTCCATCACCAAGAATTTCAAGGTCTTCGTGTTGATATAGCCTTCCAGATAAAGATCCAAAAATCTTCCAGGGGTAGCGACGATGATGTCGCAGCCCTTTTCCAGCTGTTCTTTCTGCGTTTTGGGACCTATGCCGCCATACAGCACCACCGTACGTAAATCCAGATAGGTAGAGAACATACGTATATTCTCTTCGATCTGTAGTGCAAGCTCGCGCGTAGGCGTTAGGATCAGCGCCCGCGGATCATTGCCCTGTGCATATTTCAACTTCATCAAAATAGGCAGCACAAAAGCTGCTGTTTTCCCCGTACCGGTCTGAGCGATACCCATCACATCCTGTCCCGCCAGAATAGGCGTTATGGCCTTCTGTTGGATTTCTGTAGGATGCTGATAGCCTGCCTCAGCTATCGCAGTAAGGATCTGCTTGTTGAATTTGAAATCTTCGAATGATGCTTGCATTTGACAAAGATAGACAAAACTAAGGACTTATCTTGCCTGAGCTATGTCACAAAAAGCAAACTTAAATGGGCAAAATGTTGTTTTCTGTGTGAATAATATCCATTTTTGTTAGAAATAAGAAAATATAATGATGAAAAAAGTAGCGTTACTATTTGTTTTTTGTGCTGCCACCCTCTTTGCGATGGCAGACGAAGGCATGTGGTTTCTGATGCACATAAAGCGTCTTAACGAAGCCGACATGCAGAAAAAAGGACTTCAGCTCACCGCTGAAGAGATCTATAGCATCAACCATTCAAGTCTTAAGGATGCCATCGTACAATTCAACGGTGGATGCACGGCAGAGATTGTCTCTCCTAATGGACTTGTATTTACCAACCACCACTGTGGCTATGGTGCTATTGCCGAGCTGTCAACGAAAGAAAATGACTATCTGACTAACGGTTTTTGGGCTAAAAACTACAACGAAGAGCTTAAACCAAAATCCCTATATGTACGCTTTTTTGTACGTATGGACGACGTTACCAAACGTATCCTAAGCTTGGTAAACGACAAGATGTCCGAAAAAGAACGTAACGCCATTATCCAAAAGGAGATTGCTAAAATCGAAAAAGAAAATTCGGAAAACGGCAAATATGTAGTAAACGTAAAATCTTTCTACAATGGAAATGAATACTACTATTTTGTTTACCAAGATTATCACGATGTACGTCTTGTAGGCACGCCTCCAAGTAGCATCGGTAAGTTCGGAGGCGACACCGACAACTGGGAATGGCCAAGACATACGGGCGACTTCTCCATCTTCCGTGTATATGGAGATAAAGACGGTAATCCGGCTCCTTACTCCAAAGACAACGTGCCTTTAAAACCTAAACATTATTTACCTATCAGCCTTAAAGGTTTCCAAGAAGGAGACTTCTCGATGATTTTAGGTTATCCGGGCCGCACAAACCGCTGGATGCCAGCAGCAGGTATTGACCAAAACGTATTCTACGCCTACCCTGCTTGGGTGGAAGCCTCTAAAGTAGGCATGGACGCCATGAAACGTCACATGGACAAAGACCAAGAAGTGAATATCAATTACGCTTCAAAATACTCTAGCGTGGCAAACTACTGGAAAAACCGCCAAGGAATGATTGACGCCTTGACAAAACACAAAACCTCTGCTACAAAACGTAAAGCAGAGAAAAAATTCCTCAAATGGGCTTCCAAACCTGCAAACAAAGAGCAGTATGGCGATGTCATTCAAATCATCAATGACTATTATGCTTCCACAAATCTGAAGGCAAGACACGACAACTACCTTACGGGAATGTTACGTTCTTCAACCTTTGCTACCTTACCTTATTCCTTAGGTAACGGATTAAAGCAATATCCCGCCAACGAAAACAACAGAAAAGAGTTAAGACCTCGTCTAGAGGCTTTCATTGCCGACAACTATGAAAAGCTATACCTTCCACTGGAAATCGACGTCTTGGCAGAAGAACTAAACCTTTATGTAGCCAAGGCAGGTGATGACATAGCACCTTATATCGCTGATCTTGCTAAGCAAAACAAGAAGCAGTTTTCCGGCACAATCAAAGAGGCCTTCGATAAGAGTATTTTTAGCAGTAAAGAGAGACTGGAAGCTTTCTTAGCAAATCCTTCGGTAGAACAAGTCGACAATGATCCTTTGTTCAAAATATCGACAGCTATAGCCAACAAATACCGCGAAAGAACCCCTCAACAGGAAGAGGCGGAAGATAAATTCCAAGCTGCATACCGCAAATATATTGCGGGCTTCTTAGCGATGAACCCTAAAGGAAAATACTATCCTGATGCCAACAGTACCCTTCGTCTGACATATGGTACCGTACGCGCACTTCCAAAAGACAAACGCAATGACGCTAAAGTAAATTACTATACTACGTTGGATGGAACCATCGCCAAGTATAAGCCTAATGACGAGGAGTTTGACCTTCCTGCCAAATTGCTGGAATTACACAAAAACAAAGATTATGGCCGCTATGCCGACAAAAACGGCTATATGCCTGTCAACTTCTTAACCGACCAAGACATCACAGGAGGCAACTCTGGTTCACCGGTGTTGAACGGTAAAGGTGAACTTATAGGACTCGCCTTCGATGGCAACATAGAAGCAATGGCTGGTGATGTAATTTTCGATCCGAAATTACAGCGAACCATCAACGTGGATATCCGCTACGTCTTATTTATCATTGACAAATTTGCAGGAGCGCAAAACATTATAGAAGAGCTTAAAATTATAGAGTAATTAAAGACAAAATAGCACTTTTTCCTTAAAAAAAGTGCTATTTTGTTGTTTTTATGATTTTTGTTTTTGTATATTTATTACATCATAGAAATTAACTTATATAGAATAACTTAATTATAATTAATAACATGGAAAACTACACTAAATTAAAAGAACTAGTAGCTTCTATCGAAGCAGATGCGCAAAAATTTTACAACAATGGTAACTCAGCTGCGGGTACACGTGTTCGTAAAGGTTTACAAGAAATTAAAACCTTAGCACAAGAAATTCGTAATGAAATTACTGCTATAAAAAATGCAGCAAAAAAATAGTCTTTTTATATAATTTAGAAAGAGACTTTCACAAAAAAGGCTCACCATTTTTGGTGAGCCTTTTTTGTGGTATAAATGCATATCATTAAAGCAATGTAAGACGAAGGATGTAGTTCAACATATCCTCATTCAGGAAATTACCTAAATTTTGTTTTAACATTGCTTTGAGCTCATTTCTTGTCATACGTTTGGTTTTCGGATTTTCGAAAGCCTTTTTGTCCAGCTCTGTTCCTCCTGTAAGCTCCACCTTTGTAGCGAAGTAGGACACGTGCTGGCTAGGAACCACCATACCTAGAATCATTCCCGGCAGACCATGAATAGATTCAGGGCCTCCATCTACAGGAATTTCTACGGTATAATATGCCACTACATAGACTGAGTCCTGTGTCAAGCCATTGGCACGACGGCAGTTATAGCCTGCGATTTCGCGGTATTCATCGGTAATTTTCCATTTGATATTCTTTATAGAATCTTTGATGATAAACTTTTCACCAGCGAAATCATTGAAACGCTGATAATCTTTCGTCTTAAGATTAGAGTATGTTGTTGCCTCCATGTCCAGTCCAAGCTGCATGATAATCATCTTCAACTGCTGATCAATCTCTTGTTTTGGATGCACGAACATCGTCTCACTGCCGTTGAACTTAAGCTCTTTCTTCAGCACCATATTCTCCGGCAGTTGCGGCAACATAGACTCCAGATACGTTTTGAAGGTGTTGTCCGACCTTTCTATAAACTGTTTACGAACAATGTTCTTTATGTACATGGTTTTGTCGAAATACACCGTACCTGATTCTCCGAACAAGGTGTATTGAGCTTTGGCACTGCTCATACTTATTAGTAACAGTACCAAAGCACATATATATCTTAACTGTATCATACTTCTCTTTATCATTTTTTTATTTAATAAACATTTTGTTGAAGTCCCACGACAATTTCAGCATTACATAGCGACGGATGGTATCATATCTACGTTGCATGAATACGGAATTGGATTGACTTCTTGAATAGCCCACATTTTGGTTCAATAAATCATATACAGCCAAATCTAGCACCAATGACTCGTCTTTTAGGAACTTTTTACTCACTCCCGGATCGATCAACAGACGTGATAAACTTTGGTCGAACGCATCCGTAGGTGCTTCGTAAGTGTAAGAGTAGTTGGTATAAATCTTAAATCCTTTAGGGAAGAAATATTCCACTTTACCTGAAGATTTGAATACAAATCCACTGTTATCTTGATCAGGACTTAAATTGGATGTCATCTTACGATACTGCGGATTCAAGGAGATATTAAAGTTCAGACCTGTCTTTGTATCACGGCCAATATCATAAGAAAAGCTGTAGCTATCCGATTTAATAAGGTTTTCCTGACCATTGAAAAAGTTGTTGTACTGGGAGTTGAGTAATGTCAGCTGGATGGTATTGGTCAGCCCAAGTTTATTGCTTAGCTTGAAGTAACGACCTGCCCAGCCGCTAAAGGTTTTATCCGTCTTTCCATCAATGTTGGCCCAACGGTAATAGTTCACCCCATTTTCATTGGTAATATTCTGCGAAATAGGGTCATTCACAAAGCTCACATTTCCTCCTATATAAAGGTATGTTCCTGACAACGCTTGGAAAGAATAATACCCTAAAGATCCACTATTATTAAATGAAGGTTTTAGTGACTCATTTCCTTCGTAGAAATTCAACGGATCATTATTGTTACGCAACGGTTGAATCTGACTCAATGAAGGCAATTGATTTTTACCACTGTACTGGAACCACATGTGCTTGCTCTTAGTAATTGCCCAGCTTCCTGTAATCATAGGATTATACGTGAAGAAAGAGCGTTTCAAGGTCGCAGAAGTGTAGTTGTTCGTTTGGTCCAAGGCGTCATCACTTAAGATGTTATTGAATCTAACCTTTAAGCTTTCTCCAGCATAATTAAGACCTACACTTACGTTTTGGCTCAAGCGGTTGTAATCATAGTTGTTACTGAATGTCGAATCCAACATATTTCCTTGTGTATTGAAAGATTCCATCAAGGAAGTGTTGTCCACCTTTTCCACATTATATCCTACAGAAAGGTTTAACTTCTTGGTCAGTGGTTCTGTATAAGTCACCCCTGCGATAAGATTGTTAACTTTCTGATTGTGATTTTTATATTGATCGGTGATGGTATCTGCAGCATTTGCTCTGCTAAGGGTAGAGTACAGTGTTCCTCCACCTGTATTCTCTTCTCTCTTCACTTCGGCATTCAACGATATGGAGCGTCCTTTTTTCATAAATTTCTTAGTATACAGTAAGTAAGCACCATAGTTGTTGATCTCGCTGTCGCTCACCTGACGACTTACATTTTCTGCAACAGGAGAGCTCAAATCGTTTCCGAAGTTTTTAGAGTTAGTTTGATCCTCTGACCAAAGATTCTTACGCGACACATTCCCTCTCAGCAAGATACTGTTCAGTGAATCCAATTTAAGGTCGTATCGCAGATTCACCCTATGCTGATCGTTTTTGGTATCTACCATTTTACGGGTCTCACTGTTGATAATTCCGGACATGAGGGTTTCATCCACACCATCACTCTTAATGTTGCCGTACTTATAACTTAAGTTGACAGTATGCTTATCTCCGTTAAACTTGTCGTTATAATTAATACCGCTATTTATGGCACGAGGGATACCTACTACGCCCTGACCGGAGAATGGATCCACCTGGCTTTCCACAAAGGTTATACCTTCATCCGACACGGTGGAGCCGGAATCTCCTCCGTATTTTTGTGCATCTTCCCAGTTCATCGAAGTTGTAGCATTGTTACCTAACAAGCCGTAGGCCGAAATCTTTTGTGAGCCCTTGAACTTGTTAAACATCAATTGCCCCATATAGTAGCCATCTGTACCACCACCGGCCAAGGCCTTACCGAAGATACCATTCTTCGCATCTTCTTTCAATTTCAGGTTTATTGTCTGCTCTCGCACACCATCATCCACGCCCGTTCTTTCAGCTTGGTCGGACATCTTCTCATATACCTGAACTTTATCCACCATATCCGAGCGGATATTGCGCGTAGCCAGCGTAGGGTCATCCCCAAAGAATTCCTCTCCATCCACCAACACTTTTTTTACGGTCTTTCCCTGCGCGGTAATATTTCCTGAAGCGTCCACTGTAATCCCTGGCAGCACTTTCAGAAGATCTTCGACCTTCGCATTTTTCTCCATCTTAAATTGGGAGGCATCATATTCAGTAGTATCGCCCTTAATCGTGATGGCAGCACGTCGTTTTACCACCACCTCCTCAATAAGGTGGGCAACACTGGTCAACAATACTTCTCCCAGATCAGATTCAGGTTCTGTTTCTTTGATTTCTTTAAAAAAATCGGCATACTTAGGGTAAGAAACGACTACCAAAAAGTCTCCCGACTTAGGTTTGTTTAACGAAAAATCACCCTTTTCATCCGCTCTGGTGTAGCCCACAAGTATAGAATCTTGGGCCTGTAACAACATTACCGAAGCATTCTTCAAAGGGATTTTCTCAGAAAGGTCCAAAATACGACCGGAAATCTTATCCTGCGCCATACTCTGAACCACACAAAACAATAAAGCGATTAAGCTAATAAAGGTTGTTCTCATATTGGGGTTTGTTAATAAATTCCTTAAACTTAAAATATTTTTGCTAAAACAAAGAAAATAGCTTCTATATAAAATTCATAGAAGATTACCGTTAATGAAACGTTAACATCGGTAAACACCGCATTTTTGTCGGTAAAAGTCTGTCGAAAAATCTTCAAATTACGTTCTGTTATGGAGGAATGTGAAATAAACTACTATTATCCATAATAATGTCTATTTTTGTAAAAAACACATACTTAAAATGCAAAAGATCAAACAATATGTAGAAGCAAATAAAGACCGCTTCTTAGAAGAGTTATTTGAATTATTGCGCTTTCCATCAGTAAGTGCTGACCCTCAATATAAAGAAGGCGTGTTGAGTACCGCCGAATTTGTAGCTCAAAAGCTAAAGGATGCCGGAGCCGACAATGTGGAGATCTGTCCTACGGCAGGCTATCCTATCGTTTACGGCGAGAAAATCATAGACCCTTCATTACCGACAGTGTTGGTTTACGGTCACTATGACGTACAACCAGCCGATCCTTTGGAATTGTGGGAGACCCCTCCTTTTGAGCCTACCGTCCGCGATGGCAAGATTTACGCACGTGGTGCCGCTGATGACAAAGGTCAGTTCTACATGCATGTGAAAGCCTTCGAATATATGGTCAGAGAAAACGAGCTGGCATGTAACGTGAAGTTCATGATAGAAGGAGAAGAAGAAGTAGGATCAGCAAACTTGGGTACTTTCGTTAAAGAAAACAAAGAACGCCTTAAAGCAGATATCATCCTGATTTCTGACACCTCCATGATCAGCATGGAAACCCCTTCTATAGAGACAGGACTTCGTGGTCTCTCTTACGTAGAGGTGGAAGTTACAGGCCCTAACCGTGACCTGCACTCTGGTGTTTATGGAGGTGCGGTAGCTAACCCAGCGACTATATTAGCTAAAATGATTGCCTCCCTACACGATGAAAACAACCACATCACTATCCCAGGCTTCTACGATGACGTCGTAGAGCTGTCGGCAGAAGAAAGAAAAGCACTCAACGAAGCTCCTTTTGATGCTGAAGAATACAAAAAAGATCTTGGCGTGGAAGAACTTTGGGGAGAAGAAGGCTTCACCACAATAGAACGTACGGGAATCCGTCCTACATTGGAAGTTAACGGTATCTGGGGAGGATATATTGGTGAGGGCGCCAAAACCGTATTGCCTTCAAAAGCTTACGCTAAAATTTCTATGCGCCTAGTTCCGAATCAAAACTCGGACCGTATCACCGAACTGTTTAAAAAACACTTCGAATCTATCGCCCCTAAATCGGTGAAGGTAGAAGTGAAGCCACACCATGGTGGAGAACCAGTCGTAACGCCTACAGATAGCATCGCTTACAAAGCGGCAGAAAAGGCGTTGGAAGAAACTTTCAACAAAAAACCTATCCCTACACGCGGTGGCGGCTCTATTCCTATCGTAGCTTTGTTCGAAAAAGAATTGGGCATCAAGACTGTATTATTAGGTTTCGGATTGGACAGCGACAACCTTCACTCGCCAAATGAAAAATATGGCATAGAAAACTACCTCAAAGGAATCGAAACCATTCCTTTGTTCCACAAATATTACGCTGAATTAAGCAAGTAAGAAAAACAGCATATTTTTAATAATAGGTCTATAGCTTTATAGACCTATTATTTTTTTATCTTCGTACAAGCAAATCTAAACTAGATAGAACTTTTTATGATCAAACTTCTCAGGAAAATACATACTCTACTATACTTTGCCGCTGTACTTTTATTTTTCATTCCGTTCTACCCTATCCTCTATTTCTTCACCAGACAGCCTCAAAAATATTATAAGCAGATCGTATGGTGCCGCAAATGGATCAGTATCATGGCTATCCATCTGGTAGGAATACGATTTAAAGTCACCTACGAAGATAATATTGACTGGAGCAGACCTTTTGTTATTTGCCCCAACCACACATCCATTCTGGATATTACCGTATTGACCTATCTGTGTCCCCAGCCTTTCTCCTTCATGGGGAAGATTGAACTACTCAAAAATCCGGTGACACGCATCTTTTTCAAAAGCATAGATATTCCTGTGGATCGAAAGAGTAAAATGTCTTCCTTCCGTGCCTATAAGAAAGCAGATGAGTACCTTAAAGAAGGTAAATCCATTGTCATCTTCCCCGAAGGAAGAATCAACGATATCTATCCACCAAAACTTAGCGAATTCAAATCCGGATCTTTCCGACTGGCCATAGACAATAAGGTATGTATCCTTCCTATCGTCATTCAGGATGCTTGGAAGGTTCTATGGGATGACGGACAAAAGTATGGTTCCAGACCAGGCACAATACATATCAAGGTACTAAAACCTATTGACACACAAACCCTTACACAAGGAGAGTTTGATGATCTGCAAAATTACGTTTACAACAAAATGAACGAACATTGGACGCAGGAATAAAACGTTTTAACCTTATAAATAACTGTATAACAGAGAAATGTAAATTACATTTCATTTAACTTGCAATTATTAAATAATATATTATTTTTGCGAAAATTGAAAACTAAAATTGTAAGACTATGTATTGGACTCTAGAATTAGCATCGCATTTAGAAGATGCACCATGGCCTGCTACAAAAGATGAGTTAATCGATTACGCAATTCGTTCTGGTGCTCCTGTTGAAGTAATAGAGAATCTTCAAGCTTTAGAGGATGATGGTGAGCCTTACGAAAACATCGAAGAAATTTGGCCAGACTATCCAACTAAAGATGATTTCTTTTTCAATGAAGACGAATACTAATTTCAAATAAAAATCGCACTCCTACTATAGAGTGCGATTTTTATTTACAAGAAACCCTAAATTGAATTAAACGAAATTCGCTTACCTTTGTCTTTATTGAAAAGACATGTATGCGACAATTTTTCCTTATAGCATTTTTTCTGTGCTTTAGCACCAAAATTTTCGGGCAAGTCCCCTCCGTAGAGAATGAAAGCCCTACCACTCTTATCATCCAGCCCAAAATAGGATATTCTTTTTCCAAGACTACCTTTAACATTGCTGGCAACGAACGCGGCACCAGTCCCAATATACTTTCCGAACTAATATGGGATCCTACCAACCAGATAGACTTGGGCGCCGACATACGTTTGGCACATAGAAGCTTTTATCTAAGAACAAGCCTTTCGGTCAACAGCACCTTCATGGGTAACGTTGCCGATACCGACTACGATGGTGACAACAGAACCTTGGCGTATAACCAGTCACATCACAGCAACCACAAAGGTTGGGGCTATTCCCTGTGTCTCCAACCGGGTTATTTTTGGGTGAGAAACTCTACGTTGTCGCTCGCTACGTACCTTTCTGTCGACTATTCGATGAAGCAGCTTTACCTACTCAACGACAAAAATTGGACTGCTTCGCATCCTAACTATATTTCGAATCTAAATTCCTATTACAAATACCGTTTTCCGAGCTATGGTCTTGGAATAAACTTATCCTATAACCTTTCAACGCAATGGACTATGGAGGTGGATATGGAAGGATATCGGGCTAATTACAATGCGTATGGACACTGGAACTTACGGGACCTTTTCGAGCAACCTAAAAGCTATGAACACCAAGGAATCGGCACACGCCTTCTATCATCTTTGGGACTGTACTACGTGCTCTCTACGAGGACAGCAGTAGGTTTAAGTTATACATTTAATCATTACTCCATACAAGACGGCAAAGACTTTGCTTATACTACCACCCAAGGCGTTTTAAGAACAAAACTGAATGACGCTAATGAAAGCAAACATTCATTTCTTCTAAATTTGCGTTACTATCTTCCGTTACGTTAATCTTTTGTGGATTCCTACAGTCGTATATAAAAATCATAATCATGAGACTTCTATTTACTTTTCTTCTCTTCTTGCAAAGCATCACACTCTTCGGACAGGATACCGTGAGCAACAAACTGGACGACCTGCAACTTATTAAACAGTTTATTGCCGAACTGGCGAATGAAAACAAACGTGCAGACGTAGTGCTCAGTCAGTATGTACAGGTAAACAACCCTGGAGAGGAATTATACGACTATCTAGAGGCTAGCTTAGAAGAAATACGCATCAACCTTATGACCAAAAATATAGAAGACATACAATATATTCCTTACGCGCAGATGCCGCGAAAAGAAATTAAAGATATTGATCTCGAAGGCCTGAACAGCGATAATATCTATTTCTTAAAATATAGAGGGCGTCACCTATTAGCATTATACGTCGAAAAAGACAAAATAGCCTCCTTCACCCTCGTCTCCAAGGGTTATAACAAAGCACATTTCGTGTTATATTAAAAAAACTCTTCTATCCCAATCTATACCTTTTATAGAACACTAACTTGTAGTGTGATTTATTTTTCAAAAAGCAACACAACGCTATGTTGACCAAAAGAAATAAAAAATAACATCTCATTAATTTTTTATAAAAACCCTTGACATTTTTAAAAAGATAATTGATATTTGTTAACAACAATTTAGAGATGAACGCATTTGTATCAAATAACGCTTGGTGGTGGCACAACAGTTGATGTTGTGGCAATCCCTATTGCTGAGTTTGATTACAATCACAATATAAGAGGCTTGCCAATAAAATGGTGAGCCTTTTTGTTTGGCATCCTATCAATCGATTTTTATTATGAAAGAAATTCTTAGACATTTATTTGAATATAAATCCTTCAGTCGCAAGGAGGCTTATGAAATCTTGACGAATATTGCTACAGGCAAATACGATTCGCACCAGATTGCAGCCTTTATGACAGCGTATGGCATGCGCAGCATACGGGTGGAAGAGCTGGGTGGCTTTCGTGATGCCATGTACGACCTGTGCTTGAAGATGGATTTCGACGGCTACGACCTTATTGACATGTGTGGCACAGGTGGTGACGGCAAAAATACGTTTAACATATCCACTTTAGCATCATTTGTCGTGGCCGGTGCTGGATACAAGGTTGCCAAGCACGGCAATGTGGGAGTCTCTTCCGGATGTGGATCCTCAAATGTCATGGAGTACCTAGGCTATCAATTTACCAACGACAAACCAACATTACAAAGGCAGCTCGATGAAGCCAACATATGTTTCTTGCATGCTCCTCTCTTCCATCCTGCTATGAAGACCGTAGCGCCTATCCGTCGCGCTTTAGGTGTAAAGACATTCTTCAACATGCTGGGGCCGTTGACCAACCCCGCCAATCCACGCTTTCAGTCCGTAGGCGTTTTCTCTCTAGAACTTGCCCGTCTTTACGGCTATCTCTATCAGAATACTGACAAGCAATATAGCATTATACATGCATTGGATGGATATGACGAAATCTCGCTCACCGGAGATTTCAAAGTTATCACTAATCAGGGCGAACATTATTTTACCGTGGAAGATTTAGGCTTCACACCTGTACGTGCAGAAGAGTTGGCCGGCGGCGACAACGTGGAAGAGGCGGCAAAAATTTTCAAAACCATCATCGAAGGTAAGGGGAATGACACCCAAAACAACGTCGTACTCACCAATGCGGCATTTGCCATTAAGACATTCCATCTAGAGAAGTCATTTGGTGACTGTTATTACGAAGCCGAAGCCTCTCTGCTAGGGTTAAAAGCATTAGATAGTTTGAAGAAATTGATAAAAATATAACCATTTGGGTTTGCCACCTGAAGAATCAAAAATTGGAACTAGTAATGACTTTTTAACGACTGATGAATAGGAAACGCAAAATAAAGGTCTGTGGAATGCGCGAGGCTAACAACATAGAGGAGCTTGGTGCATTACCTATAGATTACGTAGGTTTTATCTTCTACCCTAAGTCGCCGCGATATGTTGCACAACGGCCAAGCTGCACCCTTCCTTCTTCTATACAAAAAGTAGGTGTATTTGTCAATGCCACCAAAGAAGAAATCCTTAATAAAGTCAAGGATTTCGACTTACAGGTAGTACAGCTTCATGGCAATGAATCGCCAGAGTTCTGTGCACAAATAGGGCAAGCGGGACTCTGCACCTTCAAAGCTTTCGGCATTGACGAAGATTTCGACTGGGCCGCCGTGGCTCCTTATATAGGCAAGGTGGATTATTTTCTTTTTGACACCAAGAGCAAGCACTACGGTGGAACAGGCCTTTCCTTCGACTGGGAGGTTCTCAAAAGCTATCCTTACCATACTCCTTATTGGCTGAGCGGAGGTCTGTCCACGGACAGCCTAGTGGAAGCCTGCCGTTTTGAAGATGAAAGATTATATGGCTTTGATTTGAATTCAAAATTTGAAATAGAGCCGGGAATTAAAAATATAGATTTGTTAACACAAGCAATCACGATCATAAAATGAGCAAGTATCAAGTAGACAGCAGAGGCTATTACGGACCATTCGGTGGAGCTTACATCCCCGAAATGCTGTACCCAAACGTTGAAGAGCTGCAAAAAAATTATTTGCAGATTATGGAAGACCCTTCTTTTAAGGAAGAGTTCGAACAACTGCTAAAAGACTATGTGGGCAGACCTTCTCCCCTGTATCATGCCAAACGTCTGTCTGAACGCTATGGCGCCAACATATATTTGAAACGTGAAGACCTCAACCATACGGGAGCACATAAAATTAACAACACTATAGGACAGATTTTATTAGCCAAACGTCTTGGTAAAAAACGTATCATCGCCGAAACGGGAGCAGGACAGCATGGTGTGGCCACAGCTACAGTATGTGCGCTGATGGGACTGGAATGTGTAGTGTATATGGGAGAAATAGATATCAAGCGGCAGGCACCCAATGTGGCACGTATGAAGATGATGGGAGCTACGGTAGTGCCAGCAACATCGGGCAGTAAAACCCTGAAAGATGCTACCAATGAGGCACTTCGCGACTGGATCAACAATCCTGTGGATACCCACTACATCATCGGCTCTGTAGTAGGCCCCCACCCATATCCGGACATGGTAGCACGTTTCCAATCCATCATCTCTGCGGAAACGAGAAAGCAACTATTGGAAAAGACCGGCAAAGAAACGCCAGATATTGTGATGGCTTGTGTAGGAGGAGGTTCCAATGCAGCAGGCATGTTCTATCATTTTTTGGATGATGAGCAGGTAAAAATCATTGCCGTAGAAGCAGCAGGATTAGGCGTACACTCAGGCAAAAGTGCCGCCACCACCGTCCTAGGCAAAGAAGGAGTGCTCCACGGAAGCCGGCAGATTGTGATGCAGACCGATGACGGACAGGTGATAGAACCATACTCCATCTCTGCAGGGCTGGATTATCCTGGCATAGGCCCACAGCACGCATGGCTGTTTAAATCGGGACGTGGAGAATATGTATCCGCCACGGACGACGAAGCTATGCAGGCAGGTCTGCGTCTTACACAGCTGGAAGGAATCATCCCGGCCATAGAAAGTTCCCACGCCTTAGCGCATCTGGAAAAGATGGAGTTTACGGGTGGAGAGACGGTAGTAATTTGTCTTTCCGGACGTGGTGACAAAGATTTGGATAATTACATGAAGTATTTTGGTCTGTAAGTGATGATGGACAAAAGTTATCAGATCAAACCTTGATACGCTCTTACCCTCATCACTGAAAACGTTTACATCTTAAAGACAATGAGAATAAATAAACATTCAAACGGATTATTGTCCATATATTTTACGGCGGGCTATCCTACACTGGACAGTACAGTACGTATTGCCAAAGCCTTGGAAGATGCTGGTGCTGATTTTTTGGAAATAGGATTTCCTTATTCTGATCCGGTGGCCGATGGCCCTACCATACAGCATGCTTCGGAAATAGCCTTGAAAAATGGAATGACACTAAAAGTTCTGTTCGAACAACTTAAAGACTTACGCAAGCAGGTAAGCATCCCTGTCTACCTGATGGGCTATGTCAATCCTGTTTTACAGTATGGCGTGGAAAACTTCTGTAAAGCCTGCAAAGAAGTAGGGGTAAACGGAACTATCATCCCCGACCTACCGATGTACGAGTACGAAGAGCTGTATAAAAACACCTTCGAGGAGTATGGCATCAGCAATATTTTCCTAGTGACACCACAAACTTCGGAAGAACGGATACGCAAGATCGACGAGCTGTCGACAAACTTCATCTACCTACTTTCGTCAAACGCTACGACGGGTAAAAACCTGGAAGTCAAAGATCAAGCAGAAGCTTATTTCAAACGTATCAAAGACATGGATTTGAAAAATCCTTTCATCATTGGATTCGGAATCTCCAACCATGAAACATTCCGCAAAGCCACGACTTATGCCAATGGAGCCATCGTTGGCTCTGCTTTCGTAAAACTCCTAGCGGAAGAAGATTATCTTGAGAAAATCCCTGCCTTCATAAAAAATATAAAAGGCTAATCTTTCTAGCAATGGGCCTTAAACTACTAAGTTTAAGGCTTCTTTTATTGTAAATCATTCTTTTTTGAAACATGGGTCACACTTTTCTTGCGCCACAAATCGTAACTTGTGCTAACTTAAAAGGATTAGTTATGAAACAATTAGAAAATAAAGTGGCCATCGTTACAGGAGGTGCTTCCGGTATCGGCAAAGCCATCGCCACCCTTTTTGTTAAAGAAGGTGCTAAAGTTGTCATCAGCGACTTAAACGAAGAATTAGGCAACAAGGTTATTAAGGAATTAGGTAGTGATGTAGCGGTATTCGTGAAGGCGGATTCTGCATCACCTGAAGATAATAAAAAACTTGTAGACACAGCCGTGGAAAAGTTCGGCGCCCTACATATTGCCGTAAATAATGCAGGCATTGGTGGTGAGGCCGCTACCGTAGGAGAGATGAAAATCGAAAGTTGGAAAAAAGTTATAGACATCAATCTTAACGGCGTATTCTACGGCATGCATTACCAGCTTCCTGAAATAGAAAAAGTCGGAGGTAGTATAATCAATATAGCTTCCATTCTAGGTCAGGTAGGCTTCGCTAATTCTTCGGCATACGTAGCAGCAAAACACGGTGTTGTAGGATTGACTAAAACTGCAGGATGGGAATATGGCACTAAAGGAGTGCGCATCAATGCCATAGGTCCTGGATTCATCTCTACACCACTAGTGGATAATGC
This sequence comes from Sphingobacterium thermophilum, assembly GCF_039541675.1. NCBI lineage: Bacteria > Pseudomonadati > Bacteroidota > Sphingobacteriia > Sphingobacteriales > Sphingobacteriaceae > Sphingobacterium > Sphingobacterium thermophilum. The sequence goes on along the minus strand of NZ_BAABGR010000015.1, from coordinate 550,044 downwards.
CTTGGATAAAGATGCCTTGGCTTACTTAGAAACCCAACATGCTATGCAGCGCTTAGGTAAACCTGAAGAGGTTGCCGAATTGGCCCTTTGGTTAGCTTCCGACAAATCTTCTTTCGTCACAGGCTCCTATTATCCTGTGGACGGCGGATATTTAGCCAAATAATAAACAGTGCAATAATTGTTTGAAATTGACTTCCCTAAGAAAACATAAGATATAGAAACCATACTTTATGTCTATTAGGGAAGCAATTTTTATCGGCTGTCACTTTCTTCTTCCTTCCCTTCTGCTATCAAATCATCCACCTCTTCTTTTTCTTTCCGATCCAAATGCTTTACATCTTCCTTCTGCTCTTCATTGATTTTATCGATATAAAATGTACAACAGATAGGAAAATGATCCGAACCGATGGCGGGTAATATGCGCAACTTTTCCACAAACACCTCAGCACTGTGGAATAGCAAATCTAATGGAATACGGAAAAACCAGTATTTGGCATGAAAAGTCGCCAAATATCCACGCCCGTAGCGTGCGTCAATCAACCCGCTAGCTTTCTTGAAAAGTACCGAAATCCTTGACCAAGCCACGGTATTGAAATCACCCGTAATGATTACCGGATGCTTACTTTGCCGCACCCGCTTGGCTACACTCAGCAGGTCACCATCTCTTTCTTTGGATGTCTCTTCCTCGGTAGGACTGGGCGGAGGAGGATGCACCCCGAAAAATACAAACCTGTAGCCATCCGCTGTCTCCAGCTCCGCTTCTATACTCGGCAGGTCGTCAGAAACAAAATAATGGACCTGGAGCCGATGCACTTTCAGTTTTGTATAGAAATGCATACCGTATGTATTTTCCAACGCTACTTCCTCAAAGTACGAAAATGTATCCTTTAACTCTTGTAGGGCCTCTTCCCAGTCTTGGTTACTCTCCATAGTCAGCAGGATGTCGGGTTGCTCTCGACGTATTAGCTCTATCAGTCTGTGATACTCCTTATTATATTGATAGACATTTACAGAGATTACTTTCACATGGGCTGAGTGCTGCTTCGAAGCTTTATGTCTATTGGATCGCCAAAACTTGGTGAAACGCACAAAAACATACGCATTATAACCAAGACAAACCAACAACAATGCAGTAGTCAGAATAGGGTAGCTTATATCCTTCCAGAAATATAACACCCCAATCAAGCAGAGCAACTGAAAAAATAGTAGTTGAGGTCGGATAAAATCCGGTATACGAAAAAACCAATGCTGATTTTTAACAAAGGGAAGAAAATGAAGAAACAGAAGAATGATGGAAATTATGAATAATATGTTACTCATCTTGTTGCTGAATGAGGCTATGATATATTAATCAAACAATCAATCCGAGAATAAGTTTGACATTGCAGCAGCATTCACTCTTAACCCTCATTCTGAGAACATTTTTCTACTAAAAACAATACAATTAGGCTTTTATAAGCCAACAGAATAGCGTATTTTTGTAATCTTACAATACATAGCATTATATAAATTCCTGATACATTAAAATGGAACATACACGCATTAAAGAGCTACTAAAATCTGAAGAATTAGGAAAAGAAGTTGTTGTAAAAGGATGGGTAAAAACCTTTCGTAACAACCAATTCATAGCCATCAACGACGGTTCTTCTATCAACAATATACAAGCTGTTATTGACTACGAGAATACACCCGAACATATTCTAAAAAGAATCACTACCGGTGCGGCAGTACGTGTCAAAGGACAATTGGTAGAATCTTTGGGAAAAGGTCAGCGCGTGGAGGTTAAGGCTTCCGAAGTATCTATTCTGGGAGATTCTGATCCGGAAAAATATCCTCTACAACCTAAGAAGCACAGCTTAGAGTTCTTACGCGAAATCGCGCACCTTCGTCTTCGTACGACAACATTCAACGCTGTCTTCAAGGTACGTAATGCGTTGGCGTTCGCCATCCACAAATTCTTCCAAGACCGAGACTTCGTGTACTTCCACTCTCCTATCATTACGGGTTCAGATGCGGAAGGTGCCGGCGAGATGTTCAGAGTAACAACTCTAGATCTCAAAAATCCTCCTCTTACACCGGAAGGAGAAGTAGATTTCAAAGAAGACTTCTTCGGGCGTTCGACAAACCTTACCGTATCGGGACAGCTGGAAGGAGAACTTGCCGCTCTAGCATTCGGGAACATCTATACTTTCGGCCCTACATTCCGTGCAGAAAATTCCAATACCACACGCCACTTGGCAGAATTCTGGATGATAGAGCCGGAAATGGCATTCTATGAGTTGGAAGACAACATGGATCTGGCGGAAGACTTGTTGAAATATGTCATCAAATACGCTTTAGACACTTGCCCTGAGGAAATCGAATTCCTTAAAAACCGCCTGTTGGAAGAAGAAAAGTCTAAACCGAAAAACGAACGCTCAGAACTTAACCTCATAGAAAAGCTCAACTTTGTATTGGAAAACAAATTCGAGCGTATCACCTATACCGAAGCTATAGAGATTTTGAAAAAATCAAAACCAAATCAAAAGAAACAGTTCAAATACCTGATCGAAGGTTGGGGTGCCGACCTTCAGTCTGAACACGAAAGATATTTGGTGGAGAAACACTTCAAAAAGCCGGTAATTATCACGGACTACCCTCGTGAGATCAAGTCCTTCTATATGAAACAAAACGAAGTGGACGAAAACGGACGTCAGACCGTACGTGCTATGGACATTCTGTTCCCAGGTATTGGGGAGATGGTCGGCGGTTCACAACGTGAAGAAAACTTAGACAAGCTGTTGGCCCGCATGGCTGAAGTGGGAATTCCAGAAGAAGAAATGCAATGGTTTTTAGATACACGCCGTTTCGGTTCTGTTCCTCACTCAGGTTTTGGAGTTGGCTTCGAGCGATTGGTATTATTCACCACAGGAATGACCAACATTCGTGATGTTATTCCTTTCCCACGAACTCCGAAAAATGCAGAATTCTAAAATATACGCAACAGCCAAAACAAAATATTTTGGCTGTTGTTGTTTTCATACAACCTGTAATGAATGGTTCATCTTAATGCGTAGCCTATGTTGGTAAAAATCTATAATGAGAACCCGAATCCTAAAGCTATAGACCAAGCGGTAGAAATCCTGAAAAAAGGAGGTGTAATCATCTACCCTACCGATACGGTGTACGGTATAGGCTGTGATATAACTAACCAAAAGGCCGTAGAAAGGGTTTGTCAGATCCGTGGCATCAAAACCGATAAAACCTCGCTGTCTTTCATCTGCTACGATTTGACAGATATCTCACAATATACAAAGCCTTTTGACACTACAGTATTTAGAGTGTTGAAAAAAGCTCTTCCGGGACCTTTCACCTTTATCTTCAACGCCAGTGGCCAAGTACCTAAACTGTTGAGCTCGAAGAAAAAAACGGTAGGTATCCGTATTCCGGACAACAACATCATCCGAGAGATTGTTAAACAGTTAGGCAACCCTATTGTGACGACATCCATTCACGATGAAGATGAGATCATTGAGTACTCTACTGACCCGGAATTGATTTATGAAAAGTACAGAGATAAGGTAGACCTTGTTATCGACGGCGGCTATGGTGACAATATACCTTCTACGGTCGTGGATGTGACCTCCGGAGAGTTTGAAATTCTTCGTGAAGGCAAAGGAAATTTAGAACAATATTTATAAGTGAAAGGCTTGCCGGTGGCAAGCCTTTTTTATATATGATAACTCTGATTTTGGAACTCCATGGCGCTGTAGTAGGCGTATTTGGATTTGTCTAGCGGGTAATCCCAACATCCCGTCTGATGCGATATCCTCCCCCCAAACCCTGTCTTGAAACGATACAGCCCGTACATGGGGTGAGAAGGATCGGCATCAGGCGAGATACCGAAAAAGTCGTATTCTGTACAGCCTTTTTCTTTTGCAAACTGCATGGCTCTCCATTGCAAGGCATAGGTTCCCATAAGGTTGCGGTTTTCGGAAGACGAAGCCCCGTAAAGATAAGTAGCTCTATTGGCGGAAATCACCAAAAACATAGCGGCCAATGGTTTTTCCTCCACGGAAGCCACCAACAGATAGACATCTGCCGGCGAAGCGGTATTATTGGCCTTGGCAGATAGCACTATCCTAAAATAGTTGATATCGTGCAAGAAAAAGTTATTGCGCTTGGCCGTCTGTCGGTACAGATCGTACCACACTTCCAAACTCTCCAAGCCCAAGGACTGTATGACAACACCCTTACGGCGAGCAAGATTGATATTATAACGTGTCTTGGGTTTCATATTTCCTAACAGCACATCTTCACTTTCCCTGAGATTCATAAATAATGTATTGGATGGTAAGATGTCTGTGTTGGCCTTGTGCAGATTACCATTTTCCGTACTGAAATTTAGCCGCATCTCCTGCACCCTCTTAGATGGCAGACCTATCCAGTTTCCATGTAAATCATAACAATCATCCTCATTAGCCCATTGGGACTGCCACGACAAATCGTAACGTATCATGATACAGCTCTTTGGAAGATAGTACCGTAAAGCTTCCGACAGCTGCTCCAAAAAATATCCCTGCTGTTCTTCACAAGGTTCTATCTCAGGTCCATAAGGGACATAGGCGATACAATGTTCATCATCTAGGTGCTGGAGCATGATGAGTACATCGCCCACGATGAAGGTGTCTTCCTGTCCATGACCATAAAGATCCTTGGCCTTACTCTTAAAATTGTAGGACACAGTATCTATACCTTGCATCTTCTTAACCGTAGACCAATAAGCTGTCTGCTGGATAATTCCTGTCTTATACAGTCGGCTATTGTCTTTCGGCTCTAAATCTACAATCATGATAATATGTTTATTTCCAATATTTTAATAAAATCGTAAAAGCCACAAACATAGGCATTATGGCAATGCAAAAAAACCCCCTATTATCATAGGGAGGTAACAAGAGAATAATGGAAACATTCTAAATAACTTTTTGTGCGCTAGCTATGACCGGAGAATGCTTTATGAAATAAAAAATATTAAACAGCACTACTGCCAAAAATATCAACGCATAGGCGAGACCTTGCAATAAGGTGATATGCTCGTGGAAATAAAATACCCCTAACAGAAAAGAGATGATAGGGTTGATATAAAGCAATATACCTACCACCGAAGAGTCCAATCCCTTCAAGGCATACATGTTCAGATATAAAGGCACTATCGTAAATAAGACGGCTATGATGAGCACATTACTAAAAAATAGGGTGGAATGTGAGGTTTCTATAGCCCCCTTGTATCCTAAAGGAATGAGCATCATAGCACCGATAAGAATATGTACCGTGAGTGTAAAAAACTTATCCAGCTGCCGACTAGCCTTTTGCAGCACTAGATAGATAGCATAGGATAAAGCTATGGTAAGACTAAAGATCAAATCCATCAGATGGCCATATGCCAACATGCCGCAAGCTATCACACTTAACCCCACAGCACACCATTGTCCTGCATTCAATCTTTCACGCAAAAATATATTGGCAAGGACTGTGGTAAGAATAGGACACATCAGATACGCCAGCGAGGTAGCGTTGACACTTACAGCATTCATCACATAAATGAATAGATACCAGTTTAAGGCGAGCATAACGGCACTTATAACCAACACACCGACCATCTTCCAACGGACAGAAGGTTTCTGTGCACGGATAAGGTGTATATTTTGAAGCGTTATCCTCCTTCTGAAAGTAAGGCTGAAAAAACTTATAAGGACGGCAGCAAAAGCTACGCGATAGGTCAGAATGTCCAAGGCTGAATAATCATGCAAAGGCTTGAGCACCAAGCTAAAAATCCCCCACACGACAAAGGAAAACAATGCCGCAGCATAGTATTTAAGCTTCATACACTAACAAATTATAGAATCACGAAATCCTCGACGATGACGCGTCCGACATGTTCGTTCACTCTTCCGATAATCTGGCGGCGATTGAGTGCCAGCTCGTGCTTTACGACGGCCGACTCCACCTTGACGAAGAGTTTCTTATCTTTAATATAGATTTGCTGGGTTCTGCGAGCGATATAGGGTCCGATAATCTGTTCCCAAAAGGTAGCTACCGAGGATTCGTCAAACTTATTGCGCAGACGATACACTTCCAACCACTTCTCTATAGCCTGCTTCATACTGATATCATCACGGGTCGGTATTTCATCTACTTTTTTCTTATAGAGCATGAGCTTGTCCTCCTCTGATATCAAAGATACGTATAGGTTGCTGTATTTCATCGAAAATTTTTCGGATACGACCAGCATCTGTATCGGTGATAAATATCTGTCCGAATTCGTCATCGGACACCATCTTCATAAGCTTCTTCGTTCTTTTCTCATCCAGCTTGTCAAAGATGTCGTCCAGCAGCAGCAGTGGCTTAAACTTATTCTTCTCCTGTAAGAAAGTGTATTGTGCAAGTTTTAGCGCTATAAGAAAGGATTTCTGTTGTCCCTGCGAGCCGAACTTTTTCAATGGCATCTCACCATGTATAGTGAAAAACAGGTCATCCTTATGAATGCCTTGAGTGGTACGCTCCAGAATTCTGTCCTTTTCTATAGAATTCTGAAGTAGCTCAAAAAAATCTGCACCATGTAGCTGAGATTCATAGGTCAAAGACACTTCCTCCGCCTCCTCAGTAAGGTAGGCATAATGCTTACGGAAGTATGGGGTAAAAACTTCCATAAACTCTTTCCTTTTCTTATAGATGAGCTCCCCCACTTCTACTAGCTGCAAGTTCAACACTTCAAACAACCCTATATCAAATACGCCTTTCTCTTTGATGTTTTTCAGTAAGGTATTTCGCTGTAACAGAATTTTGTTATAAGCAATAAGCGTATCCAAATAGCGGTTATCCGTTTGTGAAATCACATTGTCCATAAACCTACGCCTTTCCTCCGAACCTTCAAGTATGATGAGCGTATCGTTTGGCGATATCATCACAAGCGGATATAAGCCTATATGGTCGGCAAGACGTTGGTAGTCTTTCTTATTCCGTTTGAACTGTTTCTTCTGATTGCGTTTCAAGCTACAGGAAACGACATCCTGCCTGTTATCTCTGTCGAACTCTCCCTGTACCATAAACCAGTCTTCCCCTTTTTTGATATGCTGTGAGTCTATGGGATTGAAATAGGACTTGCACAGCGAAAGATAATGTATGCCGTCCAACAAGTTAGTCTTACCCGCACCATTTTCTCCCGTAAAGGCATTCACCTGCGGAATAAAGGAAAGCGTAGTTTCGGCGTAATTCTTAAAATTCAAAACGGAAAGTTGTTTCAACCACATAGGTACAAAGTAAAAACTAAAAAAGTATAAGTCAAAAAAAAGGTTGATTGGCGAGATACCAATCAACCCTTCACACTGAAGTATATGTCTAAATTATTTCACCTCTTCAAAATCAATGAACTCCCCTGCATCTTTTGCTACACGGCGTTTTTCCTTACGTGGAGGGACATAGTCCACCCTCACATCACCTTTGTTGTCCTGATAATTATATTGAGATTCCCTCTGCTGAGAGAACGGATTTCCTGTGGTATAGGTAAAAGTATAACCTCCCTGAGATTGCTGTGCCTTCTTCATCAAGTGTTCGCCAAGCTTTTTCATGGCGAATGGCAACAACAGACGCATAGAAAACTTAAATACGTAATACGCTACAATAACAGCTAATATGAAATATAAAGCACTCATTGAATTTATATTGATTTAACCAAATATAATAAAATACTGCTCGGCCAAAGTCAAAGAAATGTCAGAGTCAAAAGCTTAACACTTTTTAAGATTTAGCCTTAAGAATAGCATTATACAACTCTTCTTGTCGATGGGTACCGATGATATACACCAAACCGTCCTTATCGGTAAGCCATACAGCATCTTTGCCTCCAGAATAGAATCTAATTTTTCCGTTTTTATGAAGGTTATAAACAGGATTATTGAAAATATAAGTACTGTAAGGCTTTTTCTCTACCGTAACAATGGAAGATAAGTCTATTTTAACCAACCTGGTGGACCATAGACCACTGAGAATGATGCAGTTGTTAGCAACTTCAGTCTTATAATGCACCAGATACATCATGATGATAGAAACCACAATGATGGAGCTTCCTACGATGAAGAAAAGCTGACGCGAAGCCAGATGATCCATATTGAGGTAATATACGATGAAGCAGAATAAAGCCAAAGTAAGCCTTACGCTGATCCACGTCATATCCCTTCCTAGATATTGTCTTTCTACAAAAATTTTATCTTGACTCATTGCTCTGCGAAATTGCAAACTAATTTAAACACTTTTTGTGTATTATCCTCAATTTTAAATCTATCATCTAGCTGAAAGGGTGCTACCCATATGATATCCCCGTTTCCATCGACTATTACGGGTACTCTCTCCTTATCCAGCACGTTGACTTTTTTTTGGATAAAGAAATCACTTAACTTTTTGGTTCCTTTCATCCCCAAAGGTTGAAAGGAATCACCTTCCTGCCAAGAACGAATGGTCAAAGGAAACGTTAGTTTCTCAAAATCCAACAAAGCGATGTTCTTGTCTTTGACTATGGTTTTGTCCTTCGTCACTTCGCATTGAAAAGTAAAGCTTCCCCATCTAATAAATTTTTGCGCTGATGTCAAAAGTACAGGAGCTAATGCTTCCTTTTGTCGGGATAAGATTATATATTCTCTGTCGGTAACGATGATATGCGTTTCCGAAGTAAATGTCTTGCCCGACTCCCTCCCTAAGGAGTGCAGCAGGTCAGAAAGTATATTTTTCTTAAATCCGAAAGGTTCTAGGACAAAATACAGCTCATTGAGTGTGACAGACCTTATCTTTTGCTTTTCTATAAGATAGGCTTCCGCACCTCGGGGAATAAGCAATTCCCTTCGCAGTCTTTCCGCATAAAGCTGCAGAACTTCAAGACTGTCTCTAAAGCGGCAAATATTATCTGCCATAACATCCACAAAGTCGGGATTAAGCTTTTCAAACTCCGGAATTATATCCAGTCGTATTCTGTTGCGAGCATACTTGTTGGAGAAGTTGGACTGGTCATCGCGGAAAGGAATGCGGTAGTGCTCTACCAGGTCAGTGATTTCTTCTCTTTTAAGAAAAAGCAGCGGCCTTACTATCTTGCTGTCCTCCCTCTTTGGCAGGATACCTTGTAAGCCCAACAGTCCGGTGCCACGCGACAGGTTGAACAGCACCGTTTCTACCGAATCGTTAAGGTGATGGGCTACGGCTATCGCAACACAGCCCCTCTCTTCACTCAGCTTCCCAAACCATTCGTAGCGAAGCTCTCGAGCAGCAATCTGTATGGATACTTTATTTCTTTCGGCATAATCTGTTGTATCGAAACGAATCACATGTAAAGGCAGTTCATTTTCTTCAGCAAAATGTCTCACCAGCTGTTCGTCCATTTCCGACTCTTCCCCCCTAAGCTGAAAATTACAATGTGCAAGCTCTATGGAAAAATGACACTGATACAGCAACCATGCCAATAGCATGGAATCCCTTCCTCCACTCACTGCCACCAAGATTTTGTCTTCCTTGGTAAACAGCTTATTCTCTTGCACATACCGTTCAAATCGCTGAAGTATATCCATATTTCAAAAGTAAGGATTAATAATTGATTTTATTTAGCATTAAAATTTATCTGTTAACATTTTTTTACTTTTTAATTCTCTATTTTTGCCATTGTGAAGAAGTATATATCCTTACTCTTATTGGTAGTCTTACAAGCTTTGCTAATCCAGACGGTCAGAGCACAAGACAAGATGAATATTGTCCGTTCGGACATGTCGCGCATCAATGCAAAGCTGGGGACAATGATGAACTATAATCCGCTTTACGAACACAAGGGCAATTACCTTACTGCCGACAGCGGATACCTATATAAGAATGAAATAGGTCAGGAATTTTTCGAAGCTTTCGGCAATGTGGTCATCACACAGCCATCGGGAACCTTAATATATGCAGACCATCTACACTATAATGCCAGTGCACAGCTGGCCAAGCTCACCGGCAATGTGAAGATGGAAGACCGCAACTCGGTGCTTACTACCAACTACCTTACATACAATCTACGCTCGAAAATAGGAACATATACCGGCGGTGGAAGGATTATTTCACAAAATGATACCATTACTTCCCGAAACGCGTATTATTTCGAAAACACAGGAGATGCCTATTTTCGGCATAAGGTCGTGGTACGTACCCCTTCGGTAAAAGTGTTTACAGACACTATGCGCTACAATGGTATCACAAAAAACACCTATTTTTTCGGCCCTACAAACATAAAAGGCAATAAAAACGAAAATCTTTATACCGAAAGAGGTGTATATAATACCGCTACAGGTGTTGCCTATTTCAATAAGGAAAATCTATATACCGAGGGAAGTAAGTTTCTAAAGAGCGATAGTCTCTACTACGACAGAGCTTCCGGCGTAGGACAAGCCTTCCGAAATGTTGTCTTTGTGGACACCTTGGATAAATTCTATGCTTATGGAGGCAAAGGGGTCTATAAATCCGAAGATGAGTCTATTCTGATGACGGACAAACCTTATATTGTTACCGTCATAAAAAATGAACAGGATAGCACCGCGCAAGACACCTTACAGCAAGCTAATCCCATAGAAAAACCCGTAGTAAATAAAAAGGATTCAAAAAAAGGAGATAACAAAAAAAAAAACGGCAAGGAAAAGAAAATAGAAGAGCATTCTCTAACAGAGGAAAACTCTGAAATCACAGATGAATCAAAAGAGATTAAGGTAGAAGCCAAAGTGGATTCGGCCTATCTCACTGCCGATACGCTGTTCTCTAAGATGATATTGGTCAAAGACTATAAACCTCTAAACCTTAACCTAGACAGAAATGGAGGGCAGGTCTTGGAAGATGCTGATGAAGATTATGGTGATGAGGATGACATAAACACGCCTCCTGCCACTCAAGAGGGAACTCCTATTGAGGATAAGGGCAGCGCGGCAGCAGAAGTGAAGCCTACGCAGGCGCCAGTCACAAAGACCACACCCAAACCTGTCGGCAAACCGCCTATCCTCAATCCCGATGAAGACCGTAAACATATAGCTCACACCCTGAAGGCCGACTCTATCTTACGGCAACAGGCTGAAATCCCTAAAGAGGGACATGCGGATAGCGTCATCAACGAAGCGTTGCGTGTGGCTCAGAAGGAAGACACGACCCCAAAAGTGAAGGACAGCACCTACACCGTGTCGGATACAGCCCGTACCCGTATTGTAAAAGCATACTATAATGTGCGTCTATACAAGTCAGACTTGCAGGCGGTAGCCGATTCGGCATTCTACGCTATGCAAGATTCTATGTTCCGTTTTATGGGACGTCCTATGATTTGGGCGGAAGACTCTCAGATTTCGGCAGACACCATCTATATGCAGATTGTCAATCAACAGCTGGACAACGCTGTACTTGTCAACAATGCTTTCATGGTAAATGCTGTGGCTGACTCCACCAAGTTCAACCAGCTCAAAGGACGCAGAATAACGGCATTTTTCAAAAACAACAACATAGAGAAACTGTTTGTGGATGGAAATGCAGAAAACTTGGTATTCTCAGTCAACGAAAGGACCAACCGTATCACGGAAATGTTTCATGACCGAGGCGCGCGTATTAAAGTAACGCTGGAAAACCGAAAAATCATAGACTATATAACCATAAAGAACATAGATCAGAAAGTTTATCCCGTAACCATGATAAACGCTGAAAATGAAGTTCTTCCAGGTTTTATCTGGCGTCCTCAAGACCGTCCAAAATCCAAAGAAGACCTGCTCAACAGAAAGAGGGAACTTCCTAAGGATGAAGAAAAAACGGAAACAAAAGAAAATAATATTGAAACAGAAGAAAGCAGCGATGAGGGATAAAATAAAGGAGCTCTACGAAATTGAGCTCCTTTATTTTTATATATCTTTTAAAAATTCAGCCATTTTGGAAACAGCAATAGCGCGGTGACTTATGGAATTTTTTTCCTCCGCACTCATCTCTGCAAATGTTTTGTCGTAACCATCAGGGATAAAAACAGGATCATAACCGAATCCTTTTTCTCCTTTTCTTTCATGGATGATTTTACCTTCGATAGCTCCTTCAAAAAAGTATTGCTCTCCGTCAAGGTATAAGGAGATTACCGTCCTAAAACGTGCCTTTCGGTCTTCTGAATCACCCAACTTTTCCAACAGTAAGTCGATATTCTTTTCCATATCACGCGTTCCGGAATAACGTGCCGAATACACCCCAGGCTCACCATGTAATGCATCCACCTCCAATCCCGAATCATCACCGAAACAGTTTACGCCATATTTCTGCACTAGATAATCTGTCTTCTGCCTTGCATTTTCCTGAAAAGTATCGCCAGTCTCCGGAATGTCGTCATGACAGTCAATATCCCTTAAAGACTTTATTCTAATCTTTTCACCCACAATAGCTTGTACCTCTTCCAGCTTATGGGCATTATTCGTAGCAAATACTAGTTCTATCTTTTTCAATGTATATGAATTTCGGTTATTAGAAATCTACTTAAAGTGCTCTGGCTATGACGATATGCTTTCATAGCAATATCTTCCTCGCAAAATTAAAGCTTAATTATGATAATCTGACTTTTATGAAGACATTTGACTGTTAAAAGCCATTAACTATTGATAAATGTCTTAAACTCACCCCAGAAAAGTTTCTTCTTATTGATATCGACAAACATCTCCTCGAAAGAGAAGGTGTTGAAAACCGTAGCCACTCTTCCTCTCATATAGGAGTTATGAGCAATGTCTGGAAGTTTTAACGAGGCAGGTTCTACGCCGAGAAGCGTAATCTTTTTAGGCTGAAAGAAGGCCATGATACGTTTGAAGTCGTTAGGATTTTGGGGATTGGCAAGATTCAGTACCGCCACCTGTTCGGCAGCAATATTAAGAGCCCCCAAAGTCTTGATGAAAGCTTCATCGGCTTTCGGTGAAAAATAAGGATAGTCAGGATACCGAAGAATAAACAATATCCCTGAACTTTTATCCCCCCGATAGACAAACTCTTCATTAGACGAATCCCATGCTACGGCAGAAGATGGTGATGACACCTCCGCAAGTACGACATCCTCAGCCGTGAAGCCTGCCGAAAACAAGGTTTCATTCATCAAAGCCTGAAGGGCTATAGGATTATCTGTAAGAAGATTGCTCATCGCCGATGATAAAATCAATAATCGTCATCCCCTAAAGGGATGACGACATTATATCCATTATTGACCTAATACCCAAGCGAATACAAGTGGAGCTACGATGGTAGCATCGGATTCGATGATGAATTTAGGTGTATCCACATCCAGTTTACCCCAAGTGATTTTCTCATTAGGAACAGCACCTGAGTACGATCCATACGAGGTAGTAGAATCCGAAATCTGACAGAAGTAAGACCAGAAAGGAACATCCTCCCATTCCAAATCTTGGTACATCATAGGCACCACACAGATAGGGAAGTCACCGGATATACCTCCACCTATTTGGAAGAATCCTACTCCTTTACCTCCTGAATTAGCACGATACCATTCTGTCAAGTAAATCATATATTCAATACCTGACTTCACAGTAGAAGCTTTCAAGTTACCTTTGATAACGTTAGCAGCAAAGATATTACCTGTAGTGGAGTCTTCCCATCCCGGACATACAATAGGCAGGTTTTTCTCAGCAGCAGCAACAATCCATGAGTCTTTAGGGTCAATTTCATAGTATTGCTCCAATACTCCCGATTTCACTACCTGATATAAAAACTCATGAGGGAAATAACGCTCGCCTTTTTCTTCTGCGGCATGCCATACATCTTCCAAATGTTTTTGAAGACGACGGAAAGCTTCTTCCTCAGGAATACAAGTATCCGTAACACGGTTATAATGATTATCCAACAATTCGCGTTCTTGCTCTGGAGTCAAATCACGGTAGTTAGGAATACGTTTGTAGTGCGAATGCGCTACCAAGTTCATCACATCCTCTTCCAAGTTTGCTCCTGTACAAGAGATAATATGTACTTTATCTTGGCGGATCATCTCCGCTAAAGAAACGCCTAATTCAGCAGTTGACATAGCACCTCCTAAGGATATCAACATTTTACCACCTTCTAGCAAATGTTGTTCGTATCCTTTAGCAGCATCAACTAATGCAGCAGCATTAAAGTGACGGTAGTTGTGCTCAATAAATTGACTAATTGGACCTTTTTGTGTACTCATCTTTGTCTGTTTTTAATAAGTAATAGCAAAGGTACTGAATAAAATTTATTTATGGATTTTAATACGGGGAAAGCCTGCTTAAACTCTTATTTTTTAACAAATGTTAAAGAAATACAGACTCTATATCTAGTAATCTCATGCGATCTAAAAAAACATAAAAGGGTGTTTTATCACCCTTCTATGTTTTTCTATTATTAAGTTTGATAAGCAGCTCTACAATTCATTTACGTCTCAAAAGCCTGGAAAAGAAGAAATATGCCGAAACCAGCACTACTGCAATCACTAGCAGAACAATAATTTCTTCCTTTCCTATTCCCCATGACATTGTGTTCATAGAGCTAAAATACGTAAAACAGCAGAATAAACGTTCATTTTATTTGCTATTTCTTTTCTAAGATAGCCTTGTAAGCTCCCGGAGTAAGTTGCAATGTAATATCATAAGTTCCTGCCGAAGCAATTTCTATATCCGGTCCATCCTGAGTTAGATTATTAAGATCTCCTCCAAAATTTATTGTCCATTGATCATTAGCCCTAAATTTTATTTTTCCAGGAACAAGATCTATCGTTACCTTCCAAGTATAAGATCCTTTTCCTCCCTCGAAGGCCATATCCGTATCATTGTCCCATCCTCCCGGTGTAGCGTCACCAATGACCCCCATGTTAATTTTCAGGACTTCATAGGTCAATGCCTCGGCATCCATCCTAATGCGGTAGAAACCATCTTCCGAAACCGTCAGGTTTTCTGCTTCCTCATCCTGCATAAGTGAGCCTGCAGCACTGCCTTTGCCATAACCTCCTTTCCAATCTATATTGGTAGGCAAAAATTTAAATCCTCCCTCAGCAGTAAGATATTCAAAAATTTCAAATTTTGTTTTGCTGTCAGGATCATAAACGGTCATCATAGAAGCCCGTGTAGGATCCCAGCCTGCCCCCAAAGAACCTCCTACTACATACATCACAGGATTGCTCTCCTGCAAAGTGATGGGTCTCTCTTTGGTTATGTTCTGCCCTCCGGCCGTATAAGTAACCCGCAACACTGCTTCTCCAACATATTCTTCGTTTAAAGGAATATCAAATTCCTTTTCGATAATCTTTTGATTGTCCGAAAGGATAATTTGCTCCTGCAGAATGCTAGTCCCATCTTTGACCAAACTAAAATCAAAAGATTTAACATTATTGGTCAGAAAGCCTACTTTCAACTTCTGTCCCACCTGCACAGCTGTAGGGGTAGACTCGTTAAAGGACACTATTTCATCCGGAATAGCATGTTCTACCTTTTTACAACCTACCAACACCCACAATAAGCATACACTTGCTAACAAATAGTTATATACTGTTTTCATAACATCCTAATTATAACCTGTATTCTGTGAAAGATTTGGG
Organism: Sphingobacterium thermophilum; assembly: GCF_039541675.1. Lineage (NCBI taxonomy): Bacteria > Pseudomonadati > Bacteroidota > Sphingobacteriia > Sphingobacteriales > Sphingobacteriaceae > Sphingobacterium > Sphingobacterium thermophilum. The sequence goes on along the minus strand of NZ_BAABGR010000015.1, from coordinate 534,443 downwards.
TTGTTGGCCAATGCCGTCGCCGGAATAGGGAAAATCCTTTTATATGTTTCTGCAGTATTGGCGGGCTTAAACAGCATAGCATCTTCCCATTTTCCAAAGCGTATCATATCCGTACGGCGCGTAACCTCAAACGTGAATTCCAACGCCCTTTCTTTATATAAGGCTTCCAAGGTCAATGTAGCAGCGGTAAAATGTTTCTCAGGGTTGTTTGGAAATGCCCTTTTTCGAACAATATTTGCTGCGTCGAGCGCTTCCGCAGTAGTGCCGTTTGTAGCACCTCGCAATATGGCTTCCGCTTTCATCAGAAGCACATCTGCCAAACGGAACACAACCACATCGTTCCCCGCATTACTACCAATATGATTTTTGTCCGGATAGTATTTGACACAGCGGGCTCCTGCAAGACGTCCTCCATCGTCCGCCCCTCCAATATCAAAATCAGAACCCGGCAGCAGCACAAAACCATCTGGATTCAAAACAATATTAACTCCGTTATATACCAAAGGCTGCCCGGAAGAGGTGTACTGCTGTCCATAGAGCCATTGTTGCTTGCGTATATCTTCGTCTTCAAACAGATGGAAATAAGCAGGCTGCGCACTCCAGCCGTTCCACGGGTTACCATTCAGATCGAAGGTCTGACGGTGAGCATAATGCAATACTTTAAAAAACAAAGCATTTCCTGTAGCTCGTGACGCATCAAAAGGAATAGAAAATATAGGTTCTGGACTGTCCGCTCCATTGTCAGGTTTAAACTGCGCAAGATAATCTGTTTCCAAGGCAAATTTTTGTGACTCTATAATTTTGTTGGCATGTTCCACCACCTTATTCCAATTCGGGGTGCTTGTATAAACCTGCGCATTGAGATATGCTTTAGCTAACAATGCATGGGCAAACCATTTTGTAGGTCTTCCATATGTTTGCAGAGACTTGTCTTCACTCAGCAGTGGTAGGTTTTCCTCCAGTTCCGAAACGATAAAATCAAATATCTGCGCGCGTGGTGTGGTGGTAGGCAGTTCGGTCCCCGTGTCAAAGGTCGTCACCAAAGGCAGGTTGCCGTAAGCATCCATCATCAGATAATAGTACCAAGCACGCATGGTCTTTATCTCAGCGATAGTCTGATCTTTCTGTTCTGAGTCCTCTGATTTCTCGATAACACTAAGCACCCTGTTGCAGGTTCCTATAGCGCTAAATCCCCAGTTCCAAGCATTACGTACCACCTCGTGCGACGAAGACCATGTATGGAAATGCATGTCGCGCCATTTTCCTCCATCGAACCAGTCTCCTCCTCTTGTAGGGATGACTACCTCATCCGCTCCTGCAGTTTGCAGATCAAAGTAATCCGCAAAATATCCTCTTGCCGAAGTATAAACAGGTCCTGTTACTGCGACAAACTGTTCAGGAGTCTTGGGAAAAGTTTCTTCGGTATAGGCCGAATACACTTCATCGTCAAATTTGAAACAACCTGTACTTAACAGTGTAAGTCCGGACAAAAGGGCTATATAGAGTTTATTTTTTGTCAGTTTCATAGCAAAATCATTTAAAAAGTAAGATTACAGCCTAAGATGAACGAGCGTGTCTTTGGATAATAGCTCCTGTTATCTATTCCCGGAGAAAGTCCTCCTAAGTTTAGTTCGGGATCCACGCCAGTATATTTGGTAATCGTAAACAAGTTTTGAGTTGTGAGATAGATGCGAGCCTGTTTTATATAACGAGACTGTGTCATCGGGAATTTGTATCCTAACGTGGCATTATCCAACCGCAAGAATGAACCGTCTTCCAAGAATCTGCTTGATGCTATCAATGGGGTTTCAAATATTCCTTCTTCTACGGCTTCCTTTACGATATTAGTTACATTGGCCTGCTGAAGGCGCGACAAGTCGGCCCTTGTAGCATTGAAAATCTGGTTACCATACATTCCTCGTAAGAACACATTCAAATCCCAATTTTTGTATTTTAAGGTATTGTTCCAAGCATAGGTGAATTTTGGCAACGCATATCCCATAATCTGATAGTCGTCAGGGGCAGAAATCTGATCTTGGGTGACCAACTCTCCCGACGGCTTCTGATAAATCGTTCGCTTGGCATCCTCATCATAACCTATATATTTAGCCACATAGAATGTTCCTATAGGTTGTCCCGGCAACACGATGGATGCCGTCTGTCCTGTCCATCCCTCCAGTCCTATTCCTCCCTCATATCTTTCGGTTACTCCAATGTTTTCTATGTTGGAAGACAAAGACCCTACCTTGTTCACATTACGAGCAAAGTTCAGCGTGGTGCTATAACGAAAATTCCCTTTGTTAATGATATGGGCATTCAATACGATTTCCACGCCTTTATTATTCATAGAAGCACCATTAGCCAGTAAGCGATCAAACTGATAAGGAGGTGAAGGAACATTATATTCGTATAGCAAATCTTTCGTCTCTTTGTCATAATATTCTATGCTACCTCCCAATCTTCCGCGCCACAACTCAAAGTCCAATCCGACGTTAAACATTGCCGTACTTTCCCATTTAAGATTAGGGTTTTCATTCTGATTGACCCCATAAGCGTTTATCCAACGACCGTTATAGAAAAATTGTCCGTCACGGGGGCCAAACATGATTATGCTTCGATATGGATCAATATTCTGGTTGCCCGAAACTCCGTATCCTACGCGCAGTTTCAACTCCGAAAAAAGTTGCTGGTCCTGCATGAACCCTTCTCTGGACAGACGCCAGGCAGCAGAAACGGAAGGGAATGTTGCCCAGCGGTTATTTTTACCGAATTTTGAAGATCCATCTCTTCTTAGAGAAGCAGAGAGCAAATACTTATCATCATAATTGTAGCCCACTCGTCCATACACGGAAATCAACAAGGATTCTTTAATCTGTGGATAACCGCTGAAAGGATTATACCCATCAGGAAGTGTTCCCAAATTAAGGTTGTTGTCTATCAAGTCATCCGACATGAATCCTACTGCTGAGGCCCAGATGCCATCATCATTTTTGGTGCGTTGATAGGAGTATCCGGCCATGGCTTCCAGATTATGTACATTACTAAAAGTATGGGAATAGTTGAGATAGGATTCCAAAATTTTATCTATATGTTTTAGACTAGTTCGCTCGGCATATCCTCTTCCCAATGCGAAGGAGTCAAAGTCCGTGCGGTGCATATAATATTTCTTGTCCCAATGCCGGCGTTGGTAGGAAAGAATATTAGACCATATTAAGCCATCCGCAATTTTCAAATCTCCTTTGAAATTTCCCAATAAGGTATTGTTGCTTCTAGATTCATCCCGCTGGTTGAGCATTGCCACAGGATTCATGTATCCTGTACGTCCCACCACCTGAAAGTAGCCGCCATATTGTGCATATTCCGGAGCATCCGACATGATCGGCGATGTAGGTACATAACGGGCAGCGCCATTAAAAATACCATAATCAATATGTTGGGAAGTGATAATGCTATTACCTATATTAAAGGAGAGCTTTAGCCTGTCATCAAAAGCATTTTGATCAATCCCTACACGGGCTACAATTTTTTCAATGCCGTTACGCTTCACTATCCCCTGATTATTGAAATAATTAAGAGAGGCATTATAACGTGTGTGCTCCGTGCCACCTCCTAATGACACATTGTGATTGTGTGAAATTCCGGTACGCGTAATCGCTTTTTGCCAATCCGTTTCATAGCCCGTTTCATTGGGAGCTACGGTAAGGCCGTGCTCTTCGACAAAGGCCTTATGTTCGGCAGCACTAAGCACATTAACTTTATTGGATATCATCTCCGTAGCTGCATAACCGCTATAATTGATGACTGGAGCGCCGGCTTTTCCTCGTCGTGTGGTTACAAAGATCACCCCATTTGCAGCTCTCGATCCATAAATAGCTGTGGAGGAAGCGTCTTTCATCACATCCATGGAAACAATGTCATCTGGCGCTACCAACTCTATATTGGCACCAACTATACCGTCGATAACATACAGAGGTGCTGAGCTTGCCGTCAAGGAAGAAGGACCTCTTAGCTGCATAGTAGCCCCTGCTGTAGGATCCCCTCCAGCTCTATTCACCACCAATCCCGCGACCTTTCCCGCCAGCAGCTGATCCGGAGAGCTTACCACACCTTTGTTAAAGTCTTCCGGCGTCACACTACTAATAGATCCCGTCACTTGCTTACGCTTGGTAACCCCATATCCAATGACCACGACCTCTTCCAGTTGATCTGCCTCCAACACCAAATCAAAATCTAACTGATTCTGACCCGATACAATTTGGATAGTTTTCTGGGCATCCCTATACCCGATAAGTTTTACTACAACTGTCTGAGATCCCAAAGGCACATTATGGATAACGTATATGCCCTGTTCACTTGTGGATGTAGCAGCACCGGTAGCCAAAAGACTTACAGTAGCACCGGCAACAGGAAGACCATCTTGGTCCACCACTTTTCCTGTGAGTGAATTTGCTTGACCATAACTTTTTGAAACTCCTGCACCAAGCAGAAAAATCAAAAAAGCAGACAAATAGCAAATCACCCTGCAACGTACAGTAGATTTTTGCATAATTCAGATTGTGTTTGTTTAGTAATTGTGTATTTAGTTTATATATTGGTTAACAGAACTTCTCTTAAAAGAAGAAGAACCATATTAAATGTTTTCGGTTTTAAATATAACAATCTGAATTTTACTTTAAAAGAAATTTTTGTTGAAAATAGGATTTTTCGAAAGAGGGCTAGGATGAAAAGATTTTATTTTACATAACAAAAATGGGTGACTAAATCACCCATTTTTCGCATTTATCCAAAAATTCTTGTTGTATGTCAGCTCCGATACCGATATCATCGCTGATAGAAATCTTATATCCGTCATATTGAATTCCTCCTATTACAGGATCTGCCAGATGTCCCACCATACAGGTATCCAAGTCATAGAATTTAACATTCGGTGCAGCATAGGCAAAATGAACCTTTGCTGCCAGTGCCAAACGAGACTCTAACATTCCACCAATCATACAAGGAATATTATATTCAGCAGCTACAGACTGAATCTTTAGTGCTTCGTATATTCCTGACGACTTCGAGAATTTGATATTGATATAGTCGCAAGCATCCGCCTTACATAATCTTTCAGCATCGTGATGATTATATACGGATTCATCAGCCATGATAGGGACAATAGTACGTGTACGCAGTTCCGGCAGCAGGTGATCATTATACGTACGCATAGGCTGCTCACAAAACTGTATTTTATACGGCTCAAGCCCTTGCAAAGCTTCTACAGCTCCTTCAAAGGACCACCCCTGGTTTGCATCCACTCGGATAGGAATATCAAATCCTACAGCCTGACGTATAGCCTTGATGCGTGCGATATCGTCCTGCGGCTTCTTTCCTAATTTTACCTTAAGAGCAAAAGCTCCACCCTCTTTCAGGCGTAGCGCCTTTTCGGCCATCTCTTCCGCAGTAGCAATACCCAACGTAATATCGGTGATAATCTCTCGGCGTTCTCCCTTAAGAAATTTGTATAGCGGCAAGCCGGCAGCCTTAGCGTTCAAATCATATAAAGCCATGTCAAACGCCGATTTGATGGTCGCATTGCCCGCAATATAAAGGTGTAGTTCTGCCAGACGATCTTCTATAGCCAAAGGATCTTTTCCTTTCCAGATTTTGGCAAAGTCCTGTGCCACGGCAATACAGGTGTTCTGCGTCTCTCCCACAATCATCGGAAAGGCTGAACATTCGCCTACACCATATAAATCAGTATCTGTAATAATCTTAATAAAAGTGTTCTGCGCATAATCCATAGTGCCCGTCGCTATAACGAAGGGTTCCATGGGAATACTTAATCGATAGATTTCTATTTCTTGAATTTTCATGTCTATTAATATGGGATTAACAAAAAAACGAATGAAATTTCATTTTACCAATGTTTTGGTGAAATAAATACAATCCTCGCTCTTCGTGTCGGAACAAATTACAAAAGCATTAAATATTCTTAAATTTTATTGAAAATTTTTCAAAGATTTAAGTTTTTGTTTTTTATATTAGCAAACTCGAATTAGTCAAATCATAATTTAGTAGAATAGAATGCAGCAAGAAGGACTTTACAACCCGGAATTTGAACACGATGCATGTGGTGTAGGCTTTGTAGCGCACATTAAGGGTAAAAAATCGCATGACCATGTTCGCGATGCCTTAGTGATGTTGGAAAACATGGAGCACCGCGGAGCCTGCGGATGTGATCCTGAAAGTGGTGATGGAGCAGGAATCATGATACAGATCCCGCATGAATTTTTTTGGGAAGAATGTATCAACTTAGACATCCAATTACCTGAACCCGGTTATTATGGGGTAGGTATGGTATTTTTACCGAAAGACGAAACATTAAACCAGATCTGCCGTCAGGTAATTCAAGAGGCGACGGAAGACCGTAAGATGGACTTTTTAGGCTTCAGAACTGTTCCGGTCAACAAAGAAGGTATAGGGCCAACAGCGTTGAGTGCCGAGCCAGAAATCGTGCAGTTTTTCGTTTCACGTCCTGTAGGGGTGACCAATACGGAAGATTTTGAACGTAAATTATATGTCCTTAGAAGACTTATCATTCAAAAGATCAAAGCCACCCAAGAATATCCGCTACCATTATATTTAGCATCGCTTTCTTGCAAAACTATAGTATATAAAGGGCAATTGACAACATATCAGGTTGGCACTTATTTCAAAGACCTTAGAGATCCTCGTGTAGTATCGGCCTTTGGCTTGGTACACTCGCGTTTCTCTACCAACACCTTCCCATCGTGGTCGTTGGCCCAGCCTTTCCGTTTTTTGGCCCATAACGGAGAGATTAATACCCTTACCGGTAACCTCAACTGGTTTTATGCAGGGGTGCGTTCTCTTTCTTCTCCTTATTTTACAGAAGAAGAAATGGAAATCCTTCTCCCTGTGGTTGATAAAGGCCAATCGGACTCAGCATGCTTGGATAATGTTGTAGAGCTATTGCTTCATAGTGGACGTAGCTTACCTCACGTCATGCTGATGTTAGTTCCCGAGGCATGGGACGGAAACCCACAGATGGATCCTTTGAAAAAAGCATTCTACGAATACCATGCTACCTTGATGGAACCATGGGACGGCCCAGCGGCATTATGTTTTACCGACGGTAAAGTAATTGGTGCGACCTTGGACCGCAACGGCCTTCGTCCATTACGCTACGCCGTAACTTCGGACGACCGTGTGATTGTTGCATCGGAAGCAGGAGCACTCCCTATAGACGAATCTACCATCATCAAAAAAGGTCGCCAACAGCCGGGAAAAATCTTCGTCGTGGATATGGAACAAGGTAAAATCCGTACCGATGAAGAGGTCAAAGGCGAGTTGGTAAGCAAGCAGCCGTACGGCGACTGGATAAACAAATACAAAATCAAGTTAGAAGAACTCGCAGAGCCTCGTGTGACATTTACTTATCTGTCCAAAGACTCTGTGTTCAAATATCAACAGGCATTCGGATACTCACGTGAAGATATAGAAACCATCCTTTCACCTATGGCAACTACAGGCTATGAGCCGGTGGGGTCTATGGGTACGGATGTGCCTCTTGCCGTATTGTCCGACCATCCTCAACATCTGACAAGCTATTTCAAACAGTTTTTTGCTCAGGTGACCAACCCACCGATAGACCCTATACGTGAGCGTCTGGTGATGAGTTTGGCAACATTCATCGGCAATTCCGGTAATATCTTGGTAGAAGATCAAAAGTCTTGTCATTGTGTAACTTTGGAACATCCCATTCTGACTTCTAGCGAATTGGAAAAACTACGCTCTATCGACACGGGAGTGTTCCAAGCAAAAACCTTACAATGCTATTTCAAGGCGGACGGCAAGCCAGGCTCATTAGAAGCCGGACTGGAGCGTCTATGCCGTTATGCAGACGATGCCGTACGTGACGGATTTGAAGTGATCATTCTTTCGGACCGCGCCATAGACTCACAACATGCCGCCATACCATCGTTGTTGGCGGTTTCTGCCGTTCACCATCACCTTATCAAAACAGGCAACCGTGGCGCTATAGGACTTGTGGTAGAAGCCGGAGACGTATGGGAGGTACACCACTTCGCCTGTCTGCTAGCCTTCGGTGCTACAGCCATAAATCCTTATCTTGCTTTAGCAAGCATACGCACGCTGAAAGAGCAAGGTTTGTTGGATACTGAGCTTGAATGGCCTCAACTACGCAAAAACTATGTAAAGGCAGTATGCAATGGTTTACTCAAAATCTTCTCGAAGATGGGTATCTCCACACTTCAATCATATCACGGAGCACAAATCTTCGAAGTGTTGGGTATAGACAAATCTGTTGTTGACAAATACTTCTGTGGAGCGGTTTCTCGCATCGGAGGCCTGACGCTTGACGATATCGCTCAAGAAGCACTGAAGAAACACTGGAGAGCCTTTGCCCCTACCCGCAACGTAAAACCTATCTTGCCGGAAGGCGGTATCTACCAATGGAAACGTCGCGGAGAAGGACATCTTTGGAATCCACAGACAGTACACCTGCTACAACAAGCCTGCCGCAATAACGACTATCAAGCGTATAAGAAATATTCGGCATTGATTAATAACCAAAAAGAGCGTATGTTCACCTTACGCGGCTTATTGGACTTTGCCAAACATAGAAATCCTATCCCTCTGGAGGAGGTAGAACCTGCCACAGAAATTATGAAGCGCTTTGCTACAGGAGCTATGTCTTTCGGTTCTATCTCACATGAGGCACACTCTACCCTGGCTATTGCTATGAACCGTATCGGTGCCAAATCCAACACGGGAGAAGGAGGGGAAGACGAAATCCGCTATCAAAAATTGCCTAATGGAGATTCTATGCGATCGGCTATCAAGCAGGTGGCATCAGCACGCTTCGGAGTTACATCAAACTATCTCACTCAGGCTGACGAAATCCAGATCAAGATGGCACAAGGGGCTAAACCTGGAGAGGGCGGGCAGCTTCCTGGCCATAAAGTGGATGAGTGGATTGCTAAAGTACGTCACTCTACACCTGGTGTAGGCTTGATTTCTCCTCCACCACATCATGACATCTATTCTATCGAAGATTTGGCACAGCTGATTTTCGACCTGAAAAATGCCAACAGGGAGGCTCGTATCAATGTGAAATTGGTGTCTAAGGCGGGTGTAGGAACCATTGCCGCCGGTGTTGCCAAAGCCCATGCCGACGTCATCCTCATCGCGGGATATGATGGAGGTACGGGAGCTTCTCCTATAAGCTCTATCAAACATGCCGGACTACCATGGGAGCTAGGGCTCGCAGAAGCACACCAAACCTTGGTGAAAAACAAACTGCGCAGCCGTGTAGTGCTACAAGCCGATGGACAGATGAAGACAGGCCGTGACCTTGTCATAGCAACCCTCTTAGGAGCAGAAGAATGGGGCGTAGCTACAGCTGCCCTCGTCGCCGGAGGATGTATCATGATGCGCAAATGTCATCTGAACACCTGTCCTGTAGGCGTGGCCACTCAAGATCCTGAATTACGTAAGCTATTCTCTGGAAAACCAGAAGATATTATCAACCTGTTCCGCTTCTTGGCAGAAGAGATACGCGAAATCATGGCAGAATTAGGCTTCCGATCAATCAATGAGATGGTAGGTCGAGCTCAATTCTTGAAAAAACGTGAAGATATCAATCACTGGAAAGCCAGCAAAGTAGACTTCTCCAGCATTCTGTACGTGCCGCGCAATGAAATAGGACAGACCTTATATAATACCGAAGAACAAGACCATGGCTTAAGCATGATTTTGGATTGGGGGCTGATAAAGCAGGCAAAAGAAGCTTTGGAAAACAAAACCCCTGTGTTCGGAACTTTCAAGGTAAAAAATACAGACCGTACCATAGGAACGATGCTGTCAAACGAAATTTCGAAACGCTACGGTTCCGAAGGTCTGCCAGACAACACCATCAACTTTAAGTTCGAAGGGTCGGCGGGTCAGTCTTTCGGAGCATTCAACACCAAAGGTATTTCGTTTGAATTGGAAGGTGAAGCCAACGACTACGTCGCCAAAGGTTTGTCGGGAGCTCAGATCGCAATCTACCCATCTAAGGACAGCAAGCTTGTTCCTCACGAAAACATCATCATCGGCAACGTAGCCTTGTACGGCGCCACCTCCGGACACCTTTTCGTCAACGGTATGGCGGGAGAGCGTTTTGCCGTACGTAACTCAGGAGCTACAGCAGTAGTAGAAGGTGTGGGAGACCACGGCTGTGAGTATATGACAGGAGGACGTGCCCTGATTTTAGGAGAGACGGGAAGAAACTTCGCAGCAGGGATGAGCGGCGGTATAGCTTGGGTATATGATATTAAAGGCAATTTCAGAATCAACTGCAACCAAGAAATGGTGGACCTAGACCCACTTGAACCAGAAGATGAAACAGCCATCATATCCTTACTGAAACGTCATATCCACCTCACTCGAAGTGAGAGGGCAACATATATCTTAGAAAATTGGGCTACAGAAAAGAACAAATTCATTAAGGTGTTCCCTCGCGAATACAAAGCGGTGTTAAGAAAAAAAATGGTTGTAGCTTAATTAAAGGGAATTAAATCATGGGAAAAGCAACTGGATTTTTAGAATTTGACAGAGTACTTCCGCCAAAAGAGGCTGTAGAAAATAGAAAACAACACTATAAAGAGTTTGTACACACCTACACAGACGAACAACTCAACACACAAGCTGCCCGCTGTATGAACTGTGGCATTCCGTTTTGTCACTCGGGTTGTCCATTAGGCAATGTCATCCCCGAATTCAACGACGCTGTCTACGATGGAAGATGGGAAGACGCCTACAACATCTTGAGCTCGACAAATAACTTTCCTGAATTCACAGGACGTATATGCCCTGCTCCATGCGAATCGGCATGTGTGTTGGGCATAAACAAAAACCCTGTAGCCATTGAGGAAATAGAAAAACATATCATAGAAATTGCCTATAAAAAAGGCTATGTTAAACCCGCTACGCCAGTATTAAAGACAGGCAAAAAAGTGGCAGTAGTAGGCAGCGGTCCCTCAGGTTTGGCTGCCGCAGCCCAGCTCAACAAGGCTGGACACGATGTAGTGGTTTACGAACGTGACGATAAAGTAGGGGGCCTTCTTCGCTATGGCATTCCTGACTTCAAGTTGGACAAGTCCGTAGTGGACCGCCGTATTGAAATCATGAAGGCATCCGGCATAGAGTTTCGCACCAACGCCGAAGTAGGAAAGAATGTTCCCGTCTCTGAGCTGGATCAATACGATGCGGTGGTGCTAGCCGGCGGTTCTACTATTCCGCGTAACCTCAATATTCCGGGCCGTGAGCTTAAAGGCGTCCATTTTGCCATGGAATTCCTAAAACAACAGAACAAGCGTATAGGCAACTCTCCAATAGAGGTAGAAGAAATTCTGGCTACAGGAAAAAATGTATTGGTCATCGGCGGTGGCGACACCGGATCAGACTGTGTAGGAACAGCCAACAGACAAGGCGCCAAGTCAGTAACGCAATTCGAGCTTATGCCTCAACCACCGAAAGCCCGTACAGCAGCTATGCCATGGCCAACCTACCCTATGCTCCTGAAAACTACAACATCGCATGAGGAAGGCTGTCAACGATTCTGGAGTGTAAGCACAAAAGAATTCTTAGGAGATGACAAAGGACATGTGCGCGCCGCTCTTGTTGTAGACTTAGAATGGGAAACCGACGCCAACGGCCGTCCCGTGAAATTCAAGGAAGTAGAAGGCTCACAGCGTGAAATCCCATGCGAGCTGGTAACACTGGCTATGGGCTTCCTGCACCCTCAACACGAAGGCCTACTGCAGCAGCTGGGTATCGCCCTAGACGAAAGAGGCAACGTCAAAGCAGCTGAAGGTTCTTATCAAACCAACATTCAGAAGTACTTCACTGCTGGCGACATGCGCCGCGGACAGTCACTGGTAGTATGGGCTATCTCCGAAGGCCGCGAATGTGCCCGTAAAGTTGATGAATACTTGATGGGACAGACCGCACTCGAAAGTAAAGAGGCCGTATTCGATTACGCTTAAGCAGCTACTAATCATCATCTATATTTCAATCTAAACCTTCTCGCACGTCTGAGAAGGTTTTCTTTTTATTTCTGCCTATGACAATTTTATAATTGAGAAAAATACATTAACTTTAGCTGAAATTCTCTTAGAGAATCACAAGGTTTGCTACTACAAAACCATCGACCTATTTAAATTATGAGATTTATCAAGATTACGTTATTTTTTATTTTAACATTCCTTTCTCATTCTCTTTTTTCTCAGAAAAAGCCCAACATCGTTATCATAATTTCAGATGATCATTCGTATCAGAGTATAGGCGCTTATGGGTCTCCCTACGGACATACTCCCAACATAGATCGTATTGCGAATGAGGGGGCTATCTTTCATCGCTCCTATGTAGTTAACTCCATCTGCGGTCCCAGTCGTGCTGCCCTCCTTACCGGGAAGTACAGCCACAAAAATGGATTTAAAGACAATGAAACATCTAACTTTGACCACAGCCAAAACACGTTTGTCAAACATCTAACAGCCGGAGGATATAAGACAGCTTGGATAGGCAAAATTCATCTTGGACACGACCTGCAAGGCTTTAGCGACTACGATATTCTGGTAGGACAAGGGCAATATTTCAATTCTGACTTCATTAGTCCAGAAGGAAAAAAGCAGAGTTTTGGATATGTCACCGATGTCATTACCGACAAAGCTTTGGAATGGATCAAAAAAAACCAAGAAGAACCTTTCTGTATCGTGATCGGACATAAAGCTACACACCGTACTTGGATGGCCGATCCTCAGGATTTTGGTAAAAACGACCATAAAGAATTTCCTCTTCCTTCTACTTTCTATGACGACTACCGAGGACGCCCTGCCGCTGCCCTCCAAGAGATGAGCATAGACAAAGACATGCAGCTGCCTTACGACCTGAAGATGTATGAAACGTTGGAAGATATGCGCAACCAGCATTGGAGCTTCAAACGTATGACGGACGAACAGTTTCAAGCTTATGTAAACTATTATCGTCCTATCTACGAAGACTTCAAAAAGCAGAACCTTAGAGGCAAAGCACTCGCCGAATGGAAGTTCCGCCGTTACATGATAGACTATCTAAATACGGCAGAATCGCTGGACCGTAATATTGGTCGCGTATTAGATTATTTGGAACAAAATAAACTGGACGACAATACGCTGGTCATTTACCTTTCTGACCAAGGATTTTATATGGGTGAACATGGATGGTTTGATAAACGCTGGATGTACGAAGAGTCTTTCCGTACGCCTATGGTAGCCAAAATGCCCGGCCTAATCAAGCCGGGAAGCAAAATTGACGGCATCGTAATGAACGTGGATATTGCTCCTACCCTCTTGGAGCTTGCAGGCATCTCCACCCCTAAAGACATGCAAGGGACATCTATTCTTCCGCTGCTGACGGGAAAGAAGAAAAGCATTCAAGATGAAGCATATTATCACTATTACGAAAATGGAGAACATGCCGTATCCCCTCATTTCGGAGTGTTCGATGGTCGTTATAAGCTTATCCGCTTCTACAAAAGGGTGGAAAGCTGGGAATTTTATGATTTGAAAAACGACCCTTCGGAAATGAACAACATCTACAACGACAAAAAATATAAGGCCCAGATCAACAGGATGAAAAAGCTACTCCAAAGAAAAGCGGCAGAACTGGAAGATGAGGAGGCCTTGCAAATATTGAAGCAATAATAACCACTAATCATCATCTATATTTTCAACCGGAACCTCCTTGTCTCTGCTGCAAGGAGGTTTTCTTTTCCATAAAGAAATCAGCTTTTTATAGTTGAAAATTATTGCACAAATTTTACTCTACCGGACAGGTATAATTTGAAAAATTGTCGTCCATTTCCCACCTTTTGCTTATGTTTGTACTGAGTTAAGAATTAATCTAAAGGGCATCTTGAGCGATATAATTCTCCATATTATTGTAGCAGTTGTACTGTTTGGATTCATTGCAATGTTTGCACTTTTTGCGGTATATGCAGAGCGTAAGATTGCTGGTTTTGTTCAAGACAGGCTCGGCCCTATGGAAACCGGTAAATACGGATTGCTGCAGACCATTGCCGATATCCTCAAACTTCTACAGAAAGAGCTCATAAATCCTTCGGCTACAGATAAAATTCTATTTATCGTGGCTCCCGTGATTATTTTCGGAGCCGTATTTTTAGGTTATACCGTACTGCCGTGGGGACCAGATTTCATCCCTGCCAGCACGTATACAGGACTTTATTTCATCATGGCTGTAGTATCTATCGACGCCATAGGCATACTCATGGCCGGCTGGGGTTCCAACAACAAATATTCTTTGTTAGGTTCTATCCGCGCGATCGCGCAGATGGTATCTTACGAAATTCCGGTAGGGCTGTCGCTGATTGCTGCCGTGATGATTACCCAAACCCTGAATCTCAACGAGATTGCCCTCCAGCAGGGAATACTAAGTGCTACACCTATTAAATTTTTAGGCGTTTGGGAGGTTACCGACATCGGTGGAATTTTGGCATGGAACATTTTTCAAGCCCCCCATCTTTTGGTAGTGTATATCATATTTTTCGTAGCCACCTTGGCAGAATGTAACCGCGCTCCTTTCGACATTCCGGAAGCGGAATCCGAACTTATCGGAGGTTTTCACACCGAATATGGTGGTATCCGTTTTGCTTTTATCTTCTTAGCAGAATATGCTATGATGTTTCTGGTAGCGATGCTGGGTGCTGTAATCTTCCTAGGAGGATGGAATACCCCCCTACCCAATATTGGAGTGCTAAGACTTGCTGACTGGACAACAGGAATAGCATGGGGCATTTTCTGGACATTAGCAAAGACATTAACCTTAGTTGGTATACAGATGTGGATACGCTGGACCTTGCCACGTTTTAGAGCCGACCAGTTAATGAGTTTATGTTGGAAAATCATGATTCCTATAGCTTTCGCTTGTCTGGCGATATCGGGATTGTGGAGAATATTAGTAATGAATTAACGTGATTTTAAAGACAACCATACAAGGCTTTGTGACAGCGGTAAAAGGATTACTTTTGACCGTAAGGCACCTTTTTGGCGCAAAAAAATCACGTCAGTCGTTCGATATACGTAAGGCAGACTATTTCGACAAGCAGGAAGGTGTCACTACGGTTCAGTTTCCCAAAGAGAAAATGCCTATTCCTGAAGTGGCACGTTACCAGCTACATGTGGAAATTGACGATTGTATTGTATGTGATTTGTGTGCCAAAGCTTGTCCGGTAGATTGTATTACTATAGAGTCCATTAAGTCGCCCGTGCCTATCGGCAACACGTCGGACGGCAGTGTCAAACGACTTTACGCTGCACAGTTTGACATAGATATGGCCAAATGTATGTATTGTGGTTTGTGTACAGTGGTATGCCCTACGGAATGCATTACGATGACCAATCAGTATGACCGAAGCAGTACCAAGCTGACGGACTTGATATATAGCTTTGCAGAGATGACAGAAGAAGAAATAGCACAACGCAAAGCCGAATGGACACGTTTTCAAGCTGAGAAGGAGGCAGCAAAACAGAAATAGCTTATGGAAGTATTTCTTTTTTATGCCTTCGCGATTTTGGCAATATCTTCGGCTTTATTGGTCGTAAGTCTAAAAAATACGGCACGAGCATTATTTCTTTTTTTCATAACTCTCTTCTCTATGGCGGGGTTATTCCTCTTTGCCTTAGCTGATTTTGTTGCCATCACACAGATAATGGTCTATGTGGGAGGCGTTCTCATACTTATGATTTTTGCTTTCATGTTATCCAATAAGGAGCTGTTGAAGGACCTGCAGCAGATTTCAGGTTCTCTTTTCAGCTTTCCAAGCTGGCAGTCCTTAACGTTGGCCTTAGCCTTTTTTGGAGTGATGGTTTTAGGGATCAGAGAATGGAATAGTATGGAACTACCTCAATGGATGCTTAACAACATACAATCCGGTGACGTCATTGCTCCTACGGACAATAACATCCAACAGCTGGGTATTAAGTTTATGACACAATACGTACTGCCTTTTGAGGTAATATCCATTTTCTTGCTCATGGCTCTCATAGGAGCGGCACACCTATCGAGAAAGGAGGAAAGAGCATGATTACGTTAACCCATTTTTTGGTGGTCAGCGCCTGTATCTTTTGTATCGGGCTATATACTGTTATTGCCAAACGCAATGCAATCATGATTTTGGTGGGTATAGAGCTGATGATCAATTCCGCTATTCTCAACCTTGTCGCTTTCGGAAAATATGACAAAGTCAACTACGGCGGACAGGTATTTGCACTTTTCGCTATAGTGCTCGCGGCGGCGGCTGTAGCTGTAGGATTGGCCATCATTCTCAATGTTTACAGACATTACAAGACAATAAACCCTGATCATATTACGGATTTAAGAGATTGATGAACACCCCTATTATGAACATATCACCTTTAGTTGCTAGTACGCTCGTCGTACTGCTACCTTTTATTGCCTTCCTTATTCAGGCGATAGCGGGTCGAAGGTCCACATCGGGGATATTTTCCATTATTTCAATAGTATTAAGCACCCTTATTTCTGCTGTATTCGTATTTCCCGTAATCTGGAACCAAGAGATCCAATACAGCAATTATGAGTGGTTTACTATAGGGGAACAAAGGTTTGCGGTAGGTATTCTTCTCAACAACCTCTCCGTATTGATGCAGCTCATCGTCTGTCTGATAGCTTTACCGGTTCATATTTATTCCAAATCCTACATGAAGGGCGATTCCGGCATCCACCGTTATTGGATGTATCTTAGCCTATTCTGTTTTGCCATGTTGGGCCTTACCATTTCCAAAAGCCTGCTGATGATGTACATTTTTTGGGAGCTGGTAGGTTTTGCCTCTTACTTGCTAATAGGCTTTTGGTTTACAAAAGACGCTGCCGTACAAGCCAATAAGAAGGCATTTCTGATGAACCGCATCGGCGACCTAGGCTTTTTAATAGGACTTGCTATTCTGTTTACGACCTTCGGTACTTTGGATATTGTAGATCTGTTTGGTGATGGCGGTCTTATGCATCAGTCTATCGTCGACAAGAATATGGGATGGATTACCGCTGCGGGTATTTGTTTTTTCCTAGGTGCCATGGCCAAGTCTGCTCAGTTTCCACTACATCTGTGGCTACCCGATGCTATGGAAGGTCCCACTTCCGTTTCATCGCTCATACATGCGGCTACTATGGTGGCTGCCGGCGTGTTTTTGTTAAGCACCATCTTTCCACTATTTAATGATGTAGTACTGCTCATCATCGCGCTGGTAGGAACTATTACCGCTACTTTTGCTGCCATTTTTGCTTTAGCACAATACGACATCAAAAAGATATTGGCATTTTCTACCATCTCACAGCTAGGCTACATGATGGTAGGTGTTGGCATTGGCGCGTGGGATGCAGCTATGTTTCATTTGACCACACATGCTTTCTTCAAATGTCTGCTCTTCCTCAGTGCTGGTGCTGTCATCCATGAGATGACACATCTGAAACAGCATCATAATTTAGATATTGACCCGCAAGACCTACGAAATATGGGAGGTCTCAAACAATATATGCCGAAAACATTTATCATGATGAGCATAGCGTCTTTAGCTCTTGCTGGATTTCCACTGACTTCTGGCTTTCTTTCTAAAGATGCCATAGTGATCTCATCCTTCGAGTGGGCACTCGAAAAAGGAGGTGTTTATCTGGTAATTCCTATTCTGTTAAGTGTGGTAAGTATCCTTACAGCCTTTTATATAGGAAGGTTGATTTTTAAAGCTTTCTTTGGTAAGTTGCGAACAGAAATAGCAGATCTCCATACTATGCATGAGGCACCTAGCACTATGCTTCTGCCTATGGCCTTTTTGACAGTGGGAGCTTTATTTTTAGTCTTTTCTGTACATCCGTTCTCGTATGCTCATGCACCGATTATGAATGGGTTGGCCGTACAACGCCTCTTCCCTTCCGTTCACATCTTACACAGCATAGTCCCTTTGACCTTGACACTTACCGCATTGATAAGTTGGTGGGTGGGATACAGCTGGTATGTTCAAGGCAGGTATCCACTAAACGATAAGAGCCGATGGATTCTTTACACCCAAAATCAATTCAATTTAAATCATTGGCTTATGCGGATATGGGTTAACCCTACTCTTGGCCTAGGAAAAGTAAGCTACTGGTTCGATAAGTATATCATAGACGGTATTATCAATGCTTTCTCACCACTTGTCCGTATGTTGGGACAGGCTATAGCATGGATAGACAAACATATTGTAGATGGCATTGTCAACGGTATTGCCGCTCTAGCCTATATTATAGGAAATATCTTTCGTTTTGTGCAGAACGGAAGGCTACAGAACTATCTTGGCTTTGCCTTGACAGTAATTTTGGTTGGAATAATTTATTTGATATTACGATAAAATGGGATTACTCTCTCTACTCATATTCTTACCCTTGGTAGCATCAGCTTTGATCTTGGTGCTTCCTTCTATATGGCGTCAAAGCTACAAATTCATCGCCTTAGCCTTCACGGTTATACAGCTTTTTTTGTCAGCATGGCTGTATGGGCAGTTTGATAGCAGCTTGAATGGCATAAACCATCTCCAAGGATTTCAATTTATCGAGCAGCTTCCATGGATACGTTTGGATTTGGGAAGCTTAGGTAAATTGGAGATAGATTATTTCCTTGGCGTGGATGGCATATCCCTTCCTTTACTTATCCTCAGTGCTTTTGTCATGTTGATGGCCATAGGAGCATCGTGGAATATCACCAAAAATGCTAAAGGTTATTTCGCCTTGCTGATGTTGCTCAACACAGCTGTAATGGGCATTTTCTGCGCACTGGACTTTTTCTTATTCTACATTTTTTACGAAGTGATGCTGCTACCACTATACTTCCTTATCGGGATATGGGGAGGAGCAAACCGTGAATATGCAGCGATAAAATTCTTTATCTACACTTTGTTCGGGTCAGTATTTATGCTATTGGTTATCGTTGGTCTTTATTTCTCGGTGACCAATCCGGCGACGGGAGCGCATACGTTCAACATGCTGCATATGATGAACCCCGAAAACTATGTTGACGGTTCATTTTTCGCATATCTTAACAACTACTATGAAGTGCAAGGCATTCCTGCACGGATGTTAGGATTTATAGTTTTGTTCGTTGCTTTCGCCATCAAGGTGCCTGTAGTTCCTTTCCACACTTGGCTACCGGATACCCACGTAGAGGCTCCAACACCGGTTTCTATTATTCTAGCAGGGGTACTGCTCAAGGTGGGAGGATATGGCATCATCAGGGTATGCTATAGCATCTTTCCTGACGCTGCTGCACAAGCCAACTGGTGGCTCGCCCTCTTAGGAATAATATCCATCCTTTATGGGGCGCTGAACGCCCTAGCGCAAAAAGATTTAAAGCGAATGATAGCCTATTCTTCTGTCTCACACATGGGATTCGTGCTGCTAGGCGTGGCGGCACTGACGGCAGAAGGTATCTCCGGCGCCATGTTCCAGATGCTGTCACATGGTTTTCTTTCGGCAGCCCTATTCTTCCTTGTAGGAGTCATTTATGATCGCGTGCACGACCGCTATATATACAATTTCCGAGGTTTGGCAACACATATGCCGGCATATACGGGATTTGTTGCTGTGGCATTCTTCGCATCGCTAGGCTTACCCGGCTTTTCAGCCTTTATTGGAGAAGCATTTGTCATCATCGGAACTTTCAATGCAGAGTCGGTAGGCACAGGCATTCCACGTTGGATGGCTATAGCAGGTTCTGTAGGTATCCTACTCAGTGCCTCTTATTTTCTGTGGACCTTACAGCGTATGTTTTTCGGACAGACACGCTTCAAAGGTGGTGAAGCATGGGCTATAGCATTGACCGACGTTACACTCCGGGAGCGCATCATCCTTTTCCCTACCTTAGCATTAGCTTTGGTGTTGGGTATTATGCCTTCCCTAGTATTTGACAAAATGAACGCTACGGTACTTAATTTGGTCACTTTGGTTTCACAATATCTATAATGCAAGATATCAACTTACAATTACCTCATATTTTAGATCAGATCATCGCTTCTCTTCCTTTCCTGAAGGCAGAGTTGGCTTTGGCTGTTGCCTTCTTGGGAAGTATTGTGGCTACCCTGTTTTTGGATAAACATTGGAAGTATTGTTCTTTCGTAGTCACAGTCTTAGGTATTGTAGTTTCTTTTTTATGTGTTACTTCTCAGTACGAGCAGTCTCAGCAAGGTATCTTCGGTATGCTCACCGTCGATAACTTTTCCGTCTTTGCAAGAGGTATACAGCTTGTAGCACTGCTTTTTTCGGTAGTTTTTGTACAACAGCATTTCCAACATAAAAAGCTGGACAAAAAATTAGGTGATGCATATAGCATATTGCTTACTGCGGGCTTAGGATTGAACATCCTGACGATGACTACCAACTGGCTCATGGCTTTCATCGCTATTGAGACTGTTTCGATAAGTTCTTACGTTCTGGTAGGATTTTTTTCCGAAAGCAAAAAGCAATCGGAGGCCGCCATGAAATATGTTCTTTTCGGATCGGTTTCTGCGGCCGTCATGCTTTACGGGTTGTCGTTGCTCTATGGTTTCACGGGGAATCTTGATTTTACGGCATTCGAACATATACAAGGACTTATCGAAGCGCCAAAGATTCTTTTGACCGTTGCACTGCTATTTATGTTTGCCGGAATAGGGTTCAAGCTGAGTTTCGTGCCTTTCCATGTGTGGTCTCCAGATGTGTACGAAGGAGCGCCCACTCCTATTACCGCATTTTTAAGCACCGTACCTAAAGTAGGAGTGCTAGTGCTGTTAGCTCGCCTTTTCGAAGAATGGACTTCCTCTTCTTTTTATTTCTCCGAACTGGTACTTATCCTAATCAGTGTTGCTGCCATAGTGACAATGTTAGCAGGAAATCTGATCGCCTTACGTCAAACCAACATCAAGCGTATGATGGCCTACTCATCGATAGGGCATACCGGATTTCTATTGATGGCCATAGTAGGTAACCTAGCGTCCGAACCTCAGGTTCTTCTTTACTATATTGCTGTCTATACGCTTATGAATCTCGGAGTCTTCGGTTTCATCGATGTGTTGGAAAGACGAATAGGAAGTGTACAGCTGGAAGATTACAAAGGTTTAGGGAAAAATTATCCTCTTCTCTTTTCGGCATTCACCGTATTGGGTATATCTTTGGTGGGACTGCCTCCTACGGCAGGATTCGTAGGTAAACTTTTTGTCTTCACCTCCATTTTCGACTTATTCCAGTTTAACAACAATCCGTATTATCTCATTCTTTTGATTACAGGAGCGTTGACATCGGTGATATCTTTATTCTACTATTTTAAAATTCCTTTGTTTGCTTTCTTGCGCAAAGGTGAGGAGAAAGAAACATCTTCAGTTGCTGACACAAAAGTAGTTTATGTCCTTTCGATTATATTGGGCATAGCTATTCTGATGCTAGGAATTTTCCCTGGAATATTATTATCATTATTCAAATAAGCTCCATAGGCTCATCATAATTTTTATATTTGCACTATGATTAGTACTACAGCAAATTCCATATTCCAACGTGCTATCGAAGATTACCACGTTCACGACGCTATTGATCATCCGATTTCCAATCCTTACCCGTCGGACAGCTTAGAACATCTATTGTATCTGAAATGCTGGATTGACACCGTACAATGGCACATGGAAGATGTAGTACGTAATCCGGAGATTGACCCTAAAGAAGGACTCTATTGGAAAAGACGTATTGACAAGCAAAATCAGGTGCGCACCGATACGGTAGAATATATTGACAGCTACTATCTGCAAAAGTTTGCCGATGTAAAACCTCTTGCTGACGCCAAAATCAATACCGAAAGTCCTGCTTGGGCCATAGACAGATTATCCATACTAGCCTTAAAAATCTATCACATGCGCCTAGAGACATTGCGCACTGACGTGGACCAAGCGCATATCGATGCCTGCCGGGAAAAACTGGATGTCTTATTGGAACAGCAGAAAGACCTATCACAAAGCATAGACGAACTTTTGGAAGATATTGCTGCGGGACGTAAGTACATGAAAGTCTATAAACAGATGAAGATGTATAACGACCCAAACCTTAACCCTGTCCTTTACGGGGCGAAAAAATAAAAATCATGAAGCGGATCATCGTAACACGTTTTTCGGCAATGGGCGACGTTGCTATGGTCGCTTCTGTTCTCAAAGAATTTCAACAACAACATGAGGATACCGAAATTATTATCGTATCCCGCAAATTGTTTTCAGCATTCTTCGAGCGTATTCCACGTGTCAGATTCCATATCTTGGACCCCAACTACAAACATAGGGGGCTTACCGGACTTTACCTTCTCTTCAAGGAATTGAAAGAATATAAGCCGGACTACATTGCTGACCTACACAACAACCTCCGTAGTAGAGTTGTAGGCTTTTTCTTTAAACTTGCAGGCTTCAAAGTACAGGTGTTGGACAAAGGCCGCCAGGAAAAGACTGCCCTCACGCGTCCAAAAAACAAGATAAAATCACCACTGACCCCTACCACAGAAAGGTATGCCGAAGTCTTCCGACAGTTGGGCTTTCCCCTTATCTTAAGCCACAAGCTGCAAAAAGATTATAGATTGATACCGACTAAACTTTTAGGCCCACTGAGCTCCGATCAGAAGAAAATAGGTATCGCTCCTTTCGCACAGCACCGCTACAAAGTCCTCTCATTGGAAAAGATGGAAAAGATAATAGCCTATCTTGCCTCAAGGGACATATACGAAGTCTTTATCTTTGGGGGTGGGGAAAAGGAGAAAGCTGTTGCCGAAGGTTGGTCCAGCAAGTATCCACATGTATATAACACTATCGGCAGCTTCAACCTATCTCAAGAGCTGGATATTATCTCACACCTAGATCTGATGATAAGCATGGACAGCTCGGGAATGCATATGGCTTCGCTCGTAGGCACACGCTGCCTCTCTATATGGGGAGCAACACATCCTTATGCAGGATTCTTGGGATACGGACAGCAATACGAAGACTGTATTCAGGTAGAACATCCAAATCGGCCTTCATCAGTATATGGCAATAAACCCTGTGACTGCGATGGCGTGGAAGCCATAGACCTCATTTCGGCGGAAGCTGTCATAGAAAAAATTAAAAAGGTATGCGAATAGGATTTGATGCTAAACGATATTTTCTGAATAAATCAGGTCTTGGCAACTACAGCCGCGACCTTATTCGTATACTGGAAACCTATTATCCTCAAAACGAATACATAAAATACACCCCTAAATTCATAGGTTTGGGTGACGACACCGTAAAAACACCTTCAGGAATACTTGCCAGCACTTTTCCTAGCCTGTGGCGCAATAAATGGATAGTGAGCGATTTGGTCAAAGACCAAATAGACATTTACCACGGACTATCAGGAGAAATTCCAGTAGGATTAGACCACACGAACATCAAGTCTGTGGTGACCATTCACGATTTGATTTTCTTAAAGTTGCCTCATCTTTACAAACCTATTGACCGGGCAATTTATAATAAGAAATTTAGATATGCAGTAAACCATGCCGACAAGGTGGTTGCCATAAGTCAGCAGACAAAACAGGATATCGTAGAATACTACAACGTAGAGGATGGCCGGATAGAAGTCATATATCAGGGCTGTCACCCTGCGTTCAAAATCCCCAAAAGCCAAGAGGCTAAGGACCAGCTTCGCAGACAATATAACCTGCCACAAAATTTCATCCTGAATGTAGGATCTATTGAGCCTCGAAAGAATGCCTTTCAGATTGTCAAAGCTATAGAAACGTTAGACATCCCCTTGATTGTCATCGGCAAGGAGACCAAATATTCGGACAGTATCAAAAAATATATTGAAGAGCGAGGCCTTCAGGGTAGGATACAGCTTTTGCAGGGATTTACCATGGAAGAGCTTTCTACGATATACGCTATGGCAGAGGCTTTTGTCTACCCTTCCATGTACGAAGGGTTCGGCATACCTATCATTGAGGCACTATACAGTGGTACGCCCGTCATTACCACCCGTTCCGGTGTGTTTCCCGAAGCAGGAGGTCCTTCATCCCTCTATGTCGATCCTCAGAATATCGAAGAGCTACGACACGCCATAGAAAAGGTATTGCAAGATAGCAGCCTACGCCAAAAAATGATTCACGACGCATTAGAATATGTGCAGCAATTCAATGATGACAAGATTGCTGCTCAATGGAACGCACTTTATCACACTTTGTCCTGATCGGTGAATTTGAAATATTTTTCCAACACCAGCAAAGAGATAATATCTTCCTGCTTCTTGTCTTTAAACTGGTCTACATAGCTGTGTGCATTTTCCACGATGCGCAATGCCTCTGCTGGATGTTCTATGTAGTAATTCAACTTCTCCTCCAGATCCGAATAATCATGTTTGATACAGATAAAATGATAATCCGGTATTAATGTACCTTCCATAAACCAGGTTTCGTAGGTAGGCATGGGCATCACCGCAATGGAATTGGACGACATTATCCACTTCAAGTTTGTTGCCACGTCGTTACCTTCTAAGGCTAAGATAAACTTATAGTTCAAATGCTGAGGGATAGATAAGAAGTCTGGATCAGATTTGCGGGCAGCCTTCTTTATGTCACATAATGGATGCTGAGCATACATGTCGAAAAAACGGGCCCTATGAGGTTGTGAAAAACCACTACGCCCTACCAAAAGATTTTTCTTTTTCTCAAAAGGAATGTCATCCCGTATAAAGTTAAAATGTCGTGCCTTATCCAGATTTAGCAGCACTGAGTTGACATTGTCACCATGAATAGGTCTGCTTTTCACAATGGCAGGGCACGAAGGCACATGAATGACATCGCCGGGAATAATCTCAAACTTGAAATGCCTATCGAAATACCGCAGGTATTCTATACTATCGAAGTAATAGACTCTGATTTTATCGGGAATTTTGTAGTCTTTAACAGCAATAGCATCTGCACTTAAGGAAGTAATGGTATCCAGCTTATTGTAATAGTCCACCCTGGATTGGATATAAGCCTTGTCCAGCTTGTCATAGTATCTGATGAGCCTGTCTTTTCTCCACCGGCAATACGGATAAGGCAACACACTTTTGAGTATAGTCTTTACATAATAAGCCAGTTTATTATTTCTGTCTTTTAAAAATACCTTCTTGAAATTGATCATCTTCCGCCGACAAAAGCACCTTCCGTAAGAAATCGCGACAAGCCGTCTTCACAATAGGTCAGTTTTTGGGTAATGGTATTTCGAAGAATAGCGTCATTACGCTCCAAAGACTGCCTCGACTCTTCCTTGTGGTAAAGGTGATATCCCATAGCCACAAACTTAATAATTCTTCCTTTAACTCCGGCATTAAGCAGACGTTCTACGAGCTCACTATCCTCCCTTCCCCATCCAAATATAAGATTATTGAAGCCATTCACCTTCACCAAATCCTCATAATAAAAGGACATGTTGCATGAGCGGACCTTATTTTTGTTTCTAAGCTCTTTGAGGGTCAGCTTTCCCAACAGCATAGAGCGGAAAGAGGTAATCCTCTTCTCCAGACGACTTTCTAACCCTTTGTCGAAAATATTAGTTTTCAAAGGAGAGGTTGGGTTCTGAACAACCTGCTCTGTCTTCTCCTGCGTCATCATGACCCTTCCGCCCTGAAGGAAATAACCTCTTTGGGCAAACCGCAGATGGTCTTCCACGAAATGTTCATCAAGAATCATATCGCCATCAATGAGGATTACGTAGTCCGACTGCACCTTAGACAACGCTAGATTGCGGGCTTCGGCAGCGCGAAATCCCCTATCCTCGTGCCATGAATGAATCAAAGTCGTAGGAAAGGATTTCTGAAACTCTTGGATCAGGACTTTTGTTTCCAGCGTTGAACCATCATCAGCGACAATAACGTTAAGCGGTAAAACGGTCTGACGTCTCACCGAGTGTAACACACAGGATAAGGCGTCAGGCCTATTGTAAGTGGTGATAATTAAATCTGCAGTCATTACAATCTTTAGCAGTTGGACAAATACTTATTGATGCCGTTAGCACAAAAGTACACTTTACTTTCCTTGGTTCGTCTAAAAATCTCTTCATTCAGGGAAAGATTTTCTCTGCTGTTGAGCTTATGCCACAAGTGATATACTATAGCGCCAAACTTCAGAAATCGTTTCTCCAATCCTAAATTCAACAGACGGGCGACAAATTCCTTATCCTCAGGGCCCCACCCCACAAAATCTTCATTATACCCGTTGACTTTTATGGCATCTTCACGCCAAAAAGCCATATTACAACCATGAATTTCCCACTTCTCATCGCCCTTCACCTTATAGTTTTTTTCAAAAAACTTACGCAAAAAAGGCATCCTGAACTGGCTGAAGAAATTCGAAATACCTTTTTCAAAATAATTGACCTTTATATCATCCTTAGACAGCTTTAGCTCCGTAAGCTCTCGGTTCAGATAAATACGACTTGCCCTAACCAAAGAGCCTGGCTTAGCAAAATCTACATGGTCCCTCACAAAAGAGGGGTGCAAAATCACATCTCCATCAACCTGAATAATATAGTCTGCCGTACACTTCGCTATAGTCTTGTTAAGTATTAAAGATTTTCTAAATCCTTTATCTTCATGCCACACATGTATCAGAGGTACCTCCATTAATGATCTATGATAATCAATGAGCTGCTTCGTCCTTCTATCCGAGCCATCATCAGCAATCAATATTTCATCCGGAAGAAGATCCTGCTGCTGAACACTTTTAAGACATAGATTTAACTTTTCTGGACTGTTGTAAGTAGAAATAATTAATGCAACTTTCATATTATATCACAAACCTACTATAATTAAAACGATATTAGCGTACGATAGCTACATTTTTATATGTTAATAAATGTAAAATGTCACTATAAAGTGTATCATTTCGTTGTTTTTTTCGTTTTATAGTAAAACAACAATTAAACTAAGCTCAAAAAACAAACCAAAATAATACGTACAAGCAAAAAAATTAATTTTTAGGATGAAAACCACTAACAGAACGGAAGGAATTTCCGTCATAATTTGTTCTTATAACGGAGAAAAAAAGATAAAAGCTACATTATCAGCTATTTTAGAACAAAAAATCCCCTCTTTTCTTTCTTGGGAAGTGATTTTCATAGACAACAACTCTTCAGACAACACTCTTTCCAACGTAAAAAACTATTCTTCCCTCTTCGAAAGCAAAAAAATACCTTTATCTTTTTACAGTGAGCCTAAAAAAGGAAAATTTCACGCCTTAAATAGAGGAATTAGCCACGCAAATTATCAATACTTCATTGTGGTAGATGATGATAACTGGTTATATCCGAATTATGTAGCAAAAGCTTTCGAACTAATCCATAATAAACCTTATATCGGTGCTATAGGAAGTTATAGCGAGCCTGTCTTTGAACATACCCCAGAGAAGCTACCGAAATGGTTCAAAAATAATCAAGGATGCTATGCCATAGGCAGTCAGGGAAAAGACGGCGACGTTACGGAAAGAAAACATCTATGGGGAGCCGGAATGGTTTCCCAAACGGAATTATACGAAAAGATGTACGCGGAACACCCTAGCCTGCTATTCGACAACGGCATCGAAGATATTTATATCGCTGAAGACACAGAATACTGCTTGCGCTTAATATTAAAGGGATATCAACTGTATTATTCTTCCGACTTAAAACTTAAGCATTATGTACCACAGGAACGGCTCTCCTACGACTATTGGGAAAAGCTCAACAGCAATATACGCAACTCATATAAGATTATAGACTACTATAACGCCTTATGGAAGCTGAAAAATCCCAAATACAAAAGCAAAATAAGACGTTTAAGGCTGAAACTAGCCTCCAAGTACCGGTATCTCGTAACGTCAGACCCTACTAAAAAGCAACGCCACGGCATCATCTTAGAGCTTCTTTCATCGTCCCGCGAAAGGTCACGCTTGCTGCAAAGATTAAATCGATTTATGAGCGACCGCACACTGCAGAATCCTTATACCACTTCATGATATCACTATGAAAATTGTTAAAATCCACGCCGGATTAGGTAATCAGATTTTCCAATATGCCCTATTTCTCGGGCTTAAAAAATACGGGCATAAGGTCAAAGTAGACTATTCTGAATTTGAATTATATAACATACACCATGGCTACGAACTGCAACGGGCTTTTAATATTAATTTACCGCATATCACCTCTTTCGAGAAAAAGCTGTATGCCCCAAGAAGACCACGCTTTATCTATCGAGTCTTACGCAAATGCTTCAATACGGACGCTTGCTACATGATAGAACAGCCAGAATTCTGTTTCTCCGAGGAAGTTCTTCTTTCCCCAAAAACTAAATATCTCAATGGCTACTGGCAACACCACCGCTATGTAGATCTCGTAGAGGAGGAACTTCGTCAGAATTTGAAATTTCCTAAAATCAACGATCCCCAAAACGAGAAGCTACTGAAGAAAATCCAGCATCACAACAGCGTCGCCAGCATTCATGTACGAAGAGGTGACTATCTCAATCATCCGACATTGGGGGGGCTATGTGACCTTAACTATTATAGAAAAGCTATAGACTACATCAAATTTATTATGCCTAATCCTCTGTTTGTCTTCTTTTCAAATGATATTGCATGGTGTCGGCAAAATTTCAACTCAGAAGAAGCCTTATATGTGGACTGGAACAGAGGAGAAGACAGTTTTCGTGACATGCAGCTGATGAGCCTCTGCCATCATCATATTATCGCGAATAGTAGCTTCAGTTGGTGGGCTGCTTGGCTCAACAGCCGACCCGATAAAATCGTGATAGCTCCGAAAAAATGGATCAACCTTCCGGAAGCAGATCCTAAAGCTCTACTGTTGGATCACTTTATCCTGTTATGAAAGAAACACCATTAGATATTGTAATATGCATTGGCGACAATCATCTTAAGATTGCAGAGAAGACAATTGCTTGTCTTATCAAACACTTTGAGTTCCACAGAATTCTTATAATTTCTTCATCGTCACTTATAAACGTCCTTAGAGAAAAGCTGCTTACGCAGGACAATATTATTTTTATAGACGAGGACACCCTCATTCCTGAGATTTCTCTTTCGACTTTAGAACAATATTTTATCCGTCATAATGCCCAGAGGAAAAGAGCCGGATGGTATTATCAGCAATTCCTCAAGATGCAGGCAGCCTATTATTGTCAGACACCGCACTATCTGATTTGGGATGCGGACACTGTACCGCTACGGACAATCCATTTTTTTGAAGAAGAAAAGGTTTTAATTCATCACAGTAAAGAATATCACCCTCCCTATTTTGACACTTTATACAGACTTCTGGGGATAAAAAAGCAAATTTCACCGTCTTTCATCACCGAACATATGGTAATCAATACTGCTGTCATGCAAAGCCTCATCCACACCATCCAAGAAAAAAATAGAGAGCAATCATGGTGTTTCACAGTATTAGATCATATCGAAAAACAACATCTATCCCATTCTGGCTTTTCCGAATACGAAACCTATGGTTCGTACGTCGTGCAACAGCAGGCAAAAGATTTTATCCTAAGGTCGGACTCATATTCCTTAAAAACACTTAGACATGGAAGTCGATTATTTTCTGCTCATCCTACAACCATAGATTTAAATATCTTAAAAGCCCTCGATTACGACTATGTTACTTTTGAAGTTTGGGACCAACAACGCCCAAAGAAAATATTCAAAAACAAGATATTGAGTTGGGGATTTTATCTATCTTCCTTACTGAAATTAAAAGCGCTATCGGCTGCTATTTTAAAACAGTTTCAAAAAAGAATAAGGTAACGAATTTACCATTTATTCCACTATATCATTCGTCGTCAAGTCACCAAGCTGCTCTGCCAATCCGATCAACAATCCTTCTACCCCACGTATATAACACAGTTTATAAACATTTTCAAAATTCACGACCTCTCCTACCATTTCGGCCTCCTGCTTTAATAAACGGTCCAGCAACTCTTCAAGATTATCCACACGAAACATAAGGCGCAGATAGCCAAGTGAATTTACCGGCGCCATTCTATAATCTGCAACCACTTGAGGCGATATAAATTGAGAAAGTTCTAGTCTACTATGTCCATCAGAAGTCACCATCATAGCTACTTCAACTTTCTGATCTCCAAGACCTGTTACCCGTCCAGGCCATTCTCCCTCTACCATGGTTCTTCTCTCCAACTGAAGTCCAATTTCTTCAAAAAACGAGATGGCTTTGTCCAATGAAGCTACAACAATGCCCATATTATTCATCTCGATTAAATTACTTTTGGTCATAGCAGCATGATTTAATTGTGTCCATAAATAAACTCTCACGAAATCATCCGACCAAAACCTGTGATAATTAATCGATCATCCGACAGTTCTAAAACAGCATATTGAGGGGGCAGCAATCAAGCCAATCTTTATACTTTTCTTATTACTTTGACCCACGGTGTTACTGATCAAAGCAATAATTAAGAACAGTATATTAAAAATACTCCTTGCCATAAGAGGTAGATTCTAATATAAGTGTACAGGTAAGATTCGGAGCAATTTACATTTAATAAAAAGTAAAACACTGTATTTCAACCACTAAAAGTAAAGAATAATTTAAACTTATGTTTCTTTTTAGTGAAATTGTTTTTTATGGCTGGGCATAAAAACAACAAAACCAACTGAAAAATCAGTTGGTTTTGTATTGTTTAAGCAGAGAGGAAGGGATTCGAACCCTCGATACGGTTGCCCGTATACTACCTTTCCAGGGTAGCTCCTTCAACCACTCGGACACCTCTCTGTAATATTTGTTCGCAAAAATAATGATTTCCTCGAGAGAAGCAAGAACTTACTTACACTTACTGTAAAAATAGTATCTTTATATAATGGGAACAAAGACATTATATCTTATCAGACATGCCAAAGCTGAAGAGCATTCCTTTTTAAAGAAAGATTTTGATCGCAACCTCGTAGATGAAGGCGTTCAGCGTGCCAACACGGTAGCTGTCAAACTCCAAGGCCATCTGAAGGAAGGTTCTATCCGAGTTATAAGCTCCACTGCATCACGTGCCAAACAAACAGCAGAAATATTCTGCAATCATATAGGCTATCCGATAGGGAATATTCAGCTGGAAGAGTCGCTTTACGAAGCATATCACCGAGACATTTTAGACGTCATCAACCGAGTGTCTGCCGCTGTGGATACCCTTTTGGTTTTCGGTCACAATCCAGGATTGTCCGAACTAACCAACTACCTCTGCAATAGTTACATAGAGCTTAAAACGGCACATGCGGCAAAAATTATCTTACCTGAAGGATTTGACTTCGATACACTATCAGGAGGAACTGCAGACTTAGAAACTATTATCACAGAATAAATTTCAGTACCTTCGTAGCTTATGGCAAACAGACTTCAACACGAACATTCACCTTATCTTAGGCAGCATGCCCATAATCCTGTGGACTGGTTCCCCTGGGGCAAGGAGGCTTTAGAGAGGGCACAAAAAGAAAATAAGCTCATCATCGTAAGTATTGGCTATTCAGCTTGCCATTGGTGTCATGTCATGGAAAGGGAAAGTTTTGAAAACCATGCCATCGCCGAGACGATGAACCGTTTTTTTATATCCGTGAAGGTGGATCGTGAAGAACGTCCCGACATCGATCAAATCTATATGATTGCCGTTCAGCTGATGACCAACTCCGGCGGATGGCCATTAAATGTCATCTGTCTTCCTGACGGCAGGCCAATCTATGGAGGCACCTATTTTAAGCCACATGACTGGCAAAATGTGCTCTTGCAAATCGCCAAAATGTGGGAAGAAACCCCGGAAATAGCAATAGATTATGCGGAGCGTCTTACCGCAGGAATACACAAAGCAGAAAGGCTACCTATAGCCCCTATTCCCGAACAATATACATTTGCTAATATAGAAGCTGTTGTTAAGCCGTGGAAAGCTCAATTTGACACGCAACACGGTGGCTATCGACGAGCACCAAAGTTTCCCTTACCCAACAACTGGCTCTTTCTCCTTAGATATGCTGTGTTAGCCAAAGATGAAGAAACATTGCAGCATGTACATTTCACCCTAGAAAAGATTGCCAATGGTGGTATTTACGACCATATTGGAGGAGGTTTTGCCCGCTATTCTGTAGATGGGAGATGGCACGTCCCGCACTTCGAAAAGATGCTGTACGACAACGGACAGCTTATCAGCCTTTATAGTGAGGCTTACCAGCAAAGCCCTAACTTACTTTACAAAAATGTGGTCTTTGAAACCATAGAATGGGCAAAAAGAGAAATGCTAGCTGATAATGGAGGCTTCTATTCAGCCCTAGATGCCGACAGCGAAGGTGTAGAAGGTAAATTTTATACCTTCGACTACGACGAATTTGACATCCTTGCAGAGGATGCCGAACTGGCAAGACATTATTTTAATGTGACCAAAGACGGCAATTGGTCAGAAGAACAGGTAAATGTACTGTTCGTGCGGGGCGAAGACCGCCGGCTCATCCATGAAGCCGGCTTTACGGAGGAAGAATGGGACGCCCACCTCAAAGACATAAAAAGTAGGCTGCTGGACTATCGCTGCCGTAGGGCACGCCCCGGACTGGATCATAAGCAGCTTACCTCTTGGAATGCCCTCATGTTGAAAGGCCTCACAGATGCTTACCGTACCTTCGGAGAAGAAGAACATCTGCTTTTGGCAAAAAACACGGCCCGCTTCATAGAGGATTATTGCTCTGTCGGTGATGAACTACTGCATCAGCCACAGGACAGCAACCGCAGCATCAGCGGCTTCCTTGACGACTACGCCTGCACTATAGAAGCATTTGTCGCACTCTATGAAACTACCTTCGACGAAGAATGGATACTCAAAGCCAAAGTTCTTGCGGAAAAAGCTATTACTCTCTTCTATGATGAGGAAGGTAAAACTTTCTACTATACCGCCAACAACACCGAGGAGCTCATCACTCGTAAGTCCGAAATCATGGATAACGTCATTCCTTCCTCCTCGTCTACCATGGTAAGACAGCTCTACCGTTTAGGACTGTTGTTTGATGAAGAAAACTTTACCGCTATTGCCGACCAAATCTTCGCCAATGTATTTCCATACATAAAAAGCTATGGTTCGGCCTATTCAAACTGGGCTATACAGCTGTTGGAACATCATTATGGCGTCCACGAGATTGCCCTGACAGGCCCCACAGCCCAAGCATGGCGCAAAGAGCTTGACAACAAGAAGTATATTCCCAACAAAATTTATCTCGGAGGAACAAAAAGTACACTTCCGTTGTTAGTAAATAGAGAACTATTGAAATCAAAAGCATACCTTTGTCGAAATAAAACATGTAGTCTACCGCAGTCGTCGATTACAGATTTGTTAGAATTAATTAAATAATAAACGAGAGGAAGCTCTCACAAACATTAAACAATGATTATAGAAAACAACAACGTAGTAACGTTGAATTACATTCTTCACACAATCGAAGAAAACGGTGAAAAACAGTTTGTTGAACAGACAACAACAGAAAATCCATTGACATTCTTATTTGGTGTTGGAATGATGTTGCCAAAATTCGAAGAAAACATCGCCGGTCTTCAACAAGGCGATAAGATTTCTTTCGACTTGGCGGCGGCTGATGCTTACGGCGAAAGAGATGATAGAGCTATCGCTCAATTGCCGGCAGATATGTTTAAAGATTTAGGATTACCTTCGTTGGGCGATGTATTGCCACTTCAAGACAACCAAGGTAACCAATTCCGCGCTGTAGTAGTGGATGTCACTCCTGAAGCGGTTATCGCTGACTTAAACCACCCAATGGCAGGCAAAACTTTAAGTTTCGACATCGAAATCTTAAACGTTCGTCCAGCAACTCAAGAAGAGTTAGCACATGGACATGCACACGGCATTGACGGTACTCACGGTCACTAATCGCTGACAAAAGATAAAAGGGGAATTTTTTCCCCTTTCTAGCTATTTTTTACCGCTCTCAGCATTTCTCTTTTTCCGGGAGCTCCAGGTGCTTTTTCTATGGAGAAGCCTAAAGCTCTCATACTGCGCTTCAGATTTCCCGTTATAGCATAGGTTACAAATACGCCTCCAGGCTTTAAAAACTGTGACACATGTGCCAACGTCTCTTCTGTCCACATTTCAGGCTGATGTACTGCCGCAAAGGCATCGAAATATACAACATCAAACATCTTCTCGGAAGTGAATTCCATCACCTTAGTATGGGCGATTTCGAGTAGTATATTAGCATCCATGGCCACGGAATGCCGCAAGGCCTCCTCATAATTTTCAATATAACTCTCCCATATTGCAGCATCCACATAATCGGCATAACCGATTTGCGCAATGACTTCCTTGCCCAAAGGAAAAGCTTCAATGCCGCAATAGTACAAATCAATACCATTGGAACGACAGAAATCCGCCGTAAGGATAAAATTAAGTCCCGTACCGAAACCTATTTCTAGCACTGACGCTCTTTTACTCTGCTCTTGATCCAGAAAAAACTGCAATCCCGACTTTAAAAACACATGCTTACTTTCCTGTAAAGCGCCGTGCTTGGAATGATAATGTTCTCCTACTTCTGCATTATATAGGGTCCTCGACCCATCTCCTGTCGTCACAAAATCCATAATCCTTATTTTTTCTGTCAAATCTAAAACAAAAAAACTATTTTAGCTGTAGAGAATCTCCAGTATGAAAGCTATTCTGAAAAATTATAACAGCATCATCCTCTTATTGATAGGTATTACCGTAGGAAGTTTGATAGGATTATTGTTTCCGGATTGGGTGACATATATCAAACCTATTGGAGATATTTTCCTAAATCTATTGTTTGTAGCAGTGATTCCATTGCTCTTTTTTGCGATTGCCTCCGCTATTGCCAACATAGAAAGCAACAACAAGCTAGGGAAAATTCTGGGTGTGATGTCTTTCGTTTTCATAAGTACCATAGCCATTGCCGCCATACTCACAATAGCAGGGTTGTGGGTCTTTCCCGTGACCGCGGTAAAGGAGAGTGCTGACGTCGCAGAAACGCTGAGTACGAATGCCAATGACACCTGGGGAGATAAAATCGTCCGCTTTCTCAGCGTCGGGGAATTTGTCAACCTTCTTTCACGTCAAAATATACTAGCATTCGTGATTTTTTCTTTCCTTGTAGGACTGTCGGTAAGAAAAAGTGGAGAAGCCGGGAAACCCTTTCTTTCCTTCCTTATCGCCGGAAATGAGGTTATGAAAAACCTCCTAACTATCATTATGCAGCTGGGTCCTATAGGCCTTGGTGCCTATTTTGCCTATCAGGTACAATCTCTGGGACCGGAGCTATTCGGCTTCTACGCCAAACCACTGGCTTTCTATTACATTTTCGGATTAGTCTTTTTCTTTGTGGTATTTAGCTTCTATGCCTTGTTAGCCAATGGTAGAAAAGGCATGAAAGACTATTGGAGAGCTAACATCACGCCATCACTGACCGCACTGAGCACATGTAGCAGCCTAGCCACCCTACCGGCAAACCTCCTTGCAGCAGGAAAAATGGGTATACCCAACTACATCAGCAGTGTCGTTATCCCCTTAGGCAACACACTCTACAAAAATGGTTCTTCCATATCTTCTATTTTGAAAATTTATGTGGCTTTTGCCATTTTGGAGTGGAACTTCTTCGAGCCTTCTACCCTCATCCTCGCGGTAGGCATTACGCTTTTGGTAAGCATCGTAGCCGGAGGAATCCCTAACGGCGGCTTTATCGGTGAAATGCTTATGATTTCCATCTACGGCATACCCAACGAAGCAGTACCTGCCATCATGATTATCGGTGCATTGGTAGACCCTCTAGCCACAGTACTAAATGCTACTGGCGACACCGTGGCCGCCATGCTCGTTACAAAACTTTCCAAAGAAAAATTTATTCTTTCCGAGGAAGAGCAGGCTGTCTGAATACTGTAAAATTTAAACAAAGAACTATTTCTTTTTACAACAAGAAAACTTACTGCTGATTATCAGTTATTTAAATTCTATTTAGAATAATTCTAAATACCCTGGTATTCTTGCTAAATTCACTCTTTCGCTTAGCTTTTCGTAATTTTGCAGTTGGTTTAGTTAAAAAATTGGCATGAAAAAAAGTTCAATCATTCTGATTGTAGTCATAGCTATTGCAATTGCTATGATTTTGGTGATTTACACGGATTCAAGTACTTATTCTACCTTTAGCGAAGCGAAAGAAAAGAAGACAGAGCTTTATGTTGTAGGGGTGTTGAATAAGGAAAAAGATTTGGTTTACGATCCGGTAAAAGATCCGAACCACTTCTCTTTCTATATGTACGACAAAGACAGTACAGAGTGTAAGGTAGTATTCAACGGTTCTAAACCACAAGATATAGAACGTTCGGAACAGATTGTGTTGACAGGAAAAATGGAAGGGGATGTTTTTCTTGCTTCCAAAATATTGATGAAATGTCCTTCAAAGTACAATAAAACGGAAATGGAAGTGAAAGAGGCTTCCGCTGTTCAGGCTTCTTTGTAATATAAAAAAACAGATATTTTCGATGGATATAAACTACGTAGGTGAAAACCTTTTGCCTGGTAAGATAGGACAGTTTTTTGTAGTGCTATCTTTTGGGGCAGCCTTATTTTCTTTTATCAGTTACTTTTTTGCGACAAAATCACCGGAAGAGAAGGGTTGGAAAACCATGGGCCGCATAGGCTTTATGATTAATGCCCTGTCGGTGGTGACCATAGGTACTCTGCTATTCTACATGATTTACAATCACATGTTCGAATACTACTATGTGTGGTCACACTCTGACACTTCTCTTCCAACACATTATATTATTTCATCATTCTGGGAAGGTCAAGAGGGTAGCTTCTGGCTATGGATGTTCTGGCAAGTTGTTATCGGCACTGTACTGCTTTTCCGTGCCAAGTCATGGGAGTCGCCGGTGATGACCTTTGTCATGTTGTGTCAGACTTTTTTAGGCAGCATGCTGTTGGGAGTAGAAATTTTGGGTAGCCGTATCGGCAGTTCTCCGTTCATCTTGTTGCGTGAAGCTATGGATGCCCCTATTTTCAAAGATCCTAACTATCTTTCCATGATTGATGGTAAAGGTCTTAACGCTTTATTGCAAAACTATTGGATGGTGATTCACCCTCCTACCTTGTTTTTAGGATTTGCATCCATGATAGTACCTTTTGCCTATGCGGCAGCAGGGCTATGGAAAAGACAATACAAAGAATGGCTGAAGCCCGGTCTACCATGGGCTCTCTTTGCTGTTATGATATTGGGTGCCGGAATCATTATGGGTTCATTCTGGGCCTATGAAGCCCTCAACTTTGGGGGTTTTTGGGCATGGGACCCTGTCGAAAACGTTTCTATCATCCCATGGTTGACATTAATAGCAGCCGTACACGTCATCTTGGCATACAATCATTCCGGACATGGTTATTTTACGGCTACTTTGCTTTCCTTGATAAGTTTTGTGTTGGTAATCTATGCCTCATACCTTACTCGTTCCGGTATCTTGGGAGAAACTTCCGTACACTCGTTTACCAGCTTGGGTATGTCAGGTCAGCTTATTGCCTTCAACCTTGTTTTTCTACTTATCATGATAGGCTTGTTGGTATGGTGCCGCAAAGAGCTGCCTCGTACACCAAAAGAGGAAGAAATCTATTCCCGAGAATTCTGGCTGTTTATCGGAGCACTTGTGCTAACCGTAGCCTGTGTGCAGATGATTGCGACGACGTCGATTCCTGTCTTCAACGCCCTGTTTGGCACAAAAGTAGCCCCTCCCATAGACCCTATAGCACATTATAACAAGTGGCAAGGTGCTTTCGCCGTAGTAGTATTACTGTTGACTGCTGTAACACAATTCCTAAAATATAAACGTACGGATGCAAGCAAGTTTTGGGCTTCGACACTTGCTTCCCTCATCGTTTCCATCTTCTTGGCTGCAGGGGCAATATACTTGACGAAAACGTACACCAATGTCATGTACATCCTGTTGATGTTTACAGGAATTTTCTGTGTGGTGGCCAACGTTCGTATCCTTGGAGATGCCATCAAAGGAAAGTGGAAGCTTACCGGCTCTGCCGTATCTCATATAGGTTTTGGATTCTTGGTATTGGGGGCTTTGGTAGCCGCTGCGACCAACGAAGTGATTTCTATCAACCAAAGTGGATATATAGGGGTAAAAAACTTCGGTAAAGAGGGCGACAAATTTACTGATCCTGGAGAAAACCTCTTCCTAACCGAAGGAGAGCCTATCCAAATGGGTGAATATCGCATCACCTACATTGGAGATAGCGTTGCTGCTCCGAATGTTTTCTATCATATCAAGTACGAAAAGATAGATGAGGAAACCGGCAAAGTTAAGGAGTCGTTTGTCCTTAGCCCTTTTGCTCAGAACAACCCGGAAATGGGAGGACTGATAGGAACACCTGACACACGTCATTACCTCACTCACGACATATACACCCTGATCACAGCTGCAGCAGCAGATTCACACGCCCCTCTATCCAAAGTCAATGCCGATGAGCAGACCGGCTTTGAAGATTATGAGGAGCCTGCAACATTCTTGGTAAACATTGGAGACACCTTGCGCTACCGAAATGGTATCTTCGTCATTGAAGGGGTAAACAAAAGTGCAAAACTGCAGAATATTCCGCTTAAGGAAAATGACGTCATCCTAGGATTGAAAATCAAAGTTATCGCAGCAGACCAAAAGGAATATCATGCGGAGCCTATTTTCCTACTAAAAGATGGCCATGCTTACGACTTCAACAAAGATGTGGAAGAGCAGGGACTCAAATTCCGATTCACCAATATTCTTCCGGACAAAGACAAGCTGGAAATCATGCTTTACCAAAAGCCTCTTCCAGAGAAAAAATGGATAGTATTCAAAGCTATAAAATTCCCATATATCAATTTCTTCTGGGCAGGAACGGTCATCATGACCATAGGTTTTATTATGGCCATTATTCGCCGTATTCAGGAGAATAAATCAAAAGCGAACGCATAAGAAATGTAGGATGGAAATCGTTTTCATTGGCAGCGGCAATATAGCATCACACCTTGCTAAAGCATTTCATGCTAATGGAAATATTATCCGTCAGATATATAGCCGTACCCTAGCCCATGCCCAAACATTGGCTAGGGACGTTAATGCCGCACCGACGGATAGCTTAAAACATCTTGTTCCCGATGCCGACCTATACATCATCGCGGTAGCAGATGATGCCATCCCTTCCGTCATACGTCAGCTCCCCAAAACTTTGAAAGGTATTGTAGTACATACCTCAGGAGCTACTTCCTTAGATATTTTACAGGAATTCCAACATTTTGGGGTTATCTATCCTCCTCAAAGTATTAACAAACATATTGATACCGATTTTTCAAAGATTTCTTTTGGTGTAGAAGCCAATACCGAAGAAAACTTACGGCTGCTCTTCAATACGTTGAAGTCTATAGCTCCCAAGACCTTTGCCTGCAACAGCCAGCAACGGTTGGCTTTACATGTCGCTGCAGTGATAGCCAATAACTTTAGCAATGCTCTCTTTCAGATGGCATACGACATCCTGCAACACGAACAGTTGGACTTCGAGCTGCTCAAACCTATAATTTTGGAAACGGCTCATAAGGTGCAGTACCACCCACCTTACGAAACCCAGACAGGTCCCGCCCGCAGAGGTGATTATAAAGTGATTGATAAGCATTTAGAATTCTTAAGCCAACAGCCTGAGGAACGCAAAATATATCAATTATTGACCGATTTTATTATTAAAAGATACCAGAAATAAGCCTTTAATTATAAAAAAAGTAAAAATTCACCTACCTATCCGAATCCTCAAATTACTTTCTAATTTTGTCAAACAAATTCGGATATTTAAAGTATATATTAATATATAAACTATATCATGGCAGTAAGAAAACTGATTCTTATAATCATCACGGCGATAAACCTTGTTATTATATCTTTTGGTATAATATTCACGCCGAGATGGTTTTGGTTATTGCTTATCCCTATTCCTTTATTGATTGTAGCAATCTACCACAGTTTACAGACGAAACATGCAATCTTACGTAACTATCCTTTGGTAGGTGCATTCCGTTATTTCTTTGAATCTTTCCGTCCCGAGCTGAGACAATATTTCTGGGAGTCAGATACAGACGGAAGACCTTTTAACCGTAGACAACGTTCTATTGTATACCAAAGAGCGAAAAACCAGCGAGAGACGGTAGCTTTCGGTATGCAACAAGACCCTCAGGCGGTAGGCAACGAATGGGTAGCGCATTCAATATTCCCTACACATATAGAAAACCATGACCTTCGCGTCCTTGTAGGAAACAAAGCTTGTAAGCAACCTTACAACATGAGTATCTTCAACATTTCGGCGATGAGTTATGGTGCCTTGAGTAAAACCGCCATCGAAGCCTTAAACAAAGGTGCCGCATTGCAAGGTTTTGCTCACAACACCGGAGAGGGTGGTATTAGTGATTATCATATCAATGGCGGGGACCTTATCTGGCAGATAGGTACCGGATATTTTGGATGTCGCGACGAGAATGGATACTTCAATGCCGAGTTGTTCACGGAAAAGGCCAACAGACCCTACGTAAAGATGATCGAATTGAAAATCTCACAAGGGGCAAAACCAGGCCACGGCGGTATCTTACCTGCGGCAAAAAACACACCTGAAGTGGCTAGAATCCGTCACGTCGTGCCGGGTACCGACGTGCTTTCTCCTCCGGCACACAGCGCATTTTCCAACCCCGTAGAGATGATGCACTTCATACAGAAGCTGCGTGAACTGTCAGGCTATAAGCCTGTAGGTTTCAAAATCTGTATCGGCGACAGACAGGAGTTTTTGGATATCTGTAAAGCTATGCAAGACACGCAGATATTCCCTGATTTCATCGCCATAGACGGTGCTGAAGGAGGTACAGGAGCTGCACCTCTGGAATTTACGGACAACCTAGGTATGCCGCTGTATGATGCCTTGGCCTTCGCTACCAAAACATTAATCAGCTACGGGCTGAAGAAACATATCAAAATCATTGCCTCCGGCAAAATCATCACCGGCTTCGACTTATTGAAAGTCTTGGCCTTAGGAGCTGATGCTTGCTATAGCGCCCGCGGAATGATGTTTGCCTTAGGATGTATCCAAGCACTCAAATGTAATGAAGACGTCTGTCCGGTAGGTGTAGCAACACAGCGACCTCACCTATACAAAGGACTAGACGTTCAGGATAAACATGTGCGTGTAGCACAATTCCACCGCAATACCTTGCGTGCTACCGTAGAAATCATGGAAGCCTGTGGATTCAAGACCGTAGACGACATTACGGCAGACAAATTCTACAGAAAAGTAGATGCTATCACCACGTTAAGCTTCCACGAAATTTACTTCAAAGACACAGGAAGGTATATTAAAAAAGAAAACACCTTTGAAAAGGAAGACTTCTTGAAAGATGATTGATTAGGGTAACAAAAAAAGGTCGACGAAAGTTGACCTTTTTATTTTATATTATGAAAAACTTTATCCAAGATACGTTGCGCGGCCTGTAACTCCTGCAAATCCAGACCTTCCGTAGCTTCTTTCAATGTCAAGGCGGACTGCCGCATGCCCTCCTCCTTCAAGCGACGCCCCTCCTTAGTAAGATATATAAGATTAGAACGACGATCTTTCTTATCGTTGACACGGATTACTAAAGACATTTTCTCCAAATTGTTAATCAATCGCGTAATACTAGGTTTATCTCTATAGGTCAGATTAGCAAGTTCCTGCTGCGTCAAGCCTTCCTCTCTCCACAAATGATATAATATAGTCCATTGCTCGGCAGTAATGTTCAACTTAGCCGCTTTCAGATTACGCTGTAATCTCCTTGAGATTGCAGTCGAAACTTTCCCCGTCAAGAAAGAATAAAATTCTTCCGATAAAACTAGTGTTTCGTTCATGATTAGCTTATAATTTAGGTTGTTTATGCAATTAAGCAAGATTATTTTAATAATACAAATTTTTTATAAAAATTGTATATAATGCGTATATTTAAATTATGGAAAACTATTGGGTCATAATCTTTTTTGTAATAGCTTTTGTCATAAATGTTTCTAGAAATTATCAGAAAGAACAGGAAAAAGCCAAAAGGAGAATGTCCCAACAAAGGCCTGTCCGCCCTAAGTCTTCACCACTCCCACAATCACAGCCTGAGCTCAAACCAGCTCCCCCAATAGTGGAAAAGTCTGTCTATACCAAATTGGAGAAAACCGCTCTGATCGAAGAGTCTATGCCCGAAGAGGTATTGGCACTGAAGCGCAGTAGAGAATTGAAGGAAAAAGAAAAGGCCATCAAGCTACATAAAGCGCAGCAAGCCCAAAAGGAAACTGTAGAAAAGGAGAAAATATTCGACTTACGTACAGCAATAATACAGTCTGCTATATTAGAAAGACCTTACCAGTAAGATTTACCTACAGTAATGAGAATTTATCAGCATCCTTAAGAAAAGGGAACTGCTCTCTCGCTTTAATGAGATCCTTAGGATTTAACGTGAAGGTATAAAGGTCCTCATCTTCCGGCTTATAATATACCACATCTCCCAGAGGAGAAATACACATCGAACCGCCCGAATAGTACACTTCGTTGCCGTCGTGTCCTACGCGGTTTACACCTATCACATAAGCTTGGTTTTCTATTGCCCTTGCCGGAATCAAAGCTCTCCAATGTGCTGAACGCTTATCCGGCCAACTAGCGATATATACCAAGAGATCATAACCATTCTCCACATTGCGGGACCATACCGGAAAACGTAAATCATAGCATATCATTGGACATATCTTCCACCCTTTCAGCTCGAAAATGATACGTGAATTGCCGGGGGTAAAATCTTTGTCCTCTTGTGCCAAGGCAAAGAGATGTCTCTTGTCATAATACACATAGCTACCATCGGCCGACATCCACACAAAGCGGTTAAAGTATTGGTCGTTCTCTTTAATGATTAAGGAGCCTGCTACTACACAGTCAAAAGTTTTAGCCGTATTGTACAACCAGCGCATAGTCATGCCGTCCATAGCCTCAGCACATTTCTCCACATTGGTCGTAAATCCTGTATTAAACATTTCAGGAAGGAGGATTAAATCTGTTTTCTCACGTAAAGCGGATAATCTCAAACTTAGATTTTGAAGATTCTTCTCTACGTTTTCCCAGAATAGGTAAGCTTGAAATATTGTTATTTTAATAGGCTCCATCAAGTAACTTTCCTTATACAAAATGTTTATTACAAATACTTTAAAAATATAAGACTTTTTTATGATTCACACAAAATTATTTGGTGCGGTGCAATAAGTTGTCTGCTAAAACGTATAAATCCTCTTTATTTTCACGAGGGACCGAAATGCTGTCTAGGTTTTTCAAAGCTTTGCTTGAATACTCTTCCTTTAACGTATTAGCCTGCTCAAATATTTTATACTTGTCGTATAATTTTTTCATACGCCTTACCTTTTCTACACTATCCTGACCGTTTAGCTGTAGAATGGCGTCAAATTCTGTTTTGTCCCCTTCCGTAAGAGCTCTCTTCAGGAGAATATGCAAAATGGTTTTCTT
This sequence comes from Sphingobacterium thermophilum, assembly GCF_039541675.1. Taxonomy (NCBI): domain Bacteria; kingdom Pseudomonadati; phylum Bacteroidota; class Sphingobacteriia; order Sphingobacteriales; family Sphingobacteriaceae; genus Sphingobacterium; species Sphingobacterium thermophilum. The sequence continues at coordinate 490,760 of NZ_BAABGR010000015.1, read as the reverse complement.
ATTAGCAATAATATCGCCTCCCACTTGTTTTCCGAAGGTTTCAGGATCTCCGAAAGTATCCAAGATATCGTCCTGCAGTTGAAAAGCTATGCCTAGATTTTCACCAAAATCATACAGACGTTGAATGTTATCCACATCCGCTTCCGCGATAATCGCGCCCATCTCTAAAGCTCCCCCCAACAATACGGATGTTTTCAGGCGTATCATCTCTATATACTCGTCTTGCGAAACATCGTTACGCTGCTCAAAATCCATATCATGCTGCTGTCCCTCACACACTTCCAGTGCTACACGGTTAAAGGTCTTCAACAGGGCCGGAACACTTTTCGAAGGGCACTTGGACAATTCCTCATAAGACTTCACCAGCAAGGCATCCCCCGACAGGATAGCCGTATTGTCATCCCACTTTTGATGAACAGTCTGCTTACCTCTACGCAGTGGAGCCTTATCCATGATATCATCGTGCATCAACGAAAAGTTGTGGAAATATTCCACCGCAATAGAGGCTGGAAGTACGTCATCCAGCTCCTTATATCCAAACAAGCTAGCCCCCATAAACACCAACTGCGGACGTATTCTCTTTCCGGAAAGCGATAAGATGTACTCTATAGGTTCGTATAAGTTTGTCGGTGACTCAGGAAGATTGAGATTTGCTAAAGCATGGCTGATCTTCTCAGCATAATACGGATTTCCAAACATATCTGATATTAGAATAACCATACGAAGATACACATATATTTTTTAAGGCTTTTACATTTCCTTGCAAATTGCCTCTAGTATTAGTATTATATTTGTACAAATTACCATGCATGCGAATACTAGTAGTCCATAATTACTATCAGCATAAAGGCGGTGAAGATGTAGTCTTTCGTCAAGAAGTGGAAGCCCTCCAACAGATAATGCCGATAGAAACCCTAACCTTCCAAAACAGGAAAGGTTTTGCAGGGCTACTTCAGTTTGCATTATATCCTTGGAACCCCTTTGCTGCACGCAAGATTGTTCGGAAAGCCAAAGAATGTGGAGCTGATATCGTACACTTTCATAACCTACATTATGCTATAGGCCCCTTGGCTATACGTCACCTGCATAAGGCTGGTTTTAAAACCATACAGACCTTACACAACCATCGACTTTTGGACCCTTCCGCAACCTTATTTGTGCGCAATAAAGTCTTTTTGGATACTATAGATAGGGTATTTCCGTGGAAGTCTGTATGGCAAAAGTCATTGGATAACTCTCTGCTAAAAACATTCTGGACAGCGTGGACCTATTATATCCACCATAAACTAAATACGTGGAAGATGGTAGACCGCTATCTGGTATTCTCACAGTTTATGAAAAGCCTGATTCTCAGATCTCCAAAAAACATTCAAGAAGCGCGAATAACTGTAAAAACGAATGCGGTAGAAAAACCTTCTTCCGCTGCATTAACCCCTCGGGAAGATTTTTTTCTCTACATAGGCAGGTTGTCGCAGGAAAAAGGTGTGGAATCTCTGCTGGAGGCTTTCAAGACGTACAGTCAACAGCGGCTGGTCATCTATGGCGATGGACCGCTACGAGCAGCGGTAGAGCTAGCATCCAAACAACACCACAATATCATCTATAAAGGTTTTCAACCCAAAGAGGTTTTGGCCTCTGCCCTAGCATCATGTCAAGCGCTCATCGTTCCTTCCATCTGTCTTGAAGGTATGCCGATGACACTATTGGAAGCCTATGCCTTGGGAACACCGGTTCTAGCCAGCAATCTAGGCGTATTAAGCGAAATAGTCATCAACGGCAAAACAGGTTTGCATGTTGAAGCCAACAACCCGAAAGACCTAGGTGAAACAGTGAAACAGTTCGCCCTTCTGGACAAAGAAGAAAAACAATTTATGAGCGATAATTGTCTTAAGGAGTACGAGGAGAAGTACACTCTGGACAAAAACGTTCAACAGCTTATCCAGGTTTATAAAGAAATTATAGCATCAGCATAAAAACGAATACTATGAATAGCATCATAATAATGGACCCATTGGGGTTAGCTCCCCAAATCAAAGAAGTACTAGCGACAGTTTACGATCCGGAACTTAGACCTGCTAATATCCTAGATTTGGGATTGGTATACGAAATCATCACCAAAGAAGGAGGAATTGCCAAAGTGGTGATGACCTTAACTGCTCCCGGATGCCCTGTTGCCGGAGACATCATTGACGAAGTACAACGTAAGGTAGCTGCTATCCCCGGCGTAACGGAAGCTTTGGTGGAACTAACATTCGATCCACCATGGACTAAGGATATGATGAGTGAAGAAGCTAAGCTGGAACTAGGACTACTCTAGTTCCTTTTCCTGCACAGAAGCTTCCAGCTCCTCTAAAGTCTTTCGAGCTTTGGAAGCTTTCTGCTCCTTCCCAAAAAGAGCGTTCCATATATTTCGCGACTCCTTGGTCAATAATGGGGAAATAACAGATAAAAGAAGAACATATACCACCACAAAGGATTGAAGCACCGGTAATAGTCCTCCCGCCTTGCCGATATTGGCCATAATGATGGAAAACTCTCCTCTAGCAGATAAGGTAAAGCCTATATCAAAGGAGCTACGCGGCTTAAGTTTAGAAAAATACGCCGCAAAATAGCCGGAGGCAATATTACCCAGTACGGTGACAAATGCCGCTAAAGCACCCCATCCCACAGCTCCTCCCAACGAATAGATATCTATTGAAAGGCCAAAGCTGAAGAAAAACATAGCTCCGAAGAAGTCCTTATATGGCAATACCATGCTTTCTATCTTCTTAAGATATTTGGAGTCCGCAAAGACAAGCCCTGCCATCAGTGCCCCTATAGCTTCCGCCACATGTATGGTCTCCGAAAAGCCGGCAATCACAAACAACAGACTGAAGATAATAAGAATAAAAAGTTCTGAAGACTTGTCGTGAAGAATCTTATCTATGGAAGGAACCAACTTGCGTCCGAAAATAAGAAAGGCAAGAATAAAACCCAAAGCCAAAAGGGAGGTGCCCAACACAGACCAAAAGGAAGTTCCCCCCGTCAATATCAATCCGGAAAGGAAGGAAATATGCATCGCAATAAACAAATCGTCGAACATGATCATGCCCATGATGACCTCCGTCTCGGGATTCGCCGTACGCTTCAAGTCTGTCAGCACCTTGGCCACAATAGCTGTAGATGAACTTGTCATCAAACCGCAGAGCACCATCATCTCTTTGAATGGAAGATTCATCAACCACCCTATCAACAAGCCGGAAACAAAATTAAGAAAGACATATAAAGTCCCTCCCGTGACTATAGACTTCCCAGATTTAAGTAGACGGCTAACAGAGAACTCCAACCCCAAATAAAAAAGAAGAAACAGGACCCCCAGCCGCCCCATAAAGTCTATAAAAGGCTTGCTCTCTGAAAAAGTAAAAAAAGCCCACACCTTATCCACCCACGAGGTAATATCCGGATTATTGACGTATGCAAGAAAATCAGCAACAAAAGAAGGGTATTCCTTATTGCCCAATATCATACCTATAATTATAAAAAAGGGGATAACAGAAAAGCGAAGTCTGTTTGCCAACAGCCCCACCAACGCGACTAAGAAAACAGCTATTCCTATTTCTAAAATTATGATATGCGACATAAATACGTATTAAACTAATAACTCTTTCAGCAACTTAATATGTTTGGCTTTTCCTGCAATGACAAGTGTATCTCCCGGTTCGATGACATAATCCGGTCCAGGATTTATTTTGGTTTCTTTGTCTTTGATCGCAGCAATGATGGATGCTCCCGTCTTTTGACGCACGTTAAGCTCACCTATACTTTTGTTTACCCCGTCACTTGAAGGCCCTACTTTATACCATTCTATTCGAAGGTCGTCCAAGGCTACCTCTATAGTCTCCAAAGCCTTAGGCTTATAAGATAGGCCTCCTATTATCCCTGCCAGCTGACGGGATTCTTCGTCCGATAATGTCATCACACAACGCGTTTCATTATCTTCTTCATCATGACGGTATAATTCACGACGACCGTCATCATGAATCACCACGACCATATTGTCTCCGGCATCCGTTTCTATCTGAAACTTCTTGCCAATACCAATAAGATCACTTTCTCGAACTACTGACATAGCAATATATATTAGTTTATATCTAAATTTTGATTACCTCTAATTTAGTAAAAGTCGACTATTCTTCGTTAGGGTCCACCAACATGTAAGAACCATCTTCTTTCCATTTTGGCTTCCCCATAGCCAATGACTTTCCATGGTAGAATAGGTATATCCAGCCCTCCGGAGCTCCTTGCTTCCAATACTCCTTACGTTTGTCACGAGAAGCACGCCCATCAAAATCGTACTTAGCAATAAAATTTTTGAACAGCTCCTCCGGCTCCGGCAACACATCTCCACCGAAGAAGAAATGCTCTCCTCCCGTCTCGATATGGAAGGCCTGATGAAATTCGGTATGTCCGCCGTTAAGTTCATATCGGATCTCATAATTCACCATGCCGTCACCTTCCACCAAATTCAAATTGCCGCTACGCTGAATGACATCAAAAACTTCCGTCCTATAGGACGGAGAATCTGACGCATAGGCATTTTCCCACTCACCACGCTGAATAACATATTCAGCCTCTGGAAACGCTATTCGCCCTACTCCGTTTTTGAAATCCACCAGTCCTCCCGTATGATCTTTATGAAGATGCGACATAAGCACATATTTCACATCCTCAGGCTCATATCCCAATTTACGAATATTATGGTGTATTAACAATTCGTCGTTTTCCGTACGAAAACCCAATCCTGCATCACATAGTATCAATCCGTTACTCGACTCTATCAAAAATGGATGCACATGAACAAAGAGCGACCCAGGTCGGCTTTTCGGATCATCCACCTTAGGATCAAAAGGAACAAATTTTTTTGATGCATCAACGGAAAAGGAACCTTCAAATAAAGAGTAAGCTTGAATCATTCTTTTAAATAATTGTAAATATGATAGTTAGAAAAGACCTAACTAATTATCGATTGAGAGTATTAGGTTACTACACCTATAAAATGTATATTTACATACAAATATTGTGCAAAGATATGCAAAAAAGGTGGGTCCTAAAACCAAAAAATAATAGCGACAAAGTAGAGCGTTTGAAGGCGGAATTAGGTGTAAATGACATTGTTGCAAATCTTTTGGTGAGCCGCCAGATTGAAACCTTTGATCAGGCAAAACAATTTTTCAGACCTTCTTTGGAGCATCTGCACAACCCTTTCCTCATGAAGGATATGGACATCGCCATATCCCGCATCGAAAAAGCTATCGGCAACAAAGAAAAAATACTCATCTACGGAGACTATGACGTAGATGGCACCACAGCAGTATCTGTCGTTTATAGTTTTTTTCGTGCTTTCCACTCCGGCATTGAATTTTATATTCCGGACCGCTACGCGGAAGGTTATGGCATTTCTACACAAGGTATTGACTATGCTGCTGCCAAAGGCTTTTCACTTGTCATCGCCTTGGACTGTGGCATCAAAGCCATAGATAAAATAGAATACGCCAACAGTAAGGGCATAGACTTTATCATAGGAGACCATCACCTGCCCGGAGACTCCATACCTAAAGCCGTGGCTGTCCTTGACCCTAAAAGACCGGACTGCAATTATCCTTACAAAGAACTCTCCGGATGTGGTATAGGGTTTAAAATTATTCAAGCCTTCATCCTGAAAAACAATATGAATATGGAGGTGGCTTACCAATATCTGGACTTGGTAGCCGTAAGTATAGCTTCCGATATTGTCCCTATCACAGGAGAAAACAGAACCTTAACGTACTTTGGATTAAAGAAACTGAACAATAATCCTTGTATAGGTCTTAAAGCGTTGATTGATCTATCTTCCCAAAAATCAAAAAACTTCAGCGTCAATGACATAGTATTCCAGATAGGGCCACGCATCAATGCCGCAGGAAGAATAGAGCACGCTAAAGACGCTGTACACCTTCTCCTTTCCAAATCAGAAGAAGAAGCAAAGAACTACTCTTCGGCCGTAGACGATCAGAACAACCAACGTAAAGATCTTGATCTTACCATCACGAAGGAGGCCTTGCAGATTATAGAATCCTCCCATCAGAACCTTTCCCGCAAATCGACGGTGCTTTATAAGGCCGACTGGCATAAGGGCGTTATAGGTATCGTAGCATCCCGACTTACGGAAAAATACTATCGGCCTACCGTAATCCTGACAAGGACAAACGGACATATTGCTGGATCTGCCCGCTCGGTACTGGGTTTTGACTTATATGAGGCTTTGAGCGAATGCAGCGATCTCCTCGAACAGTTCGGTGGTCACAAGTATGCCGCAGGGCTTACCATGCGGGAGGAAAATATAACCCTCTTTCAAGAGCGCTTTGAGGCTGTGGTGCAACGCACCATTAAACCCGAAATGCTACAACAGGAAGTAAGCATTGATCTTGAAATACAGCTTCAAGACATTGATGCCAAACTGTTCCGCATTCTCAAACAGTTCGAACCTTTCGGCCCTCAGAATGAAGCCCCTATCTTCATGACTACCAATGTCCGTGTGTTGGGCACACCATACGTCGTAGGCAACAATCATCTTAAACTCTGTATTACACAGCATAACTCTCCAAGTTTTGACTGTATCGCTTTTGGACTGGCCGAACATTTCGACCATATAGCGATGCAAAAACCTTTCGACATCTGCTATACCATAGAAGAAAACAACTGGAGAGGTAAAAAGAATTTACAATTAAATATTAAAGCTATACGATATTAGATATATTTGCATTTAGCGGAAATATTAGTTCATGATACTTAGAGCAGAAAATCTCGTCAAGATATATAAGCAACGTACTGTTGTGAACGACGTGTCGTTTCATGTCGAACAGGGAGAAATTGTTGGGCTGCTGGGCCCCAATGGTGCCGGTAAGACCACCTCGTTCTATATGATTGTAGGCCTGATAAAGCCTAACTCGGGGCACGTATATCTCAATGACGAGGAAATTACTAAAGACGCCATGTTCAAACGTGCTCAGAAAGGTATAGGCTATCTAGCACAAGAAGCATCGGTGTTCCGCAAGCTATCGGTGGAGAACAATATTTTAGCTGTTCTGGAAATACATTATCCCAACAAGGAAGAGCGCATGGCAAAGCTGGAGGAGTTACTGACGGAATTCAGCCTCCATAGAGTAAGAAAAAATCGGGGTGACCTTCTTTCCGGGGGAGAACGCCGTCGTACGGAAATCGCCAGAGCCCTTGCCGCCAATCCTAAGTTTATCCTTCTGGACGAACCTTTCGCCGGCGTTGACCCTATCGCCGTAGAAGAAATACAGTCTATCGTTTCTAAGCTGAAAGCCAAAAATATCGGTGTGCTTATCACAGATCACAACGTGCAAGAAACCTTATCCATTACCGACAGAGCATACCTTCTTACAGAAGGTAAAATTATGCTCACCGGTAGTCCCGAAGAGATCGCAGAAAATGAAATGGCCCGTAAATTTTACTTGGGTCAGAATTTTGTATTACGTAGGAAAAAACTTTAATTTAAAGCAGTATTACAATTAAGTTATGGCCATACTCAATTCGATCTTTACTTGGATAATGCAAAAGAGAATTCATCAGATTGAACTCTTTATCAAATATCCGCATGACGTACAAGAAGAATGGTTCCAAAACTTAATTTCTGCTGCAGAAGCAACTGAGTGGGGCAAAAAATACGACTACAAAAGTATTTTTACACCCGAAGAATATAAAAACCGCGTTCCCATAAGTGACTACGACGACATCAAAGGATACGTTGACCGTATGATTAAAGGAGAGCAAAATTTGCTATGGCCTTCAGACATCAAATGGTTTGCCAAGTCGTCCGGAACAACTTCAGACCGCAGCAAATTCATCCCTGTCAGTATTGAAGCCTTGGAAGAATGCCACTACCAAGGAGGGAAAGATATGCTTACTATCTATTGCCACAACAGACCTAACAATAAGGTTTTTACGGGCAAGTCGGTGGTCATTGGAGGCTCTTCACAGATCAACAACTTCAGCCCCGACTCTTATTATGGAGACCTTTCATCTATCCTGATACGCAACCTGCCTTTCTGGGCCGAATTTCTGCGTACCCCGAACTTGGAAGTTACGCTAAATCCTAATTTCGAAGAAAAGATAGAACAGATCGCACAGCTCACCATTAAAGAAAATGTCACCAGCTTGGCGGGTGTACCAACGTGGAACATCGTCATGGCAAAACGTATCCTCGAAATCACAGGGAAAGACAATCTCTTGGAAGTGTGGCCTAATTTGGAATTCTATGGCCATGGTGGTGTGAGCTTCAAACCGTACCGTGAGCAGTTCAAACGCTTAATACCTTCCGACAACATGTATTATTTGGAAAATTATAACGCTTCGGAAGGATACTTTGGCCTGCAGGATCAGTCGGATTCGGAAGATCTGTTGCTTATGTTGGATTACGGCATATATTACGAATTCTTACCCATAGAAAACTTAAACGATGAACATCCGAAGACGTTAAGCTTAAGTGAAGTGGAAATAGGGAAAAATTATGCGTTAATCATATCCACTAATGCGGGACTATGGCGCTATAAAATCGGTGACACCATACGGTTCACCTCGCTATCGCCATACAGATTTCAAATCTCTGGACGTACAAAGCAATTCATCAACACCTTCGGAGAAGAAGTCATCGTAGATAATGCCGAGCAGGCTCTCAAGGCCGCATGTGAAGTCACTGATGCCATCATCCGTGACTATACCGCCGGTCCTGTATATTTTGGAGATAACGAGGCCGGTGCCCACGAATGGATTATAGAGTTCGAAAAACAACCGACAGATTTTAACAAATTCTGTGAGACCTTAGACAGCAAGCTTAGAGAGATAAATTCCGATTACGACGCTAAACGTTTCAAAGACCTTGCTCTTCGTAAGCCGGTAATCCACAACGCACCAGACAACACTTTCTACCTATGGATGAAATCTCGTGGCAAGTTGGGCGGACAAAACAAAGTACCTCGCCTAGCTAATGACCGTCAGTATTTGGACTCTCTGCTGAAAATCATCAACAGACCTTAATCGATTTTTTTCAACAGCTTCTTTGCCTTCTCTCCTATTTTACCTTGAGAAGAGATGGTCTGAAGAAGTCTTTTAGCCTCGGCATCATTACCTTCCTTATGGTGGCATACCGCCATATAGTAGGTTGCTTCCTCCTGAAAGATAGAGGTCCCAAAAGCTACGGGCTCTAAAGCTTTCAGCGCCTCCTTCCATTTCTTCTCTCCCACATAGGTCAAGGCTGCATAATATTGATATTGTACTACTTCGGGCTCTTCTTGAATAAGCTGATTCAACATTTTACGGGATTCCTTATAGGACTTGGCATTATATAGACGAACGGCCTCCTCGTATCGCGCTACAGCTTCCTCTCCACGCACCACCTCTGACTGCATGGCAGGAAGTTCATATAGAGAGCTATTGCTGTTCGTAAAGAAAAGGTAACCTACGACAAACAGACAGGCAGCACTCACCACAGCAATCAGCGGTTTTATCTTCTTGATAAGTGGGGTAGCCCCATCATGCGACCTTATCTCTTGTTCGGCAGCACGCAAGGAGATTCTCAAATCCTGTTCGCCCGAATTCACCCGCTTATGGATAATATCATTTACTTCACGCTGCAGATAGACCAGATTTCTGAAATCTTCATCCTCCCGCAGTTTCTGTTCAAAGGCTTGAAGTTCGTCGCCATCCAACAAACCGTCAATATAATCCTGAATCTTGTCTGTTAACTTTTCCATTGCATAAAGTCTTAAAATAAACCGCTTTCTTTTACCTTTCTGATGAGTGTAGCCATACATTCACTTTTCTTCTTCCGCAAATAGGCATAACTTATTCCCAACGCTTCCGCAATCTTTTCCTGATGTTTTTCCGTCATACATCGCTTGATAATCTGCTGACAGCTCTCACCCATTGTGTTGAGTAAAGCCATTACCCTATTCTCTTTATCCACCTTTTCCAGCATATCATCCCACTGTTTGGAGGAATCATCTTCAACATATAATACACTTTGTTCGAGATTTGTTACCGGCATACGTTGATTTTTTTTCAACGCGTTAAGCCATTTTCTTTTGCATACTATACTCAGAAAGGCCCCAAAGCTGGTCGTTAGCACGAAATCTTTCTCTTGAGCCATATGGTAAATATCTACCAAGGCCTCCTGAAAAATGTCGTAACCATCGTCTTCGGTCCCACTATTTTTCACAATGAGGGTAACAATTTGCTTAGCATATTTATTATATATTAATTGAATGCCTTTGCTGTTGTTTTCTTTTAGGTATTGTATATAAATTTGGTCTATATGCATTTAAATTGGCAATTACTTAGTAAATTTAATAATATTTCTCGTTAAACAATTATGTTAACGAACCTAAAGCCATGATAAGACTGTTACTATCACTAATATTTACCTTACTGTGCGGGCTATGTATAGCGCAGGAAAACAACCTTATTGTACAGGTAGACACCTTCGAAAGCCGTATTGAAGTGCATGAACAGGACGGCGTTTTCCAGTTTAAGCCTATTTTACGGCCACTCGTACAGATTCCAGGAGGACGGACACCCTACTATAAATATCTGTGGGACTTCGGTGACGGTCATTTCAGCACCCAGGCAGAACCCACGCATGTATATGCCAAGCCGGGACAGTATGAGGTTTCAGTATACGCCGTAAACAACTACGACTATGGTCCCAAACCCAAAAGACCAAAAAAGACTATTCAAATTAAAAGCGGCAGCTCGGCCATCGCCAAGGTATCCCCCAACTATTTCGAAGAAAATTTCTTCTCCTCGAATGGCATATTTCAGATCTACAAACTTTCCGATGCTAAACCCGGCGAAGATATGCAGTTGGTCGTGGGAATAAATACCGAAGGCCGAAAAGGGAAAATATTTATCCTCTCCAACGAAAAAGTCGCAGGGCTGGATGGCTTCAGATATGCATACCAAAGTCAATACTATAAGGAAACGATAGACTCTCTGGTACAGAAAGAGAGCCTCAACAGTATGTGGGCAAACGTAAAGCAGTCTACCTTCACCAAAACCGGAAGTCCAGACTACGGGATTAAAGAGGTCTCTACCTTCAGCTCATCCCAACAGGCTATAAACTATTTTAAAAACCTATATGGAGCCTACAACTCCATTGCTGCTTACGACGTGGATCCTTCACAAAGCGAGAAGCAGTTTTCGCTCATCAATCTAGATGTGACAGAAAATATGCTGGTAGATACCAACGCCATTGTGACGATTACAGGAGTGTTCCTTCCAGAAGACGGAATCGCCAATGTCCATCAGGTAGATATCCCTGTCGTAAAATCGCATGACCCTAACAAGATGTCGGTGCGGCCGGCACGGATGAGCTACCGCTTCCAATCTAAAAACAAAACCTTAACCTACAAGGTTCAGTTTCAAAACGATGGAGAAGGTGATGCACGCCATGTAAGGTTAGAAATGTTTCTTCCTCCCGAAGTGCGGAAAGAAACATTCCGGCTTAAATCTCTTTATCCTAAGTGTGACACCTGTGCCACCCTCAACGCCATGGGATGCTATCAATATTACATCAAAGACAATGGAACGCTGGTGTTTCATTTCAAAGATATAGCCTTGCCAGGAACAGCCTCCAAAACATTGACTGACCCGGACAGCTCCAAAGGTTTTATTCTCTTTGAAATAGACATGGAAAAGAAGAAATTCAAAAACAAATCGTTCCAGTCTTATACGGACATCTATTTTGACAACAATCCACCTATTACTACTAATATTTCGACGTCTAGATTCCGCCAGATTTGGTCACCCATAGTGACCATAGGGTCTTCAGCCACATTTGGAACGCCCAAAGAGCATACCTTAAAACACCAATTCAAGCCGGGAATTCAGCTAGGATTCGGCCTTGCTCCTATGGCTCCTTACAAGAAGCCTTTCTGGCAAGTAGAAATATATTCTTCATTCTATAATAGGGAAAGCAACACCGACCTCATCAACGAACAGGGGGTGATTGAAGTCCAAGAAAATGGAAGATATATGAAATACGAATATAGAGCTATGGACAGCACCGAAAGCAGGACCTTTGTGTCTTTTCAATTGCCTGTACAACTGCGCTATAACATAAATTCTTTTATTTCTATAGGAGGTGGAGTTTCCATACGCAAAGACATAAATACTCAAGCATCAAGCACTAAAAATTATTATTATCTTACAGCCCAAGGTACGGAAGAAAATGTGTTTACTGTAGAAAATCCAACGCTTCTAAAAGAGAACAGCTCCTGGAAATGCAATCCTTTTTTCGATATCAATGTAGGAAAAGTTTATATGGGGCCTGCTTTGGGATTCCGTGTAGCCTACGACAAAAATCAAAAAACCTATAGCGGCATTTACGGAATTTGGAGGTTTTAAAAGCTGATGTTGAGAGCTAGAGTAGCGACATTACTAACCTTACTAATATGTTTGGTTTCTTGCGAGCAGAATAAGCCCTCATCTGCTGCGCCAGAAAATGCCAAACAAAAGATTTCTTTTGAAAAATTTGAAGATATCACGGAAAACCATCCCGAACTCTATATCTCCAACCCGGATTCTTTTCTGAATAGTCTTCATCTACAGCCTCAAACGGATGAAGAAAAGGAAATCTATGCCTACGGACTGCTATACATGGCTTATAGCCTCCGCGAACAGGGAAACCATTTCAAAAGCATACAATATTACGAACGTGCGCTCAACTTTGTAAAGGAACATAGCATCCAAAACCTGGATTTTGCATTGTATATCATTAAACCTCTAGCTACCCTGTATATCCACGTAGACGACCATCAAAAAGCTATTTCCTTACTTGAAAATCTCCTGGCTGACTATCCTCCTACAGCCTATGAACAAAAAGCAGGCCTCGTCAACAATTTAGCTAATGCGTATCTGTATAACATGGATTTCGAGAAGGCCGATAGTCTGGTAACCGACATTTTACCTCATCTCAACGAATCTTTGACAAAAGCTTTGCTATACAATACTGCTTCGCAAATAAAAGAGCAGCAACAAGACACCGCCACAAGCTCTCGTTTCAACACTTTGGCAATCCGTGCTTTCGAAAAGCATAAACTATACGGAGACACATTGGTATGGTACTGCTCTGCACTGACACAAGCTGCCGAACTAAACAACAATATATCCCAAGCACAAAAATCTATAGATATTCTGGAGAGACACTTTCCTCACTCACAATATCGTACAAAGGGCAATGCCTGCCTCAGCCTTGCCAACATTTATCTCGCGCTAAAGAATTGGGGAAATGCCCTTCAGCAGTATAAACTTTCCGCAGCACATTTCCGAAAAAGTGGTGAAAAATATGTATTGGATTACAAATACACTTATGCTCTGCTGGGACAGGCAAGATGCTTCGCTCGGCAAAAAATACTGGACTCAGCCTTCTACTATTACGAGTGGGCAATAGAAAACGATTTCCGTACACAGCAGCTGATTACAAGTGCACAGGATCAGATACGCAACAACAGATGGAATAAAGATATTCTCGAAGAGCTTATTGCCTTATATCTAAGCGCTCCTTCGTTACCACAACAAACGTATGTCGAAACCCTATTATGGTGTATTGAGCTGAGCAAGGCACGTCTCCTCATCAACGAGATTCACCGCTCCGACCAATGGACAGCTGCAGATGATAAACTGAAAGAGGCTCTACAGCAAATCAGACTGCTCTACCAACAGTACGACGCGACGGTAGACCCTAAATTGCGAAATGCCTACCTCGTGGAAATAGAGAAACTAAAGACGGACTTTCAGCTGTCGGAACGCTACTTCGAAAAAATTCATTTCAACCCTAAAAAAGAAGACTTTCTACAAAGGGTTCAGCAAACCGACAACAGCTATTATGCTTACTATATCCATAAAGACAACAAAATAAGCATCCTTAATTCGTCGAGAAAAAAGATATCTTTCTATCAAGTGAATGACACCTCCTTTCTCTCTAAAATCGAACTTTTAAAGAAAGAATATTTCGGTGACTCTCCTAATTCCTACAATAACAACCCTACCAAATACAGAGAAGAAAGCAGTAGCATAGCCAAGCGTTTGTTGCCCAACCTGCCAGAAACAGAATGCAATATTTTCCTATCATTGGACGGCTCTCTTTATGGCCTACCTTTCGATGCTTTATATCACCACAACAGCTTTCTGGTGCAACAATACAACATGGCTTATCTCAATTCCTTCTTACTTTTCGATTTCCTGCACCATAGGGAAGAAGCACAAAAAGCTGCCGTAGCAGTATTCTATAGGTCGGATTACCCTTCTCCGCTGCCTAAGCTTCCTTTTGTAAATCAAGAGGTCAAAAATCTGAAAAAGACATTCAAAACGGAGTCTTACTCCCCTTTGCAACAAAACGACAAGTCGTTAAAACAGGCCTTCAACAGGTCCAACCTTATTCATATTGCAGCACACACCATTTTGGATAGCACCGAAGCTCCTTACCTCTATCTACATCAACCTATTTCCATCAATCAGCTACGATTCTACGAGATAAAGACACCATTGGTATTTCTTTCGGCATGTAATACGGGAAGCGGCAAGCCTTTACCGTCAGAAGGCACAGCTAGCATACAGCGTGTTTTTTTAAGCAAAAATGTTCCCTCGGTTATATCTACCTATTGGTTTGCCAACGATGAAGCAATGCTGCAGCTGACGGCTAAATTCTATGATCAGCTAAAAAAATGTCCTTACCCCATGGAAGCATTGGCCGAAGCCAAAAGGCAGTATCTTAAGGAGGGCGGTGTGCTACAGGCCAATCCATGGTATTGGGCTAATATCAATTATACCGGCATAAATAACGAAGTAGGCTTGAAAGAAACTTCAAACCTACTTCCGCTAGCTTGTGTGATTTCTATGACCTTACTTGGTCTGTTTTTCCTTCGTCGCAAACTCACAAAGGTTTGATGGCTCTATCATAGAGATAGACAAAGAATCCCAAAATAAACTTCCCTATCACAATCCATTTTCTTTTAAGCTTGCGATACCCTTTCCCTCTATACATGTTTTTCATAATTAGGTAGTTAGATAATTATAATTGATTAATGATATTCTAAGATTTTAATTTCTGTACGGCGATTAATCTGATGTTCTTGTTCCGAACATTGTACCCCATTACCACATCTATTTAAAAGGCGCTTCTCTCCATACCCTTTAGCAACTACACGAGAAGCAGATATTCCTTTCGACACAATATATTTTACTGCTGCATCGGCACGGCGTTGTGACAGCTTGAGGTTATAGTCGTCGTTACCACGGCTATCTGTATGCGAAGATAGTTCTATTTTCAAAGTAGGATTCTGCTTCAGGATAGCGACAACATTATCCAATACCAAGGCCGCATCCGGACGTATGTCACTCTTGTCGAAATCATAGAATATATTTTTTAGTACGAATTCTGCATCGTTTTTCAATTCACATACGCCTAATTTCAGGGTTACGTATAGTGTCTGACTACGATCAAGTCCTTTAGTACTTACAAATTCAGTCTGCGAATAACGTCCTTGTTGGTTAGCCACGACGCTATAGTCGCTATTCTGCTCCAATTGATAGATAAATTTACCTTCAGCGTCTGAAATTTGACTTACATTCATCTTAGTTTCTGTATTGGTCAAAACGGTAGATATGTTAGGCAAATTACGTTGAAGATCGCAATCGAAAGTTTCTCCGATCAGCGTAAATCTAGGGTCATCGTGGTATATCTCTCGGAGAATGGTGCCTGCAGAGCCCTGAAAATCTTCGGCACTAAGATATAAAATTGGAGTCTTAATTCCATTCTTTTCCCCTATCACTTCATAATTTCCAGGTTTGATAGCAACAACCTTATTGGCCTGACCATTAGCATCAGTAATAGAGCGCTCTTCTATTCCCTCTCCCACAATACTTACTGTCACTCCACTTAACGCGAGTTGTGTCTGCTTATCTTTAACCACGATTTGCAAATCTTTATTTTGGATGACAGGTTTTACCTCATCATATTTTAGCGGTCTTGAAGGCACTGCTTCCCACTGTCCTTTGCCGAAAGCATATTTCAGTCCTACTCCTGCATTCAACGTCTGATGTACGGTATACTCTACCGTTTTGGCATCCAAAAAGTAATGATTACCATGATGTATCACTTCGGTAGTAGCTGTTATAGGGTTTTCCGCATCAGCTTTGAACTCTTCGGTAGTAAAGCGGCTTTCTTTACTACCAAACTTGGATCCCAATGCCTGCACATAGTCTACATGGACATAAGCACCAAACTGAGGTGTAAACATGTAATTGAAACGCAATCCCGCCAATGCTGCCCATGAATTAGCTTTGTTGGAAGCGTCATTTACTGTCTTCAGCACATCCACGCTGGTCACTCCACGTGTATCCTTATAAGTCAGGGTGGTCACAAATTCTGGAAAAGACTGCAGCATAACACCTCCACGGAGGTAAGCTTCCACATGAAAACGGTTGTCCGTAAAACGATAGGTAGGCCCTAACGAAAACACGAAATCTTCAAACCGCTTTTTACTCGCATAGTGTGTGGATATCATACCATTAAGGAAGGCCACGCTTTCGTTTTTGGCAACCCTATTATAGATGTATCGAGCATCTATACCCAATCCTAAGCGGTTACCCGAGAAATATTTGTCCATAAATATTCCACCGTGATACCCCATCTTGGTGTCGACTATATTTTTATATTTATTTAAAGGGCTGGAAGCTCCTCCAAAGATTCCCACTTGGAAATCTCCTTTACTTTGCTGAGCTAACGCATAAAATGCAAATCCTATTAACATTAATGCAAGTAGATATTTTTTCATAGTCATAGATTTTAGTTAGCAATCTGTTTTCTTTACCTATATATCAACGGCTATGAGAAAATGTTACCCACATATTTAAAATTTAAATAAGTAGCTCTAAATCTTTTTTTTTAACTTGCATTCCAATTAAAAACAAATAAGAGAAATGAGCGCGACAGAACAGTTTTCAATTCGCGTAGAGCCAACACAATCTTCAAGACTCTCGCAAGTAGACTTCAACAACTTAAAATTCGGACAAATCATGTCAGACCACATGCTGGTCGCAGAATATGACAACGGTAGATGGGAAGACGTCAGCATCGTCCCTTACGGTGACCTGACTATTAGTCCGTCGATGTCTGCCTTGCACTATGGTCAAGCTATCTTCGAAGGTATAAAAGCATATAAATTTGAAGATGGAACGGTCAGCATCTTCCGCCCGGACAAAAACTGGGAGCGTTTCAACCGCTCTGCAGCACGTCTTCAGATGCCGGAAGTTCCGGAAGAAATCTTCCTAGGAGGACTTAAAAAACTGTTGGACATAGACCGTGATTGGGTACCTTCAAAGGAAGGAACATCGCTATATATCCGCCCGTTTATGTTTGCTACAGAAGCTGCATTAGGAGTACATCCTTCGGCATCTTACAAGTTTGTCATTATCACATGTCCTGTAGGAGCGTACTACAGTAAGCCAATATCATTGAAAGTAGAGACGCATTATACACGCGCGGCAGAAGGTGGTGTAGGTTTCTCAAAAAATGCAGGGAACTATGCTCTTTCATTATATCCTACGCAGATTGCCAACGACGAAGGATATGACCAAATCATGTGGACCGACGCAAAAGAACATAAATACATTGAAGAGGCAGGCACAGCCAACCTTATCTTCCGTATCGGTGATGCCATCATAACCCCTCATGGAGACACCATTCTTCACGGTGTGACCAGAAGAACTATCATGGAACTTGCCGAAAAATGGGGATACAAAGCCGAGCAACGCAAAGTGTCCGTGAAAGAGCTTATTGATGGCATAGAAGCCGGCGTGGTGTCAGAAGCTTTTGCGGCAGGAACTGCAGCTACCATCACCCACATCGACCGTATAGGATTTGAAGGCAAAGATTACACACTACCGCCTGTAGAAGGCCGTGAGTTCTCTAATAAGGTGTTAGATTACCTTAATCAGCTTCGTTACGGAAAAATTGAGGATCCTTTCGGATGGAATTTCATTGTTTAATTTAGTATATATCAACAAAAAGACCTTCTTAATCCGGAAGGTCTTTTTTTATGCTTTGCTCTAGAAAATCAATTATCCTATTGAGGTCTTTTGGCTCAAACCAAGTTGTATTACCATACTTCTTAAACCACGTTATCTGCCTTTTGGCATAACGGCGTGAGTTCTGCTTGATTTTATCCACTGCTTCTTCCAAAGATATCTTTCCATCTAGATAGTCAAAAAGCTCACAATAGCCTACCGTCAGCAGTGCCGGCTTATGACGATAAGGCCTGAGCGCAGTTACTTCATCCAACAGCCCTGCCTTCATCATCTTATCTACCCTTTGATTAATTCGTTCATAGAGCTTTTCTCTGTCCATATTTAATCCTACGGTGATGATGCGGAAAGGTCTTGCTTGGGTCTGTCTCCTCTGGAAGAAGGAAATGGGATGGCCCGTAGCTTCATAGACCTCCAAAGCTCGGATGACGCGCTGAGGGTTATCTGTATCTGCTACGGCATAATATTCAGGATCTATCTCTTTGAGCTTCTTTTTCAGGGGTTCCAAGCCATGCTCTTCAAAAGTGCGGTTCAGCGCCTCTCGGATACCTTCGGGAGCTTTCGGAAGGTCGTCCAGCCCTTCGCATACCGCACGTACAAAAAGCCCCGACCCTCCCACCATGACCACCACATCTTTGGTTTGGAAAAGTTTATCCAGAAGTGTGAGGGCATCACGTTCGAAATCTCCTGCAGAATAGTCTTGCTCTATGGAGTGAGAATCAATAAAATGATGCTTGACAGCTTTCAACTCTTCGGTATCCGGCTTTGCTGTACCTATGCTCATCTCCCGATAGAACTGCCGTGAGTCTGCCGAAACAATTTCTGTCCGGAAATGCTGGGCCAATAAAATAGCCGTAGCTGTTTTGCCTACAGCTGTAGGCCCCACCACTACGACTAAAGTTTTCTTATTTTCTGTAGAAGATAACATCAACGATTAATAGTCGTCCTCTCCAAAGCCGAATTCCTGCTGTTCGTCTTCTCCTTCTTCCTCTTCATCTTCCATTACATCGTAATCGTCTTCTTCATCCACCCCATATTGTTCGGCCGATTCTTCTTCAATATAATCTTCGTCCTCTAAATCTTCCGATAGCGGGAAATTAGCCGCAGGAGCCAACTTTGGTGCCTGTCCTACAGAACGGAACACCGAAGGGTATTCTTTTCCTTCTTCCTCTTTAAGAATCTTGATTAATTCCACGTGGAAATCATATGGCCTGTCAAAATTGTAGATATAATAAAACTTCTGATGTGGGTCTTCGATAAACTTACTCAGACGGATATCTTCCATAATCAATACACCTGCTTCCTTTTTACGTTCGGCAGGAAGGTGAGCGATTTCCGTTCCTTTTTTCCACTGATCATTACTCACATAAAATGATGACGGTACCTCCGGATTATATCCAGTAGTTTTGTGTATCTGTCGGTGTAAATCCAAGAATGTACCTTTAGCAGGCATATCTATATCGCGATACACGTCTTCGTAATCTTCGAATGCTACTCTAAATCTGTAAACTGCCATATGCTATCAATAGACGTAAGTCTGTTTTGGTTTGTTGTATAAAATTATAAATTATTTCGTTGTCTCTAAAGACAATATTTGCTTGGGCTCTATATTCATGGACTTGGCCTTTTCCAACATAAACTCGTAGGCCGCTTTACGTTCGTTAGGGATTTCCCCTTCGAGGATAGCCTCCCGGATAGCATTCTTGATGATACCCACCTGTCTGCTTGGTCCCAATCCAAAAACATGCATAATATCCTCTCCACTTACTGGCGGTTGCCAGTTGCGTAGGTGGTCACGTTCTTCCACATCTTTGAGCTTCTGCTTTACCAACTCAAAGTTTTCGCGGTATTTTTTCTTCTTATACTCATTTTTTGTAGTCACGTCTGCATGACATAGCAACATCAATGCATCAATGTCGTCTCCGGCCTCAAAAAGCAACCTACGTACAGCCGAGTCAGTCACAATATCTTGTGCCAGCACGATAGGTCTTAAATGCAGCTGTACCAGCTTCTGTACAAACTTCATCTTCTCATTAAGAGGTAACTTCATTTCGGCAAAAAGCTTGGGCACCATACGTGCTCCTTTCTCCTCATGGCCATGGAATGTCCATCCTATACGTTTGTCAAAACGTTTGGTGACCGGTTTGGCAATATCGTGCATGATAGCCGCCCAACGCAACCACAAATCGTCCGACATCTCGGCTACATTATCCAATACTTCCAATGTATGATAGAAATTATCCTTATGCCCTTTGCCGTCGATATATTCCACCCCGTGGAGATTGGCCATGGCTGGAAATATATAATGCAAAAGCCCCGTATCGAAAAGATATCTAAATCCTATAGAAGGCTTAGGCGCTAAAATAATTTTATTAAGTTCGTCGGTGATACGTTCCTTAGAGATAATCTTGATGCGCTCCTTATTATACACAATAGCTTGGATAGCCTTCATGTCGATTTTGAAGTTGAGCTGTGTGGCAAAGCGTATGGCGCGCATCATGCGCAAAGGATCATCAGAGAAGGTTTGGTTAGGATCTAACGGTGTACGAATAATTCTATTTTCGATGTCCGAAAGACCTCCAAATGGATCTAATAACTGGCCGTAGGTGGCGCTGTTCAAAGAATAAGCCATAGCATTGATGGTGAAGTCCCGGCGATTTTGATCATCCTGCAAGGTGCCATCCTCCACGATAGGCTTTCGCGAATCCCTACGGTAAGACTCTTTACGTGCTCCTACGAACTCAACATCCAATCCTTCGTACACTAACATGGCTGTCCCAAAAGATTTGTAGACGGCAACCTTCGTGTGTAATTGTTCGCCCAATTTGGTAGCAAACTCGATACCCGAACCGATTACCAAAATGTCTATATCATTCTTAAAGGGACGCCCCATAATTCTATCGCGCACATATCCTCCAATCACATATACTTCTGTGTTTGTTTTATCTGCTAAATCTCGGATGATAGAAAATATCGGATGTTGTAATTCTTCACTCATAACGCACGTATAGGTCCTGCCAACCTATTTCCATTGGCAAAAATACTTAAATAAAAAGAGATACCGAAAATAAACGGGCTTCTGCCTTACCTGTTAATCTTTATCCTTAGAAAGTTTGTGGAAAGACAACGGGTTCTCTAACAGTTCGCTAAGTTCGCGTCTGTTTCGTACAATATGTATAGCGGCAAAAATAGCTTCCAAGAAAGACTCATGAGACGCCATGTTCTTCCCTGCGATATCATATCCTGTGCCGTGGTCCGGCGACGTACGTACAATAGGTAGCCCCGCAGTAAAGTTTACTCCTTTTCTGTTGGCAATATGCTTAAATGGGATTAACCCCTGATCATGGTACATGGCCAATACCCCATCAAACTTCTTGTAGGTGCTTCCAGCAAAGAATCCGTCGGCAGGGTAAGGCCCCATACATAGAATTCCCTCTTCTCTCGCCTTCTCTATAGCCGGAACAATAATGTCATTGTCTTCATGACCGATAACGCCGTTGTCTCCGGCATGAGGGTTAAGCCCTAACACGGCAATCTTAGGCTTTTGGATCCAGAAGTCTTTCTTCAGCGAGTCGTTCATAAGACGTAGCTTCTTAAGGATTGCCTCTTCCGTAATGTTTGTTGCCACTTCCTTCACCGGAATATGTCCTGTCACCACGCCGATACGTAGGTCTTCACACAGCATGAACATCAACACGTCATCCGCATTGGTACGGCTCTGAAGGTACTCGGTATGTCCAGGAAAATTGAAGCTCTCGCTCTGAATATTATGTTTATTAATAGGAGCTGTCACCAGCGCATCTATCTTGCCTGCCAAAAGATCGTCTACCGCTCTCTCCAAAGAGATGAAAGCATACTTGCCACCAATCTCATTTTCCTCTCCCAGCGTAATTTTGACATCTTCCTGCCAGCAGTTTATCAAATTAGGACGTTTAGGATTAGCTTGATCCACATCGTTAATAACGTTGAAGCTAAAGTCCGTAATATTATTTGCTTTACGATGAAATGAAGCATTCTTGGTATTACCATAGACTATGGGTGTAAAATAATCCAACACACGATTGTCCAACAGGGATTTGATAATCACTTCGAACCCTATACCGTTTAAGTCTCCTACGCTAATACCAATTTTATATTTTTCACTCATCTTTATGGCAATTTTTAGTAACCAAAAATAGGAAAAAATAAATAAAGTAGAAGCTCCTTAGCCAAGTATAGTTTATCAGACTTTCATATAAAAAATCTTTTTACACTATTCTGCTTTTTACTTAGTAATTTTGGCCTATAGAAATTAGCATGAGTACAGTACGCGCAAAAAAACATTTAGGGCAACACTTTTTGAATGACAAAAATGCTGCTAAACGCATAGCCGATGCGTTAGACCCTTCCTTAGGTTTCACCCAAGTATTAGAAGTAGGGCCCGGCATGGGCGTGCTGTCCGACTTTCTTTTAGAGAAAGAAGAGTTTGAAACGTTTTTGATAGATATAGACGACGAATCCATCACTTACCTACAGGATAAATATCCCCAATTGGGAGACAGACTTATCCATGGCGACTTCCTAACATTGGATTTCAACCAATACTTCGGGGAGAAGATGGCCGTTATCGGTAACTATCCTTACAACATCTCGTCACAGATTCTATTCAAAATATTGGAAGAAAGAGACCGGGTGATGCAGATGGCGGGCATGTTCCAGAAAGAGGTAGCCCAACGTTGCGTAGCACAGCCCGGCACCAAAGAGTATGGCATCATTTCGGTATTTTTACAGGCCTATTATGATGTGGAATATTTGTTTACGGTAAAGGCGGGAGCGTTCAATCCTCCTCCTAAAGTACTTTCGGGCGTAATGCGCATGACACGCAACAACGTCACCGACTTGGGATGCGACGAAGCCCTCTTCTGGAAGGTGGTGAAAGCAGGCTTCAACCAGCGTCGCAAAACATTGCGCAATGCGTTGTCCTCCATCATCACCAAAGATAAAATGAGCAACAACCCGTTATACGACCTTAGAGCTGAACGATTGACAGTACAGGATTTTGTTGATTTGACCAACGATATCGCACAGACTAAATAAAATAATAAACCACCGAGAAGGCATGAATATCCTTATAGTTGACTATGTACATTCCATCCTTTTGGACAAGTTTGATCAAGCAGGAATAGCCTATAGCTACCGGCCCGAAATCACACGCAAAGAGGCTGAAGAAATTATTGAAGATTATTCAGGCCTTATCATCCGTTCCAAATTTCAAGTCGATGAAGCCTTCATCAACCGTGGTAAAACACTGAAACTTATCGGAAGGGCTGGCGCGGGAATGGACAACATAGACGAAGAATATGCTGCAGCAAAGGGAATTCAACTTTTTCCAGCCAATGAAGGTAACTGTGACGCCGTAGGAGAACATATGATAGGCATGCTACTGAGTTTGATGAACAACCTCTTCCGTAGCAATACCGAAATACGGCAAGGGCTGTGGCGCCGCGAAGAAAATAGAGGTTACGAACTTAAAGGAAGAACCGTAGGTCTTATAGGTTATGGCCACAATGGCAGAGCCATGGCCAAGAAACTTTCCGGCTTTGACGTGAAGGTTTTGGCATACGACAAATATAAGACAGCATTTTCCGATGCCTATGCTCAGGAAGCAACCATGGAGCTTATTGCTTCTGAAGCAGACATTATAAGTTTTCATATCCCTTTGACCAAAGAAACAAAAGGAATGGTGGATGACAGCTATTTGGAACAGTTTCGGAAGCCTATTTTCTTCCTTATGGGTGCCCGAGGCCCTATAGTGGATATTCCTTCTATTCTAAGAGCTTTGGATAAAGGAAAAATCTTAGGTGCTGCCTTCGACGTGCTGCCCGTAGAAAAATTCCCTAAACTTGCAGAACAAGAATGGTATCAGGATTTGATTTCCAGAGACAATGTCTTATTGAGTCCTCATGTTGCAGGGTGGACCTTCGAAAGCTATTTCAAACTATCGGATATCCTAGCCGACAAGATTATTGCTTACCTGAACAGCCAATAGACAAATAAGATATTGTAAGACCAGAATGAGATCCAAGAGATAGACTCTCAAAAAAGACGCTCCTTCTTTGAAAATGACGGTTCTGAAGAGAATCAAAACCAATACGTCACATCCAATCAGGCTAAGACGTACCGAAAGCATAGTAGGCATGAACCACACAGCCCAAAGGTGCAATAAAGCTAAGGCATAACACAAACCTATAGCACGCTCCTTGCCCAAAGCTAGAGGAACAGTCTTCAGATGATAATATGAGTCCTGCGACATATCGCGTATATCAAAAGGTAAAGTAACCAACAACATAAATAGAAACTTGCTGGCCAGCAAAAATGTCAATAGAGAACCATCCAACGTTTCAGAACCTGACTTAGCCTCTACAAAAACCAATCCTACGGTGCTCAGCGTCCATATCAGTGCAATATGAAATATCTTCAGGTAAGCCATATGCCTAAAACCTTTGCGAACTCCATTGATATTAAAAACAGGAAGCACATACGCCAAACTTAGCATGCCGATAAAGAGGAGGAAAAGAAAGGTCATCCCATGTACCTGCAAAAGAGCATAGCCCATCGAAAGGGCAGCTACCAAAGATAAAATCCAAAATACCGGCATATTTCCAAACACCCATCTGGTCCTCTCGTACGGAGACTCTTTATAGCGTTGAGGTTTGGAAAGCCAAAGACTCAAATTATATAGCAAAAGAGTAGATGAAAACTCCAAAATAACCACATGAATATTGTATGGGACACCAAAAATCTGATAGCTTAACAGCACCTGTGAGGCGGCAGCCATAGCTATCAAAAGATTAGTAAAAATCAAAAATTTCCATACTCTTTTTACAATATTCATAACAAAAGGGTGTTTCCGCAGAACAAATATTACAAATTATACATACTTACTATTAGCATATATTCACAAAAAAAATTAAATTAGTCACTCAGTAAGCCATTTTTTCTTAATGAAATAAATTAATGGCAGGATTAGATAACTATTTTATATAAACCTATAGAAATTTTTAAATAAAGCGATGAGTTTTCAGATTAAAACTTTTGAAGAGTATCAAGATGCTTATAAAAGAAGTGTCGAAAATCCGGAAGAATTTTGGGGAGATATAGCTAATCACTTCTTTTGGAAAAGAAAATGGACTAAAGTTCTAGAATGGAACTTTACCGAACCCAACATCAAATGGTTTATTGGTGGTAGATTAAACATTACAGAAAACTGTCTTGACAGACATATCTATAAAAACGGCGATACTCCTGCTATCATCTGGGAGCCTAATGATCCTAGTGAGGCTCACCGTATCCTGACGTATCGTCAATTGCTTGACAAGGTAGAGCAATTTGCCAACGTACTGAAAAACAACAACATCAAAAAAGGCGACCGTGTATGTATTTATCTACCGATGGTTCCTGAATTGGTTATTGCCGTATTAGCTTGTGCTCGCATAGGCGCTATCCATTCGGTAGTATTCGGTGGATTTTCAGCTCAATCTATCGCGGATCGCATCAACGACGCACAATGCAAATTGGTCATCACTTCAGATGGAGGATATCGTGGTGCTAAAGTATTGGAATTAAAATCCATCGTGGACGATGCCTTGATGCAATGTAATTCGGTAGAACGCGTAATAGTACTGACTCGAACACGTACTCCGGTATCTATGATCAAAGGCCGAGATGTGTGGTGGGAAGATGAAATCAAGAAGGTAGAGACGCAAGGTAACCCTCCTTGTCCTGCAGAAGAGATGGATGCGGAAGACACCTTGTTCATACTTTATACATCAGGTTCTACCGGTAAGCCTAAAGGTGTAGTACATACCACTGGTGGCTATATGGTATATACAGGCTATACTTTTGCTAACACCTTCCAATATCAGCCAGGCGAAGTGTACTTCTGTACAGCTGATATCGGGTGGATTACAGGACACAGCTACATCATCTACGGGCCGCTATCGCAAGGCGCTACCTCTCTCATGTTTGAAGGTATCCCTACTTACCCTGATGCAGGCAGATATTGGGATATTGTAGATAAGTATAAAGTAAACATTCTCTACACTGCTCCTACAGCCATACGCTCACTTATGGCTTTTGGTGACGAGTTTGTAGAATCCAAAGACCTTTCTTCATTACGTGTATTAGGCTCGGTAGGAGAACCTATCAATGAAGAAGCTTGGCACTGGTATAAAGAAAAAGTGGGTAAAGGCAAATGTCCTATTGTCGACACATGGTGGCAGACAGAAAACGGAGGACACCTTATTACCTCTATTGCAGGAGTAACACCTGAAAAACCAGGATACGCCTTACTACCTCTTCCTGGTATACAGCCATGCCTTATGGACGAAAACGGCAATGAAATTCAAGGCAACGACGTTTCGGGCAACCTTTGTATCAAATTTCCATGGCCAGGCATGTTGCGCTCAACATGGGGTGACCACCAACGTTGTAAGCAGACATACTTCTCCACTTATGAAAACATGTACTTTACAGGTGACGGCTGCTACCGCAGTCCGGAAGGCTACTACCGCATCACCGGTCGGGTAGACGATGTATTAAACGTATCCGGACACCGTATCGGTACCGCGGAGGTAGAAAATGCTATCAACATGCACTCGGATGTGGTAGAATCCGCTATAGTAGGTTACCCGCACCCGGTAAAAGGTCAAGGTATCTATGCTTATGTCATTGCCAACCACCATATCAATCCGGACCAAACACGTCAAGATATCCTTCAAACGGTGACCCGCCTTATCGGCGCTATCGCAAAACCGGACATCATACAGTTTGTGACGGATCTTCCAAAAACCCGTTCCGGAAAAATCATGCGTAGAATCTTACGCAAAATCGCCGAAAACGAATTAGATAATCTGGGAGATACCACAACACTTCAAGATCCAGCCGTTGTGGAAAAAATCATCGAAGGTGCTAAACAATTAAGAAAATAAATTCTTATAAATAGAACACCGGGGAGAATAAAATTCCCCGGTGTTTTTCTTTACCTGTCTTTTAAAGGAACTAATAAAATTTTATTAAATCCCCCATAAGCAACATAAAATTGGATTAATAGCACAGAAAAACGGTATTTTTTATTATTTTTAGGAAGTCAAAAATTCTAAAAAAGAGTAAATGCTATTAACTGTATTATCCGGACTTATATTATCTGTTGTACTTATTTTCTTTGGAAAAGCATTCACCAAGAAGCTTGGCATTCTTTTGCCTTTACTTCCTACTCTGCTTTTCGGATATTATATTCAACTATTTCCCGTCATTTCTTCGGGAAAGTCCTTAATACAAAATATCAGTTGGGTTCCTTCATTGGGTGTGAATTTCGACTTCCATTTGGATGGACTTTCGTTACTCTTTAGCCTTCTCATTACAGGAATAGGAAGCTGTATTTTCTTTTATGGCAGAACCTATCTCAAAGGACACCCCTATTTTGACCGCTTTTTTGGCTATTTGCTGCTTTTCATGTCGGCCATGCTGGGGGTAGTGCTATCGGACAACCTATTGCTATTATTTATATTCTGGGAGTTGACCAGTATCAGTTCCTTTTTCCTGATTGGCTTTAATAATCAAAATCAGGACTCTCGCAAAAGTGCCATCACAGCATTGAGTATTACCGGATTAGGAGGATTATTCCTATTCGCGGGGTTAGTACTCATAGCACACATTGGTAACACTTATTCTATTTCGGAACTTATAAGCAGAAAGGATATATTACTGAATCATAATTTATATCCTCTTATCGTAAGCTTGTTATTCATAGGTGCCTTTACAAAGTCGGCCCAGTTTCCTTTTCATTTTTGGCTTCCCGGCGCGATGAAGGCTCCCACACCGGTATCGGCCTATCTGCATTCGGCTACTATGGTCAAAGCAGGGATATATCTCTTGGCTCGCTTCACCCCTATACTTGGAGGAACTACATATTGGAGCTATACATTGATAGCCGTGGGAGGTATCACCATGCTATACGCGGCAATTCATTCCTTATTCAGAGTGGACATGAAGTCTATCTTGGCTTATACTACCATCTCTGCCTTAGGAGTACTGACCTTCCTCTTAGGATTAGGGACCAAGGAAGCTTTAATAGCAGTCTCGGTATTCATTGTAGCCCATGCTCTATATAAGGCTACACTTTTCATGGTAACAGGAATTGTGGATCACGAAACACATACCCGCGATATCACCCAACTGAGTGGTCTACGTAAGGTATTATTCCCAGTGGCTATAGCCGCATTTTTGGCGGCACTTTCCAGTGCGGGATTTCCTTTCCTCACGATAGGATTCATTGGTAAAGATCTTATCTATGAAGCTACCTTACATTATGGCATAAAAGAATGGATTTGGATATTAACAGGTTTATCCATTATCACAAATATAGGTCTTGTTGCCGCGGGATTCATGGCGGGTATAAAACCTTTTATGGGCCCCCTACCGTCGCAATACGCATCTATCCATCTTCCATACAAAAGTATGTGGATACCTCCTCTCCTTTTAGCCTTAGGAGGAGTATTTTTCGGGCTTTTCCCAAATTTATTGGCGGAAAGCATTACTAATGCAACTGCCTCTGCCATGTGGGGAGAAGTTCTAACATCTCACCTACACTCGTGGCATGGCTTCACACTCATCTTCGGGTTAAGTTTAGCTACCCTCGCTGTAGGTACACTTGTATATCTTGTCAATAAGCCGAGTCATGCTAAACTTAATGCCATGGAGAAACTAAACCGCATATCTCCGCAAAATATTATTACTGGCTTTGCAAACACAATCCTACACTTTGCATCCTCATTCACAAACCTGTTTCATAATGGTTATCTACGCTCGTACCATCTAAAGATCATCCTTTTTGCTGAGTTGCTGTTAGGATATAGATTATGGATGAGCGGCCCTATTACGGTGTCGTTCTGGGATTTGACATATCCCGATCTTTATGAGATAGCGATAATTTTCATTCTCATTGGGGCGACATATATTGTGTTGACAACCCCATCACGTCTTACGGCTGTCGTCGCCATGAGTGTAATCGGATACTGTATTTGTTTGATTTTTGTAATCTACAGTGCTCCCGACTTGGCGATGACACAGTTTACCATAGACACTTTGACGACAGTACTGTTTGTTTTGGTGTTGTATAAGCTTCCTCCTTTCATCAACTTAACGAGGAGTTCCATTTTGGTGAGGGATGCTATTGTAGCTCTAAGCTTTGGCGTCATCCTTTCTTTAGTGGCATTAAAAGTTTGGTCTGAGCCTATTTCGGCAGAAATATCGAAGTTTTATGGTGAGAACGCTTATCTATTAGCCAAGGGAAAAAACGTGGTAAACGTCATATTGGTGGATTTCCGCGGTATAGATACCATGTTTGAGACGGTAGTGTTAAGTATTGCCGCATTGGGTGTGTATAGTTTGATACGTTTACGTTTAAAATCATCAGAAAAAGAATAGCATGAAAAGTCCTATATTATTAACGGCTTCTAAATATTTACTTCCCATACTTTTATTGTTCTCTTTTTTCTTACTATTGAGAGGGCACTATTATCCTGG
Organism: Sphingobacterium thermophilum; assembly: GCF_039541675.1. Taxonomy (NCBI): domain Bacteria; kingdom Pseudomonadati; phylum Bacteroidota; class Sphingobacteriia; order Sphingobacteriales; family Sphingobacteriaceae; genus Sphingobacterium; species Sphingobacterium thermophilum. The sequence goes on along the minus strand of NZ_BAABGR010000015.1, from coordinate 461,072 downwards.
AGGCGGTTTTGTTGGAGGTTTAGTAGCATCCATTGCTTTTGTCCTTCACAGCTTTGCCTTTGGCACGGAAGCCACGATGAAAATCCTTAAGAGAAAACCTCTTTCACTAATTCCTACGGGTCTAGCTATTTCAGCCCTTAGCGTAACCATCCCTATACTCTTTGGACTACCTCCGATGACAGGTTTGTGGCTGGAAGAACCTATTCCATTTATCGGCATGATAGGATCAGCCCTCTTCTTTGATCTGGGGGTTTATCTGGTAGTGATTGGAGTAGTGTTGACCATTCTGTTTACCATTTCACTCAACAATCTGGAGGAAAAGAATTAATGGAGTTCTTTTTAGTCATATTAATAGGATTATTTTACGGAGCGGGAGTGTACCTTATTCTCCGTCGCAGCATGGTAAAATTACTGTTGGGAATCATGTTTTTAGGTACCGGAGCGAATATTTTGATTTTTCTGTTAGGAGGAATCATAAAAGGGAAACCTCCAGTTATCGACGAGACAGCAAAGATGTTTCAGGATATATATGCCGACCCTATACCACAGTCGCTGATCCTAACCGCCATCGTGATTAGCTTTGCGTTGACGGCATTTGCCATTGTGTTGCTGAAGCGGTTTTACGCTTTAGCAAATACCGACGATTTGGATGATCTTAACACACCGGAGGAGGAGGATATATGATTGATAATAATATCTTAGGACCGGTATTTATCCATTTGTTTACGGGAATTCTTCAGCTTATAGCATGGAGGAAGACCGTCACGCAACGGTTTATTAGCGGCATAGGCTCCTTCTTAGGGCTACTGATAGCAATCCGTCTTTTTACGAAAGTAAATAGTGACGGCATACTTACCCTTAATGCCGCCAATTGGGATGCTCCTTTCGGCATTGTGTTTGTTGCGGACCTATTGAGTAGTACATTAGTGCTCATCACCTCTATTGCGGCTTTTGCCGTATCTCTTTTCTCTTCTACAGGTATAAGCCGCCAGCGCATGCTGTACGGATATTTTCCTATATTCCATTTTCTCGTCATGGGTCTTAACGGGGCCTTCCTTACGGGAGATATCTTCAACCTGTATGTATGGTTTGAGGTCATCATCATCTCTTCGTTTGTGCTGATGACTTTGGGAGGAAGGAAGACACAGCTGGAAGGAGCCGTAAAATATATGGCGTTGAATATCTTGGCTTCCACCTTCTTTCTGACAGGAGTAGGTATTCTTTACGGCATCACCGGCTCGTTGAATATGGCGGACCTTTCGGAAAAAATAAAAATGGTCAACAACCAGTTTCTTGTGGGCATCACGTCTGCTTTCTTCCTTTTAGGGTTCGGCATCAAGTCGGCCGTATTCCCGCTGTATTATTGGTTGCCATCCTCGTACCATACACCTCCTTCGGCGGTGGCTGCTACCTTCGGAGGACTACTCACAAAAGTGGGTATATATGCGATGTTGCGTGTTTTCAGCCTCATATTCATTCCGGACGATTTTACCAAGCAACTTTTGATGGTGCTGGCTGTGCTGACAATCTTTACAGGAAGCATGGGAGCACTTATCAAGCTCAACATACGCCGCCTCTTTTCCTACCTTATTGTCTGCCACATAGGTTTTATGATTGGCGGAATAGGCATGTTTACCAAAGTCGCATTAATTGGAACGCTGTTCTATCTTTTCCACGACATTCTGGTGAAAACCAATATGTTCTTAATTGCTGGACTAATACGTCAGATGCGCGGTACTATGGACCTCAAATCATTAGGTGGATTATATGCACAATATCCGAAAATATCTTTACTCATCGTGCTGGTCTTATTCTCTTTGGTGGGCATCCCTCCTTTATCCGGCTTTTGGCCTAAGGTATTTTTGATAAAAGACGCTTACGTCCATGGTGAATACGCCTATATCTTTGCACTTATATTAGGTAGCTTTGTTACCCTATTCGTCATTGCGCGCATGTGGTCTGAGGCTTTCTGGAAAAATGTTCCCGAAGGAAATGAATTGGAAGACAAGTTCGAGCCCATGCCTTTGGCACGCAAAATCCTATTGGTACTTCCTATAGGAATTTTAGCGTTGGTGACCATTTATATAGGGTTGAACGCAAACTTTGTAATTACGTTGGCCGATAACATCGCTGACCAATTGATTGACACGAAGCCTTATATTGAGGCTGTACTTAAACAAAATTAAAGGTATGATTAAACAGTTTTTGATGAATCTCTTGCTGTCCTTCATCTGGGTGGCGCTTACAGGTTCGATGTATTATACCAATTTTGTATTCGGATTCATGCTCGGGTTCGGCATACTATGGATCATGAACCGCAACGAAGGAGACCGCAGCTATTTCTATAAGGTTCCTCGTATCATAAGCTTTGTCTTTTATTTTATTTGGCAGATGATAAAAGCCAACTTTCAGGTTGCGTACGATGTGATTACGCCACGTTATTTTATGCGTCCGGGAATAGTAAAATTTCCTTTAAATGCCAGGACAGAAACAGAAATAAACCTACTTTCAATGATGATATCCCTCACACCAGGAACATTGATATTGGATATAAGTGAAGACCGAAAAACTATGTACATTCATGTCATGTATCTGGATAATCCGGAAAAATTTGTGAGACAGATGAAAACAGGGTTAGAACGACGATTATTGGAGGCATTACGATGACATTAGAAACATATTTTGACTATTTTATCCTGCCGATTCTGACCATATCGGTGATATTGGTATTCATCAGGCTTATAAAGGGTCCTAAAGTGGTAGACCGTGTTATAGCCTTGGATCTTATTATCACCATAGGTATTGGCATCATTACTATTTTTACGATACGTTCCAATCAGAAAGTCCTGTTGGATGTAGCCATCATGTTGGCTCTTATAGCCTTTTTAGGAACTGTAGCCTTTTCATTTTACATAGAAAAAAAAGAAGATGATTGATATTCTAATAGCTATATTAAGTACGATAGGAGCATTTGCTATTTTCTTTGCTTCTTTGGGTATACTGCGTATGCCGGACTTTTATTTACGTTTGTCGGTGACCGTAAAAGCAGCCACCATGGGGGTTGGCTTGCTGCTGTTGTGTGCCGCTATTATCTTTCCTGACATTTCGGTGAGTACTAAGGCTTTGGCCATCACATTTTTCCTAATCATCACCTCTCCTATTGCGGCACATATGATTGGCAGAGCAGCCTATTTTACAGACACCCCACTATGGAAAAATACGATCATCGATGAGCTGGCAGGTATGTACGACAAAGAGAACCATAGGCTGAAAAACAGTGACGAAATGCCGGAACCGCAGGGAGAAGAAGATCAAATCGCCGACACCGAAGAGGAAACTAAATAAGTATCCTTACGCGTTAATCTTCTTCCTTATCAAAGGATAGATAAAAACGGCGCCTAAGACAATAATTGCACCAGCATAGAAGCCTAGACTCATCTTTTCGGTACTACCTAGGATGAAGAAAGCCAAGATAATGCCGTATACCGGTTCTAAGTTATTTACCAAGGCTACGGTGAAAGCACCCAGATTTTTCATCACGGCAACGCCCATCACATAGGCTAACGCCGTACAGATACTTCCCAAGATAAAGACAAAGACAAAGTCACTGACATTCAGAGCCATGTCAGCATTAAAACCACCGGAAAATAGCATAACTATAGACAATCCTATCAGGGCTCCAAACATTTCATATTGCGTAATGATACTGGGCTCAGTAGTCTTCACGAGCTTGCTATTTAAGATGGAAAAAATACTGGCACAGGCTGCTGCCGCCAACCCCAGCAATATCCCTAACCAATATTGAAATTCAAATTTGAAGATAAGATATATCCCCAAAATGATGATAAGCCCTACTATGATGTCTCCTATTGAAAGCTTTCGCCTATAATAAATAGGTTCTAAAATAGCAGTAAAAAGTGTCATGGAAGAAAGTGAGACCAATGTCACAGATACTGTAGACACCTTGATAGCTTCAAAAAACAAATACCAATGCAAGCCTACAAGCACTCCAATACCCATAAACTTAAGCATCTGGCTAGCTGGTACCCCTACACTTTTCTTGGCTATCCAATGATAAACTGCCAAAGTCGCTCCCGCAATCAACACCCTATACCAAACCAGCTGCAAGGCGGGAATAGAAATCAGCGATCCCAAAATTCCGGTAAATCCCCAGATAAGCACCGTAAAGTGAAGCGTTAGTAAACTACGGTGACGTTCAAAAAAATTCATAAGTAAACTATTTCGGTGCTTTTTTAAGTAGAACCAAGGCTAAGACTAAAAATATTATACTCGGCGTAAGCACTGCCAGCAACGGAGGAAATCCGGCCTTCAACGAAAACATTGTAGTAAACTGATTGAGTACCAAATAGGTAAAACTCAATCCTATACCTATTCCCAAACTCAATCCTATACCTCCTCTAACCTTCTTCGAAGAAAGGGCTACCCCCATTAAGGTAAGGATAAATGCAGCAAATGGCGTTACCCAACGCCTGTATCTTTCCAGCAGAAGGTCCGTCATCATCCCTGTTCCACGGATTTCCTCCTTGCGTATACGTTCGTTGAGCTCCTTCGTCGTCATTGCCGTAAAAACATTCTCATACACTTCAAAATCGCGTGGACGCATATCCAAAGTAGTATCACGACGATCGCCTTTTTCCATCTTCTCTTTCAAGCCGTCAATGATACGATTGGTATAGTTTTCTATCCTCCACTTATTGGTTGTGGAATCCCACACCACACGGTCAGCCATCAGTTTTTCCTTCAGCTCCAGACCATCAAATTTTTCCAACACGAAATTATAACCAATAGATAGACGTGTATCAAAGTTGTCGATATACACATAGGTAGCACTATCAATCTGCATATGTGTCGATGCAGTGTTATGACTCACCTTATGCGGCTTGACATATACATTTTCGAAATTGACCTTTATACGATTGGTAGCGGGAAGAATCCACAGGTTTGAAATCAAGGTGAAAGCAAAAATGAGGAAGGCTCCAATCATGTAAGGACGTAACATACGGTTGAAGCTCATCCCCCCACTCAAGATAGGAACTATCTCTGTTTGGTCTGCCATCTTCGACGTGAAGAATATCACCGCAATAAAGTTTATCAGCGGGGTCAACATGTTTAAGAAGAAAGGAACAGAGCCCAAAGCGTAGTATCTGAAAAGCACATCGGAGAAGGATGCCTTATTCTTCAAAAAGTCATCCAGCTTTTCCGAAACATCAAAAATCACTATGACAACAATAAATATGGCCACCGTAAAGATAAAGGTGCTCATATATTTCTTGAAGATATAGCGATCAATGATATTCATTGCTCCAAAATAAATAGTTATGATGAAAGTAAAAAACTTTAGAGCCTTTGGTCTAAAATTTTAACCATTTTTTCTTTCCAGTCGTAGAAGGAGCCTTCAACGATTTTCTCTCTAGCCTGCTTTACTAACCACAGATAGAAATGCAGGTTGTGCAACGACGCTATCTGAGCTCCTAGAATTTCCTGCGACTTGATCAGATGGCGCAAGTAAGCTTTGGAATAGACACGGTCTGCCAAGAGATCACTTTCGGCATCTATAGGTGAAAAGTCGTCTTTCCACTTCTCATTTTTGATATTTATAATACCATTTCTTGTGAAAAGCATGCCATTACGTGCATTACGTGTAGGCATCACACAGTCAAACATATCCACGCCCAAGGCTATATTTTCCAGAATGTTCACCGGTGTACCTACTCCCATAAGGTAGCGGGGTTTATCCTCCGGCAAGATGCTGTTTACCACTTCTGTCATGGCATACATCTCTTCCGCTGGTTCTCCCACAGAAAGACCTCCTATAGCATTCCCTTCCCTATTGAAGGAAGCAATGACTTCTGCCGACTTTATACGCAGGTCCTTATACACAGATCCCTGAACTATAGGAAATAAGGTCTGCTCATAACCGTACAGGGGTTCTGTGCTGTCAAAACGGTCACAACAACGCTTCAGCCAACGATGGGTCATATCCAATGAGCGCTTAGCATAGTTATAGTCACAAGGATATGGCGTACATTCATCAAAGGCCATGATGATGTCTGCGCCAATGATTCGCTGGGTGTCCATGACATTTTCAGGGGTAAAGAGGTGTTTTGATCCGTCTATATGTGAACGAAATGTCACTCCCTCCTCTTTGATTTTACGTACTTCGGTAAGCGAATACACTTGATAGCCTCCCGAATCCGTAAGAATAGGCCTCTCCCATCCATTAAACTTATGTAGTCCTCCGGCTTTCTGGAGCACCTCCAAGCCTGGCCTTAGATACAGGTGATACGTATTTCCCAAGATGATCTGTGCTTGAATATCGTTGACAAGCTCATGCTGGTGCACAGCCTTCACCGTCCCTGCCGTTCCTACGGGCATGAAGATAGGAGTCTCTATCTTTCCATGCGCTGTCTCTATTACCCCTGCCCTTGCTTTGGAGAGTTTATCTTTAGCCTGAAGCGTAAATTTCATATAGTTGTTTAAATTCGTCTGCAAAAATACTATAAATATTTTACCCTACCTCATTTGGTTGATTTTATTAGGAATTCTTGACGTTTTCACTGAATATTAGAAAATATCATTCTATCTTTGAATCTTCGTATGGAATGGGATCTTAACATAGTTATCAAAATATCGTACGTCCTTTACGGCATATTAGGGTTATTTTTACTAATCCAGCTGTATTATATCCTTTTTGTGTACAGCAAGTTGGCTGCCTATAAGGTAAAGTCTTATAAGGATTCCGAGCATCAGCCTCCCGTTTCCGTCATCATTTGTGCGTACAACGAAGAAGAAAATCTTAAGCAGTTTCTACCTTCCGTTTTGGAGCAAGATTACCCTCAATTTGAAGTTATCGTCGTCAACGACTGTTCACAGGACGACACCAAATGGGTATTGAAAGAATTTTCTGCCCAATATCCGCACCTTCGTGTAGTAGATATCAAAGAGAATATACGTCTCAAAAATTCAAAGAAGTTTGCTCTCACTCTAGGTATTAAAGCTGCCAAGTACGAACATCTGATTATGACCGATGCGGACTGTCAACCCAATAGCAACCAATGGCTAAGAGAAATGGCCGGAGCCTACAGCGAAGGTAAAGAAATCGTTTTAGGATATTCGCCATACTTCCGTCGCGCGGGATTCTTGAACAAGCTTATACGCTTTGAAACCACCCATACGGCTATGAGTTATCTTTCCTACGCTCTTAAGCGCAATGCTTATATGGGAGTGGGAAGAAATCTTTCTTACCTGAAATCCCTCTTTTTCCGAGGAAAGGGCTTCAACGCTCATATGCACATCAAATCGGGTGATGATGACCTTTTTGTCAACCACAATGCCAACAAGACAAACGTCAATATTGCCATCCATCCGGATGCGCACGTATATTCCGTACCGAAAGATAGCTGGAGAAGTTACTACAAACAAAAGGGTCGTCATGCTGGAGCTTCCGTCTTATACAAAAGACAACATAAACGCATGCTGGCAAGACAGTTGCTCAGTGCTCTACTCTTTTATATTATGCTTATAATCTGCCTCAGCATCTATCCTAATCTATGGTTTGTAGGTGCAGGTATGTTTGTCTTCCGATACATCTGCCAGTTATTCGTTTTTGTACCTATATACAAGAAGCTTGCTGTCAAGGATTTGATTTGGTGGCTGCTCATTTTGGATGTGTTTTATTATTTTTACATCTGCATTAACGGCATATTCAACCGTAAGAAAACTCAAAAAACATGGAAATAGCATATAGCTTTTCCGAATACGTCAAATCATAAAATAAAATACCGTGGATCCTACAGTAGATATCATTTATAAATATTTTCCTAAACTCACAGAAAGACAGAAAGAACAATTTGCACAGCTTGAAGAAGTATATCCTTTTTGGAACGACCAAATTAACGTCATTTCCAGAAAAGATATAGGAAGTCTTTATCTAAAACATGTATTGCATTCTTTGGGAATCGCCAAGTTTGTTACTGAGTTGAAACCAGGTACTCGCATCTTGGATGTAGGTACAGGCGGAGGCTTCCCCGGCATTCCGTTGGCTATACTTTTTCCGGAAGTGCAATTCCATTTGGTAGACTCTATAGGCAAAAAGATTAAGGTTGTCCGTGAGGTGGCTGCAGCTATAGGACTTACCAATGTGGAAGCCGACCATATACGCGCCGAACAATTGGACTACAAATATGATTATGTGGTTTCAAGGGCTGTAACAAGGCTGGCCGAATTTCTTCCTTGGGTAAGGAACAAATTTGAAAAGAAAGATAAAAATGGCATTCCTAACGGAATTCTATACCTTAAAGGAGGCGATCTCACAGAAGAAATCAAAGAAGCCAAAGTCAAAGCCGAACTTCATGCCCTCTCAGATTATTTTGAGGAGGATTTCTTCGATACCAAATATGTGGTTTATATTCCGATGTAAAATATTACTTATAAGAAATAAAAAATTGGGGCTGCATCAAAAGGTGCAGCCCTAACTTTTTAGCTTCAAGCTTATTTATATAGCTGATTGAACAGCATTTTGAAGGTGGCATGCGCCTGTGCTCTGTTGGTGATCTCCGGGCCTATCGCCACAACCTTCCCCTTGCCCAATGTCGCCACTACACCTATATGGGTATCCTTCAGATAATGCTGACCGTGAGCCCAACCACTCAACAAAGGCTTATCCGTACTGATCTTGCCCAATGAATAAACCTGTCCCGATTCTCCAATCCTGAAAACCGGACTGTTGTTGAAGACAATGTTTATCTGTGCAGGCATACCGTAGTTCTCAGGCTTTGACACATCTATATCTGCTCGAAGGATACTGGTAGGTATATAGTATTTGTTGCTCGGAAGAGGCACTTCCTTTCCTTCTTCATTACGCTCTACCAACGGATTCGTAACACCAATATTCAGTCCGTAAACCCATGCACTGGACGATCCTATCGTGATAATCTTGCCGCCCTTCTCTACATATTCTTTCAAAACCCCAACTGACTTATCCCTGCTCAGTTCCCCTAACATATGTCTGTAGGCTTCCGGCACCAATGATGCTTCAGGCAGTCTACTACGATAGCCGCTCCCATCTCCCGTAGGGATACCTTGACCCACGAATATCAACACGTCGAAATCATCAATCTTTCGGCTGTCGACATCCTGTGGAAAAAACTGACGGTACTCAAAACCGTACTGCTCGAAAATCCACCGTACCCAACCCGAAGGCATAGAGCCTCCATAATAGTCGTAAAGACCTATCTTAAGCTTCTCTATAGGCTTCAGACGTGATGACTTTACCGTGGCACCCCTAGCACGAACACCGTACTCTCGGGCTACCTGCACAACGATATCTCGCCCCCTAGGTTCCACAAAAAAGTCCTTGCTCTGCTCATCTCGATAAACTCTATGGCCCGACTTCAAAAGACGATTGATTGCAAGAAAGCTATCGTTGGACTGCGCAGGAAGAATATAGCCTACCTTTGAAACCGAAACTTCTACCGAAGGGGCTTTCAGCAGCTCTCCATATGGCTTACGCTCCAACGGCGCCGTAATATCCTCGTATATACGGTCATACTCTACACCCATTTGCATGGCCAGCGTCCAGCCAGCAGCATCGTAGGGACGTACAGGAGGACCACCCGGATATTGGACATCATGAGGGTGATCCTGCGGCTCGAACATATCCAGTATCTGAGGACGAAATGCTTGGTTCGTCTTCACCACAATACTGTTCTTAGGATATCTCTTTCCTCCGTAGGTGAAGTCTGAAGTACTCTGGTATACATAAACCCCTCCCTTAATCAGCGCATTCACAAATTTAATCGCCGTGCCAAAGTCAGGCTGGTCGGCAGAGATGATATAACCCCGTGGGTCGCGATTCGACGGATTCTTGTACACCGACTCGTAGTAGCTGTCCGGGATAATCTTCGAACGGTAATAGCCTGTAGGCTCTTTCTTAGCCTCTTTCCCAGACTTGACCGCCTCATCATAGCTACGCTCCATGGCCTCCGCAAACTTAGGATATTTGGTCCAATGGTCGCGGCTGCCACGCTCGATGGAGTTCTTGCCCATCTTGTAGAAATTGTACAACAGCTGATCTCCATTGCGTGCAGCGTAATCCAGAATAGCAAAGTTCAACGACACCGAATAATCGATGGACTGCCTGAAGTGCCATTTCTGTGGATCTACAGGGTTGGGTAGTCCGTTCCGGGGAATCTGACGCTCCGCAACGGCCGGAATCACCGAAGGGGTAGGGTTGCCCGTGATCTCTGTCAGAATACCAATCATATTACGGAAATAGGGTGCAGTACGCAAGCCGCCGTTCCACCACGTCGAAAATGTCGACTGGTCTAGACGTACATATCCCGGCTTGTCCTCCACGTTAAGACGATTGATCATCGCTGCCCCTACCCCGTCGATGCCCGTTATCAGGAGGGGATCGAAAACGTGGTTGAATGGATCCCGGTATGGAGGACCTGCCACTATCGTCCCATCAGGAGAGGTCTGGTGGTGGTTATAGATAATTTGCGGTAGCCAGTCTATATACATCACTTTCGCCAAGTTCTCCGTCTCCTTCAGGTTGAACATGAAGTAATCTCGGTTGTTGTCATGTCCTACGTACTTGTGGTACAGCACCGGGATGTGCATATTACGCTTCTCCTTATCCTCATACTGCATGTACCAGTCTGCAATAAGATCCTGACCATCAGGGTTTACGTGCCACATCAGGATGATAACCTTGTCTAGATAACGCAAGATCTCCTCATCATTGCGACTGGTCAGCTGGTAAAGGGTTTCTATCAGCTGATGCGACCCTACAGTCTCATTGGAGTGCATCCCGCCATCAATCCATACTACTGGCTTGCCTTCTTTGGCCAGTTGTAAGGCCTCCGAATCCGTAAGACCTTCCGCGCGGCCTAGACGCTGCGAAATGCCGCGGTATTTCTCGATATGTTTCAAATTCTCAGGTGAAGAGACAATCAACAGATACTGCTTACGTCCCTCTTCGGTAAGGCCCGCCTCTCGGATGAGAACACGGTCAGACTCTTGCGCTACCTTAAGAAAGTAGCTCTCCATCTGCTTGTAATTGGCCAGCATATAATCATCACCTATCCGGAATCCGAAATGGCGCTTAGGACTCGTAACCTGCTGTGCAAATGTAGCCTCGCCATACGTCGCCAAAAAAAGAGTAATCAGAGGCACTAATATTTTTCTTCTCATAAGCTTTTGTTATAGGATGGTCACTCCCCCGAAGGGAGACCACAACAAACTTTAATTATTTCCCTTCAATAGGCCGTTTGTTGGATATTTTCATACTAAAAATCACCCAGCAAACAGCCATGGATATTACCTATTTCTTATTTTTTACATATTTCTCTAGCCACTGGTGTTGTTCCCAAAATGTATGAAGAACACCTTCACGACTTCTATAACCATGGAATTCTTTAGGCAACATCACTAAGCGTACTATACCTCCATGACCTTTAATCGCCGCATACAGACGTTCACTCTGTATTGGAAAGGTTCCTGAGTTCTCATCGTCCATACCATGTGTAAGCAACAAAGGTCTCTTGATCTTAGGAGCATAATTAAACGGGGACATCTTATCATAGGTTTCTTTTGCTTCCCAATAGGTACGTGCCTCTCCTTGGAAACCAAAAGGGGTGAGCGTACGGTTGTAGGCACCACTACGTGCTATACCTGCAGCAAAAAGATCCGTATGTGCCAGTAGGTTAGCCGTCATAAAAGCACCATAAGAGTGTCCTCCCACACCTATCCTATCGCGGTCTACGACTCCCATCTCCGCCACATAATCAATCAATGCTTCCGCATTATCTTTGATTTGTTCTACGAAAGTATCATTTGGTTCGGCTGATCCCTCACCTACAATAGGCATATCGGCCTGATCGATTACCGCATAACCTTGCGTCACCCAATATACCGGTGAACGAAAAGCTAAACGCGGGAATTTATGAGGGGAGCCTTTCACCTGACCTGCCGCTTCCTTAGTTTTGAATTCTCGAGGATATGCCCAGATGAATGCAGGTAGGGGCGTATCGCCTTTTTTGAAGTTTTCAGGAAGATATAGTACTGCTGAGAGGGTGAGGCCGTCCTTCCTCTTGTACGACAGCAGCTGCTTCTTAACATTTGCAAGGCTTGGATATGGATCTGCAAAGTCGGTAATCTTCTGCTCTTTCTTATTCTTCAGGTTGATGGCAAAAACATTAGGAGCATCTTTGGCCGACTCTCTAGACACATACACCACTCCCGTATTGTTAAAAAAGAGCGGCTCCTCATAATATCCTCTTTTTGACTTATATAAAGTATCCTGACGTCCGTTGTTGACATTCCACTTCATCACAAAAGGTCTATCACCTTCGGGAGATGCCCCTTGGCCTTTTGTGAAGACAGCTCCCTTGCCATCTGTTAATAAGAATCCTTTTTCATTCTTGATGAATGTTCCCGGATCGGTATAGGTATCTTCGGACTTGCGTGTTGATAAGACTCGAATCACTTGGTTTGTTGTCGTATTCAACAAAGTAAGTTTTGACGATCTGTCCTTTCTCCAGTTTTCTCCCACAATGGCAAATCCATCACCCCATTCAATACTACGGATGCGGTAGTTGCCCGAATAGATTTTCTGTGCACCGGAAAGGTCGAAGGGTGCAGCAAGCTCAAACAGTTCATCACGAACATCCGATTTCACATTAGGATTACCCTTATCCAAGGCCTGCACAAAAATCAATGAAGCGCCCTTATCTTTACGCCATTGAAAATCACGAGGGCCATCCAATACCGCATCAAAACTGCTTGGCAGTTTGTCCGCCAACGGAAGCGTATAAATATCTTTCACCTTCGAGCCAGTAGAGGAATAAACCGAAACTTCCGAAGGGAATAGATGTATAGGAACTAAATATGAGTAAGGCCTTACCACTTTCTGTATCAGCAGATATTGTCCGTCAGGAGAATAAGATACTGATTTGAACATACCTTTGACACCTAAAGGTCTAGCATTGCCGGACAGGTCAACCAGAACCAACTCGGAGCTAAGATAATATTCCATTACCCTTTCGTCATAAGCGTTGGAAAGCAAATTCTGGTATGTCCTGGAAGGAGTAATACCTCCTAGGTTTTCCTGCACCACAGGACCTGTGGGTACTGGGTTTTGTACCGGCACCTCTCCTCTGCTGGTCACTACCTGCTGCACGAGCAGTGTATTACCATCCTTTGTCCATTGGAAAGTTGTTCCATAAGTATCATTTACTTTACTAAGGATTTTTTTTGCTGTCTTGCTGTTTAGGTCCGCTATCCAAAGTTCGGTATCCTGTAAGGATTTATTTAAGAAAGCAAACACGCCGGGCTGTGACGACCATTTGATGTCGGCCATACCTAACACTTGTGGTAGTCCTGCAATAGAGAATTCAGCTTCTGTCTTCAAATCACGTACTTTTATTCCTTTATATGTTCCAGGATTTTCCGCTACCGTCGTGTTCGTTAGAGGATTTATCCTTAATCCTGCTACACCTAATACCGGCTGCGATATCTGCTCTATTGTTTGGAACCCTGGCACATCAAGCACCAGCATATAACGGCCGTCCGGACTGAAATTTTCCTCCGGGATCTGCGGCGCATCTACCAAATCTACTATAGACTGAGGAGGCAGCTGATATTTGATAGCCTCCTGTGCATAGCCTAAAGAAGAGGTGCATAAGAAAGCCAGGACAAAGCCTGCCTTCCAATAGTTCTGTTTAGTTTTTCTTATAAAATTCATCTGCATCTTTATTTAACTGTATCATACAATCCTTCGGCATATATACCATATGTCCTGCTTTATAATAGGTGAAAGATACCTTTTCTTTTTGTTCTGGACGAAGGTTCATATGTTTCACCACGTATTCCGCAGCATGGTAAGGTGTAGCTAGGTCATAATATCCTGCGATAACCCACACTTTTAGGTTTGGATTTTTTGACATAGCTTGTCTTAGCAACTCCGAAGCATTCAGATATTTGTTCTGTACATTGTTATAATTCCACTGCCCTACGCCGCCTGAAAAATCATAAGGAAGATCGTTTTTATATTTCAATTCCGTACGGACGAAGTGGTTGAAGGCAGAAGCAAAGGTTCCTGCAGTATTTCCTGCCGGGTCGAATTCCATTCGTTCGCCGCTATCATCATAGTCACGTCCCACGGCACGACTATCCAACCGCCCCACGGTATACCCCTCATCTCTTCTCAATTCTTTACAGAACTTATGGATATTGATACGAAGGTTTGTTTCCAAAATATATTTTTTGGACAGACCGGTGTAACGTGCTAATTTGGTAGCTATCTGATCTTTTTCTTGGTCTGTAAGATCTGAACCTTTGTTCAATGCAAGAATATATTCGGTATTTGCAAATTTTTCCACTTCATCCAATGTTTTGCGCAGGTTACCCATCAGACTAGGTTCAAGCTTTTTGTGATAAAATGCTGTAGCTGTATAGGTAGGCAAAAATAGATGGTACGGCAAATCGTTGCCGATTTCAAACCTAGCTGTCTGCATATTCAAAATAGAGCTCAGCATAATCACACCGTCGAAGTACATGCTGTAGCGGTTTTGAAGGTATTGCACTAGTCCTGCTGCACGCGGGGTACCATAACTCTCTCCCATAATATATTTTTTGGAAGCCCAGCGTTCATATTTTGTCACATAAAGACGTATGAAGTCTGCCACGGAATGGACATCTTCGATATAACCGTGAAACTGCTTAGGGTCTTCCCCTTTTACCGCTCTACTATATCCTGTAGATATGGGGTCTATGAATACCAGGTCAGTCTTGTCTAGCCATGTTTCCGGATTGTCGCCATAGCTATAAGGATATACAGCATCTCCTTCATCTGTCAGGGTAGGACGCTTCGGTCCCATAAAACCCATATGTACCCATACCGAGGCAGAGCCTGGTCCACCATTAAAGGCAAAAGTTATAGGTCTGTCCTTTTTGTTGGTCGCTACATAAGCGACAAAGAACACGTTTCCTTTAGGGTTACCATCCTCATCTTTAAGCTGAATATATCCTGCCTGAGCTTTATATTCAATAGTTCCCGTGCGTAGCTTGGCAGTATGCTTGGTTTCAACAACCCCTGGAATTATGGCTGAATTGGACGTAACCACAGTAGTGTCGTGTTTAAGTGTTTCGACAGCTTTGTTTTTACTGTACTGAGGTCCTCTCGGAATGGTGGGCGCCAAACTTTGCGCCACACCTTTTCCAAGAAATATATTAGCAATAATGAAACTTAACAATAGAATGTTTTTCTTCATGGCAGATATTTTTAGTTGTTTTCCATTAAACTATTCAGTATCAATTCGGCAGCAGGAATAGGAAGAATATATTCCGGCGCGCTCGGTGCTACTGCGGAGATAGCATGCTGTGACTTGGCGGGAATGGTTAATCCTAAGCGCATGATATCGCCGTTACGAAGCCCTTCGCCCAAGAACTCTATACGTCTTTCTTCAATGATTCTGTCCAGATATTGCGAAACATTCGCAAAGGAAGCTGCAGAAAGTGATGCTCCTTGGTTAGATCGGCCATAGACAGCGTTGAACAAGGCCAATGAACGTACATCGATGGAGTTGGTATTGCGTGCTAATGCCTCCGCCAAATTCAACAACACTTCCGAATAACGTATGACAGGTACATAGTCCGTATACGGTGAAGCCTGCGTAAACTTGGTCAACCAAGCTTTTCCTGTGGAAGTTCCTATTTTGGTAAGCCCTCTTCTGTCATCCGTACTCGCCCATACCGAAGAGGCATATATCCCTTCTACCTTATTCAAAGAATATTCTCCCGCTCCGTTGCTACTTGCCGTACCGCCATCACCTGTCCCTGGAAGATAATATCTAGAAAGGGCATTACCTGGCGCATCCCCATTGGTGAACGGCATAGAAAAGATAGACTCCGTCGTGGTGTACGGCGGTTTAAACACATCCGCAATATTAGCTTCCAACTTGTGCGCAACACCAGAACTAGCAGTGAAAGGAGCTGAACTCGAAACTATCTTATTGGCTTCTGCGATAACTTTAGGATAGTCGCGCATGCTCAGATAAACGCGTGTCTTTAAAGCTATTGCAGTATTTTTATGCGCTCTGACCGTATTTAAAAATGCTGAAGAATAGCTTGCAGGCAGATTTTGCTCTGCAAAGTCCAGATCTTCCAACACTTGCTTGTAGGTGTCTGCCACCGAACTTCTTGCCAGATCATAATTTCCGGACGCTGTATTTCCTGTTAGACGCAAGGGTAATCCTGGTTTACTCCCGTTGCCATCCCAGTAGGGTCTGGCATATAGCTGCAATAGGTTATAATACGTAATGGCGCGGATTAGGCGAGCTTCGGCTCTATAACTTGTAGCGGTGTTAGCATCTAGCACAGCATCGCCACCTTTGTCCATATTGTCCAGAAAAACATTCACTTTATTAATACACGCATACATGGCCTCCCATATATCTCCCACATCCGATGTGGTAGTCTGTGGAAGCATAGAATACATGGTAGAACCCGTAGCGGCATTCATGTTGCTACAGTGAAACTCTCCAGTACGTATGTCCGAAACAATCAAAAACCAGCTTCCATAATAGCGGCTTGCTTTCATGCTGGCATACAATCCATTTATCTGGTTTTGAATACGCTCAGGCGTACTAAAGGCCGTAGCATCCGTAATCAACGTAGAGGGCTGTGGATTCAGCCATTCTTCTTTTCTACAACTGCTGAACAATAAAGCTAGTCCAGCAGTATATAATAGGATAGATTTACTTGATCTCATGTTTTAGTTCTTTTATTGATAGCTCTTAAAACCCAATATTTAACCCAAAAGTGTATGTTCTAGCATTTGGCGCTTGGTTTTTATCTATACCTTGACGTATGGCGTTATTACCGTTGGTGGTCACATCAGGGTCATATCCTGTATATTTAGTCCAGATAGCTAAGTTCTGACCGCTCACAAAAACACGTGCCGTATTTAACTTCATCTTGCTTACCATACCTCTAGGAAGGTTATATGAAAGCATGATGTTTTTCAGGCGCAAATAGTCTGTAGAAGCGACATTATGTGTAAGAGGCAAAGTGTTGCCGTTAGACACGTTATCTTCTTTCACCACTCTTGGAATATCTGTCTGGTCACCAGGCTTTTGCCATCTACGCAAGATATCTGCCGAATTGTTCCAGAAACGTAAATCCCGCATAGTAGCCTGTGTACCATTCATCATATATCCGCCTAACTGATAGGTAAGCAATACATTCAAATCAATACCTTTGTAGCTGAAGGTGTTAGACCATCCTCCGAACACTTTCGGAGAAGTAGGTTTATAAGGTTTGGCATCATCCGAGGGGGTAATAGCTCTGGCACGTGTTCCGTCTTCGTACTCCCATTGGTATTGTACGCTATTCGTACCATTGATGCTGTGTTGGTAAAACACTTTACGTCCTTCTCCGTCGATGAAGATTCTTCTTCCTGTGGCTGGATCTACGCCAGCCGTCTCAATGGCGTACAACATACCGGCAGGCTTACCAAGCGTAGTAATGGTCATTCCGTCCAAGGTACCCAAAATAATACTTGACACACCGTTGGCCAACGATACTACCTCATTATGATTCGTGGTAAGGTTGAAAGAGCTATTCCATTTGAAATCTCCTTTATTGACAGGAGCGCCACTGATGGTAAACTCCACCCCTTCATTATACATTTCCCCTACGTTCTGAAGAATACTGTTTGCCGTACTGTTCGGAATACCAACAGAAGGAGGAAGCGGCACAGCCAAAATCAATCCATCTATCGAATTTTTGTAGTAACCAATCTCTCCTGTGATAGCCGAGCCGAATAAGCCAAAATCCAAACCTAAATCAAATTTCTTACTCGTCTCCCATTTAAGATTCGGATTTCCTGTGACCGAATATGTTAAGCCGGCTTGCCCTCCGTACAGCACTGCCGAGTAGGTGTTCAAAGCTCCAAAATCGCTTAACCCTCCTACATTACCCACTTTGCCATAACTGCTGCGCAGCTTGAACACATTGAAAGTTTCCCCGATCGAGCTTTCTTTCCAGAAAGATTCTTTGGCTACATCCCATCCTCCTGAGAAGCCCCAGAAGACACCTTTCTTGTTGTTAAGTCCCAAAGCGGAATATTCATCTTGTCTCAGGTTAGCTGTGATATAATATTTTTTCTGATAATCATATTGCAAACGAGAGAATAAGGAATGTAGGTAGTTGTTAATTTCCTGATTGTTAGTTCGGTAATCGAAAACATTCTGCCATCCCCCTTGGATATTGGAATAATAAGGGTCTGTCTGGCCCCTACGTTCCAAACCGAACATAGAACCTGTGGTTCGCTGCTGTTCCTGCCCCAACAACAGGTTAAAGGTATGTGAATCAAAAGAATAATCGAAAGTCAATGTATTGGTCCACACCCATCTTTGACGTCTTGAGCTTACGCTGGAAGCAGAACCGTTGTTGGCCAGCCCCTCACCCGATATTGGAGAATAGTAGTTAGAATAATCTACATTACGGTAGTCGATACCATAAACTGACTTGAAGGTTATCCATTTTAGCGGTTTCAGTTGCAGGTAAGCGCTCGACTGCACATTATTGCCGTAGTTGTTTGAATAGTTGTTTTCCAATGAGATGACAGGGTTATAAAAACCGAGTCTTGATTCATTGAGATGCCCTACATTATCCATTAACCCGACAAAACCATTCGACGTCACGTTGAAAGTGCCATCGTTGTTATAAGGACCGACGATAGGAGCTGTCATCAGTGCCAGACGAGCCATGGCTCCCGAAGAAGATGATGACTGGAAAGAACCACTACTGCCCGCTCCGGTAGACATGGCGGCCTTATTGTTTTCGTTGACATAGTTCAACTTAACCCCCACCTTCATCCAATCCGTAGTGGTATTGTCAATGTTGAACATGACAGACTTTCTGTCAAAACCATTTTTTTGGAATATACCCTCTTGGTTGGTATAAGACGCCGAACCAAAATAGTTCGTTTTATCCGTAGCACCGGAAATGTTCACATTGTGACTGTGTGACATTCCCGTCTGATAGATATAATCATACCATCTTGTGTCGATGATATTTCCGTTAGCATCTCTGCTGAAACCGAAATAGTTTGTATTCTCATTATATGTTCCAGCATTTTTCAAGGCCTCATTTTTGATTTCTATATATTGTTCTGCATTCAATAGTTTAGGAAGCCTATTAGCCATAGTGTAGCCTAGCCATCCTTCGTAATTCACACGCGTAGCTCCCCTCTTACCTTTTTTGGTGGTTACGAAGACCACACCATTGGCTGCGCGCGAACCGTAAATACTTGTCGCGGCAGCATCCTTGGCAATATCTATACTTTCAATATCTGCTGGATTGATTGCCGACAAAGGATTGGCCGACGCATAGCTAGGGCCTGAGTCGTCATTATCGTTAAATGCCGGAACACCATCTATCACGACCAAAGGATATGTGCTTAAAGACAGAGAGTTAGTCCCTCTAATCTTAAAAACTGGTGCCTGGTTCAATACCCCCGCACTTGTGTTCACCTGAACTCCCGACGATCTTCCACCCAACGCTGCATCGAAACTTTGAACAGGCGTCTTGGCCACATCATCTCCCTTCACTGAAGTCAAACTTCCCGTAGTCTCCTTTCTACTCTGCGTACCATAACCTATTACCACGACCTCTTCCAAATCTCTGCCACTTGCATTTAACTGGATTCTGAGATTTTGCTGATCACGTACAAATACTTCCTGCGTCTCATATCCCACGTGACTGATGATAAGAACACACTCCCGCGGCACACGGATAGTAAATTCTCCCAATCCATTTGTGGATGTGGCTTGTCTGCCATTTTTTACTTTGATAGAAGCTCCGTCAACAGGCTTGCCGGACTCATCGAGAACCGTACCTTTCAACTCTCTTTCATTTTGGATAGAATAATTATACAGTGGAGTGGCCTGCATAACTTCCGGGCTGAGAAAAAGAGACATCGCTATGAGCGAAAATTTGCTAAGACTACTGCGTTTTTTAGCACGTACGTATCTCAGCCACAATAATTTAGAACATTGTTTCATAATTGGGTGATTGTTAGTTAGGTGTAGTAATTAAGCTGATGTTACTAAAAAAGACAGAAAAATAATCGGAGGTCTGATCTTATGGGCTCATTTCTCTCATAATTTAAAGTTATATATGGGTTAGTTATGATTAAATATATGGATTTCTTAAAAAAATCAATCATTTTTTTTAAGAAAATAGCATATACAACAAAAAAGATACAAAAATTTTAAAATCTACAACATCACACCCCTCTTTTTTACCAAAAACATATACAAAACAACATAACAAGAGCCAAAAAACACTCAAATAGAGCTCAAAACAATCCAAAAACAGCAATAAATAAACTTTAAACACCCCAAAAACACTTTTATATATCATTTGATTGCTAAAACAACAACTTTATTATAAAATCCTTTTAGCATATTTATTATAAAACAAAATCCCATAAGCCGCTTCTTTATCTCAATACCCTTCTCTCTTTTGAATCGTTATGATTGTATAAGTCGCGTGCAGAGTATTGCCAAATAAAAAAAATCCTATGCATTTATACGCTCAGTTGCATTAGAACTCCATAGGTATACGAAATGGGAGAGATTCTAAGAGTTCGGAAAAAGAGGGAATGCCGGAGGAAGAACCGGCTACTATACCTCTCAGAATATGTTTTTCAACTATGGAGCGCTGAAAGATGAGAATGATACAACAACACCACGCTCTTCGGGTCTCATCAAACTTCAAAGTGTGAATTATAGTTGTACAGAGATTCAGAAGTATTCATGCTATCATCCTTCAGGGATGATTGGTCGGCTTACGAGCCGAAAATTTTGGACAAGGATTTTGATACGACAAACTTCAGATAGTAAGGTATCATATGCCTACTCTTCCGTGTCCGAGCCAGCTTGCCCGCGGCCCTCTATTTCTTTCAAAATTTCAGCTCCGATAAGGTTGACCTCTTCATCCATTCCAAACATTGGTAATCCCGTTTCAGGATTTAGCTTAAGCCAGTTTGTGTCGGTATCTTTCACAATTTGTACGTATTCTTTTCCGTCCTTGAAGATAGTGTAGGTATCTTTTTCTTCTGGAAAAACAGAATACACGACATTATAGATTTCTATATCAAAAGGTTCTTGAAAGCTCATCTTATTTCTATTTGTTTGTACAAAGGTACTATTCTCTTGTAAGAAAAAAGACCAAAGTTTTGCAATAAAAAATAAGGATTCCTTATATTTATTTGACCAATTATGAACATCCTCGACAAAATTGCATTGACCAAGATAAAAGGTATTGGTCCTAAACTGAGCCGAACATTGTTGGCTTACTGCGGTTCTGTTGATGAAATTTTTTCTTGTTCAAAAAAGCAGCTGATGGCAATTCCCGGCATCGGCGAAGCGGTGGCAAGTACCATACTTTCAAAATCCTATCTCAAAGAAGCGGAGGAAGAGTATCACTTCATCCAAAAGCATAATATACAGGCCTTATGGATAGAAGACAAAGAATACCCCAAACGATTGAAAAATTGTGAAGACGCTCCCCTTCTGCTGTATTTCAAAGGTAATACCTCCCTCAACCCTTTTCGTAGTATCAGCATTGTAGGCACCAGAAATGCTACTTCCTACGGCAAGAAGATTTGTGAAGAGTTTATTCGTGAGATAAAGGATTACGATGTACTAATCATTAGCGGCTTAGCCTATGGTATCGACGGCGCTGCCCACCGTGAAGCACTAAAAAATCATATTCCCACCGTTGGGGTATTAGGACACGGTTTGGACCGCATCTATCCCTTGGCACACCGAGATCTAGCTACAAAGATGTTGGACAATGGCGGACTGCTCACCGAATTTCCGTCAGGAACAAGTCCCGACAGACAGAATTTTCCTATGCGCAACCGCATCATCGCAGGACTAGCCGATGTTACCATAATCGTAGAAGCTGCACTCCAAGGGGGAGCCCTGATCACCGCAGAAATTGCCAACACCTACAACAGAGATGTATGTGCCTTCCCCGGCGCCATAGATCAACATTTTTCTGCCGGATGCAACTATCTGATAAAAACACACCGCGCTCACCTTATACGCAATGCTGAAGATCTGGCCTACCTCATGAACTGGGAAAAGAGAGAGGACAGAAAACCTCTGTCCAAACAGCTTCCTCTTATCCCGGAAGATATGACTAAAGACGAGAAGAAAGTTTTTGACTTCATCCGAGAAAGCGAACAGGCCTCCATAGACGACATAGCCCTGCATTGCGATTGGCCACAAAGTAAGCTGGCTATAGTTCTTCTGGAAATGGAGATGAAAGGCATTCTGATATCTTTACCCGGAAAAACATATAAATTAATCTAAACCATTATAAACGAATCTATGACTACAGAAAAACATCAAACCAAAGGAATCTGGAAAGTAATCGGAGCTTCCTCCTTGGGAACACTTATCGAATGGTACGACTTCTTCATCTTTGGTAGTCTCTCCATTGTGATTTCGACAAAATTTTTTCCATCAGACAACCCTACGGCAGCCTTTCTTTCGACACTTGCCACCTTTGCGGCAGGATTTGTCGTAAGACCTTTCGGAGCTCTATTTTTCGGACGTCTGGGAGACCTGATAGGACGAAAATACACTTTCATGGTCACCCTGTTGCTGATGGGAGGAGCTACCTTCCTTATCGGATGTATTCCTAGCTACGAGACCATAGGCTTTTGGGCTCCTTTTATCGTACTTATCCTGCGTCTATTGCAGGGCCTAGCTCTAGGTGGAGAATATGGAGGTGCAGCCACTTATGTGGCCGAGCATAGCCCTAACGGACAGCGTGGTTACTGGACCTCTTGGATACAGACTACAGCAACTTTCGGGCTTTTTATCTCCCTAATAGTTATCCTTGCCACTCGTTCGCTGATGAGTGAAGAACAGTTTGAATTGTGGGGATGGCGTGTTCCTTTTCTTTTATCTATACTTATGGTATACGTTTCCTATCTGATTCGAAAAAATATGGATGAGTCTCCGGAATTCAAACAAGCTAAATCAGAAGGCAAGACTTCAAAAAATCCGCTGAAGGAGAGCTTTGCCAATAAATACAATCTCAAGTTTGTGTTGCTGGCGCTCTTCGGGGCAGCGATGGGACAAGGAGTAGTCTGGTATACTGGACAATTTTACTCTATGAGCTTCATGAAGACGGTCATGCACCTGCATACAGATCAGGCAGACACCATCCTAGGTATAGCTCTTCTCATCGGAACACCTTTCTTCATCGTTTTCGGATGGCTATCCGACAAAGTTGGAAGAAAATGGGTGATGCTCGCCGGCATGGCCTTAGCCATTCTCACCTACCGTCCCATCTACGAAAAGATGTATCAGCTGACTAACGTTGAAAACAAACAAGAGATCACGGACAAGAAAGAAGAATTCTTTGAAGTAGTACATACCGAAAAAGGCAAAGATGAAATAGTGACTGAAAAGGTGTACTATACTGACCGCTCTGTCCTTACCACGACAAAAACCAAACATATAGTGGACAACACCACCCAAATCATCAGCAAACAGACAATAACCATCGCAGGATGGAATTACATCAAGCTAATCCTACTGATTTTTATTCAGGTCATCTACATAACACTGGTGTATGGACCTATAGCCGCCTTCCTTGTGGAACTATTTCCAGTAAAGATTCGTTACACTTCGATGTCTCTGCCTTACCACATAGGCAATGGCGTCTTCGGAGGATTGCTTCCTGCTGTATCGACTTATCTAGCAAGCAATGCCCAAGCCTCTCAAGATAGTGAATTCTATCTGGCCGGACTGTGGTACCCTATTATCATTTCAGCCGTATGTTTTGTCATCGGCTCCCTATACATTACTAAAAACATGTATTCAAAAAATCTATAACCATGGAACTGATAAAAAGATTATTAGGAATAGCTTGGATAATATTGGCACTGTTGGCTGCCTACTTCTGCATCGTGAAATTTGGTTTTCCAAAGCTGCAAACAGGCCATCAGGAAGATCTGGTCTTCGGGCTAATTATCGTCTTCATCCTTACGCCGATTATCTCGATAGGACTTGGAGTATTCGGATATTTTGCGTTGAAAGGAGAATTCCACGAGGACAAAATGTAATTTTTCAGGCTGAACTTCAACAGGATAGAGCATTCTTTATATTTTAAATTTTGTCTATCTCAAAAATTTCCTATTTTTGCGGTGGGTAAGTCCTTTACGACCAGCTCCCTATGACTCCCCCAGGATGGGAACATAGCAAGGGTATTAGGTTGAGCGGTGCGATAAAGGGAGCTTGCCCACTTTTTGTTTTATACCTATCCATCTTTCCTGCACTATCCTTTACTACTTTTGACCTTTAAGTTTTTCTTTTAGCATATCTTTTCGTTTATTTGTAGCTAGAACAAACACGATTATATGAGTTGGTTTAAAAGAAATAAAGCAGGGATCAGAACTGCAACACAAGACAAAAAAGAGGCTCCAGACGGTATGTGGGACAAGTGTCCTTCGTGTAAAAAACCTCTTTTGAACATTGAACAAATCGAGAACAAATACGTTTGTCAATATTGTGGTTATCACATTCGTATAGGTTCGGCAGCATATTTCTCTATCTTATTTGACGACAATCAATTTACAGAACTATTCCCTAATCTTACTGCAGGCGACCCTCTAAATTTTGTTGACAGCAAACCCTATCATGAAAGATTAGCCGAAAGCCAAGTGAAGACCGGTCTTAAAGACGCTTTACGTTCGGCTCATGGCAAGCTTGACGGCCACGAAATCGTCATCGCCTGCATGGACTTCAACTTTATCGGTGGATCCATGGGCTCGGTAGTAGGTGAAAAAATCGCCCGTTCGATAGATTATTGTATAGAACACAAACTTCCTTTCATGATGATCTCCAAGTCAGGAGGCGCCCGCATGATGGAAGCAGCTTTCTCCCTGATGCAGATGGCCAAAACATCCGCCAAATTGGCTTTGTTGAGCCAAGCCAAATTGCCATACATCTGTCTGTTGACAGACCCTACCACAGGAGGTGTGACAGCTTCTTATGCCATGCTGGGCGATATCAATATAGCTGAACCGGGAGCACTCATAGGCTTCGCAGGACCGCGCGTAATCAAAGAAACAATCAAAAAAGACCTTCCTAAAGGTTTTCAAACATCGGAATTCGTCCTTGAACACGGATTCTTGGACTTCATCGTAGACCGAAGAGAATTGAAACAAAAGATTTCAACATTCCTAAAATTAGTAAAATAAAAAAGTAAGAGCCTTTATCGTTGACAAAGGCTCTTACTTTTTACAGATATTTTCTAAAAGCCCACCTCTTACGCTGCTTTAGATACCCTATATTGGATTCATGCGCGAAAGCTTCCCGTTCAAAGGAAATGTTACGGTATGCTTTGTCGAAATTTTTATGCCGGAGAAAGCGGAAAAGAAACTCCAATACATACCATAGATAAAAACCTACGACAAAAAGTTCCAAAGCCTGACAAATATGTATACGTTCGTGATTCAACAGTATAATATCCTTCTTCAATCCCTTTTTATAGATAAAAATAAAAGGGAACAAGGTAATGGCCTCGGCCTTTCCCAAAGAAAAAAAACGGGTCCAGAATCTACTTACAATGACCTTACCTTTCATAAAACTCTTATTGCTCAAACAAACGTATAAATTTTAGCCGACTTTCTTAATTCATTCCTAGATTGTATATTTGTTTTCAGTATCAAAAACACGTGAAGCTTATGCCTTACAAAGAACGAGAAATCAACAAGTTGTACTACACAATGGGAGAAGTAACCAAAATGTTTGGCGTTAACGCTTCTCAGATTCGTTTCTACGAACGTGAATTTGACATTTTACAGCCCAAAAAAAATAAAAAAGGAAACCGTCTCTTCACCCAAGAAGATATAGCCAACCTGAAAATTATCTTCAACCTCGTTAAGGAGAAAGGCTATACCCTCCAAGGTGCCCGCGAGTATCTGAAAGCCAACAAAACAGAAGCAAAAGAGAACCAACGTGTCATTGATTCTCTGGAGCGTCTTAAATCTTTTTTGATAGAAGTTCGGGACAGCCTGTAAGCTATTTCAAAAATTCGAGGACTTTGTCCACCATTTCGGTACTGCCTATGATGGCCGGTACACGCTGATGTAGTTCCTTTGGCTTAATGTCGAGTATACGTTCCGTTCCTGTGGTAGCCTTGCCTCCGGCCTGTTCGACGATGAAAGCAATAGGGTTACATTCGTACATCAGCCTCAGCTTTCCATTAGGCTGCGCAGAAGTCTGTGGATAGATAAATACTCCCCCCAACAGCAGATTACGGTGTATATCGGCGACCATAGAACCGATATAACGTGACGTATAAGGTCTGTTGGTCGCTTTGTCCTCTTCCTGACAGTATTTGATAAACTGTTTAATACCTTGCGGAAACTTGACATAATTGCCTTCGTTGATGGAATATATCTTTCCACTGGAAGGGATTTTCATGTTGGGATGTGAAAGACAGAATTCGCCGATGGAAGGGTCTAGTGTAAAACCATTAACCCCTTTTCCCGTAGTATATACCAGCATAGTAGAAGAACCATAAATGATGTAACCAGCGGCAACCTGCTCTACCCCTCTTTGTAGAAAATCCTCTTCAGTCACCTTATGTCCAACCTCACTCTTACGTCTGTAGATGGAGAAAATCGTCCCTACAGATACATTGACTTCAATATTGGAGCTTCCGTCCAACGGATCTATGCAGACTATATACTTGGCGTTTTTGGAGATTCCTTCATCCACCAATACCACTCCCTCCTCGTGCTCTTCGGAAGCCACAAAACAACATTCTCCTCCACTTTTCAAGGCAGAAATAAACTGTTCGTCGGCATATACATCCAGTTTCTTCTGACTTTCACCAAAAACATTTTGGTTTCCATGGTCGCCTAAGATGTCTACAAGTCCTGCTTTATTGACTTCTCGGTGTACTATTTTGGCTGCAATACCTATATCTCTTAACAAACGAGATAACTCTCCTTTGGCATAAGGAAAATCAGCCTGCTTCTCGATAATAAATTGGCCTAGTGTTTTTATAGAACTCATAATCACATGGTTATCGCGATAAAAATAGAGAAGTTTTTTATCTTCTCTTGAGCTCTATAATTTCCAAATTTTCAATTTTACCTGCTACCAAATCAAATCTCATCAACGTTCTGACTTTATGCCAACCATGATAACCGGCAGCCCCCGGATTTAAATGCAATAATTGTAATTTTTCATCAAATTGAACTTTCAAAATATGGGAATGTCCACAGATGAAAAGCTTTGGGGGATTACGTTGTAGTTCTGCTCTGACCTGTGAGGCATAGCGTCCCGGATAACCTCCTATATGTGTCATCCATACATCCACACCCTCACATTCAAAACGCAAATGCTCAGGACATACCTGCTGTATATCTTTTGTATCAATATTACCATATACCCCTCGGAAAGGCTTGAAAGCCTGCAGCTTCCTTACTACATCTATTGAGCCGAAATCCCCGGCATGCCACACCTCGTCGCATTCTTCAAAATATTTAAACACCGCCTCATCCAAGTAACTGTGAGTATCCGAAAGCAGACCAATTTTCTTCATACGCTAGAAAGCCAAAAAGTAAGGTTTCAACACTTCTCGATATCTATCCGAATAGATACCCTTTTCCTTATAAATGATAAACTCTTCTTCACTAAGGAGTCCTCCCTCCTTACGAGAGAGCGTGATGATACATCGTATTGTCTCTGTATGCTCGAAGGATTTTATATTTATCTTTCTGTGCAAAACAAATTTATATGTGTGGGATTGGAATATAACCTCTTTTGCAAGTTCTGTAGGCAGTATCAAAGACAAAGATCCTTCTGACCTAAG
Organism: Sphingobacterium thermophilum; assembly: GCF_039541675.1. NCBI lineage: Bacteria > Pseudomonadati > Bacteroidota > Sphingobacteriia > Sphingobacteriales > Sphingobacteriaceae > Sphingobacterium > Sphingobacterium thermophilum. The sequence goes on along the minus strand of NZ_BAABGR010000015.1, from coordinate 433,127 downwards.
ATTATTTGCCGCAAACCGCAATAGCCCGTCAAAAAAATCAAAATCCGTATGGCGAGCAATTTTTTTCCGCGCATTGGGATTGTGAAGGGAATTGGTATAAAAAGGAGGATTGCTTACTATGAGATCATACGTATTGGCGCCATCCAAGAGGTGAAACGTACCGGACGCAGCTTTCAGCCTCTCATGAAAGACAGAACGACTAAAATTTTCCATGGCGCGCAAGTATGCCGTTTCGTCGATATCTACCCCTATCACCTGTGCCGTAGGATAGCGTTGAGCCAACATCAAGGCTATGACCCCTGTCCCGGTCCCTATGTCCAATATCTGCGGCTCAGCTGCCGAGGTGTCCATCTCCAATAAGGCACCCAACAACACCCCGTCGGTATTGATTTTCATCGCGCAGTCACGCTGTTCTACATCAAATTGCTTAAATTTAAAAACGGAACCCATCGCTACAAAGGTAGCTTTTTTATAGATGAGGAAATTATTTTAAATCAATATATTGAATAAAGTAGCTAACATGAAAACCATCCTGCTCACTCTCCTTATGGTATTCTTTCATTTCTTCACCGTTTATGCACAGAATTCCTGCGAAAGAATGACCTCATCCTTACTACCAAATTTCAGGGATAACCTTATCAAAAATGACTATAACAGAATACAAAATTTCCTAAATACTTGGCAAGCAGCTTGCGGAGAACAAGAAATCATATTGCGTACCAAAATTATTTATGCTATCATACAGCATAACAACACTGCCGAATTCGTAGAGCGCTATGTAAACCTGCTATACGACAGAAGGCTCATGCAGCGCTTCGATGATGCCGCTACCCACGATTACCAAGTTCGTTATGCCAGTAACCCCGCAGCTTACGATTTCGTTCCACTGCGCCACCCCATAGATTCCCTCCTTAAAATAAAAGCACATGCTCTATTACATTCCACAAGCTACAACCATATTTCAGACCAGGAACGTAATATGTTGTATCTTTTTGCCGACAGGTTTGAAAATTACACCTCCACCTCCGAAAAGATACCTCCAGCTACCTCTACCCCTAAGCATGGTACCCCTATAGACCGTTCTTCGCATACCTTCGGTGTACATGTGGGAGCCTTTTCTCCTCTGGGGAAAAACAATATTTTCCGTACCTCCCCAACCTTAGGAATTTCTTTTATGCGAGGATTAGATTATACCTTTATCTACGAAATAGCCTATAAGCTGACCATCCAATCCTCTCCTGAGAATATAGAAGTGGATTTAAATGATGAAGTGAGAATCATTTCTCCTACGACTACCCATTTCTTAGGAGTAGGAGGAGGTTTCAAAGTCTTTGACGATGGTAAGTTTACTGTTTTGCCCAAACTGAAATTGGGGTTAGGGATTATCTATACAGGACTTACAGAGACAGAATCATATTTCGATGACAATGGCTTCGAAAATACACGTGAGGCCATGCGCAATATCAACACGCTACAAACTTCTGTAGGTTGCTCTTTGGTTTGGCATCTGCGGAAAAAGATGTTTATAGGCGTGGAAGGCAACTATCATTATGTGCCCTATGGGTGGGATAGCAAGCTGCTATCCCCTATTTCATCGCATTACGGCAGTGTAGAGCTTTTTTCCGTTTTTAGTTTTTAAGCAAGCGCTGGATTTCGTCCAATTTCATCAGAGCTTCCACAGGCGTAAGCGTATTGACATCCAAGTTGTTGAGCATATCTCTGATTTTCTCAAGTATTGGATCGTTGATAGAAAACATTTGGAGCTGGTAAGCCTGTTTTTGTAGCTTACGCATGCTGTTTTTGATCTGTTCCCCTCCTGTACGTTCCTGTTCCAGACGTTTAAGGATTTCAGTAGCTCGCGCCACCAACTTCGGCGGCATGCCGGCCATCTTAGCCACATGTATCCCAAAGCTGTGTTCAGAACCTCCCGGCATCAGTTTGCGCAGGAAGATCACTTTATTGTTGACCTCTTTTACCGTGACATTGTAGTTTTTGATACGCGGCATGGAAGTGTTAAGTTCGTTAAGCTCATGGTAGTGCGTAGCAAAAAGAGTCTTAGCCCGTGCGGAAGGATGATTATGTAAGAATTCCGCTATCGCCCACGCGATGGAAATACCGTCATAGGTGCTGGTACCTCGACCTATCTCATCCAGAAGTATCAATGACCTGTCAGACAGGTTGTTCATGATACTTGCCGTTTCGTTCATTTCCACCATAAATGTCGATTCACCCGAAGAAAGGTTGTCCGACGCCCCCACGCGAGTGAAGATCTTGTCCACATAACCTATGTGCGCTTCTTTTGCTGGCACAAAACATCCTATCTGTGCCATAAGAACTATAAGTCCTGTCTGACGCAATAGCGCCGACTTACCGGCCATGTTAGGTCCGGTGATGATAATAATCTGCTGGGTGTCTGGATCCAGATAGGTGTCGTTCGTAATATAATCTTCACCGACAGGAAGATTTTTTTCTATCACAGGATGGCGACCTCCCTTGATATCGATGATCTTGGAGTCGGTCACTTCAGGCTTTACATAGTAATTCTTCTTGGCTATGTTGGCGAAATTCAGAAGCACGTCCAGCTTTGCCACTAGCTGAGCGTTCAGCTGGATAGGTTTGATATATTCAGCAATGGCCAACAGAAGCTCCGAATAAATGCGGTTTTCGATAAGCTGTATCTTCTCTTCGGCTCCTAAAATCTGTTCTTCGTATTCTTTAAGTTCTTCGGTGATATAGCGTTCGGCATTAACGAGGGTCTGCTTGCGAATCCAAGTGTCCGGAACTTTATCTTTGTGCGTGTTAGTCACTTCCAAATAGTAACCGAAAACGTTGTTGAAAGCTATTTTCAACGAAGGAATTCCCGTAGCTTCCGACTCGCGGCGTTGGATTTCCAAAAGATAATCTTTACCGCCAAAGGCCACCTTACGCAGCTTGTCCAGCTCCTCATCCACTCCTTCGGCAATGACATTTCCCTTGTTCAACGCTACAGGAGGTTCGGGCTGAAGGGTATTCTCTATTTTTTCACGGATGATATGGCAAGGGTTCAGTTGTTCGGAGATAATACGCAACGCCTCAGACTGCTGCACATTCGTCAGCACCTTCAGCTTCTCTATGGCGTAAAGCGAACGCTTAAGCTGTGTAATTTCGCGAGGATTGGCTTTCTGTAGTCCTATTTTAGAGATTAGGCGCTCTAAATCTCCTACCTGCTTGATCTCTTTTATTAGCTCTTCACGTAGTTCTTCATGCTGATACAGGTACTCCACCACATTCAAACGCTCCTGAATGGCTTTGACATCTTTCAATGGCATGACTATCCAGCGTTTAAGGAGCCTCGCTCCCATAGGAGAAGAGGTTTCGTCCAGCACGTCTGCCAAGGTTGTAGCGTTTTCATTGTTAGACCCGATGAGCTCTAGATTGCGGATGGTAAACCGGTCCAGCCACATATACTTATCTTCCTCTATACGAGAAATTGTAGAAATATGCTGAAGGTTACGATGTTCCGTCTCATTAAGATAATGAAGGGCTACACCTGCCGCCACAATGCCTACCGACATACGGTCTATACCGAATCCTTTTAGGGATTTAACCTCAAAATGCCGTAAAAGTGTCTCCGTAGCATAATCGCCACTGTAAGGCCAATCTTCTAGATAATAGGTATAATATGATGAGCCGAACTGCTCCAAAAATTCTTTAGATTGTCGTCGTGGCATGATCACCTCATTAGGCTTGAAGCTCTGCAACAGCTTATCCACATAAGAGGCATTACCTTGGGCCACCAAAAACTCCCCTGTGGAAATATCCAAAAAAGAAATCCCCACGGTATTCTTTTCAGTATAGATGGAAGCCAGATAGTTGTTAGACTTCTGCTGCACTATATTTTCACCATAGGACACGCCCGGCGTTACCAGCTCGGTTACGCCACGCTTCACTATAGTCTTTGTCTGTTTAGGATCTTCCAGCTGGTCACATATGGCTACACGGCAACCGGCACGTACCAGTTTTGGCAAATAGGTTTCCAAAGAATGGTGAGGAAAGCCGGCGAGGGCTGTTTCCGACTCTGAGCCGTTGCCTCTCTTAGTCAACACAATACCTAAAATATTGGCTGTCTTGACAGCATCTTCGCCAAAAGTCTCATAAAAATCACCTACACGAAACAGCAATAATGCGCCAGGATACTTAGCTTTAATGCTATTATATTGCTGCATTAAAGGGGTTTCTTTCTTTGCCTTTGCCAATGGAAATCTAATTTTGTTGAAGCGTAAAATTAAGACAAATGACCTGATTTGACAAATCTGTTGCCCCTTATTAACAGGAATTAGGGGAAGGAATCTAAAACAAAGCTATGCCTCTTTGGGTTTACGCAGAATCTTACCCATAGCTTTGCCTTTGGCCAGCTCATCTACCAGCTTATCGAGATAACGCACATTCAGTGTCAAAGGATTGGTTATGCCTTCCACACGGTAGCCACAGATAACTCCCGTAATGAGATGGGCATATTCATTCATCTTGGCCTCTGCAAAAAACTGCTCAAAAGTTGTCTTACCTTCAATATGCCGTTGTATTTCTTCGGACGAATAGCCTGTAAGCCACGATATGACCTCGAGGAGTTCATCTTCCGTGCGGCCTTTCTTCACCACCTTAGTGACATAATGAGGATAGACAGAGGCAAAAGACATGCGTGCTATACGCTCATCGTGATGTGCTGTATCTTTCATAATCTAAAATTACGTCAAAATAAAAACTTATAAAACTCTTTCACCCAGAAAATTACCTTTTCAAAAGCATATATGTCCATAAAACTTGTTCAATTTTTAGTTAGGTTTGCATCCAAATAGGGTTAGAATGGCTATCAAAAGAACACGAACTTCTAATAATCGTCAAAAAACGAACAGCAGAAAAACATCGTCTTCATATCTTTCCTTGCTCAAAAGATGGACACTACGCATCGTCATCGGCTTTTTTGCCATAACAATCTTTTGGGTTATAGCCCTACGCTTCGTCAATCCGCCAATTACTTATCTGATGATTAAGAGAGGTTTCGAGTGGAAGGCTGCAGGCAAAGGTTTCAAAATAGAAAAAAAATGGTTGGACTACGACGATATGTCCAACAACTTGAAACGAGCGGCCATCGCCGGAGAAGATGCGCATTTTATGACCCATAATGGATTCGATACAAAAGCTATTATGGAAGCTTTTGAAAAGAACAAGAGCGGCAAGCCCTTACGGGGGGGATCTACTATCTCCCAGCAGACGGCGAAAAATGTCTTTCTTTGGCCACAACGTTCGTGGGTACGTAAAGGCCTAGAAACTTACTTCACCTTTCTCATAGAGCTCTTTTGGTCCAAAAAAAGAATTTTGGAAGTGTACCTCAATGTCATTGAAATGGGACAAGGTGTATACGGCGCAGAAGCTGCTGCCCAATATTATTTTGACAAGTCGGCACGTAGCTTAACGAAAAAAGAAGCAGCACTAATCATCGCTATCCTTCCCAACCCAAGAAAGTGGGATGCCCGTCGCCCTTCGCGCTATGTAAACTCTCGCGCCAACAGCATAGTAAGGTATATGAATCATTACACCATACCAGAATAAAAAAGGGAGCTATTAGGCTCCCTTTTCTTATGATAGCTAATCTTAATTACCTATTTTTCCATATAACATATCCATTGGATTTGTCACAGATCTTATAGCGGCAATAGGATAAACAACCGACGGATCACTACTAGCCACCCATTCTATGGTAAATTCTTTCTCTTCTCCTGCACCAAAAAGATTATTCACCGGAGCAACTTGATTAGCACGTGTATTCCAGTTGTTACCACCATCAATACCTATACGTTTCAAAAATATTCTATTGCCTTCCATTCTATAGCTGTAGCTAGCTGAAGCCACATAATTCGTTCCACTAGCAGTGTAACCGATATAGAAAATAGCCGTTGTACTATTGGTCAACTGGAAATACATAGTACTAATTGAACGACCGGAGGCAACGAATAATTCCCGCACCTTATTGAAAATATGTTCATTAGCTGTTACACCTGGTACCGGGTCGGAAAGAATACGCTTGTTGGCCTTATTGTACCCAAAGGTACTTAGGATTGAAAGAATAGGCACGTCATTGCTTTTCAACTCATACTTATTTCCATTATTGTCCAAAATCCATACCTTACCTTCCTCTTTTTTTGCCGAAGTAAGAACGGTTTGTCCAATCGACATTGCATAAGGAAACAATAATCCATCTATGTCAAATCCAAATTTACCGGTAACAGAATTAATTTCCTCCTCATTTATCATGTACTCGGCACTGATTTTCTTTGAGGAATTATCTATTACAAAACTTATCTTATTGTTTATTCCCGGCAAATTAATATACGGAAATTTCAATCCTGAGATAAGACTTTTTGTATCATTAATGTTAGAGGTATAAGACGTTTTGAAAGCATTGCTTTGAGAACTGTTCAGGCGAATCAGCGTAAAGTTGTTTTTATATCTTTTACCTCTTAGGAATACCGAGTCTTGACTTGAACGTATATATTCAAATTCTACGTCACTCTGCAAGCCGTTGGCTGATGTTGCTCCAGGTACTTTAGCTCCTGGGTCATGCAAGAGAGAAATATAATTATACGTATCAAAGATCAAGGAAGCATCCATCACCCATTTCACTCGAAAAGTCGAGTTTTTCAACTCTGAGGATGTCTGATCATTGATATCTGATAACATCTCTACGGTATTATTGTTATTGAACTTCACATAGAAGGCATATCCTCCTCCCAAAGAGGTGGAGAGCACACCTTTCCATCCATTGGGTTCTCCTATAAGGATTTCTTGAAGTTCTGTCAATCTTTTACCTGCTCTCTCCTCAGGAGCTTCTTCGAAAATCTTCGCTACTTCTGTTTTTCGACAAGAAGCTAAAGAAAGAACAGCTAACCCCAATATCAAATATCTTCTCATAATATAGTGTCTTATTGTTTTATAATATTACCAAAAACATAATTGCTTGGATCTCCTTTTACATAAAATCCACCAACGTTAGTAAAGTCGATAGCTTCTACATCATGAATCCAATCCAATACAAAGGTATTGCTGGTTAGATAGGTTTGTAAAGCTGTCACTCCTGAACCAATTGTTGATGCGTTAGCATATGCACCGGAAGTGCCGCGTTGCTCAACTTTGGTGAAGGTTATTTCATTTTCTGCATTTATCGAATAGTTGTAAGAATAGTTAGCCAAATACGTAGTTCCAGCAGTATTGGTATAGGTTACTACCACTTCCAGCTGGTTATTAGGACCGAATTGGAACTCAATATTGTCCAATCTCCGGTTGGCATTTCCAACGGCAGCAATGCCGGCTCTAACATTTTCGTACACCGCATTGAAAGCTTCTGATGTAGGATATTTAGAGTTATAGACAGCTAAAGGATCTATCTTAATACCAGAGATAAGTGTTCCTTGACGCAACCAATATCCCAAGGAGAAAGCTTGATTTTCATTATAACGCTCTACAACAACCTTGGCGAATTCTTTTTGAAGCTCTCTGAAATCGATATTAAAGTATTGCTTAAAGTAATCAACCACCAGGGCTTCTTTGCGTTTTAGCTTGGAGTAGGCATCAGCACCCGATGCTTTTGCATAATTATCATAATACAGTTGCCCCTCCACAATAAGATGGGCTACCACCTCTGCAAAATCTTCTCCCGGAGCACTCCTAGCGTATCTTGAAATAAATCCTAAAGACCTTGAAACAGACTCAGGGTTAGAGGTATTATTGGTCCAGTCCGCCTCGTAGTCTCCTTTAGTCACTTGCTCAAATGCCGGTGGAATAGCGATCATTTGGTTTATGATATGTGTAAACTCATGGTGAATAGTTCGCATTTTTCTTCTCACCTGAGCCGCATTAGAGAAATTAAGCTCATTAAGCTCATATAAAACCACCTTTCTACCCCCTTCTGCTGTACCTAAGGTAATACTTCCATTAGTATTGTATGAGGGAGAACCGTATAATACAAACTGTTTAGGCGTATATTGTTTAATAAACGCTTTTCCTGCTACGCTCTCATACACTTTCAGATAAGTATATAAGATGGCTTCTACCGTAGGCTTTACGCGTTCCAGTTCTATAGGCGAGATATTACGTTCTGGATCTGTTTCGTTTCGGTCGAAACGATAAATCAGCTCAATATTATAAGGGTCCGTAAGTGTAGATTTAATCCAATTATCCAACTCGGACTTAACGGGTGCATCAATATTATATTGCGTAATATCGACATCAAGCTTCTCCTCTTTAGAGCAAGAGAAAAAGATTAATGCACCTACGAATACGCTATATCGGAATAATACATTCAACTTTTTCATAATCTGACTATCTAGGGTTTAGCTCAATACCAGCCAAGGCTGCTTCTTGAGGTATTTGAAACATTCTTCTATTGTCTTCAGGAGTAAGCTCTTCAAAAGTTTCTGTACCATCTGCGGCAATGAAATTGTGTTTTACCGTAATTCTATGACGCAAAATATCCATCCATCGAATACCTTCCAACAAGAAAACTTTTTTCTTTATATCTAGAAGAGCTTTTATCATTGCTTCCTTATCATCCTGCTCACCAGTAAATGCACGGGCCTTTTCTACGGTCAAACCATGGGTATTGATATTAAAATTGGTAATTCTTGAACGCGCAATAACATTCAAATCATCAATAGCTTTTTGATATTGACCTAGCTGAATGTACGCTTCGGCCCTGTTTATTAAGGCTTCATCCATGGTGAACAAAGGCATCATAATATATGGATAACCGATACCCGCGGCCACGTTTGTATAGTGGAAATATTCGTTGTATTTATTTGGTGTATAATGTGGCGCTCCCCAACTTCCTAACCGATTTTTGAAAGATGCACCAAACACTGTAGTTGCTGCCCATTCATTTTTCTTTGTCTCTCCAAAGCCATACAAACAGGTGCCATATCCTGAGCTTCGGTGATAAGTAGAATAACAGTTCGCCAACAACAGGTTGAAAGGTCTCTCCGCTTTAGTATATTCCTGACTGTGTTCAGCATATGTCAATGAGGCAAGATTACCTGTGTACTGTCTGATATTGTCGTAAAAATTGTTGTCAGGCAAAATAGCTGACACGTGAGATATCACCTTATCCCATTCTCCCGTAAACAGATAGAAGCGTGCAGCAAAGGCATGTGCTGCCTGCGGGTTGAAATGATATTTTGGTACTCTCCAAACTCCGCCCATCAACATTGGTAAACCTTCTTCCAGATCTTGACGAATTTTCTGGTAAGTAATATCTACGGTTTCACGGTCATATTTCGCCATTACCACTGTTTCAGGCTCTGTCACATAAGGGATACCAGGAGAGGTGTTCTGTTTTCCTATTTCATAAGCTTTCGAGAAAAGTGTCACCAACATAAAGTGGGCATAGGCGCGAGCTACTAATGCCTCTCCCTTATATTGGCGGATTTCACTCTCTTTGAAGTTTCCTAATTCAATAGCTTCCAATGCTTGGTTTGCAGCAGCAATAGCGGTATAACATCCATTCCAATATTGTACCGGCGTACTGTTTCCTGACCCTGTAGGATCTTTCCAAAAGTATAAATCAACCATAGGTTGGTTAACATGGCCTCCCTGTCCCGGACCCTTATCCTCAAAATTATCCGTATATGATTCCGTAAATATGTATGAATAGCCAGGATATGCCGAAACAAGAAGCTGTGCTACCTTATCCACCGTATTGATTTCGGTTCGCATATCCGGGTTTTTATCCAAAAACTTATCACATGAGCTAAATAGCGCCAAACTACATAGTGCTATAGCTCCCTTTATAAATATATTCTTCTTCATTGCTACCTTCATTAAAAACCTAACTTAAGTGAAAATGTATACTGCTTAGGAATAGGCATTGCTACCCCTCCATTGTTGAAAAACTCCGGATCTGCACCATTCAGTCTCTTATCCGCATAGATCAAAGCGATATTATTACCTACTAGGGATACCTGAGCACTGTTAAATCCGAAGCGACTCACTACTTTTTTAGGCAACATATAAGCCAAGGAGATGTTCTTCAGTCGGATAAAGTCCCCTTTTGCCACATTCTCGGTAGAATAGTTGTACGCGTTATATGGATAAATTGCATTTACAGTTCCACCATTTTCATCTTTAACCCCTGTACTTATACTCAAAGGATCCAAAAGTGATGGTATATTGGTATATTTTTCATCTCCAGGGACCATCCATCTATTGAACATATCTTTAGACATGGTGTACATATCAGAGTATGCTGAGGAGAAAGTCGGCTGTTTACGCACATAGTTACCCTGTGCAAAAGTGAACAGCACTGAAAGGCTCAAGTTTTTATAGCTAAACTTATTATAGAAACCTCCCGTCAAAAGTGGGTCTACAGGACCATGATATGTCAGATAATCAATAGTCTCGTCCTGCAATCTGATATAGGTGGTTTTCTTACCTGAGGTTCCAATAAATGTAGGGAATCCATACATAGGATCCAATCCATCAAAAGTTATAGAATATAATCCACGTTGAGGACCACCTTTTTTGATACCTCCTTCGGCTCTTACCATGGTCCAAATATTTGGATTAACTTCTAAGTTGGTAACCTCATTCTTGTTATATCCAAAGTTGAAAGAAGTTCTCCATGAGAAACCATCTGTATTTCTGAAAAGATTTCCTGCTACGGTGAGTTCCAATCCGCGCGCCTTCATGTCGGCATAGTTGGCACTCTTACGATATTGACCTCCAATACCGGAAGTAAGTATTGTACCTATAAGGTCAAACTGGTTTCTCTTATACCAATCTAGGGTTACATCAATCTTATTGAAAAGAGCCAAGTCTGTACCGATATTCAATTCATACATCTTCTCCCAAGTCAGCTCTGAGTTTGCTAGACTGGAAATGAAAATTCCCGGCTCCTTCTCGTTTTCATAAGGTCTATAAGTTATCTGGTTGTAGAATACGGCTGAAGAGTTTGTTGCATTCCCCATACTTGCCGTAAGTCCATAAGTAGCACGTATTGTAGCACCACTAATTACATTGCTTACCGACTCAAAGAATTTCTCTTGATCTATATGCCAAGCTCCAGACACGTTCCAAGTAGGCAACCATCTTGCCACTCTTGATCTACCCATCTTATTGGAGCCATCGTAACGACCTGTGACATTGACACTATATTTGTCGTTATACGAGTAGGCAGCTCTCAGCATCAAAGCTGCAAAGCGGTCATAGTTATACCCCATGCCGAAGTAAGGATCTCCTCCTTCTACCATTTTCTTGAAGAATCGATAGTTCGGGTTTACCAGACCTCCATTTTGATATTGATAGCCTATACCTTCGTATTCCGAATTTTGTCTATCTGTGTACCTTACTTCCACCGAACCGAACACATTTATTCTATGCTTTTCGCTATAGGTATCATCATATTCAAGATTTTGACGGAAGTAATAGTTTTTAATAGTATTATAATTAGTGTTAAAGAAACCTCCATCGTTCAACACGACTTGCGGAAGGCTATTTGGATCGTCCGGATCTTTATACAAGAAAATATTTCCATTGGCAATGGTAGCATCATAGTCGGCACGGAAAGCCTCCGCCATATTGGACCCTTCCAAAATATAATGTTGACGTGTGGTATTGGCATATCGATATGCCCCATCCACGGAATAAGTCAATTTATTCGGAAGAATTTTAAACTTAAATCCACCTTGCACTTTCAAATCCAACATATTTAATGTGAGATAATTTTTCTCCAATTCATTAAAGATATTGAAAGGTGCATAGTTACGGACAAAGTATTCTAGCTCTCCATTTTCATCATATGCCGTCATCATACGGCTGGTATTAAGAGCATATGAATAAGGGTTAATGTCGAAATCTCTTGAATAAGAGCCATATACTGGATCAGATTGGCGGGTTAGTGTACCTGGAGCTCTTTGATCACGGATAGAGCTATTTACCAACACTTCAGCCGACAATCTGTCGTTTATCTTGAAGTTATTTCTAAAGTTTCCAGTATATCTTTTCACATTATCTCCCAACGTCATTCCGTTATCTTTCATCAAAGACGTAGAGAAGTAAGACTGCGATCGGTCTGTACCGGACGTGATACTCAAAGAATGCTCCTGCAACAATGAGTTTTTAAACAACAAATCGAACCAGTCTGTGTTCGCATTAGCATATCTGGACAGGAAGTTCAGTTTATCTTCCTGTGTATTTTTCAACGAGAAAGTGTCGCTTGTAGGATCATAGTCATACAAAAGATTATACATCTTATAGAACACGCCACCATCTTTAGCTCTTGAAGCACCACTGTGTGTATAGTATCCCTTGTTTTGAAGTTCCAACAATACGGACATCTGCTCTGCCGAGTTCATGATGTCGAATTGGGAATACGTAGGTTTCAGATAGGTGGTTGCTGTTCCCGAATAATTAATATTAGGTCTACCTTCGGTATTGCGACCTCTTTTAGTATTTACTACGATAACGCCATTCATGGCACGAGCACCATACATGGCCGTTGCGGCAGCATCTTTCAAGATTGTGAAAGACTCGATATCATCAGGGTTTAAACCCGCTACCGACGAGCCAATCAAGGTGTTAGCATCTCCTGTTGAAAGAGCTTCATTTGATATGTTAACTACATCTTCTAGAATAATACCGTCAACAACCCATAATGGCTTGTTATCTCCGGACAACGATGTAGCTCCACGAACTCTCACTTTAGGAGCAGCACCAAACGTACCTGAAACGTTCTGAATGGATACACCTGCCACCTGTCCTTCCAGCATCCTAGTAATGTCCGGTACTCCTGAGCGCTCCGCATCTTTGGCATTCACCTTCGTAGCCGCTCCAGTAAACAGTTTTCTGTCCAGATTTTGATAACCTGTCGCCACTACCTGAACTTCCTCAATGCTAGCTTCTTCCGGAGAGAGTGCAATGCGGATATTATTTAAGTTAGAAATAGTGATACGTGCAGTTTTGAAACCCACGTGTCTAACTTCTAAAGTATTTCCTACGCTAGCTTGAATTTGGAACTTACCCTCTCTGTCGGTCATCGTGGCGTGTGATGTTCCTACAACGATTACCGAAGCATTCGACAGAGGAGCTCCTTTGTCATCCAATACTATCCCTGAAGCTCTGGTTTGCAGTGCCGTAACAGACGTATTGGAGGTTGGCAAACTGACAAGGATAGTGTTTGCCATGATTTTATAGTCAAATCCATGTTCTGCCACTAACTTTTTTAGGACATCCTCTAGTGGAGCATCTTTTACCACCACCGAGACACGTTGCACCTTAGCCAATACATCGTCGTTATACAAAAACTTGTATTGACTTTGTGCCGCTATGGATTTGAATACATCTTCTAGCTTAGCATTCTTGAAGTTTAGTGTAATCTGCTGGGCTAATGTATTTGCAAATACAAATTGCAAACCTGCCAACAGAACTAAAAAGACCATTTTCATAAGGATTAGAGCTTTTTTGAGACTGATGAACTTACCGTTCCGTTCTCGTAAAGAATTGCTTTTCATACATTCTTAAAGGTTTTGTAGTTAATTAGTTAGTAAAAATTAAGTTAATAACTCAAAAAAAGTACTAATAGGGGTCAGGTAGAGTTTTTTTTCATAATTCCATCATTTTAAGGTTAATAATTCTTTTAATAGTTATTAATAAAAAACAAATTGGCTGGGTTCATTATTATCCCATCTATTGGATGTTCAGCTGTTCGCCGATGATTTTGACATCCAACCCGGAAATGTATTCCAACATTTTGCGGACTTCCCGCAGCGGCACATCCCTTCTCAGTTCTCCTGAATAGGTGCTTCTTGACTTTGCCACTTCTTCTCCTATGATTACTTTCACGCCATACCAGTCTTCAATTTGTCTGGCAATACGCTGAATTGAATAGTTGTTGAAATAGAAAATATTGTTTTTCCACGCCAGATCTGCATCTAGGTTAGTCTTGGAGACCACAAACTCATTTTCATACCAAATCCCTGCAGTGTTAGGAGAAATTATTTTTTCTTGGTTAGCATTTTTCAATTTTACGCTTCCTTCGACAAGGGTTGTTTTGAACCTGTTGCCATAAGCATATACGTTGAACTTTGTTCCCAATACTTCCACTGTCCCGCTTTCACATTCGACATAGAATTTACTATCCTTATATTTGGCTACTTCAAGATATACCTCTCCGGACAGCAGCACAATCTTACGTTCGTTATTAGCCATATTTGTAGGAATTTTCAGGCGGGAGTTAGCATTCACCCACACTTTTGTTCCATCAAACATGGTAAACTGTATAATCTTCGCTTTAGGAACGATAAGCTCATAATAATCGGATTCTTCGGCCAGAACAGGAGCGGCTACGGCACTATCCTGTCCCGACACTATCTCTCCCTTGAGGTTGATTTTGAAGGAATCATCTAGGGATACCTTTTCTCCCGAAGAAGTGATGATGATAGCTCCCGTGGTTGCAGGCAGTATTTCACCTACTGCATCTTTAAGAATTTTACCCTCCACCAAGACGGCAACCTCCTGCTCTCTGATTTCGGACTGATAGCTTTTATAAAAATAAAAGGTGAGAGACGACAACAAAATAATCACACATGCTGCTGCGTACCACCATTTGCTGAAAGAAAATTTTCGGATTTTTCCCGTAAGAGAAGATTCAAAGCGATGCCATGCCTTGTCTGAGTCAAAGCTATTATATGACAGCAGTTCTTTCGTTAAATTTTCAGAAGAAGCAAGCTGCTCGAACAAAGCCTGATTTTTCACATCTTCGTTCATCCACTCTTCCAAAAATTTTTTCTCTTCTGCGGTATATGTCCCCTTGATATAGTTGGCTATAGCTTTAGCTATACGGCTATGATTTTGTTTCATTCAATAGTTAGAAACATTAAGGTTAGAAAAGGGTGACAAAAATTTCAAATTATTTTGAAAGGTATATCCAGAGCAAGAAGAAAAACAACTCAGGGTTTAGCTTGGATTTAAGGAAACGAAGTCCTCTCAATTTTTGGGTTTTTACGGTATTGATGCTCACCTGAAGCGTTTCGGCTATTTCTTTTAAGGACATTTCTTCTAAATAATGCATACGAAAAATCTGCTGGCATGCATCAGGCAGCTGATTAATCATAGCATTAATCTGAGAGAGCGCTTCCGCCTTAATCAGTGCGTTATCAAAATCTATTTCTACTAACTCGTTGAAAGGTTCCTTCTCATGATATTTCCTTTCAATATTATTTCGTCTATGCCAGTTATATATACTATTACGTACCGAAGAATACAAAAACGATTTTAGAACCTTCTCCTCTTGTACTACCGTGCCGTAATTTTTGTATAAAGCGATGAATGCATCTTGCACAAAATCCTCTGCCAGATTCTTATCACCGATTAAGGTGTAAGCAAAGTAGCATAAGTTTTTATAATATAATTCAAACAAAACCTTTACTTTTTCTCGTGTAGAGGACATTCCGCAGCCATATAATATTCTTGTGTCACAATTTCATTATAAAATTAGGCAAAAATCCGGCGAAAAGCACTAAAAAATTACACATACAGGCTTTGGAATTTCGATTTCTTGTAGTTTTTCTCCGACTTTCCCTTGCTGAAAAGGTAAAATAATCAGATTATTGGTATTTTGATTGGTGATAAAAACATGATTGCTACTAGGAGAAACATTCAAATTCCGAGGTGAGTCCCCCAAAACGGAAGTAATCTGACGTTTTTTGAGCTTACCGTCTTTCAATATTTCATATATACAAAGCACATTGGCTGTACCGCGATTGGTTGCCAGTACATAGCTACCGTCTTCAGTTATTTTGATGTCAGCGCCACCATGCTCTCCATCAAAGCCTGGACTATACAAGGGCAGAATTTGAACAGACTTCCATTCGTTTGCAGATTTTCGGAAGACCTGCACCTCCCCTGTCAATTCTAAGATGCTATAAAAAGTTTGCTGGTCTTTGGAAAAGGCCAGATGACGAGGCCCTCCACCGGCCTTAGTCGGTATTTCATGCCTTTTGACAAACTTATATTTTCCATCTCTCTGTTCTATCGAAAACACATAAATCTTGTCCGTCCCCAAGTCCGACACATATACTTCACTTCCATCCTTGGTGAAAAAGGCAGAGTGGATATGTGGGCCTTCTTGTCTTTTCTTGTCCGGTCCGGAGCCTTTAAACTGAAGGAAGTCATCCATGTGTGCTATACTTCCATCTTCATTCAATGAATAAAGACATAAAGAACCGCTGGAATAGTTGGAAACGACAGCAACCGGAATGACCGGACTTAAAGCCACATGACAGGGATGCATACCTTCTGTACTATATTGGTTTAGCAAAATTCCTTTTTCCAAATCATAGGCACTTAGCTGACCTTGTGTATCCTCATTAACCGCGTAAAGAATGTTACCCTTCCTTGCCAGAAAGGAAGGATTACTCATCACTATGGTAGAAGACAGAATGGCTTGTCCCGTCTTTTCATCGAAATCGAAAATATAAACGCCTTTGCTATCGCTATTAGACGTATAGGTTCCTACATACATTTTGGTATGCTGCGCATAGGTAGCATAAGGTGATCCCCCTAACATTAGGGATAACAATACGAAAAAATTGGCTATGGTTTTCATAAACTCGTTAAAAATCGTTAAATGCCTAATTAGGTTAAAGCAAAACATTATATTAGCGGGTGAATGCGTACAACATTCATACCGCAAAAATTATCTGACTGCATTATTCGTTGAAAAATAATGCTTTTATGAATTATTCTGATATTTTTGTACCATAAATTTGACAGATAAGTTGATGAAAAAATTTTTAGGAATACTGTTTATTCTTACTGCATACCTTAATACATTATCGGCACAGGAGAAGTTGGTGGATCGCGTCATTGCTACTGTAGGCAATGCGCATATTTTACAGTCTGACTTAGAAATAGAATACACCCAGTATCTTGCTTATGGCAACAAGCCTGACGACAAAGTGAAGTGTTATATCCTTCAACAGTTATTGACACAGAAGCTTTTAGCACAACAGGCAGCCATAGACTCCATAGAAGTTTCGGAAAGTGAGATAGACGACCAGCTGAACTACCGTATCCGCACCATGATACAACGTGCAGGAGGTAAGGAACGTCTGGAAGAGTTCCTCAACCGTTCTATTCTTCAGCACAAGGAGGAGATGCGTCCTATGGTGGCCGAACAGATGCGAGGCAATAAGATGCAACAGCAGATCATCTCAAAAGTGGACGTAACACCGGAAGAGGTGAAACGCTATTTCAACAGTCTAAATCCGGACAGTCTTCCTTACTTCAATACCGAAATTGAGTATGCACAGCTTGTCATCAACCCTGTATTGACTAAAGAGGAGAAAGAACAGTTTAGAAAAAGAGCCGAAACTTATCGCCAGCAGGTACTCAACGGATCCGACTTCGGCACTATAGCCCGTCTGTATTCTGAAGATCCGGGATCATCACCACATGGAGGTGAACTAGGTTTCGGAACACGTGAAACATGGGTGAAAGAATTCTCCGCACAGGCTTTCCGCCTGAAAAAAGGAGAAATATCTCCTGTCTTTGAAACACAGTTCGGATTTCACTTCTTACAGGTCTTAGAGAGACGTGGTGAAGAAGTCAATGTTCGACATGTATTGATCAAAAAACAACCTACATACGAGTCGTTGAACAGAGCAAAGGCCAAAATAGACAGTATTGCTAACCTTATTAAGACAAAGAAACTTACCTTCAATCAGGCAGCATCCATCTATTCGGATGACCAAAACACAAAATACAATGGCGGGGTTGTAACCAACGAAGATCGTTCAACGCTGATACCTATGGATCAGCTCGACGATGTTGCTGTCTTCAATGCCATAGACAAACTAAAAGAAGGAGAGATCTCTGAGCCTGTGCTATACACAGACAAAAGATTAGGTGAACAATCCTACCGTATCTATTACCTACGCTCTAGAATTCCTCCTCATAAGGCTAGCTTGGAACAGGATTTCGCCAAAATTAAAGAGGCGGCACGCCAAGATAAAGTCAACAGAACGTTGAACAAATGGTTTGAAAGTCGTAGGGAAACCACCTATATCGATATCAATCCTGACTTCCTATCCTGTGATGAGCTGAAGATCTGGACAAAACCGATGAAAGACAATTAATACTCAAACTGTAACTCCTATACACGAAAAAGGGCTTGAAAATTTCAAGCCCTTTTTATGCTATTGGTCGACGTGATATCTTATCTTTCAAACAGCATTTCTAAGATAATACGCCATTGATAATCTTCTTTCAATTCCCAGATGCGGATATAATTAAATTTTAAGGCTTTATCCTTAGTGTAAACCGTTGCCATTCCTTGAGAATAAGCAAATTCGCCACTGTAGGCTCTCCCTACGGTTACAGGCTCGGTAACGATATCTATGCGTTGCTTTTTGATAAAGTTCAACACATTGTTTTTTCCTTCGATTTCGGCTTGCCAAGGGTAGTAGAATCGCACCTCATCGGCGAGGAATTCGCGATAAGCAGCTTCGGTATCAGACTTTGTCACCGTACCCATGAGCTTGTCCGTAGACATGACAATATCCTCACGCTGTTTAAGCCTTGCTTCCGAACGATGCTTCAGATAATTTGAGTTGTCAGGTTCGTGGAAATACAGTTCCTTAGGCTTATGTTTTCCATAGTTTTCTACTTCTGCACGCAAGTCCACTTTCCATTCTCCTTTTTTGCCTCTTTTCCAGACGATAAGGTACTGACCATTACGTTTGACAGCCCCCACCTTCTGGAACTGCATGCTTCCCGAAGTTACTCCGAAATCCAGACTTTTGGAGACTATGGCGAAATTAGGCTCCCAAGTCATCACATCTGCCAAGTTCGGGCGGTTGTTAAGATAATTATATGCATTTACCGCTGAAGGGACATAGAATGTCGAGGTTTTATCTATAATAGATAGCAATGCAGCATGTGGCGATTGTGTTTTAGATAGGGTTGCTGCAGCACGGTCGGCCATGATAAGCCCCCCAACCTTTTCAGGTAGCTGTGCGAAAGTGACTTGTGAAACCAACAAGCCGCAAGCAAGAGATACATGTTTTAGAATAGTTGAATACTCCATTTAATTCCGTTTGCTATCTTCTAATCAAATCTTATTCCAAATCGTCCCTTCTTTGCTATCCTTTAACTGAATTCCTATTGCCGCCAGCTCGTTACGTATTCTATCTGAAGTGGCGTAATCTTTATTTTGTTTTGCTTCGTTTCGCAGTTTGATAATTAAGTCCATGAGTTTTTCCACACTTTCGCTATCCGCCCCTAACTGGTCGTCACGCAACCCAAGAATATCGAACACGAAATCATTCATCAACTGTTTAATGCTGTTCAATGTATTTTCATCAGCCTGCTGTTTACCATCATAAATGGAATTGATTAATCGTACCACTTCAAACAGTTCCGCAATCAGTACAGGAGAGTTAAAATCATCATCCATGGCGGCATAGCAGCGTGTTCTGAGCTCTTCAAGATTTATATCTATGTTAGACTGTTTTGCAGGCACTATCTTATCCAGCAAAGCTATAGCATTCATCAGTCGTCTGTAACCCTTCTCAGCGGCATCCAACGCCTCGTTGGAGAAGTCTAACGTGCTTCTGTAATGGGCCTGCAGCATGAAAAAGCGTACAGCCATCGGTGAGTAACCTTTCTTCAGCAGAGGATGATCTCCGGTGAAAAGCTCTCTTGGCAGGAAGCCATTTCCGGCGGACTTAGACATACGGGCCCCATTTACGGTAAGCATATTAGTATGCATCCAGTATTTGGCCGGCGTAGTGTGGTTACATGCTTGCGACTGAGCGATCTCATTAGTATGATGTGTGGCGGCAAGGTCCATACCACCGCCATGAATATCAAACTGGTCACCTAAATATTTACGACTCATCGCCGAACATTCAATATGCCACCCCGGAAAACCTACACTCCATGGTGAAGGCCAACGCATGATATGCTCCGGCTTAGCCTTGATCCACAACGCAAAATCCAGTCGTCCTCTCTTCTCATCCTGCCCGCCAAGCTCACGTGTATTGTTGAGGAGTTCTTCCAGATTGCGATTGGTAAGAATAGTATAGTTGTGCTCTTTAGTGTATTTCTCTACATCAAAATACACGGTACCGTTTACCTCATAGGCATAGCCGTTGGCAATGATCTGCTTCACCATCTCTATCTGTTCGATGATGTGTCCCGTAGCAGTAGGCTCTATACTTGGTGGTAAGGTATTGAAAAGGCGCAACACATCATGGAATCCTATGGTGTACTTCTGCACGATCTCCATAGGCTCCAACTGCTCCAGCTTTGCCTTTTTGGCAAATTTGTCGTCGCCCTCATCATTATCTCCCTCTAAGTGTCCTGCATCGGTGATATTACGCACATAACGTACCTTATATCCCAGATGACGAAGATACCTGAATATCAAATCAAACGAAACAAAAGTTCTACAGTTTCCAAGATGTACATCACTATAAACAGTGGGACCACACACATACATCCCCACCATGTTGGGATGTATAGGTTCAAATTTTTCTTTCTTACGGGTGAGTGTATTGTAAACTACTAAATTATGTTGCATATAGAACTTTAGTTAATTTGACCGCGGAAATTATTTTTGTCTGAAATAAATCTGAATAGGAACCCCTGTAAAACCAAAGTTTTCGCGCAATTTATTTTCAATAAAACGCTTATAAGGATCCTTGATATACTGAGGCAAGTTACAGAAAAAGGCGAACATAGGCGTCTTTCCTGGCAACTGCGTAGCATACTTAATCTTTATATATTTTCCTTTCAATGCCGGTGGCGGATAATTTTCGATAATATCCAGCATCACTTCATTGAGTTTGGAAGTAGGGATTTTCTTCGTTTTATTTCTATACACCTCCATCGCGGTTTCTACCACTTTGAAGATACGTTGTTTTTCTACCACAGATGTGAAGATAATAGGCACGTCGGTGAAAGGAGCTATCCTTTCTCTGATTTGTGCTTCGAAAGCCTTCATTGTCTTATGGTCTTTCTCGATAAGGTCCCACTTGTTGACAACGATCATCACTCCTTTTCTGTTTTTCTCAGCAAGATGGAAAATATTAATATCCTGCGCTTCCACCCCTTCCTGTGCATCCAGCATCAAAATCACCACATCCGAATCTTCTAACGCCCGGATGGTACGCATCACCGAATAGAATTCGATATCCTCACTCACCTTTTTCTTACGACGAAGTCCTGCGGTATCGATAAGAATAAATTCATGACCAAACTTATTGTAGTGAATCTTGATCGTATCACGTGTAGTACCGGCAATATCCGTAACAATGTTACGCTCTTCTCCTAGCAGGGCATTGGTCATAGATGACTTGCCCACGTTAGGTCTTCCGACGATGGTGATTTTCGGAAGCGGGTCTTCCTCTTCATCTTCTATAGGCTCCGGAAAGTGCGACACTACCGTATCCAACAGTTCTCCCGTTCCCGAACCGGTGACAGAAGAAACATTATACACCTCTCCCAAACCAAAAGCATAAAACTCCGAAGAGTCGTAATGCAGCTTTGCATGGTCTACCTTGTTGGCTACCACATATACAGGCTTAGAAGTGCGTCGCAACAAATCTGCGATTTCCATATCCAAATCTGTAATGCCGGTCAATACATCGACCATAAAAATTATTACTGAAGCCTCTTCGATTGCGATAAGAACCTGATCACGGATGGCTTTTTCGAAAATATCATCCGAGCCGTGCACAAAACCGCCCGTATCTACTACGGTGAACTTTTTACCCACCCACTCGGCGGTTTCATAATGACGATCTCTTGTTACGCCACTAAAATCATCTACGATAGCTTTTCTACTTTCTGTAAGACGATTGAATAAAGTCGATTTACCTACGTTAGGACGACCTACAATTGCAACTATGTTTGCCATACTTAAATATAAAATTTTAACTCGCGCGTTACCCTCTCGGCAACTTATTTCAAAAATGAAATATAGGTCACAAAGTTACATAAAATACGCGGCATTCTATGGACAGAATTTTACGTAGAACAAAAAGGGCGCCACTGGCGCCCTAAACTTTACTTTAATCAAACACAACAACAAACGGAGTTTATCCGTCTAAATTTTACTGATAAGACTGCCCATACGCTCTTTACAGAATGCTTCGCCAGCTTTATGTGAAAAACTACAACAAATCTTCAAAATAAAGGCAAGATGATTATCTTGCCTTTTGGGATTATGCGAAAGGAGTTAATCGTTCTGCTTCAAAACTCCATTACTCAATGTAATCTGTTGTTCCGGAATATATTCCACAATAACATTGGATGTGGCCGGAATGGTTAAGTAAGAGTTTTGATTGGCTATATGGGTTCCGGGATACATTCTGTTCAACGTCTTTCCATTACGGAACACATCAAACTTGCGATGACCTTCCCATGCCAATTCTAATTTTCTTTCTTCCAGCACCACATCCAATGCTGACTTGCCACTTAGGTTAGCTGTTGTCCATAATCCTGCTGTAGGGATGCCTGCTCTTTTGCGGATGATATTGACGTCATCCAAAGCTTCTTGGATTTTGTTCAATTTGGCATTTGCCTCAGCACGTATTAAATACAGCTCTGCCAACCTCGAAATTACAGGGGACCACAGGTGAGCCTGACCTTCCTGTCCCGAACATTTCAAGATATAATATTTCGGATATCCGTTGCGGGCATCCAGCTTCTTATCTATCAATACTGTACGTTCTTTCCCTCCTATATTGATGAAATACTCAAAACTTCCAGCGCCGTTAGACCTCTTGATCAAAGTCTTTGACGTTCCATTCTCTGTATAGGTATAATCTGTACCGGACTGGCTTACGACAATACTTTCATATTTATAGTCGTCGTTGACATAATAAGCATGAAGTTCGTTCTCATTAACTACCACCGGCTTGATGAAAGAATAGCGTACATCTTCTGGATATTTGCGCACCTCTTCTAAATAGGAACGCGAAGCATACATCTCTCCCCACCCTGAGCCATCGATATTAGCATACATAGACCCAATAGTGTACCAACCATCAGAAGCATAGTCTACGTCTTTCACAAATTTGATGGCAAATATTGTTTCCGGATTATTTTCTGGTGCTGCTGTCGCAATTTTGGTATAATCAGCCGTAGAAAGCAAAGCAAATTTTCCGGAATTGATTACCTTATTGGCATATTCTATAGCCTTTTCATTATCACCCTTATACAGATAGAGTCGGGCTAATAATGCCTGAGCAGCATACACATTACCATAGATGTTACCTTTATAGGCTGTGAAAAGCTTTTCGGCGCGTAAGAGATCCTGTTCTATAGCGTCATACACTTCCTTAACGGTATTTCTGGCCTTTATCTCAAAAGGATTGTCTTGCGGCTGAAGAGGCACTGCCAAGTTAGTTTCCGGATTTTGATTATATGGTCTTCCGAAAACATTTGCCAGATAGAAATACATCAAGCTGCGCAAATACAGATTTTCGGCAATAATCTGGTCGGTGGCAGCGTCCGTTCCTTCTTTCACTACCTCCAACACAGCATTTGTCCCTGCAATAATCTTGTAGGAATTAGACCAATAGTTGTTTACACGGGAATTGGTCACCAAACGTTGATAGTTGTAGTTATAAAAGAGGTTATCCGTAGTAGATCCACTCAACGATACGTTGTCCGAAGGATATTCAGTAACACGGTGCCAGTTTTCCACCCAACTTTTCAGGGTGTGATAATTTCCTAGGCTGAGTGCTTCCAACGCTCCCGGAGTATTTTCTATTGACTCATTGGTCAAGGCCGTATAAGGAGCTCTATCCAACGAACAGGCGTTCAACGTAAAGGCTCCAAGAATACCATATATTGCAATTTTCGATAATTTCATAGGACTTAGAATGATAAGTTAATACCAAAAGTAACTCGCTTAGGTGAAGGATATTGTGACGTTGCATCTCCTTCTTCGGACTCTCCTGGGCTGCCGTTCGCTGCCGACAAGGCTGTCTCTGGATCCAAACTAGAGAATTTAGTTCCTGTCCATAGGTTGTCTCCCGATAAGAAGATATTCAATCCTTTAAGCTTATACTTGCTCAATAGGGCTGACTTAAATGTATAGCCTAAAGTCACATTCCTCAGGCGGATGAAAGAAGCATCCTCCAAATAACGGGAAGAAGTTTTATTAGAGCTACTGTTGTTGTTATACATTGCTACAGGATGTGTAGCATGAGGGTTATCCACGCTCCATCGTGACCATCCCTTTTGTAACACCATATTATTGTAGGTTGGATATGCACCGTCGGAGTCAAACAATTCTCGGGAAGCATTGTAAGCATAAGCTCCTTTTAGGAAAGCCAACGATGTGGTAAGCGTGAAGTTTTTATATTCCATCGTCGAAAGCAAGCCCCCTTGGTATTTAGGTGTAGAAGTACCCACAAACTGTAAGGTAGCTTCATTATAGTTGGAAGTGGTGGTGACTTCTCCTGTCTGTGGGTCAATCTTTTCCCACAATGGAGCTCCATTATCAGGATTTACGCCGGCCCATCTACGCATATACCAAGAGTCTATGTCTCTACCTACAGAAAAGCGCTTATTGCCGCTATTGATATCGGTATTATCTTTCAGCCCCTTAATTTTGTTGCTGTTGGTTGCAATATTAAATCCTAAATTCCATTGAAAAGGATTGTCCGCATTAAAGACATCAACATTGAGAGCCAGTTCCACACCTTTATTACGGATAGCACCTATATTCATCCACTGGTTGCTCCATCCGGCAGTAGCAGGGAACGCTACGCTATACAACAATCCATTCGTATTTTTATAGTATGCTTCTGCCGTAAAATTTACTCGATTAAATAGGCCTAATTCAACCCCTACGTTGGCATCCCGCGAACGCTCCCAGCTTACATCCAGATTCTGATATTGTCCCGGGATGGCCGCCGGCTGTCCGTTGTACTGACCGTCCAGATTGTAGAACGAATACGAAGCATATAGGGAGTTAGGCACATTACCTACCTGTCCGAAAGAGGCCTTAAGACGTAACTGGTTAATCTTGTCCGTATTGAAAAACGCTTCATTATGAACGTTCCATGCACCGCTTAAAGAATAGAAGCTACCATATTGATTGTTCTTTCCGAATCGGGAAGAACCATCTATCCGGTAGGAAGCCTGTACGTTATAACGGTTGTCATAGTTGTATGAAGCCTGCACCAATACCGACTGGAAAGCATAATCGTTTTTCGTCCCTTGCATCGAAAGAAAATCCGCTGCATTGTCGATAATTTGGGATCCTGGAGCTATACCTTTGCCTCCCGCCCCCACACTGCTGTAAACATAGTCGGAATACTCATAGGCCGCATAAGCAGCAACATTATGCTTCTCGCCGAAAGTATCATTATATTTCAACATTTGGTTGAAAAAGCGAGTAATACGTTTGTCTGCAAACTGAGACACAGAACCCTGATTTCCCAATCCTGAGTTGGAGTTAGGATCCACATACGAAAGGGTGGTTTGATTGTAGTAAGTCAGGTTATTCATCGACTCGAAAGTGAATTTATCGTTGATACGATAAGAAAAGTCCAAATTCGAGAGTATATTGAATGTCTGTCCCTGACCGTAGTTGAACTGTAGATCGTACAAGTAGTTGCGATTATCCCTACCATACCAAGTTATACCTCCTGCCTGTGGATTTTTTATAGTTCCATCAGCATTGTAAGGTTGATCCCACGGCATATAAAGATACATATCGTACAAAGAATGCTGCCTACTGTCATAGGTGGTGTAAGAAGCATTCAGCTTAGGCTTGAAAGTTATCTTATCCGTAAGTTTATGATCAATATTGATTCTTCCGGAAATACGCTCATAATCGTATCCTTTTACCGATCCTTCTTCCGCATAATAGTTGGCGCCTAAGGCTACAGAAGTGCGGTCCGTTCTACCCAAATAAGAAGCATTTAAGTCGTTTAGCTTACCTGCTTGCGTACCGTTCTTCACCCAATCGTAGTCTGTCTTCAGCACCTCTTCGGTCACGTTACTAGGAATTGCAGATTGGTTGCTGTAGCTTTGATAGAGATCCCATAGTTCTGCCGAATTCATCAGCTTAAATTTGCCCGGATTAAAACGGCTAGTGCCGGTAATCCAATTTACGGAAAATGTGCCTGCTCCCGAATTTGCTGCCGTCTTTGTTGTCACGACGATAACCCCGTTCGTACCTCTTGAACCGTACTGTGCTGTTGCCGCTGCATCCTTAAGCACCGAAAGTGATGCAATATCATTAGGGCTGATATTCGGCACGCCGTGCATTACTACACCATCCACTACCCATAGAGGAGATGTTTTGGACGAAATAGAATTACGACCACGTATGCGGATGTTGCCCTGTGCTCCGGGACGTCCTGAGCCATTAACCACATTGATACCGGCAACCTTTCCCTGCAACAAATTGGAAATATTTGGAGACTTAGTATCCTGCAGTTCTTTAGGAGAAATGGTAGCTATAGATGCGGAAATATTCTCTCTCCGTTGACTGGAATACCCTGTCACCACCACTTCTTCAATATCCTGGCTTTCATAATTTAACACAACAGAAACATAATTAGTTGAAATCACAACTTCTTTAGTTTCATATCCCACACTCTTAAATTCCAATATGTCTCCCACACTGGCGGAAATGGAGAATGAGCCTGTATTGTCAGTGGAAGACACGGTACTTTTTCCTTTCACCGCTACGGTAACCCCTGAAAGTACTTCGCCGTTACTTCCTTTCACTTCTCCACGTATGGTCTGTTGAACAACCGCATTAATATTGATTGAACGCCATGATTCCGCCCTTGACGGATACGGAAGAAATGAAGAAACCAGCATGCCCGACATCATCCATATCAAGGAACTTCTCCTTCCTTTTCGAAAATTTGTTACTGCCATATAATTTAGATTTATAATGCAACGAAATAGATCATTAGATGAATCTTTTGAACTAAATCCCACCAATAATAGGATTTTTGATCTGAAATACCATAGCAGCAACAAACGAAATCGTTTGCGTAACAATCACTTTTAATAAATCAATTTTCTGGAAAAGAAAAGCGGAAGACAAAAAAAGCCTTACATCATCATGTAAGGCTTTTTGATTAGTAGCGGGGGCCAGACTCGAACTGACGACCTTCGGGTTATGAGCCCGACGAGCTACCACTGCTCCACCCCGCATTGTATTTTTATTCTTTCTGCCGGACATTGCGTCCGACGACTTTCGGTAGCGGGAGCCAGACTCGAACTGACGACCTTCGGGTTATGAGCCCGACGAGCTACCACTGCTCCATCCCGCACTGTATTTTCATGCTTTCTGCCGGACATCGTGTCCGACGACTTTCGGTAGCGGGGGCCAGACTCGAACTGACGACCTTCGGGTTATGAGCCCGACGAGCTACCACTGCTCCACCCCGCACTGTATTTATATTCTTTCTGCCGGACATCGCGTCCGACGACTTTCGGTAGCGGGGGCCAGACTCGAACTGACGACCTTCGGGTTATGAGCCCGACGAGCTACCACTGCTCCACCCCGCACTATATTTTCATGCTAAAATCTTTGATTTTGTTATCAAAAACAAAGATTATTTACCTTTCAAATTGGAGTACAAAGATATTATTTGTTTCTTTGTAAAACAAATAAAAATTAAAAATGTCGCATAAAGCTGGATTCGTAAGCCTTATCGGTAAACCAAACGCAGGTAAGTCTACACTAATGAACGCTTTAGTGGGTGAAAAAATGTCTATCATCACCCCTAAAGCACAAACAACACGCCATCGCATCATCGGAATAGTCAACGACGAAAACCATCAGATTGTTTTCTCTGATACTCCCGGCATCATAAAACCGAAATATACTTTGCAGGAATCCATGATGAACTTCGTGGAAGACTCTCTTGTAGATGCCGATCTGATACTTTTTGTTACAGACATTCACGAAAGATATGACGAACAAGACGTGTTGGAAAAATTGCGCAAAGCCTCCTCTCCAGTAGCGGTATTGATCAACAAAGTTGATCTCTCTAACGAAGAAGAAGTAAAACAAAAAATCAAGTTTTGGGAAGAAACCTTAAATCCCGACGCAGTATTCCCTATGTCCGCACTCTTGGGATTTAACGTACAAACCATCCTTGAATACATTAAAGAAAAACTTCCGGAACATCCTCCCTACTATGACAAAGAAGAGCTGACAGACCGGACCATGCGATTTTTTGTTTCCGAAATAATCCGCGAAAAAATCTTTATGCTCTATGACAAAGAGATTCCATATAGCACGGAAGTAGGCGTAGTTTCGTATAAGGAAGAACCTAACATCACCAGAATTTCCGCAGAGATCTACGTAGAAAGAGATTCGCAGAAAAACATTATCATCGGCAAAGGTGGTGAAATGATCAAAAAAGTAGGCACCTACGCTCGAAAAGATATCGAAGAGTTCATTGGAAATAAAGTTTTCTTGGAGCTGTATGTCAAAGTAGTGCCTGATTGGCGTACAAAGAAGAACATTCTAAAACGTTTCGGTTATGATAATTAAAAAGCAGTGTAAACACTGCTTTTTTATTGAAAATACTCTCTTAATGCTTTTATCTGCCTTTTATTCAGCACCTTCGCTAAATCATCATCTGTTGCCTCTTTCACCTTTTTCACCGATTTAAACTCCCTCAACAGCTTCTCTACCGATGTTTTTCCTATTCCAGGGATATTTTCCAGCTCAGAGACGAAGGTCTTGCGGCTACGTTGGTAGCGGTGAAATGTGATGCCGAAGCGGTGTGCCTCATCCCGCAGATGCTGGATAACCTTTAAGGTTTCAGATTTCTTATCCAGATAAAGCGGATATTGATCTCCCGGATAGAAGAGCTCCTCCAGACGTTTGGCAATGCCTATCACGGTGACCTGCTTTTCTATACCCAACAGTTTAAGGCTTTTCAAGGCGGCGCCCAGCTGTCCTTTACCACCGTCGATAACGATAAGCTGTGGCAGAGGTTGCCCCTCATCCAACAAGCGTTTGTAACGACGGTAAACGGCCTCCTCCATCGTTGCAAAATCGTTAGGACCTTCCACGGTCTTCACGTTGAAATGTCTGTAATCTTTTTTCGAAGGCTTGCCGTCTTTGAATACCACTATCGCCGACACCGGGTAGTTTCCTTGAATATTGGAATTATCAAAACATTCTATATGTCGTGGTAGCACGTTTAGCCTCAAATCTTTCTGCATCTGCGTCAAAAGACGTTCGGTCTTAATCTCCGGGTTCAGCTTTTCATATTGGAGCATGCGCTCTTTCTTGAAATATGCTACGTTATTCAACGAAAGCTCCAACAGCTTCTTCTTATCTCCCAGTTTCGGGACGGTAAACTTCACATAATCCGGCAGTCCTTCTACCTCTATCTCAAAAGGGACAATAATCTCGCGTGACAGCGATTTGTAGCGATTGCGGATTTCTGGAATAGCAATCTGCAGCAGTTCCGCATCGGTCTCATCCAGTCGTTTTTTCATTTCCAAAGTCTGCGTCTGGATTACCACTCCGTTCACCACTCTCAAGAAATTTACAAAGGCTATACTTTCATCCGATGCAATGCTAAAGACATCCACATTCGTAATAGATGAACTTACCACTGTCGATTTGGATTGGTAGTTTTCCAGCTTATCCAACTTGATCTTTAGCTGGTGCGCCAATTCGAAGTTGAGGTTCGCGACGGCTTCATCGAGCTGCTCTTTGATACGCGTTTTCACTACCGATATCTTACCATTAAGGATATCTTTGATGTTAGCAAGATTCTGGTCGTAATCTTCTTTCGACTGTAGTCCCTCACAAGGCCCCTTACAATTGCCGATTTGATATTCCAGACAGATACGGTACTTCCCTTTGGCGATAATTTCAGGAGAAAGGTTGAGGTTGCAAGTGCGCAGCGGAAACAACTCCCTTATGGTATCCAGCACCACATGCATCATGCCCACCGAAGCGTAAGGACCGAAATAAGTGGAGCCATCCTTGATATATTTACGTGTCCACTGTACGCGCGGAAAAGGTTCATTCTTGATGACAATCCAAGGATAGGTTTTATCGTCCTTAAGCATCACATTGTAGCGTGGCTTATGTTTCTTGATAAGGTTGTTCTCCAGCAGCCAAGCATCAATTTCCGTATCTACAATGGTAAAGGCTATGCGGTTGATCTTACGGACCAACACCCTAGTTTTGGCATTGAGCTGACGGTCATTGACGAAATAAGAACTCACCCTATTCTTCAAATCTTTAGCCTTCCCCACATAAATCAACACATCGTCCTTATCAAAATATTGATATACGCCAGGTTTATGAGGAATCTTCTTTAACTCTTCTTTATAATCGAACGAACTCATCAACACTACATAAAAATGCCAGACAACAAATTACGAAAATTCATTGTCTGGCGTGTTATAATATTATCAAATTTTAAAATCCTAAACGGTCGTCTTGCAGCTCCGGTTCGGGCTGTTCCCCACCTTGATACACTCCACTATACTTCGAGCAGTCGATCACGCGTGTCAATCCTCCCGGCGGAAGAGGGAAATCCTCTTTAGAATATCCGAGCTTACTATCAGCATACACACGCTTCATAAATAAGCCGAACACCGGCAGGGCTGCCGCAGCCCCCTGTCCATACTGCATATTGCTGAAGCTTATACCTCGGTCTTCACATCCTGTCCACACTCCGGTTACCAGTTGCGGCGTAATGCCGATAAACCATGCGTCGGAGTTGTCGTTGGTAGTACCGGTCTTACCCCCTATAGGATAGGTAATCCCCCCAAACTCGGCACGACGCAGTCTGCTGGCCGTACCGCCATCTACCACTCCTTTCAACATATCTACCATGATATAGGCAGACTCACTGTTAAGCACTTTCCGGATTTCAGGTTTATGCTCATAGATTACCGTTCCTTCTTTGGTTTCTATACGTAGGATCATCACCGGCTTAATCCATGTTCCGTGATTGACGAATGCCGAATACGCACCAACCATATCATATACCGATGCTTCATATGCTCCCAAAGCTATAGAAGGATAACTAGGCACCTTGGATGTTATACCCATCTTGCGGGTAAGTTCTGCCACATTTGAAGCACCTACCAAGTGAATGAGGTATGCCGTAGCGTGGTTTTGCGAATATTTCAGCGCATTTTTCAAGGTTATAGGATCTCCACCCTGAATAGTTCCCCGTGGCGACCAGTCGCCGTATGTTTGGGGATGGTTAGGAATCGGCTGACACGGCGAGTAGTCGTTGTCTATTGCCACCGCATAGGTGAAAGGCTTGGCTGTAGATCCCACCTGACGTGTTCCCATCTTTACCTGATCGTATTTATAATGTTCAAAGCTTATCCCTCCGACCCACGCTTTGATATGTCCGGTCTGTGGTTCCATAGACATCATGGAGTTGCGGAGAATAAGTTTGTTGTATTTAATAGAATCCATCGGCGTCATCATCGTATCGACGCTTCCTTTCCAGGTGAAGATGGTCATGCGCGTCTTTGTGTTGAAAGCTTTCAGGATTTCCTCTTCAGAAGCGCCGTCATTTTTCATCTGTATATAACGGTCCGAACGCTTCATACCAGTAGTGAGGAGCTTAGCACGCTCCCCGGCAAAAGGATTTCTGTTGCGCCACTGCTTATCAAACTCTTTTTGCAGCTTCTGCATCCATTCTTTCTGTGCCTGTTCGGCATACAGCTGCATATCGTAATTTATAGGTGTATAGATGCGAAGTCCGTCTCTATCCAAGTCGTACGGGGTGCCATCCTCTTTGGTGATGCCCAGACGTTGAAACTCCTTCTTGATCTCATCTTTCAGCACCGCACGGAAATAAGGGGCCGGGCCTTCGCCATAGCTCGTCACATTGAGATTCAGCTTCAACGGTTTTTCCTTGGCTTCCTCATATTCTTCTTTGGTGATAAAGCCCTCTTTCATCATATTGGCCAACACCAGGTTACGGCGGTTAAGCGAACGTTCCGGATTGCGGATAGGAGAAAATAAAGAAGGGCCTTTCAACATACCTACCAACACGGCTGCTTCTTCCATCTTCAGCTTATCCGGCGTGGTATTGAAGAAGGTCCGTGCCGCAGACTTAATACCATACGTATTTTTATAGCCGAAGTCTACGGTATTGAAGTACATCATGATGATCTCTTCTTTAGTGTAGTTCCGTTCCAAACGTACGGCCGTAATCCATTCCTGCAGTTTCTGCATGATACGCTTGATGGTGTTGCGCTCTCTCTTTTCCGAAAAAAGATTTAATGCTAGCTGTTGAGTGATCGTACTTCCCCCTTGCTTGTTTCCCATCAATGTATAGAAGACCGTAGTTATCGTACGGGAATAATCTATTCCCGAATGGCTATAAAAACGTTTATCTTCGGTAGCAATCAACGCATTAACCAGATGAGGAGATAAATCACTATACTGTACGTTAGATCTGTTTTCTTTATAATAGGTACCCAACACACGGTTGTCGTCCGTAAGGATTTCTGAAGCCAAATTACTTTTTGGGTTTTCCAATTCATCGAAACCAGGAAGCTTACCAAAAAGACCGATACGTACTAAAAATATTACTAAAAAAATACATCCTATACCACCAAAAATGATCAGCCAAAAATTTCGAGTATAGCGTTTGATCTCTTCCGGTGTAAGCTTACTATTTTTTGATTCTCTCTTCATATTAATTATGTAGAATGCTACTTAACGATTCTTTCCGTTTTCAAATATTCCCTGACAGATTCTGCTATTGCATGAACGCTAACATTTTTTGGGAATTACAAAGGTACTATATTTTTTTTCACTAAGCTTTATAAATTCGGGGCGCTATCCACAAACTTATCTGCAAAGGGTCTCCTCCATAGCAAGAGAAGTAACGTTTTAAGGTTAATCACCTACTGTCTACAGCCGCGTTTCCGCATTCTATACATGTACACATTTGCTGACTTTTAGAGCATGTTCTCCAACAGGTTTATCCGATGCAGATAATCTGTCTTTCTAACGGTATCTTGCTGCATGAGCTCCTTCAGAACTCCTACCGCTTCCTTCCTTAAGCCTATCTTCTCAAGGAAATCTGCATAAGCCACTCCCTTTCCGATCGTTCTATCCTCTTTATATTGGCGCAAGAGGGAAATCCATTCGTCACCATTCGCACTCAAGATACGCGCTTCATCCTCTAACCCATCATGATATCCACTCTCCCTGATTTTTTCTAAATACGTCTTTGCTAAATCGTATTGCGACTTAGAAAGATATAGTTGTACCAATTTCCAGCATGCCTTGCTAGCCATACGTGGTGACGGGTACTGCTGCACAGCCTTTGTGTAATACACTATGGCCGAATCCGGCTGATGAGGCGCATAATCTTCTGCCACAGCCATATAAACCAGCCCCTCCTTGCCCAAAGAATAGCCCTTCTTCAAAATCTGTTTGTATTGGGCAAGACGTTGATTCAAGTCTTTCGACTGTAGACGTAAACAAGCAACTTCCGAAGCAATTTTTATACCATCGGGAGCGGTAAGACTTCTCCGCACCGCTTGAAAATACGGTAAGGCCTGTTCGTAATTTTCCTTTTCCGCATACATCAATGCTAGGCTATACGTCCAAGACCAGCGGTAACCCTTTGGAGCATATTCCGTTTGGGCCAATTCCAAGTACACGATGGCTGAGTCTATCTGCCTTTGAAGATAGAAGGTTTCTGCATGAGCAGCATAAAGTAAGGATCTCTCTCGAGGAGAGAATAGTCCTAATTCGATTTCTGGGAAAAGAGAGTTTACCTTCTGATATTGTCCCAAAAGATTATGGATTCGCAACCAATAATACAAAACCTCGAAGTCCGTAAAGGATAGTCCCGGCAAGTCTAGATAAGCCTGGGCAGCATAATAATCTTCCTTATAAAAATAGGATTGAGCAAGACGTACATATAGTGCTTTTTTCTGCCGGTCTTCATGCACGTAAGGCAGCAGTTCCAAGATGCCCTGTTGTAAGGAATCCAGAAAGTTCGAATTAGAACGATAATCCGGCTTTTCAAGCAACTGAATCTGCCACATGTTCTGCTGTTGAAAAAGTAGTCTTTCCCTTTCCTTCCTTAATGCGGCGTCAATATTAAAAAGCGTATTATACCGAATAGAAAATGAATGATACTTCTTCTGCGAATAAGAGGATGGATTACCCGAAGGCGTAGAACATTGCACAAAGAATATCCCGCCTATTGTGGTGACCAATAAGGAAAAGCATATAGAAAAACTCTTTAAAAACCTCATTTCTATTAGCTTACGCTGACAATCAAATATACAATACGATTGTAGATTTCAACAAATAGTTTAATTATAGGCCTTACATTCCTTACCTTTACCTCCGATGTTGACGAAATCAGTAGAATCCAAAGGTTTATTTTTCATTTTTGTAACCGTAGTGATTGACTCTATAGGACTGGGCATTATCATTCCGGTGATACCGAAATTAATTCAGGAACTTATACATGGAGACCTTAGCGCTGCCTCCCAGTATGGGGGATGGCTGGTATTTGTTTATGCTTTCGCTCAATTTTTCTTTGCTTCGGTGTTGGGCAACCTGAGTGATAAATATGGGAGAAGGCCGGTATTGCTGTTTTCTCTATTGGGTTTCGGAATCAACTATATTCTTATGGGGATAGCTCCTTCTATTGGATGGCTCTTCGCAGGACGACTTATTGCCGGCATTACGGGAGCCAGTCATACGGTCGCTGCCGCCTATATCGCCGATATAAGCTCTCCCCAGAAAAAAGCACAAAACTTTGGTTTGTTAGGTGCAGCCTTCGGGCTGGGTTTTATCCTCGGGCCGGTACTTGGAGGCATCTTGGGTCAATACAGCTCACGGCTTCCCTTTTTTGCGGCGGCGGCTCTCTGTCTGTTAAACCTTCTTTACGGCTATTTTGTCGTGCCGGAATCGTTAAAGCCTGAACTGAGAAGACCTTTCGACTGGAAGACGTCCAACCCCATCGGCACTTTTGCCCATATCAACACCTATCCCCAAATTTTACCGCTTATGGTCTGTATCTTCCTCGTAAACATAGCAGCCAATGCCGTGCAAACCACGTGGTCCTATTATACGATGGAAAAATTTCAGTGGGATGAACGTATGGTAGGTCTATCGCTAGGTTTTGTAGGTACGTTATTGATGATAGTGCAGGCAGGACTTATACGCATAGCCATACCGAAGCTAGGACTCAAAAATGCTATCCTCCTCGGGCTCACCCTTTACCTGATTGCGTATTCTTTGTTCGGCATTGCAACACAAAGCTGGATGATGTTTGCGATAAGTATCTTCTTCGTATCGGCAGGTATCGGAGGACCGGCACTGCAGAGCTACATCTCCAATCATATACCGGCAAACGAGCAAGGACAGATACAAGGAGGAATCACTTCCGTCATTAGCCTTACAGCCATCATCGGCCCTGTCATCATGAGCTCCCTATTTTCTTATTTTTCAAGAAAAGAGGCTGTCTTCTATTTTCCGGGAGCCCCATTTGTCTTGTCGGCATTACTGTCCGTCCTTGCCTTGCTGATAATGATTTCTTATTTCCGAAACAAAGAGTGATTATTTCTGAATCAGGCAAACAGCATATGCTACAACGCCCTCCTGACGGCCAATGAAGCCCATGGTTTCGTTTGTCGTCGCCTTAATGGAGATATCTTCCTCCTCTAGGCCTGTAACTGCTGCTATGTTTTTTCGCATGGCAGGAATATAAGGTTTGATCTTCGGAGCTTCCAGCACCAGCATTGCGTCAATATTACCCAGAGACCAGCCTTTCTCAGAAATAAGACGCACACACTCTTCTAAGAGCACAAGACTGCTAACACCCTTCCAGCGCATATCCGTATTGGGGAAATGCAAACCTATATCGCCTAAGTTGGCAGCTCCCAATATAGCATCACATATAGCATGCACCAACACATCTGCATCGGAATGCCCAAACGCTCCGGCATGATGTTCTAGCTGTACACCTCCCACGATGAAAGGGTGTCCCTCTTTCATCTGGTGTACGTCGAAACCGAATCCTACTTTAATCTTCATACCGGACGAAGTTAGCATTTACTTTTAATATTCTCTATACATCATTGTGCACGTCCTTTCCGAAACACAATTAGTACCTGTATTTATATTTTGTATTAAGATATTACAAAAAAATCCTATTTTTGAACAACTATTAATGACATTGAAATCATCATGATGAAATTGCGAGTTTTTACATCTGCAATACTAATTATTACAATTATAACCTCTTTCAGTTCTTGTAAAAGTAAAAGCGGTGACTATTCAAGCAAAACAGGTGTTCGTTATAATGATCCGGACAATGGAGGCTTACAAATAAACAGAAAAATCAAAGAAACGCCGGGACCAGGTTTAATTCCTATTGAGGGTGGTACTTTCGTGATGGGAGGCAGCCTGAGCGACGATATAGCTTACAACTATGATGTGGTAAAGCGTAGGGTGACCGTGGCTTCGTTCTATATCGACGAGACTGAAGTAGCCAATGTAGACTGGTTGGAGTATCTACATTGGATTACCACCAATTTCCCTGATGACCAAAAAATGTATTACGATGCTCTCCCTGACACCTTGGTGTGGAGACATCCTCTTTCGTATAATGAGCCTTATGTAAACTTCTACTTGCGTCACCCTTCCTTTCAGGATTATCCGGTGGTGGGAGTTACATGGGAGCAGGCTGTAGCGTACTGCCAATGGCGTACAGACCGTGTAAACGAAAACATATTGCGCCAGAAAGGCATCCTAGCAGATTATAAAACTGCTGCTCAACAGCAAAAAGCAACCGGTTTCAACACCGAAATTTATCTTAACGGCCAATACCAAGGGGAAGGTATTGACGGTAAAAATATGCCCAAAGATACTCGCCCTAACGCACAACAGGGTGCTCGCAGACCTGTACGTATGGAAGACGGCATCCTAAAACAAGCATATAGACTACCTACAGAAGCAGAATGGGAATATGCTGCTCTAGGGTTGATAGGAAATACAATCAAAGGAAATGTGGAAACCAACAAGGTTTATCCTTGGAATGGTCTGGGCGTTCGCGACTACAAACGTGGAACTCAAGGACAGATGATGGCCAACTTCAAAATTTCTAGAGGTAACAACATGGGAGTTGCCGGCGATCTGAACGACGGTGGTGACATCACCGTTCCGGTAAGAAGTTATCAACCTAACGACTACGGTCTATACAATATGGCCGGAAACGTAAACGAATGGGTAAGCGACGTGTACCGTCAGCTATCTTATGAAGACTTCGAAGACTTCAACCCTTACCGCGGTCACGAATTTAAAGACTATAAATACGAAGACGAAGAGAAACGGATTCTCGCCAAAGATGAATACGGCAGACCTATAAAAGTGCCGGCAAAAGCGCCTCGCAAACAAACATGGGAAGAGCTGCAGGCCGCTAAAGCCGGAGAAAACCCATTGAAACCATATAACAATGATGTGCGCGGTTTCAAAGACGAAGAAAACAAAGAGCTTTACGGCAAGACTACTCTCGTCAACAACAAATCTAGAGTCTATAAAGGTGGCTCATGGAACGACAGAGCCTTCTGGCTAAATCCTGCTACCCGAAGACATATGCAACAAGATGAATCCAACGCCATGACAGGATTCCGCTGCGCTATGACTATGGTAGGCAACATATTTGGACCAGGAAACGGCTATAGAAGATAAAAAAATAAAAGGGAGGAAAATTTCTTCCCTTTTTTCATATAGAGGGCTTTCATAGCAGCCTTGCCAACCATTACAGGTTTCAAACCAATAAGTTTTCTGTAATGCGCATTATCGGGAACATACCATTTTTGGGTGGATCGGCTCTATTAGCGCTAGCGTTTTCTTTAAGAACACTAATAAGATCGGGACTATAAGGATAACAATCCAAATAACATTTTTTGCCCTCATATACGCCCAGCTCAAAAGCGAAGTCCTTTACATCAAAACCACTCATTTCTTAACTGCGTATTTTGTGTAATCAATACTAAAAATAGTAAAATTTCAAACAACTAACAATGCAAAATGCACAATTAAATTACTGTTGGATGATATTGATAATCAACAATCTAAGAATCCCAAAGGATTGATTAATTTCTTCAAAAAAATTATTGCGTATATTTGAGAGTTAGCCACCATTTTAAAGAACACTCGCAGAAAAAAATAAAAATCTAAGATTTGACTTTTAAAGAGCAAAATTGAAATAAAAGCAGGACGAAAAAAAAGAAAATTTAAAAGGAAAATCATAACGGAAGTTTAAGCGGAACGGAAAACCAAAAAAAGAAAAATCCAAAAGAAAAAATATTTTGTACCTAAAAACAATATGAAAAAAGGCGAAAAAGTATTTCTTACTATTTTGATAATGGGATTTTTACTAAGTTCTATGTATCTAATTTACAAGTTGCCTCAAGTATATGGAAAAATTGCACTTGGCGTTTCTTTTCTCGTATTGACTGTTTCATTTATCAAAATCAAATGGCTTAGAAATATACTGCTAATCGTTTGTTCAGGTGGAGTAATTTTCATCCTATACTCAGGATTTGCCTTTTTGGATTATACAGAGAATAAAAAGACTGTTTTTGATAGTATTGAATATGCAGTGACTTTTGAAAAAGGAACTTTTAAGGAAGCCCTGCAAAAATCAAAAGAATTGAATAAGCCAATCTTTATTGATTTCTATACTGTTTGGTGCGCACCCTGTTTGGCATTTAGCAAAAATGTGCTGACAGATGAAGAAGTAGCCAAATATATGAACAAAGCTTTCCTCAATTTGAAATACGATGCGGAAAAAGGTGAAGGGATTAGTATTTCAGAAAAGTACAATATTTCGTCTTATCCGACCCTGTTGATAATAAATCACAAGGGGGAAATTGTAGAACATATCAACAAAAAATGGGTTCCAAACAGTGAAAATATGATAGATATTTCAAAAAGATATCTTTCTACAAACATCAGTTCTCAATAAAACTGATTTAAAAACAATATGATTAATTTAACCCGAAAACCGATATAAAAAACGGTGGCTAACAGCGGCTATGCGCCAGGCGGGAAATCCGTCTTCGGTTGACAGATTACGGATGCGAGAAATGTTCGTTTCCAAAAGGACAATTCTGGGTAAAAGTCCCGCCCATCGCCAATACGCGGCCCGTTGGCAGAAATAATTGGACACACCATCAAGCTAAGAGAGCACTAAACAAAGATGAGTGACAACAAAAAATGACGACTGCAAAAAGCGGAATATTCTGAAACAGCGCTTAATCTGAAAGTAAGACTAACTTGAAAATTTTAATTATGAAGATGTTAAACCAAATTTTACAACCTGTAAAAAAAATTCTCAAAAGGAATGCTTGCTCTATTGACATTGAACTTGTTTGTTGTCCTTTGTATATTCATTTTCGACTCTTGTAAAAAGGCAGCGTATGAAAAAAGTGATGCTAAACAAGCTAATGCTAAATTCATTGCCGCCTTGGAAACAAATAAAAAAAGTATTGCCTCGGTTTCGTTTGGCAGCCGAAGTAGTTCTTCGACCGGAACAACCGCACGTATGGTAGCTCCAACCTCTGAGGAAGTAACTATTTATGTACAGTTTCCAAATGAAGTTGATTCTGAAACAAGCTCCTTATTTCAAAGTGCAAATTCTGTGCAGGAATTAGTTGAACTTATTCACGAGGCGGATGCCATTATCCAATATGAACCAACGGCCACAAATTCTGATTATCAAATCAATGTGCCAATTGAAACAATCGTAACTGCGTTAAACCCATTAGTTCAAGAATCAAAGCAATATCTATATTCCAAAGGCTTTACTGAACTGGAAATTCAACAAATGATAGCGGAAGAAAGCGCAGAAGAAACCGATTTAATTCCCTTTGTAATGGCTTTAACTCAAGTTGAAAATAGTCAGCCAGTAGCTAGGAATTATCTCAATTTTTTTGTTAATTCTGCCAATGCAAGAGCAATTACATGGAGTGATGCAGGAGCCTGTGCCGTTGCTGCGTTATTAGGCGATTTCGCTGGATTTGCTTATGGTTCGACAGCATCTGTATGGTCAATTAGTGCAATGAAAACAGCTTTCAAATCTATTGCAAAAAAAGCACTTGGGCCTGTTGGTGTAGCGATTGCTGTCGCTGAATTTGGCATTTGTCTTACAGGAGTTTATTTAAGCTAAAACGTTGTGTATGCTAATAATATATTTCCTCATGATGCCTATTTTCGTATTTGCTTTATTTGGTCGAACAGTGAAGCTTGCTTCATCAATAAAAGAACGGAATAGTGACCAAATTAAGATAAACATATTCTTTATAGGAGTAATTATTTTATTAGGTGGACTTTGTGTTGTCGTACTTGAAACATTAAGACGATAAGAATTAGATGATTACTTCTGCCAACAATGCATTGGCTATATGGCGGGTTGACACTAAATGCTCAACGGAAGTAATTCTGTTGAGCATTTTTACAAAACTCATCATTAGTATTTCTATTTCCGCCACATCGCCAATGCTTTAACGTTACACGACATTTTTCCAAACATTACGTATAAAATGAAAAATTATTAATAAGTGCTGTTTTATTTTTATCTGTAAGCTTTGCGTTTGCTCAACCTGCTAAACAAAATATTGAACGAGATTTTATGGATTATAACCAGCTTATTTTAGATAAGAAAATTGATGATGCATTAGAATATACGAATCCAAAACTATTCGATATAATTCCAAAGGAATCAATGAAAAGTTTACTTGAAGATGTTTATAAAATGCCAAATATTGAATATAAAACTTCAAAACCAATAATATCTGAAATTAGTGATTCTTAAAGAATTGAAAATATTGATTATATAAAGATTGAGTACATTTCACCTATTGAAATGAAAATGATTGATCTTGATTTAAATGATGAAAGTAAAGTACAAGCTTTAATAAATTCTTTTGAACACAAATTCGGTAAAGGAAATGTTTCATTTGATAAAACATCAGGATTTTTTAAAATTAATGCTAACAAAGTTGTAATAGCAAGTTCTAACTCTGACTTAAAAAACTGGAAATTTGTAACAGTTAATAATCCGAAAATGAAAACATTACTTGAAAAAATAATTCCGGCTGAAGTTTTAGAATAAAAACGTCGTGTAACATCGGCTTGGCGAAATTGAGGGTTAAGGGAAATATAGAAAGACTCTCCTTTTTTATCCCAACAACTTTCTCTATTTACTTATGTCATTGCTATTTTATAAAAATGTGTTCGTGATTCGTGTAATCTTCCCTTAGCTAGCTACATTCAAAACTAAAAAATTCCAATCAGTGACCCCTCCCCATATTTAGGAGTCTTCTAAAATAGAAAATTCGGCCGTTTTTACCTGTTTTTCTATGAACATTTCCGGCGTCAAATTTTCGAGGAAACTATGCGGCCTGAAGGTGTTGTACTCCTCTCTCCAGACTTCTATTTTCTCTTTGGCATCTTCCAGTGAAAGAAACCAGTGTGCGTTTAGGCACTCATCCCGGAAGCTCCCATTGAATGATTCAATATACGGATTATCTGTGGGTTTACCCGGTCTAGAGAAAATTAATTCAACCTGATGCTCATAAGCCCACCTGTCGACTTCTTTAGAAATAAACTCCGATCCGTTATCCACCTGGATCTTTTTCGGCTTTTCACCTTTCAATAAACGAAGTTCCTCCAAAACGGCAACTACGTCGCCTCCTTTTAACCCTTGTCCGACTTGAATCGCCATGCATTTACGACTATAATTATCGACTATAGTTAAGCAACGGATCTTTCGGCCATCGAACAGCGCATCTGCAACAAAATCCATACTCCAACAATCATGTAAATTGGAAAAAACAGGCCGCTCGGAGCGGTGTGAAGCAGCCCGGCAACGACTAGGGCGCTTCACACGCAGATTCAAACCCTCTTCTTTGTAGATACGGTAAACACGTTTATGGTTATCTTCCCAGCCCTCTCTTCTTAGTAAAACAACAATCCGCTCGATACCGTAGCGAACCCGCGTCTCCGCAATATTCCGTATGCGCTGCCGTAGTGGAGCATCGTTCTTACGAACATTTTTATAATACCACACGGACGTACTCAGCAGTGATACATGACATGCTCTGCGAAGGGAAACTCGATAATCAGAAACCAATCCAGCAACCATTTTTCGACGTTGAGCAGGATTTAATACTTTTTTTTTAAAACGTCTTGCAGCATCTGCTTATCCAGGCTCAGATCCGCAACCAACTTTTTTAATTGAGCATTCTCCTCTTCAAGCTGCCGAAGACGGCGCAGTTCCGCTACCCCTAAACCACCATATTTCTTCTTCCAGTTGTAGAAAGTGGCTTCACTGATCCCCATTTTTCGGCACACTTCCTCTACTCGCGTACCGGTCTCGGCCTGCTTGATGGCAAAGGTGATTTGTGATTCGGTAAACTTTGATTTTTTCATGGATATTCCTCCTGTTTAAAATTAGTAATTCAATCCGTTTTTCTCTAATTTTAAATACTCCGGTTTTTAGGGGAGACGTCAAAAAATGGGTGCAAAAATATTCATCTTTGAAAACGGATTCTATTATATGGAAAAATGAATACTTAGAAAATTTGGAAAAAGGTTATACTATTATAGAAGCACAGGAGATTGCATTATTGCATTTATATGGTGATGTCATTGATTTATTTAAATCACCTAATACAGAGAATTTAGATTTTAAACCAATTGTTATCTCGCCTAATCCAAATAATACAGATAAAAGAAAAGTAAGAACAACTAATAAACCTTGTCCAACGAATTAGAAAATAATGATATGAAACAAATATTAAGTGTTATAATAATCTTATTATCAACTAGTCTAAGCAAAGCGCAAACTTATATTGAAGGATGGCGAGTTATTCCATTTTCACAAGTAGCTAATAGTTCACTTTTACCTCAAAATCAAAGATTGAGCACGACAGCTTCATTTAATAAATTAAAAGAAATAGAACCTACTACTACTAAAAAAGCACCCGATGAAATGACAGGCGAATATTGGTTAATTGATAGTATGCTAATCCAATTAGTGACTAGACAAATATCCTCTGAATGGCCTAAAAATGATTTGGAAGACTTTAGACTATCTTTAATCCAGATGTTGGTGGAGAAATAAGTAATCCGCATAGACCAGCTTTACTCCGTCAGAAAGAGGATTTTTTCACAGAAATTAAATCTGTTAATAATTTTGAAGTTTTGGTTTTTTATTACAAAACAATGTCAAATTCTAAAGATTTTTTCATTTACGATAATATGAACAGATACGGTATAATAGGATCTATATATGCCAAGAAGGAGGATTATAGCAAAGCACATACTTTTATAAATACACTTTTAAATAGTATCACGTTCAAATAGCTATATTAAAAAATTCCACCATCTTTTTTTCTTTACTATTAGAGCCTCTTTTTCTTTTGGAGATTCCAATAGTAACATTGCTTTTTGTAAATCCATTATTCGACCATCTTTTTCGTTTAAAAGTTGGTCTTTATGCTTTATTTCCTGCTCATATAGAGCTATCTTACTTTTAAGCTCAGACAACTCAATGTCTATGGACACATCTTGAACAATGTCCACATTTTGACCACTGCCCTTTTCGTATGTTTTAACAGGTGAATATGAGGCGAATAAATAATTTACATCAACAAAAAGTTTATTGTCTTTTTTTAATAAAAGACTTACTTTCAGTCTTAGACAAAAATCAACGTATTGTCTTCTCACTTTTACCTGTAGCTTTTACAGCTTCTTTAACATCTATATAGTTCATTTATATGAATTAAGTCCAGTTAGTCAAATATAACAAATGTCCACCCATTTAAATAAAGTCAAAACCTTTAAAAAGGACCTTCTAATATACATATTGAAACACGCCGGAAAAACCCTTAATACCAAACGATTAGGCTTAACTTTATTTTTTTTATTAAAAATAAAGTTTTAACTTTAGGGAAATACTAATTATTATTTAAACCCTTTTTATTATGAGAAGAAATACAATTATAATTTTATAATG
Organism: Sphingobacterium thermophilum; assembly: GCF_039541675.1. Lineage (NCBI taxonomy): Bacteria > Pseudomonadati > Bacteroidota > Sphingobacteriia > Sphingobacteriales > Sphingobacteriaceae > Sphingobacterium > Sphingobacterium thermophilum. The sequence continues at coordinate 389,043 of NZ_BAABGR010000015.1, read as the reverse complement.
TTATTTACAACACTGTTTGGTTGTTCTAAAGATAATAGTATGGTCGAACAATCTCCCATGGAGCATGGAGCAATCTTATCTTAGTTCCAAAAGTTTCAGTAAAATTAAAGCATCATTTGAAATATCAGATTCTGATGTAAAGTTTGATAAATCCTTTAATATTACAAGTGGATCAAAAGATGTTGACATTCTAGTTATTCCAATTTACAGAGGAAATGTACATGAGGCCTATTTGTGGGTTTACAACAATAAGAAGGAAAACAGAATTACCACTCTTTATGAATCATTAACTTACGAAAGTTCAATATTATCTTCTGCTTCTTTGTATTCTGAATCTAAATTATTTATAATGGATATTGATTTTGAAAAAGAAAAAACAGGACTTCGGTATAAAATTGCTGATGACCTTGATAAAAGAGTTGTCTCTAAAAAATTAGCTTCTAAAAAATTAGCTAAAAACCCTCCTGTTGATACAGAAGAAGAGACATATGTTGATTGTGTAACTAGAGTCTATCAGACTGCAAAGCAAGCTTGTGAAGCAGATGCAACATGTGACACTCTTTGTGATTTTACACCAGGTTGTCACGCATCCATGTTAGCTGCAGCCGCATACACTTGTCTATAATATATATTTAGTTACTTAACTTTAAACTTTTTGCAGATGAAATTCTTCTTTATAATAATCGCTTTATTTTGGTTGATTAGTTATGTGATAGCAACAGTTCAAATAGCTAAATCAAAAGATAGAATATCTTTTTTGAGTATTGTATTAATGTTCCTATTTCCTTTTATATGGGTGTTTTTTACAAAAAAGCTTACTCATATTGAAGGAGTTTATAGGCAAAATAAAAAGAGACATCATTCAATAAATACATATCGTTAAAAAAACAAAACACCTTTAATATTTCATACAACCTAATACTTTATAAATGTAGGTTGTATGAAATATTAAATAAATTTTTGTAATTATCATCTTCTGTAACCTCGTGAGCGTTCCTGCTGTTGGTTTTGTTCTTTTTCCTCTCTTTGGGCTTTTATCTGTTCAAATTGGCTTAGTTCCTTTCCTTGCTTTTCGACTCTATTATCTATCATAAATTCGCTTTTTACAGCGTTTTCAATGTAATTATTAAGCAACTTCTTTTGCTCTTTGGTCGGTTCTTGTACTGGGTTCTGCTCAATCTTCTGCTTAATCTTTTCAAACTTCTTGTTATAGTCTTCCGATTTGGCGTTTTCTTCCTTGATTTTACTATTGAAAAGAAAGGGAACGGGCTTTATCTCCTTTGGCTGTGCGTTCCTTACTTTTTCCTCATATGCTTTGCGCTCCTCGTATTTGGATTGTAAAGAACTGCTTTCTGAAATCGTGGTTCTTATTCCCTTTTCCAAATCTGATTTAATCAATAATTTCACGTCATTGACTTTGTATGAATATCCTTGAGTTTTTTTTTCCAAACCTCGCATTTTCAAAAAATGCTCAATATTTGCACTATGCCCCAAAGACATTGAACGAGAAACAACGGTCTGCAAATCTGCCCTTAGATGCCTTTCTACTTCCTCCCTCTGAATAGTTTTTGTTTCGTTTACCGTTTTACTGTTTTCTTGCAGAATCTTGCTTATATCACCCCATTTAGCCCCGATTTGAGAACCTTTAACGCTTATCTTGATTTTAAAATCGCAATGACAGGTACACCTGTTGAAAATACTTTAGTCGATATTTGGTGTATTATGGATTTTGTAGTTCCTGGACTCTTAGGTAATGCTAAGGATTTTGCCAAAGAATATCAAACCCCATTAAAAGATGAATCAACTGATGTTAAGGCCCTTACTGAAAGATTACGCAACAAAATTGGAATTTTTATAAAAAGAAGATTAAAAAGTGATGTGGCGAAAGATTTGCCTAAAAAATACGACAACGAAAATTCAAGAATAAAAAGTACAATGCCACCAACTCAGTTAAATAGATATCTTCAAGAAATTGAATTGGCTAATGATACTAATTTAGACGGAGTTGATGCTAGAAACCAAAAATTAAAATCCCTCTGGGCACTTAGAGATATTTCAGACCATCCCTATTTATTAGAAAGTCAAATATCAAATTTCCCGACTGTAGAACTTATCGAAAGCTCTGCTAAATTAAATACTACTGTTGGTATTCTTGCTGAAATAGAAGCAAAAAACGAAAAAGCTATTTTATTTGCAGACAGAAAGGCTACCCAAAAAATGCTACAAAAGGTTATTTATGATACTTTTAGAGTTTCCCCAAGTATTATTAACGGAGACACCCCAACTAAAAAACAAGATGAAAGTAAACAGACATTAAGTAGACAACAAACAATTGACAGATTTCAGTCAGAAGAAGGATTTAACGTAATAATCATGTCACCTCTTGCAGCAGGTGTAGGGTTAAATGTTATAAAAGCTAATCATATTATTCATTATACAAGACATTGGAATCCTGCAAAAGAGGAACAGGCGACTGATAGAGCTTATCGAATTGGACAAGAAAAAGATGTCTTTGTGTATTATCCAATGGCAGTTTTTCCTGAAGATATGAAAGATGAAGAAGGTAACAGATTGAAATCTTTTGATGAAGTATTGGATAGTCTTCTTGCTTATCGAAAAAACTTAGCTGCTAGTACTTTATTTCCAACAGAACAAGCTGAGATCACACCTGATGAACTATTTGGAAATATTTTTGGAACAAAAACAGAGATCAAGCATAAAACACTTTCTTTAACTGACATTGACAGACTTCATCCAAATCTTTTTGAAGCAAGTATAGCATCGCTTTACAAAGGTCAAGGCTTTGAAGTTTATCTTACGCCATATTCCAACGACAAAGGTGTAGATGTTGTAGCTTTAAAGAACGGAGAAAATTACCTCATACAAGCCAAGCAAACAAAATCCTTAGTTGGAAATGATGCAATACAAGAGATTTGTACTGCAAAGAATTATTATGAGGCAAAATTTAAAGAGAAGTTTAAACTGCTGACAATAACTAACAATAATTACACTCCAACAGCAGTACTTTTAGCGGGAGCCAACGATGTTAAATTGCTACACCGAGCAGAGCTTGAAAAGTTATTGAAAGAACAAAGAATCACAACTAAGGATATCCATAAAATGGACTTACAAAGGTTAACAAAAATATAGCCAACGCTTTTGACTTCAAATATGTGCTAAATTTAAACTTTGGTATTTCTGTTTAAATGGATGTATTATATTAAAAAACCCTCACAATACCAATCCACCACTCCTTTATCTACATTTTCCCAAAAGGGAAATATGATGGAAATTTGATTGCCTGCTAAAAATGATTATATTACGTATTTGCTACAAATCAATGGGAAGACGGATATTATGGAATAGCTTTTTATAAGCTGATATCCCACCATCCTAAAAATAATGAGGGCTTACACTATGAAAGTCATAACGCTATGCGGATCCACCAAATATAAAAAGCAGTTTGAAGATGTTAATGCTTTCCTTACTCTTCAAGGGAATATCGTATTAAGTTTATGTTTCTTTGAGCAGAGTGAAGGCATACATATTACCGAAGAACAAGCAAAATTGTTTGAGGATATTCATTTCCGCAAAATTGACATGTCCGATGAAATATTCGTCGTCGATGTTGACGGTTACATAGGAAAGAGTACCCGAAAGGAAATAGAATATGCCAAGAAGATGAAAAAAGAAGTTAGATATTATTCAAACAGTGAAATTCCAAAGGATTTTATTGCTTCCTATTTCAAAATACAAAAAGGTTAATGGAAATATTAGGGAAAACCGAGGTAGTCGAAAACAGCACCTTCCAGCTTCGGCAAGCCTTAGTCCTATTACTCAGAGCGGGGCAAAACGTCTACTACAAAAGTTCTGCCCTACTTCAAAATAGTTTACCAAGATAAAAAATTAATTGTCTATTTCTATTCCTTCTAACACTGGTATAGGCTTCTTGTTGTCGTCCAGCGCCACGAAAGTAAACAGTCCTTGGATCGCGAGCTCCCTACCTTCTTTATACATGTGTTCAAGGTAAATATTTACCCTAACCTTCAAGCTTGTACGACCCACGCTTTCCACACGTGCTACCGCTTCAATTATACTTCCGGAAGGTATGGCCTTCTCAAAATTTATCTTATCGGAAGATACGGTGACCAACCTCTTGCGGCAGAAACGTGTCGCCGCCATAAACGATACCTCATCCATGATGGCCATAGCTTTTCCACCAAACAAAGTATCGTGATGATTTGTCAGGAAAGGAAATACCGTAGTACACACCCTTGTCTCCGACTGTTCTATTCTCTCTTCTAAGGTCATGAGTTACTTTTTTACAAAGGTACAATTTCTAACTGTCTTGCACGTCTATCCCTATACCTTTTAACAGAAGCGAAGCATTGAAGATCGTACACTTACCTTCCTTAAGCTTGTAATCAAACAACATCTCTCCCTCTATCACCTGGATATCAAAATGGTAATTCTTCAACAGTCCTTTATATTCCTCCTCCAGAGCTGCCAGCTGCAGGTCATGTGTTGCTACCATACCTTTACCTCGTAGGGCCAAAATTTTCTTTATAATAGCTTTGGAGCCCAAGTATTTATCCACCGAATTTGTACCTCGGAGCATTTCATCAATCAACACAAAAGTATCCGGATCCGATGTCAGCTTATCCAAAATATACCGCATCCTGTCCAGCTCAGCTTTGAATGTCGAAGTACTCTCGTTCAGGCTGTCTTTGATACGCATATAGGTTACCAAAGAATATATAGGAAGTTTAAAGTCCTCCGCGCAGACCACCGCTCCGGCATATGCCAGCACAGCATTGATTCCTACGGTACGCAAGAAGGTACTTTTCCCCGCCATATTTGACCCGGTGATAAGCGCCAGAGTATGGTCGTGGGCGTCATAATCATTAGCTACAGCCACCTCTTCGGCAATCAACGGGTGACATAGCTGCTTAGCGCAAAGATGGTCATTCTGAGGGCTTTCCAGAATCTGTGGCTCTACCCATCGCGGATAATTATTACGAAGTATTGCCAAGCTCGCCAAGGCTTCCATCTCCGCAATGACCTCGAAAGCCTTCAGGATATTTTCTTCATATTTCTTCTTCCACTCTAGGATGGCCAACACCTGCCTGAAATCCCACAGCAACAACATATTCAAAAGAGACCCTATCAGAATGTTGTTGCGTGTATCCAGCTTATCGATAAGCTGACCCAGCTGCTTGAATGCCGTAGACAAGGCTTCTCCCCGCTGCGACTTCAGCACCTGCCGGATATGCACAGTATGGGGCGCCTCAAAAGACTCCTTTTCTACCATTTCTACCGCATCCGCATAGGCCATCAACGTTACCCCTATCTTGTCTATACGGCTGGAGAAATAAGAAACTTTACCTCCCAAAGCCATGGTCCACAACAGATGAACCACGGCCAGAGCAAGCAGAAAATTCCACAACGGCAACATCCAGAGGGAAATTCCTACACCCAGCAGGAAGATGTAAGGCACAACCTTCACATAAAAACGCATAAAAGAAGACCCAAAACGTAAAGAGTCATCTCTCATATATCGTGTCAAAAAACTTTTGATGTTGACCTTCTGTCCCAGATTAAATAGAAGTTTGGCCTGCAGCTGTTGAATCCATTCCTTCTTACCTGCAAGTTCTTTCGTAGCACGCTGACGAGCCACGATATCTTCCTTTTTCGAAGGGCGCAACAGCCAAGAAGCCAGTAGTCCTTCTCCTTCTTTTGTAGCACAGCGGTTGATCAAAGCAAACAAGGACTGCGGGCCGAAGATATCCAAATCCGAAACATAAGCATGTTTAGGGTCCTCATATTCGGCACCATCCGCATACATATTCTGCCGGGATTCTAACACAAGGACTTCATTCTCGTTGACTTTCAGCAGCGCGCGCTTATAGGCTCTGATTTTTTCTAGGCGGCTCTGTCGCAGCACCAGAAAAGCAAAGCCTACCACCAACAGAAATACCGCCCCCAGGAGCAGCCACACGCTGTTCTGCTGAAAAATCTGAAACAGCACATATGCCCCCAATAAGATCAGGGCTAGACGCATCATGCTGTTTCTGTTTATCTTCTTTTCGAGCTCTAGGAGCTCTTGATTGACAGCTCGAATATTTTGTGAATAGAAATTCTTCATCAAGGCTAAAGATAGGGAAAAGCCTGAGAAGAATTATTATCGGAAAGATTTTACCAGGCCTTGTCCCCTACCAGCGGCACGAAGCGGAAGGTGTCAAGCTCAATGCGTTCAAACTCATTTTCGCCGACACGCAATATGGTCACCATCTTTTGGGATTTTTCGTCGCCCACAGGGATCACCAGCAGGCCTCCCAACTTGAGCTGACGCAACATCATATCGGGAACGAAGGGAGCACCCGCCGTCACTATAATTTTGTCGTAAGGAGCATGTTCGGGAATGCCTTTTGAGCCGTCGCCAAGAAAAAACTTAGGTCGGTACCCCATATAAGGCAACACCTGGATGGCTCGCTCGTACAAGTTCTTTTGTCGTTCGATAGTATATACATCTGCCCCTAGCTCCAGCAAGATACAGGTTTGATACCCCGATCCCGTGCCTATCTCCAATACCTTATCGCCTTCCTTCACATGAAGCAGCTCGGATTGATAGGCCACCGTGTAAGGTTGCGAAATCGTCTGCCCGTCCCCTATAGGGAAAGCAATATCCTTATAGGCCTGATTCCAGAAGGTTTCGTCGAAGAAAAAATGACGAGGCACCTTACCTATAGCCTCTAGCACACGTTTATCCTGAATACCCCTACTTTCAAGATGCTTTACAAGCTTCTTTCTTGCCCCTTTTTCCCTGTAATTATCTATGAATTTGTATGCCATCGTTCTTCAAAAATACCATTGTTTGCGGATATTATTAAAGAATAAATACAATTAATTTGGAGCCAACAGGTTGAGGTTTCTCATAGGCAGCATTGCCATTCCAATTTTTAATAAGTAAATTTAAAAATTAAAATCATCAAACCTATGCTTCGTAATTTTCCGATCATCATTCTTATTGTTCTGTTACTAAACACCGCTTTCGCACAAAAGCTCCCGACAAGAAATTTAGAATACAAAGAAAAGATTGAGCAGCTGATGCATGCACAAGATATGCAGGGCACCATAGTGGTATACGACGCCAGTAATAACATCTATTATTCTAACGACTTTGCCCTTGCCGAAAAAGGAAACCTCCCTGCCAGCACCTTCAAAATCGTCAATACCATCATAGCACTGGAAACCCAAGTGCTGACAGACGAAAATACCATAATGCGGTGGGATGGAAAAAAAAGACGCTTCGACTTCTGGGAAAAGGATATGACCGTACGTGAAGCCTTCCACGCTTCCTGCCTCCCCTGCTACCAAGAGGTGGCCCGTAAAATCGGCGTCAAACGCATGCGTACATACCTCAAGAAGCTGCAATACCCTCACATGGTGGTGGACGAAAACACTATTGACAACTTTTGGATAAAAGGACCCTCGCGCATATCTCCTTTGGAGCAGATTCTTTTCCTGCAACGCTTCTACAGTCGACAGCTCCCTATATCCGCACAGACCTACGACAAAATGATTTCCATCTTTGAAAAAGAAAAAAACGACAATTACCGCTATTTCGGAAAAACGGGATGGTCGGACGACAACAACTGGAACAACGGCTGGTTTGTAGGAATTGTCGATAAAGGAGGAAAAGTTTATTATTTTGCACTCAATGTGGAACCTATAGACCAAGCCAATACCAGCAAATTTACTGCCGGTAGGGAATGGGTAACCCGTGAAGTATTGAAATTATTACAGATACACTGAATATTATGAAAAAACTAAATCTAGTTTTTTTCACATTTTTATTTATTCATAATTGCTTTTCACAAGCACAAGATACTATTAGACTATTAGCAATCGGAAATAGCTTTTCGGAAGACGCTCTTGAATACTATTTGCACGATCTGGCTAAGGCCGATGGTAAGGTTATGATTATTGGCAATATGTACATGGCAGGAGCACATCTGACATTTCATGTTGAGAATATTAAGGAAAATAAAAATGCTTATGAATATCGCAAGATAAATGCTGAAGGTGTCAAAAAGGTATATAAAAATCAAAGTATTGCTTCTGCATTAAAAGACGAAAAATGGGACTATATAAGCTTACAACAGGTGAGTTCTCTTTCGGGTAAATATGATACTATTATGAAGAGCTTACCTTTTATGATCCACTATGTTAAAAAGAATAAATCAAAAAAAAACAAAATTGCTATATCATCAAACATGGGCCTACCAGAAAGGTGTCCCCCATAAAGGATATATTCATTATGACAATGATCAAGGCAAAATGTATGCAGGTATTGTAGATGCAACAAAAAAAATAAATAAACTTAAAGACATTCACATGGTGATTCCCGCAGGAACAGCTATACAAAATGCTCGTACCTCGTCACAGGGAGATACGTATACTCGAGATGGATATCACTTAGAACAAACGTATGGTAGATTTACAGCAGCCTGTGTTTGGTTCGAAAAATTATTTGGAAAAGATGTCCGAAAAATCAGCTATAAGCCAGAAAAAATCACGGATAAACAAGCTGAAATTGCTAAAGTAGCAGCACATCTAGCCGTTAAATATCCATTTAAAATATCAAAATTAAAATTATAACATATTCCATGCTTGGATTGATTACATTTGTATAGCTTATATCAGACATATTCAAATTATGAAAAACCTAATTACCTTTCTTTTCACCTTATTATTTTTCTTTTTAAACACTTCGGCCCAGGAAAAAGTGCTCAAAGTCTTAGCCATCGGCAACAGCTTTTCAGAAGATGGCATAGAAAACTACCTTTATGACCTTGCCAAAGCCGACGGCCACAAAATCATCATCGGCAATATGTATATCGGTGGAGCACCTATAGAACTTCACGTAAAAAATGCTAAAGAAAATAAGGCTTCCTATTCGTATCGTAAGATCGGCGTGGATGGCGTCAAGAAGACCACTAAAAATGTAAGCTTGGAACAAGCTATCACCGACGAGGACTGGGATTACATAAGCTTACAGCAGGCTAGCCCCTTTTCGGGACAGTATGCGGTGATCATGCAACATCTGCCGCAGCTTATAAGCTATGTCTCTTCGCTGAAAAAGCCACATACCAAACTTATCTATCACCAAACATGGGCTTATCAGCACGACTCTACCCATAAAGGCTTTGCCAACTACGATAAAAGCCAGGAAAAAATGTATGCCGCAATAGTGGATGCCACAAAACGCATCAGCAAAATGAAAGAATTCATCTTTCTAGTGCCTGCCGGATCGGCAATACAGAACGCACGTACATCCTCCCTTGGGGACACCTTCACACGAGACGGCTATCACCTAGAACTTAACTACGGAAGATTTACGGCTGCCTGCACTTGGTACGAAAAGCTTTTCAATACCGACGTCCGAAAAAATACCTTTAAACCGGAAAAGGTAACAGACCAACAGGCCGAAATAGCCAAGCTGGCAGCACACAAAGCCGTGAAAAAACCTTTTAAAATTTCTAAAATCAAGAAATAAAAAAAGCGGGGGTAGTCCCTCGCTTTTTTTAATACGGATCTACATCGATTACCACCCGCACCCCGGCATTCTGCTTATCCAGCTCAAATTGCGTAAGTGCCGCACGGATGATTTCTTTAACCTTATTGATGTTGATATTGACACGTTCTACCTTCAAGGTGATGGTCTGAATATAATGGTTGCGCACCCGCGACACCAATGGAGGCTCGGGCCCCAAAATACGGTTTCCCAACGACACACGTAATAGCTCAGCCAGCTTATGCGCTGAATCTGCTGCCTGCTGTTGGTCTGGATGCTTGACATCCAAGCGGATAATCCGATAGAATGGAGGATAAGCAAAATTTTTCCGCTCGGTAACCTCCTGCATAAACATGCCTTCATAATCGTGGTTTACAACCTGCTCTATAACCCGATGTCCGGGATTATAGGTTTGGATAATCACCCTGCCTTGGTCTTGACGGCGTCCCGCCCTTCCCGCCACCTGCGAAAACAGTGAAAAAGCCCTTTCATAAGCACGGAACTCCGGAAAGTTGATGATAGTGTCCGCATTCAAGATACCGATGAGGCTCACCCTGCCAAAGTCCAGACCTTTTGCAACCATCTGCGTACCTATGAGCACATCGTATTCATGGTCATCAAAGGCCGAGATGATGCGCTCAAAGCCATGCTTTCCCTTTGCGGAATCCAAGTCCAAGCGACCTATGCGCAGATCGGGCATCAGGATTTCCAACTCCTCTTCCACACGTTCGGTGCCATAGCCCTTGCTTTCCATATGCGGCATTCCACATGCCGGACATACGCTGACCGTATTTTCCGTATGACCACAATAATGGCAATGCAAAAGGTTGGAAGATTTATGGTAAGTAAGGCTAACGTCACAGTTTATACATTTAGCCACATAACCACAGGTGCTACACTGCACAAAGGGTGTGTGTCCTCTCCGGTTTTGAAAAAGTATAACCTGCTCTTTCTTGGATACAGCTTCCCCTATAGCATCTAACAGGGTTTTGCTGAAATATGACTGCATCTCCCCTTTTCGGGCAGCTTCAGCGATATTGACAATTTCTATGGAAGGGAGTTGAGCCTCACCAAAGCGCTGCAGCAGCTGTACCAAACCATATTTTTTTGCCTTAGCATTATAATAACTTTCTATGGAAGGTGTTGCGGATCCCAACAGCACCTTGGCATGATGCAGATACGCCAAATAAATTGCCGTATCCCGCGCATGATAGCGCGGTGCTGGCTCATACTGCTTATACGAGCTTTCATGTTCCTCATCCACAATAATAAGTCCCAAATCGCGGAAGGGCAAAAAAATGGAAGAACGAGCCCCTATGACGACCTTATATTCATTTTTCAATACCTTATGCCACACCTCCGCTCGTTCGTTATCGTTAAACTTGGAATGATATACTCCCAAATCATTTCCGAAATGTAGCTTGAGCCGCTCGGTAATTTGTGTGGTCAGGGCAATCTCCGGCAGCAAATACAGTACATTCTTCGCTGACTGTAAAGCCTGCTCTATCATGCGGATATAGATTTGTGTCTTTCCCGATGCGGTCACCCCATGTAGCAGGACTACATCTTTCTCCTCAAATTGTTTATTGATTTCCTCGAAAGCTCTCTGCTGCTCCTCACTGAAGGTGAAATCTTTGGTCAGCAACACATCCACCCCTTGAAAGCGGCTGACGACCTGCTCTTGCACCTCAAAAACTCCTTTATCTATCAACGAAGTAATAGCACTGCTACCACATCCGCTAGCCTCCATAAGGTCTTTCCGTGTTATATGTTCCTGCATCTTGGAAAGCTGGATATATCCCAGCACGGCATCCTGCTGCTTAGGAGCCCTATTGAGGCTATCCAACAAAAGGTGTAACCCTTCGCCGTCGTTATAGGTAGAAGCTAGGCGGAGGAAAGCTTTCGTCTTGGGCTTATAGCGCTCTTTAATCTCTTCGGAAATGAGAATAAAACCCTGCTCAAAAAGTGATTTCAACAAAGGAAATACCGTCTTCTGCCCCAAAATTTTGGTCACATCCGCCACACTAAGCTCTCCCGCCACATCTAAGGCATCCAACACCAAAAAGGCTTTATCCGACAGCGTACTGCGGTCCAGTTCAGCATTATCTGCCGCAACAATCTTCGTCTCTGACGCCATCTTTAGAGCGGCCGGCAATGCTGCCTGCATCACCTCTCCCAGATGGCACATATAGTAGTCTGCTATCCAATCCCACAACTTCAGCTGGCCCTCATCCACGATAGCATAATCATCCACAACATCCAAAATATATTTGGCCTCGTACTTCTCCGGGGCTGCAGTACCAATATCCCTGACAATGGCGGAATATACCTTGTTCTTGCCAAACTGCACAATGACCCGCTTGCCTATCCCAATCTTTTCGTTAAGCTCAAAAGGAACACGATAAGTATAGGTTTTGGCTATAGCCAATGGCAAAATAACATCTACAAAATACGTTTTGCGTTCTGCAAATAAATCCGGATGTGACATAGCACAAATGTAAAGAAAAAGCCTCTGATAGCATTTACCAGAGGCCTTATATTTTCTTGAGACAGATAAAGTCTATGCTCTGTTTTTCAATGCCGCCACAAAAAGGCCTATCCATCCTACCATAAAACATACTCCTCCCAGCGGTGTCACCGGCCCTAAAATCGTCAGTCCCGACGCTCCAAGTAGCTCTCGAACACTCAACAGGTACAACGATCCAGAGAACAACAGGATCCCCACAGTAAAGAAGATAAAGGAAACACGGATAGATTGACTCTTGGCTCTTGAAAAGGTAGATAAAAACAACATCGCAAAAGTATGGTAAAAATGATACTGGTTAGCGGTCTTCCATGTACCAATATGGTACTCACTTATTTTGCCTTCCAAACCATGTGCACCAAAAGCCCCCAAAATCACAGCCAAAAGTCCAAAGAATGAAGCTGTAAGAATGATCTGTTTATTCATTAATACTTACTCAGAATTGTTTAAGTTAAAACTAGTGATAAATGTAATAAAAAAATAATGTAAATCGCTATACTAATTGATGTTTTTAATAGGTTTTTCTTCCTTTCAAAGTAATTATTTAGGTTTGTAGAATGAGGAATACAATAATTCTTGCGGTGCTCTTGTTTCTTGGCGTTATCGCTGCCTCGATTTACTATTTCAGTGGACTCAACAGAGAGCAGCACAACACACTCAAACCACTAAAATACTTGCCGGAAAATACTTTCCTCATCGCTTCGATAAAGAACGATGAAGTTACAGACAATATATTCAAAGATTTTGATCTTTTCGATGCTTTATTGGGTAAAAAAGATATCTCCCTCCTAAAGCGATACAAAAATCAGCTACTGCGTCACGATGCGCTGTACGACTACATCGCCGAGCAGGATGTATTCCTTTCCTTCCATCCGGATAAGGATTCGTTGAATCTACTGATTACCATTCCGACCTCCGAAAACATCAGCGAAAGCCAGTTGGCCAGCCTGATTAATAAGTTTGCCAAGCACTATAAAATAGGATCGGTCGATACCTTGGGCAACAAAATCACTACTTTAAGTTTCGGCAATCCGGACACCACTTTGTACACGACCTATTATCAACACGTGCTCTTTGCTTCCTCTTCCTTACAGACAATAGTTTCGGCATTAAACAAAAGTATTCCTAAACTGTCGGAAAAGCAGATAGACTATTTTATCCATAACAACTCGAAAAACACCCCTTTCAGCGTGTATTTTCCTCATCAAAACTTCCAAGCTCTTGTCAAACATTTCCAGCAGAAGGAGAAAGGTTTTTTCCTTGATCAGTTTTTAGGTCTGGAAGGACAATCCACATGGAACATCAACTTCAAGCAAGATGCACTGATGCTTACCGGCGAAAGCCAGCTTCAACAGACCCAAGGAAACTACATCGCTCTCTTCCGTTATCAAAGCAAAAGAACACAGCGACTTTACAATTTTTTCCCTTCCAATACTGCCGTTTTCATGGAGTATAGCCTCAGCAGCTACCCTAAATTCGCTTCCGACCTCAAAGAGTATTTCGAAGCACGTCAGGAAACAAAAAAGGTAGCTTCTCTGCTTGAGAATCTTGACAAAAAAAATAGCAGCTTGCATAAACTAATAGCAACATGGCAGCATAATTTCGCTGTGGTGGAAATGACCAACCAAAGCCAGCTAGCCTTCGTAGCTTTAAACGACACCACAGCATGGAAAGATGTGGCGTCCTCTCTTCTGGAAGATGCAGGTGATAATATCTACCGCTTCAAGACATCAAACATACTCTACAGTATCTATGGGGAGCCCTTCAAAAATATGAGCCGCCCCTACGTCACACGCGTACAGGACGTATTGGTAATATCCAACATTCTAGCCGATTTAAGATACTATCGTAATAGTTATGACCGTAAAGATCTCCTAACAGGGACCTTAGGATTCAAAAACTTTGAAAAACTACAAGGCAACGAAGCCAACGTAACATTGTTCATTCATAACAAGAACGCCTACTCCAAAATTTTGTATTCCCTTCCCGCGAAGTATCAAAAAAAATTCAGGGATGATGAAAACTATGGTTTCAAGGATTTCTACTCTTGGTCATTACAGCTTTCAGGAAATAACGGAACTTTCGGTTCACAGCTGTACGCCCTCTACAAAAGCAAAAATGCCTTGGGGGGCACTCCGGAATGGAGTTATCCTCTAGCAAATAAGGCGATCACGGCGCCATACGTCTTCGAACACTCGGACTCCACACAGTTCATCCTTATCCAAGAGCTTGACCACACTCTGCACGCCATCCATCCTAGCGGCACAAAAATGTGGTCTACCGTCATCTCCGGAAGGATTGTGGGAGAAATAAAACAGCTTGAAGACCGCAGCATAATATTTGTCACCGACAAAAACAGATTATACCGTCTCGATACGGACGGAAAAAATAAAAAAGGTTTTTCAAGAGGATTATCCGATACCCCTGTTGCCGCACCGCTAGCGGCCACAGCCGCCGGCAAAGAAGCACTGCTCGTCCCTACGAAAAATAAGATTCTTGCCATAGACCTAGACGGAAATATGATAGAAGAGTGGAAAAACATCACGGCTGACGGAACACTATTAGGTGAAGTGCAACAAATTGGTAAAGAATTTGTCATCGCTTCCTCGTACGGACGGATTTACTTCATAAATCAGGATGGCTCCCTGCGTAAGGAGATAGATATCCCCGGTGATGTAGAGTTCAGATTCCCGCTAGGAGTGGTAGACAAAGGTAACAACAGCTACGAGCTATTGGCATATGCTACCAACCATACCTTATATCGAATTGCCGAAGATAAGGTCGTTGACCAACATACGTTCGACAGCAAAGCAAATAGACAACATGTAGATTTCATCAATATCGCAGGCTCCTCAGCTCCCGAGATGATTCTTATCCACGACAACCGCCTTCAGTTTGTCGACATAGCAAAGAAAGACACGCTTTACGAATATCATTTCACCAAATACATTGACGATAAACCTCAGTACTTCAGGGATGGAAGGACAAGCAACAGCCTCATCGGCGTAGCTTCCAAAGCGACCAACCTGATATACCTCTTCAGTGGCGACAATACCTTGATCGAAGGATTCCCTGTAGAAGGACTGCCCCTATTCTATTATGGCAAAATCAATTACAACAGCGAGATATTCCTCCTATGTACACGCAGGGATAAGAAGTTATACGCCTTCAAACATCAAAAATAAATTGAGATAAAGCTATTATTTTTTGTACGTTTGTATTCATGAATATTTTATGTTAAAAGGAGAAGAGAATTTACAACTATTAACCAAACCTAAACGAATAACAATTACTACGCATCATAAACCGGACGGAGATGCTTTAGGTTCTTCGTTAGGACTTTACCATTGGTTGATACAACACAATCATGAGGTTGCTGTGGTCACTTCTTCTGATTTCCCTACCTTTTTGGATTGGATGCCGGGAAGAGAAAAAGTGGTTATCCACGCCGAAAACCCTTCCCTAACACAAGAGCTGATAGAAAAGGCAGATATTATCTTCTGTTTGGACTATAGCGCTTTGTCGCGCACCAATGTGTTGGAACCTATCATCCGAGATGCCAAAGGACAAAAATGGATGGTAGACCACCACCTCGATCCGGAAGATTTTGCAGACTTAAGCTATTGGGATTCTACCGCCGCAGCGACAGCACAGCTCGTTTACAGCTTCATCGCCGACATATGTAAGGATGAAAAAGCTATCAATGCCGATGTGGCAAGTTGTCTCTACGCCGGAATAATGACGGATACCGGTTCTTTCCGATTCCGCTCTACCACCTCGGCAGTACATCATATCATCGCCAAACTTATAGACGCCGGAGCACGCAACTGGGAGATACACGAAAATATTTATAACAGCAATACTGAAAAAAGATTGAAATTTATCGGATATTGTTTATTAAATTGCCTAGAAGTAATTCCAGAATACAATACCGCATTGTTTTCTCTTTCCAAAAGTGACTTGGAAAAGTTCAATGTGAGCACCGGAGATACAGAAGGTTTGGTCAACTACGCCTTGTCTATTAAAGGGATAAGATTAGCAGCACTAATAGTTGACAGAACAGAATTAATTAAATTATCTTTGCGTTCAATCGGCGAAATACCTTGCAATGAAATTTGTAAGAAATATTTCAACGGTGGAGGGCATCTCAACGCTTCCGGAGGCAGCTCAACAGAAGATTTGGCTTCGGTAGTGAATAAGTTTAAATCAATTTTACCTGAATATTCACATTATTTAAAATAGTAAATAAGTATTAATCAATAAAATGAAAAAATCAATTTTTTTAATGGCTGCAGCCGTAGGTTTAATGACCACAGCATGCCAAAACTTCAAAAAAGGAGATGGAGGTTTAGAGTATAAAATCGTTAAGGACAACGGTAAACCAAAAATCCAGGCAGAAGACTATGTGATTTATGACATGGAAGTACTCTCTGACCGCAACGACTCATTAATCAACAGTACTTTCGAATTGGGTTTGCCTAGCGCCTTGAAAATCGCTCCAGATTCTGTTCCGGGACGTTACAAAGGAGACTTCATCACAGCCTTCACTTACTTAGGAGAAGGAGACAGCGCAGTATTCCGTTTGAATTTGGATACCGCAGCAGCAAAATCCGGCCAGCCTAAGATGCCTTTCGCGGACAAATATGTCACTATCAAATTATCTATCCGCAAACACCTGTCGAAAGCTAGCTACAACGACTCTACAGCTTCTGCAGAGTTGAACAAGTTCTTCGACGCTGAATTGAAAAAATTAGAAACGGCAGAACCAGCTAAAATCGAAAAATATATCGCTTCTAATAAACTACAACCTAAGAAAACGGCTAGTGGCCTTCAATACGTTGTAACCTCTGAAGGTAAAGGTGCAAAACCTGTAGATGGCGATACCGTGTATGTAAACTATGTGGGTAAACTGACTAACGGCAAAGTGTTTGATACATCTATCAAAGAAGAAGCGGAGAAAGCTAAATTACCTGTAAACCCTATGCGTACTTTCGAACCTATCAAATTCGTGTTAGGTGTAGACCCTATTATTCCTGCATGGGTGGAAGGTCTTAAGTTGATCAACCAAGGTTCTAAAGCGACCTTAATCATCCCTTCTAGTCAGGCTTACGGCGCTAACGGTCAACCTCAAGGTAAAATTCCTCCTTACGCACCGTTGATCTTCGACTTGGAACTAGTAAAAGTAGTGAAAGGCAAAGCGCCAGAGCAAAATCCTCAGGCATCAGCCCCAGCGCAAAACTAGTTAAACAGTAAATACTTATTCAGTCTAATATTTTAAGACTTTATAAATAAAAACACGATTTTGTTGATAAAATCGTGTTTTTTTATTTCCTGTTAACCAGTATATTATCAATTTCTTATTTTTACGCCAATTTGAAAACATGGAAATCTCCAACGACATCATACTCACCGACACGCATACACATATCTACTATCATCTAGGTACGGAAAAGCTGGATCAGCAAATACAACGTTGCCTTGATCACCATATCAAAAGACTTTTTTTACCTAACGTAGATACGGAATCCATAGACGCGGTGTTTGGAACGGCGAAGCGCTATCCAGACCTCTGTTTTCCTATGCTGGGCTTGCATCCCTGCAGCGTAAAAGAAAACTTTAAAGAGGAGCTGCAAACCATCCATGAGGCTATAGAGAAATCAAAAATCTATGCTATCGGCGAAATAGGAATTGATCTTTATTGGGATAAAAGCACCTTAGCTTGGCAACAGCAAGCTTTCCGCACACAGATACAATGGGCCAAAGAGATGTCCCTACCTATCGTTATCCATTGTCGGGAGGCTTTTGACGAAGTATTTGAGGTGTTGGATGAGATGAATGATGAAAAGCTGTTTGGAATCTTCCACTGCTTCACGGGAACTTTGGATCAGGCCCGTAGAGCCATAAATCTGGGATTCAAACTGGGGATAGGTGGTGTGGTGACATTCAAAAAAGCAGGCTTGGATGCCGTAGTCAAAGAAATAGATCTACAACATATAGTATTGGAAACGGATGCCCCTTATCTGGCACCAACTCCTTATAGAGGGAAAGAGAACGAAAGTTCTTATCTCATTTACGTCGCTCAGAAAATGGCCGAGCTGCACAACCTCAGCGTTGAAGAGATAGCAGCCATAACGACACAAAATTCAAAAGAGATTTTTGGCATTTAGAACATGAATATTTTCATCATATATACGGGCGGTACAATAGGGATGGTTCAGGACCACTCAGGAACTTTTGTGCCTTTCGACTTCGAACTGATCAAAAACAACCTTCCCGACTTAAGCAGGCTGGATTATAAACTTACCGTACACTCCTTCAACCCTATCATCGATTCTTCCAATATGACTCCTGAAATATGGATCCAAATGGCAGAATTGATTCGGGATAATTATGACGAGTATGACGGGTTTGTCATCCTTCACGGCTCGGATACCATGGCCTTCTCGGCTTCCGTGTTAAGCTTCCTGCTGGAAGGTCTCCAAAAGCCGGTAATCTTTTCGGGCTCACAACTTCCTATCGGTGAAATACGTACCGACGCCCGCGAAAACATGATGACAGCCTTGGAAATTGCCTCCGCAAAACATAATGGCAGATCTATCGTACAAGAGGTGTGCATCCTCTTCGACAATAAGCTGTTCCGCGGCAACCGTGCTTTCAAATACAACTCCGCAAAATTCGAAGCTTTCCGCTCACCAAACTATCCTGTCCTCGCAGAAGCAGGCATACATCTGAAATATAATTTCGATGCGCTGATGAACAACTCGGATAAAGAGTTTATCTGCCACAACAATTTGGATAACAGAGTAGCGGTATTAAAGCTTTTTCCGGGCATAAGCCCCTCTACCGTAAAGTCTATCCTTGATCTCGATGTGCGCTCCATCGTCATGGAAACCTTCGGCTCCGGCAATACCACTACCGAAAAATGGTTTTTGGACCTTCTCGAAAATGCTATCAAACAAGGGAAAAATATTCTCAATATATCGCAATGTAAGGTAGGTTCCGTAGAGCTGGGAAGATACGAAACTAGCAAAGGACTGAAAGATATAGGCGTGCTCAATGGATATGACATGACTTTTGAGGCCGCAGTAACAAAGCTGATGTACCTCCAAGGCGAGCTCATGGACCAACAGGCCGTAGCCTATTGGATAGAAAAAGACATACGTGGAGAACTCACTGTCAACGACTAAAACTATTACATACGCTAAAGCCCCACTAATCGGGGCTTTAGCTTTATTTTAGAAAGTATCTGTCAAAGAACCCTCCCAATTTTCATTTTTGATAATCTGGAAGCCTACGGGCCATGTCAGCTCATTGAGCAGCTCTCCCCGAAAGACAAGCTGCATATTATTCTTCAAAAAGCTTCCAAGCTGGAATGTACGCAATAATCCATTTGCACCATATACCTCCACCTGATAGAGCACAGGCTTGGTCTCCTGCAGCAATCCCAAAAACTGATTGAAGACCACCTGCTTATTGGTACTAAAATCTTCCGTAAAGGTTATACTCGTCTGATCCAATATTGGATTGGAAGCAAAGCTACCGAATGGAGCATAAAAAAATGGTTCATGCTGCTGTGTGACCACCAACTCCTTTACCAATGACAAATCTCCGGCATCCGTAAATTCTATCTTAATTTGGCTGAAAAGACGTGTCAGCAGTATGGGCTGCACCTGCTCTCCACTTACCGTAAGGGTACCAACGTACCCAAAAATATCGGCCTCGTGGTTAGAAAATAGATTCGAGCAATATATATCCGCTGCCTTTTCAATAGAAGAAGGGAAAATCAATGGGCTTTGAGAAGTGTTGGAAACAAAAAAGACATCATACTCTCCCATTGGAAGCTGAACCTGAAGCTGCATATCTTCCGAAAAGTCCACAACCCCTACACTTTTTACCCCTGGCTTATCCTTATGGAAAATAAAATAGTACAGCTCGTTAATGGGTTGTGGATGTGTGAAAGTAGATGCCTCCCCCACAAGTCTGATATTATCCAACCTGACTACTCCCTGCGACTCATTATATTCGCCAGAACTTCCCCGTTCTCCTGCCTTCATCACCAGCTTCATCCAAAGCTCCTCACCCTGTATAGATATGGTATCCAGCTCATACGAAAAACTGTTTTTCGTATTGGAAGTTACATTTCCAAACTGGTTGTTCAACGCTAGCGCCACATAATTATCTCCCTCATCAATGCTATAATAAATCTCAAAATCCTTAGGCCCGGTATTGGTACTTGTAATATCAAAGGCAAACGACCGAATAGCAATAACATCGTGGATAGGCATTTTGATAAACACCTCCCTCGCTCCCGTCATGCTCACGGATTTGCCGGCAGCGAAATCTTCAAAAGCAAAACCATTAGCATTGAAATTGGTCGGCACTATGCCATTATTGTAGGTTATGGAAGGTTCTGCCCTATAATCATATTTGATATCCGGATTTATACTTTCATTATTAAAACTCCAGAAATACAGGTATCCATCACCTACATTAGGGGTTGTGGAAGCCAGCAATGCCCCACCGGAAGAAGAATTTACTGCCAAATACCTGCTGGTATTGGAGAATTGATGGATAGCAAAAGTAACAGAATAGGCTAACTCATCATCATCACGGACTATACTATCTTTTTTACAGGAAACGGCTAATAATAAGATGAATACTAAAGCTAGCCCATTCAATAAATGAACTATACTTTTCATATCTTATTATTTTTTAACTTAAATTAATGATTTTTTTACATTAAAATCAAGTTTCTTCGAACAAAAAGTATAGTTCAAACTTAATACTGCT
This sequence comes from Sphingobacterium thermophilum, assembly GCF_039541675.1. Taxonomy (NCBI): domain Bacteria; kingdom Pseudomonadati; phylum Bacteroidota; class Sphingobacteriia; order Sphingobacteriales; family Sphingobacteriaceae; genus Sphingobacterium; species Sphingobacterium thermophilum. Next base: position 368,152 of record NZ_BAABGR010000015.1, on the reverse strand, counting down.
TATTTATAAAAAGCTAAATCCTTAAACGTAATTTCTGAATTTTCCAGAGCCACAACTTTAATAAACTTCGCATCTATTGTTTTGCCGAATTCAACGATTTGCTGTACAGGATTAGCCAGAATATTGGAAAACTCGCCTCGCGTCACGCTGCTCCATGTTTTACCATCATCGCTGCTGTAGATAGCATATTTTATGACTATACCTTCCTTACGACCATCCTGTCGTGGCTCATACACCATCTTGGTCACCGAACCATCTAGCTTGAACACCATCTCATTTCCCTTAATAACAAAAAGTGAGCGTTCGATGTCCTTTTTTGTTTTCTCTTTATTCACAAAGGAATAGCTCTGTCTTTCATTATTCTCCATAGCCGGAGAATCGAAGAAAAACGGTTCTTTAAACTCTTTAAACAAGGCAAAGTCACTCAAAGTAGGTTCTACTGGAGCAAAAAGACAGATCTTAAGCTTCGAAGTCTTTATAGGCTCAGACAATTTTATCAATCGGTTCGCACCTATGCTTGTTGCCGATGCTACATGCTGCCATTGCTGATTTTTCCAGATCCATACCTGAACAGAATCCATGCGCTGTCCCAGCTTGATGTTTTCACGCAACCGTATGATATCAAATTCTTTCTCACCATCCAATGTGACCTCAATCTCGGGAGTGAAAACGCCATCCTCCGGTGCGTAATAGCTATATCTGTCATCGTCGAAAATGTTGGCGGGAGCAAACGCCGCACTGTTGCCTCTCAAAGAGGTGGAGGTGGCTACAGCCCCTTTAGCAAGATTGGTCTCAAAGGTCTTCCGCAACTTTCTTCCGAAATATTGCAGAGCCTTCACGTCGTTAGGATGCAATATACCTTCGGGCATTGGAGCCAAGCCCAAATTCATATTTGCTCCGTGACCTACCGATTTAAGATAGATTTCGAAGAGCTGTTCGGGAGTTTTTACGCGCAAATCCTGATTTTTATGGTAAAACCACCCATCCCGCAAAGGAACATCACATTCTGCCGGAATCCAAAAGCGGCCAAAGCGATCGCCTGTAGGTAGATTGTGTTCTTCTACCGCTCCGGGCACAGGCTTAGCTCCATTAAGGCCTATTGGGGTAATCGTTGCCCACGAGGTTTCCGCCGCATATCCCTTTTCGTTGCCTACCCATCTCATGTCGGGCCCTACATCAGAAAAGATACAGGCCATAGGCTGCAACTTACGAACTATAGGCCACGTCTTTTTCTCCCACTCGTAATAAGTTGTACGATCTATAATACGTTTTTCTTTACGTCCGCCATAGTATCCATCACCGCCGTTAGCACCATCGTGCCATGAGGTAAACAGCTCGCCGTAATTGCTCATCAGCTCCGTAAGCTGCTCCCGGTATGCCTCCGCATATGCCGGAGTGCCATACCTTGTATCGTTACGGTCCCACGCCGAAAGATAGACACCAAACTTCAATCCGTTTTCTCGACTGGCCTCCATAAATTCACGCACCATATCGCCTTTACCATTTTTCCATGGCGAACGGGCTATACTATAGGTTGTCGTTTTGGTGGGCCACAGGCAAAAGCCGTCATGATGCTTCGCCACACTGATCAGCCCTCTGAAGCCTGCCGAAGCGGCAGCACGTGCTATCTGATGTGCGTCAAAATGAGAAGGATTGAAAATAGCAGGATCCGCATCTCCAAAACCCCATTCTTTATCTTGAAAAGTTGTTGGCGTATAATGAATAAGACAATACATCTCCATTTCATGCCAGCGTAGCTGACGTTCCGTAGGAACAGCACCAAACGGCTTCAGTGCCTCCTGCGCCCACAGAAAAGACGCTGAACCCAAAACAAGAATTTGTGTTACTAAAATCTTATTTAAAGAGGAGAATTTTCTCATAGACAATACCATTTTAAGACTTATAATCGGTGATTCGTTGTAAACGCTATTTTCCCTTAAAATATGAATTTATATTTATTTGTAACTATAAAGAAAAATTAAATTATTCTCCTAGCATAATATATCAAATTCATTATGTCAAAGAATTTATATCTACGCTTTACAAAATTTGAAAATTTTACCCTATAAAATGACAAATTTTCAAACAACAAATCCTTAACTTTACCACTGTTATGAAAAAAGATCAATCCAGAATAATCCGTGAGCAAGCTCCGCGTTCAGCTACACGGGAACACTCTGTACCCTTATATCTTACTTCCAGCTTCATCTTCGACAGTGCGGAACAAGGTAGGGCAATCTTCGCAGAAGAAGAGGAAGGGATGGTTTACTCTCGCTACGCAAACCCTAACACTACTGAATTTATCAATCGTGTATGTACTTTAGAACAAGCTGAGGCAGGGCTAGCATTTTCTTCTGGAATGGCAGCAGTATTTGCTTCTTTTGCTGCTTTCATAGAAAATGGCGATCATATTGTTTCAAGCCGCGCAATATTCGGCTCTACCCACCAGTTGTTGACACAGCTGTTTCCTAAATGGGGAGTCTCCTACACTTATGTCCACTCCTCCAATATCGAAGAGTGGGAAAAGGCCATCCAGCCCAACACCAAAATCGTATTCTTGGAATCTCCTTCCAATCCAGGATTGGAATTGTACGATTTGGAGGCTCTAGGGAAACTCAAAGAAAAACATCCACATATAATTTTTTCCATCGATAATTGTTTTGCTACCCCGTACCTCCAAAAACCTTTAAAATACGGCTTTGACTTAGCCATACATTCTGCAACCAAATATATGGACGGACAGGGACGCGTCCTAGGAGGGGTAATTGCAGGGAAACAAGAGCTAATCAATAAGCTGATGTTCTTCATACGTCATACCGGCCCTGCCATGTCGCCTTTCAATGCGTGGATACTATCAAAAAGCTTGGAGACATTAGGCCTTCGTATGGATAGACATTGCTCCAACGCATTGGCATTAGCCGAAACGCTGGAAAAACATCCGGAAATAGAGCAGGTAAAATATCCGTTCTTACCTTCCCATCCACAGTACGAACTGGCGAAAAAACAGATGAAAGCCGGCGGTGGTATCGTTACATTTGATGTTAAAGGAGGAAAGGAAAGAGCCTTCCGCTTTATTGATGCATTAGAGATGATTCGTTATACTTCAAATCTGGGAGATTCACGAACCATAGCTACCCATCCGGCAACCACAACACATGCCAAACTGAAAGAAGAAGAACGTGTCTCCTTGGGAATTAATCCCGGCACCATACGCCTTTCAGTAGGACTGGAAGATCAGGAAGATATTATAGGTGATATCCTACAAGCATTGGAAAAATCAAAATAGCAAAATAGTAAGGGGTTCTCAAACCCCTTGCTTATTTAAAAGAGTCTTTAATCTGTGCACTTCTTGCGGGTCCGCAATGTCACTATTATCGGTAATGGCTGAGGAGTGGAAGTATGAAGCTCCTGTTTCATGCAACAATTGCTCTATATTCGATGAACGTACACCTCCACCCGGCATGACTACAATTCTATCTCCCGCCTGCTGTACTAACGCTTTAAGGGTATACAAACCTTTGTCCACATTAGAGGTACATCCTGAAGTAAGCACCGTAGTAAAGCCACAGGAAATCACCTCTTCAAGGGCTGCCCTATAGTCCGGTACATCATCAAAAGCCCGATGAAATGTACATGACGCAGGAGACGCTAGCTCCACCAACTCTTTGTTCAACACGGTATCCACCGTATTGTCTTCATTAAGAATGCCGAAAACAAAACCATCTACTCCTAGCTTTTTAAAAGTGATAATGTCGGTCTTCATCTGTTCCAGCTCTTCGGCAGAATAAACGAAATTGCCCCCCCGTGGTCGTATCATCACATTCAGTTTGATATGCAATGCATCCCGCACATACTGAACATCCTCTAAGAAAGGAGTGGTACCTCCCACTTCCATTCCTGCACACAGCTCCACCCTATCAGCGCCGTTAGCCTGTGCCACTAAAGCTGAGTTGTTGTTGAAACAAGCTATTTCAAGTTTTGCCATTAGCTGTTCAGATAAGATTTTCCTTTGATAAGTTCATTGCCCTGCCTATCGTATTTGGCAAAACTAAAACCGCTATGGATACAATAAGCACCATAATCTCCCGCTTTGTTGAGTGCGATGAAGCCCACCTGTGTATGGGTTAAAGTTTTTTCTCTTTTCTCTATAAACTTCACTATTCGCCGTACAGCCTCCTCACATGCCTGCTGAGGCGTCCTTCCTTGGCGCATCAGCTCTACGACCAGATGAGATCCAACCGTACGTATTACTTCCTCACCATGGCCTGTTGCCGTGGCGGCGCCCACCTCATTATCTACATAGAGTCCGGCTCCGATAATAGGGGAATCACCCACACGGCCATGCATCTTGAAAGCCATACCACTCGTGGTACATGCTCCGGAAAGATTACCGTGAACATCGAGGGCTATCATGCCTATAGTGTCGTGATTTTCAATATTGACCACCGGTTCATATTTGGCTGTCTTCAACCATTCCTTCCATTCCTTTTCCGACGCCTCGGTAAGCAAGTTTTCTTCCTTAAATCCCTGTTCTCTAGCGAACTGCAAAGCACCCTCCCCTACCAACATCACATGAGGTGTCTTTTCCATCACAGCACGTGCCACGGAGATAGGATGTTTTATGTTTTGAAGGGCTGCTACCGATCCTATATTGGCATTTTCATCCATGATGCATGCATCCAAGGTCACCTTTCCGTCACGGTCCGGACGACCGCCATATCCCACGCTGCGCTCTTCCGGATCGGCTTCTGTAACCCGAACCCCTTGCTCTACAGCATCCAATGCCCTGCCTCCCGCACCTAAAATTTGCCATGCCGCCTCATTGGCCTTAAGTCCAAAATCCCAAGTCGACAAAACTATAGGCTTGTTCGCCACAGCAGCTTCCCTTCCTCTGGAAAACAAGGGCGCCAACGTAACAGCCAAAGAAGAAACACCCAACTTTTGTAAGAAAGTTCTACGTGTGGTCATAATCAGCTTTTTTTAACGTTCCGAATACGAATATTTGTTTATAATACGGTTAAAATTGTAAAAGGGATAAACCATTTTATCCCTTTATACTTATGATTGTTAGATAGCTTTAGTCTTTTGTGCTAACCACTCCTCTTCAGCCTGAGATAGATGTGGCGACAACATATCAAACACCCACTGGTTATAGTTGTTCAGCCAATCAATATGGGTTTGGTCTAGCAACTCCTTATTCACCAAGGCCGTATCAATATAGCAGATGGTCAATGTTTCGAAATGCATAAAATCACCGAAAATGCTGCTATAATACTTACGTGCCAAGACTAAGTTTTCGATGCGGATGCCGTGCTTACCTTCTCTATACAATCCAGGCTCTATAGAAGTAATCATACCTTCTTCGATGGCAATATCCACATTGGTAGGATTGAACACGTGTGGACCTTCGTGCACGTTTAGAAAAAAGCCGATACCGTGCCCCGTGCCATGGCCATAGTTACGCAATGTTGCCCAGATAGGACGTCTTGTGATAGCGTCAATCTGATAGCCTTTAGATCCTACAGGGAAGATAGCCTGACTACCTTCGATGGTACCTTTGAGCACTATGGTATAGTCATCTTTTTCCTCTTGGGTGATGTTGCCTAATGACACCACGCGTGTAATATCTGTTGTTCCTGTGCGATACTGACCACCAGAATCCACGAGCAACAAGCCCTCAGGTTTTAACGTATAATTACTTTGTTCGGTAGCATGGTAATGCGGCAAGGCACCGTGCTCCAAATACCCTGCTATCGTGCTGAAGCTAACATCTACAAATCCGGGTTGCTCGGCACGGAAAGCCTGCAACTTCTCCGCAATAGAGATCTCGGACAGCTCCTCTTTTCCTACAGTTTCTTCTAGCCATTTGAAAAATTTGGTCAAAGCAATACCGTCATAAATCATGGTCTGGCGGATGTGATTCAGCTCTACCTCATTCTTTACAGCTTTCAGACTTGTAGAAGGATTTATTTTTTCGACAATTTTTACCGAAGAAGGAATACTGTCGTAAATCGCAAAACAAGTGCGTTTAGGATCGATAAGAATAGATGAGCTTGTAATATGCTTCACAAAATCGAAAGCGTGCTCATAAGGTTTTACCTGCACCCCATGACCGTTGAGTACAGCTATATCTTGTTCATCCAACTTACCTTCCGAAATGAACAGGATAGCCTCCTGCTGCGACACGTACACAAAAGATAACACAACAGGATTGCATGGCACATCTTGACCACGAATATTAAGTAGCCAAGCCACATCATCTAACGAGGAGATAAAGTGACTTTCTACACGACTTTTGGCCATAATCTGACGTACGGCCTCCAACTTAGACGTAGTAGACTGGCCTGTTGTTTTCTCATCCAAAAGGAATGCTTTTACCTGTGGCAGAGCTGGACGGTCATCCCAGATAGAGGACAGCAAATCCGTATGGCCATCCACCTCAATCTGAAGAGGTTCCAATGTGTTTTTCACTGTCTGCGCTACAAGTAAGGATGCCAAATTGCCGTCGAAAGCAACCTTGGCACCAGCAGACAACTTTTCTGCTAGCCATTCCGCATATTCTGCTGCTCCCTGAATCCTAAGCTTCACCAACTCAAAGCCGGACCCTTGCAACTGCTCATTTGCCTGAACAAAATATCGTGCATCAGTCCATAATCCCGCAAAGTCATGCGTGATAACCAAAGTTCCGGCCGAACCCGTAAATCCTGAAACCCAGGCAATACATTTATATCTATCAGGAAGATACTCACTGATATGAGGATCTGATGATGGTATAATGTAAGCATCTATGCCCTGTTGGCGCATAGCTTCTCTGATCTTTCCTAATCTTTCTAAATGCTTTGACATGCTATTAACTATTATACTGATTGCAAGTTAAAAAATTATATAACCAATTTATAATAACCACATCATACAATACACTATTTTTACAATAAAGGACCTTCAATCCTTATCGGTAAAACGTATATTTGCCCTATACCTTTATCTTATGAAGAAGAATATACTACTTGTTGCATCGGCTTTACTTTCTACAATAATTAACATACAAGCCCAAACCACCAAACAAAAGCTAGAGCAAAATTTCGCTGCTTTTTCAAAAAGCCCTTCGCTCGCAAACGGCATAGCCTCCCTGCATGTCATCAATTCCGAAACGGGCGAGACGGTGTTTGAAAAAAATGCTTCCATAGGACTTCCTACTGCCTCCACTTTGAAAGTCATCACCTCCATAACGGCATTGGATATTCTTGGTAAGGACTTTACCTACAAAACCACCTTATCGTACGCCGGAGAGATAGATTCCCTAGGCATATTACATGGGGATATCATCATCCATGGAGAAGGAGACCCCACCTTAGGCAGTCACCGCTACGAAAGTACCAAAGAAGACGTTATCCTCAACAAATGGAAAAAAGCAATCCTTGACGCAGGTATTAAATACGTCGAGGGACGCATCATCGCCGACGACAGACTTTACCAAGGCATGGATATGCCGGGCGGATGGATATGGACCGATATGGGAAATTATTACGGCGCAGGAATTTCTTCGCTAAACTGGAGAGAGAACCAAACCGGTGTCAACTTTTCGGTCACAGCACTAAATCAGCCGGCACCTATTGCCAACTTCACTTCCGACATAAGCTATCTAAAAGTTATTAACCATGTTACCACCGGAAGAAAGGGCTCCGGAGATAATGTATATGCCTATTCTGCACCTTATAGCGAAAAGATAGTCATCAAGGGTACTTACGGTTTAGACCTTAAAAAGACTATTGAAATTTCAATTCCTGATGCGGCCTACGACTTAGCATACAACCTTAACAAAGTTTTGTTACAGGACAGCATTATCGTTGCGCAAGGCATTACGACGGGACAGCGCCTCTTCGAAGAGGGATTGTCCGTTCCCACAAAAACAAAAACCATCAACGTACATACCTCTCCTGCCCTACACGAAATAGTGTATTGGTTCAACCAACGCAGTATTAATCTTTATGGAGAAGCATTACTGAAAAGCATTGCATATATTACGGGAGGAAAAACATCAACCTATGATGGCGCTCAATACGTAAAAAAATATTGGGAGCAGCGCCTAAAACTAAGCCCTTCAGAGTTGGATATCATCGACGGTTCCGGCCTTTCACCACAAAACAACGTCACCACCCGCGCGATGAACCAGATCATGCAATATGCACTGAAAAGACCTTGGTTCCCGGAATTCCAAAAAAGTCTTCCCACCTACAACGACATGACCATGAAAAGCGGAACCATCGGAGGCACATTAGGCTATACGGGATATCATACTGCCAAAGATGGCAAAAAATACACCTTCTCCCTGCTCGTTTACAACTATTATCGCAGCGCAGCAGATATGAGAAGAAAAATGTTTGAACTACTCAACACCCTAAAATAATAGTAATTATTTTTCTTAGTTATTAGTTTGTGATACATTTGTGGATTAAGTAAGAAACCAAAAAATAAATATGAGCAATATTAACAGAAAAAAGGATGCCCTAAATTATCATGCTATGGGGCGCCCGGGAAAGATTGCGGTTGTTCCTACAAAACCTTATAACTCACAACGTGACTTATCATTAGCATATTCACCAGGTGTTGCTGAACCTTGTTTAGCTATCGCCAACAACCCTGAAGATGCTTATAAATATACAACCAAAGGAAACCTTGTTGCCGTTATCAGCAACGGCACAGCGGTATTAGGACTTGGAGATATTGGCGCTCAGGCCGGCAAGCCTGTAATGGAAGGAAAAGGACTTCTCTTCAAGATATTTGCTGACATTGATGTATTCGACATCGAGTTGGATACGAAAAATGTGGACGAATTCGTAAATATCGTCAAAGCCCTAGAACCTACCTTCGGAGGTATCAACTTAGAAGATATCAAAGCTCCTGAATGCTTCGAAATCGAAAGACGTCTTAAAGAAGAATTGAATATTCCGGTGATGCACGATGACCAGCACGGTACAGCCATCATCTCGGGAGCAGCATTGATCAACGCATGCGAACTGCAACAAAAGAATATCGCAGACGTAAAAATCGTAGTGAATGGTGCCGGTGCTGCTGCTATATCTTGTACGGCAATGTATGTGGCTATAGGTGCTAAAAAGGAAAATATAGTCATGCTGGACAGCAAGGGTGTAATCCGAAAAGATAGAGCACACCTGGATACTAGTAAAGCCGAGTGGGCAACAGACAGAGACATCCACACATTAGAAGAAGCGGTAAAGGATGCTGATGTATTTATTGGTCTTTCAGCAGCAGATGTGCTCACGCCCGAAATGCTGAAAACTATGGCTCCTCGCCCTATCGTATTGGCTATGGCTAACCCTAACCCTGAAATAGCATACGACTTGGCCGTAGCTACTCGCGACGACATCATCATGGGTACAGGCCGTTCGGACTACCCTAACCAGGTGAACAACGTATTGGGTTTCCCGTACATCTTCAGAGGCGCATTAGACGTGCGTGCCAAAGCTATCAATGAAGAGATGAAGATTGCTGCCGTACATGCTATCGCTGCCTTAGCTAAAGAGCCTGTGCCGGAAGAAGTAAACCAAGCCTACAATACAAACAACTTACGTTTTGGCCCGGATTACGTAATCCCTAAGCCTACAGACCCTCGTCTTATCACTGAGGTTTCTATGGCTGTAGCCAAAGCAGCTATTGAATCTGGCGTCGCACGCAAAAAAATTGAAAACTGGGATGAATACAGAGAACAGCTACGTAAACGTTTAGGAAAAGATGATGGTATCATGCGTAATCTTACGGCTATTGCCAAAAACAATCCTAAACGCGTGGTATTCGCCGAAGCAGACAATTACAAAACGCTACGTGCTGCACAAATCGTAAAAGAAGAAGGCATCGCCATCCCTATATTATTAGGTAATATCCAGAAAATCAAAGACCTGATAGAAGAATATGCTTTCGACCTTAGCGATGTAAAAATCATAGACCCTAGAGAAGAAACAAAATCTCCTCGCTTTGCCGAATATGTGGAGAACCTCTATAAAAAGCGTCAACGTCGTGGATTATCCAAATTTGATGCCACACAGCTGATGACCAACCGCAACTATTATGCGGCAAGCATGGTGGAGTTCGGCGACGCCGATACCCTGATATCGGGATTGACACGCAACTACGCCAGCACCATCCGTCCTGCTTTGCAGGTAATAGGCGCTAAGCCGGGAAGCCGCATTGCGGGTATGTATATGATGCTCACCGAAAAAGGACCTCTGTTCTTTGGTGATACTACCGTCAACGAAAATCCTACAGCGGAAGAGTTGGCCGACATCACCGTATTGATAGCCAAAACCGTACGCCGCTTCAACGTTAAACCTCGTGTAGCGGTGCTTTCATACTCTAACTTCGGTTCAAATGACGGCCCTACCTCAGTGAAGGTGCGTGAAACAGTACGTATCCTGCACGAACAACATCCGGACTTGGTTGTGGATGGTGAACTACAAGCCAACTTTGCACTGAATAACGATATGCTGAAGTCCAACTTTCCTTTCAGCTCCTTGGTAGGAGAAGCGGCCAACACCTTGATCTTCCCTAATCTGGAATCTGGAAACATCGCCTACAAACTCCTTCAGGAAGTAGGAAACGCTGAGGCGGTAGGCCCTATCCTACTGGGAATGAACAAGCCGGTACACGTATTGCAGCTGGACAGCTCCGTACGTGAGATTGTCAATATGGTTACTATTGCGGTAGTAGACGCACAGGCGCACGAAAAAAAATAGAATATGTACGATTATTTCAACGGTAAATTAGTATTCAAAGCACCGACACATGTCATCCTGGAGGTAGACGGAATAGGATATCATATCCATATATCCCTGACCACCTATTCACAGATCAAAGACCAGGAGAACTGTAAGCTGTATGTGTCCTTTCAGGTGAGAGAAGATGCTCACACACTCTATGGCTTTGCTACAGAAAGTGAACGTCATCTCTTCAACCACCTTATATCGGTATCGGGCATAGGACCTAACACAGGCCGTATGATGCTTTCATCCAGCACTCCCGAAGAACTGCATACAGCCATAGTAAATGGACAGGTAGCCTTGATACAAAAAATAAAAGGTATAGGTCCAAAAACAGCACAACGTCTTATCCTTGAATTGCAAGATAAACTTAAAAAACAAGGAGACGACGTCCTACTACCTCTTCCTGTAGCAAAACAGTCCGTTCCGGAAGAAGCCTTGGCAGCCTTAGTCATGTTGGGCTTCCCTAAAAATCAGGTAGAGAAGGTGCTGTCCGCCATTGTACAGGCAGAACCCAACCTTACCGTTGAGCAGATGATCAAACTGGCGCTCAAAAAACTTTAATACCCCAAGAAAGCGGATCAAAGATCCGCTTTCTTTTTAAGAATACTCTCCCTAAGCTGAGTCTTAGACATATAAATTCCTCTTTTATATTGTCTTAAGAAATCGTATAATTATAAAGGCTAATTCTAGGTAACGCCCGTACTATGCCTTAACCAAACGATGAACCTTAAGTATTGGATGCTGGTATTCCTTTCTTTTTTGTTACTCTGCAAAAGTGGAGCAGGCCAGCCTTTTCTTTCCTTAGGAGATTCACTACGCTTCCGTCATCTTCAAAGAGATCTTCCTTTTACCGTAATATCACCTAAAACACCTTTTCTTAAAAAATACACTTACCAATATGATTATCACCCTTGGCAGAACCTTTTCATAATATCACAAAATTCCGGACATAGCATATTCCAGCAATATGCCTCATTGACCGATTATCTGAAAATTTCCTCCTCGCTTTCTAAAAAGCAATATTGGAAAACTCATGCTGCTAATACATTTACCCAAGAAAAGAAAGCCATTCTGGAACCTATAACAATAAAAAGCCCGGCCTTTGAGCGTATCTTTGGAGGCAACACGATTGAGATTATTCCCAAAGGAAGTATAGACATATCCCTTATGGCACAGCGTAACGTCAGCCAGAATCCTTTGCTCAACGAACGCCATAAAAAGTTATGGGGCCTAGAGTTGGACCAAAAGCTACACCTTAATCTTTCCGGAAATATCGGACAGCGAGGACGCATCACCGCCAACTTTAGTTCCGAATCCGAATTTGATGTCGACAATTTCATTAAATTCGATTATATCGGAAAGAAAAATGACATCCTGCAACGACTAGAAATAGGAAATGTCAATTTCATTACCCCTACGCGGCTGATGGCTTCCTCCGAATCTCTTTTCGGCATAAAAGCACAGCTACAGGTCGGCAAACTAAATATCACAGGTGTAGCATCACAGAAAAATGCAGAACACCGAGAATTAACATTATCGAACGGACGGCTTGAAAGAGAGATAAACATCTCCATAGCCGATTACGAAGCCAACCAACATTTCTTCCTCGCCCATTACTTTAGAGATCAATATAACGAAAGTCTAAAACTCGCTCCCCTTATCAATTCACCGGTAAATATTACCACCATAGAGGTTTGGTTGAGCAATCGAGCAGACAAAGTCGACGGAGCGCGCGACATTCTGGCCTTGCTGGATTTAGGGGAATCAACTCCCTACAATACGCTCATTACCGGCAATCCCACTGTTAAATTTCCGAATTCAGGGCTTCCAAATTCTGCCACTGACCTTTCCAACAACCTGTTGGAACTCTTAGGACCTAACGGCAGGAATCCTAACAGTAATGCTGTGGGCTCCCTGTTCAGTGCAAGCGGAGGGGGTGATAACTTCGTTAAGCTTACCAATGCGCGAAGATTGATAGAAGGAAAAGATTATACTGTAAACAGAAAATTGGGATATATCTCCCTATCCTATCCTCTTATGGAGGACCAAGTGTTGGCAGTAGCCTACCGCTATACGGTAAATGGCAGAGAATATCAGGTGGGTGATCTTTCGACAGACATTGCCTTTGACGCCTCCAATCCGCAGATGCTATATACCAAACTGCTGAAAAATGAGGTGCTAAAAACGAACCTCCCTACTTGGAATTTGATGATGAAAAACATCTATAATTTAGGTATCAGCCAAATCAGCGAGGAAGGTCTCAACCTGCATATTGTGCGCCACGACGAAAACACCGCATTAGAAAGCCCTATTATGTACGAAGGCACAGCTCTTGAAAATAAAAGTTGGTTGGAAATCGTTGGACTGGACAGGCTTTCTCAGAATCACACAGCCACAAAAGATGGACTCTTAGATTTCATTGAAGGGGTGACATTCGATAACAGCAAGGGAAAACTCATTTTTCCTCTTGTAGAACCTTTCGGAAAAGACCTTCAAAACCAGTTTATGCCTAATGAAAGCTCTGTGGCCGAGCGCTATGTCTTCCATGAACTGTATAGTCTCACAAAGTCCGATGCCATTCAACACTATAGCAACAAAAATCGATACTACATCAAAGGAACGGTACGGTCGGCCAATAGCAGCGAATTCTCTCTTGGCGTTTTTGATTTGAAACCCAACACAGTGAAAGTTTATGCCGGTGCTATGTTATTGCAGGAAGGTGCGGATTACGCCATAGATTATGAGACCGGAACCTTACGACTCCTCAATCCGTTAATATCTTTTGCCAACAATACTATCAAAGTACGTATTGAGGATGCAGGCTTCGGCTCATTACAAAAAACTTTCCTTGGCACACGCATAGACTATATTGCCAACAATAACCTGCAGTTAGGGACAACGCTAATGAAACTCATCGAGAAGCCTTTCTCAGAAAAAGGATATGTGGGATCGGAACCCCTCTCCAATACTATGCTCAGTGCCGACATCAGGTGGCATAAGGAGGCTCCATGGCTTACCCGCCTCCTAGACAAGTTGCCCTTTATCAAAACCAATGAGCCATCCTCCATCAATTTTTATGGAGAAGTGGCCTATCTCAAACAGGGATTAGCGAAAGCATTGACCAATGCCGGAACGACTTATTTAGATGATTTTGAAAATAACTTCAGCTTCATCGACATCAAAAACCAGCAAGGCTGGCAGCTTTCTTCCACTCCACAGCTCTTTCCTGAACATATCTTATCCAATGACCTTTCTTATGGATATAATAGAGCCCATCTAGCCTTCTACAATATTGACCTTATATTTTACCAGTCCTCCAGCTTAACACCCGCTATCGATAGACATTTCCTTGCAGACCATAGAACGAGAAAAGTAACCGAACAGGAAGTTTTTCCTTTCAAGGAAAGCAAAACAGGGACAGACATCTTTTTACCTACGTTGGACCTTGCATATTATCCTCAGCTGCGAGGTGCATACAATTTCAACATACACGAACTAAATGCCAATGGGGAGCTGACACAACCCCAAAAAAGGTGGGGAGGGATGTTCAAGAAAATAAATCAACCCGACTTTGAAGCGCAAAATATTGAATTTCTCGAAATGTGGCTGATGGACCCTTCTCTTACCAACCCTAACAAGGAGGGGGGCGACCTGTACGTCAACCTCGGCCTCATTTCGGAAGACATTCTCAAAGACGGTCGCAAATCCATAGAAAATGCTATTCCTGCTAGTGGAGACAAGTCTACTATGGATAAGACAGTATGGGGATATGTCCCTAAAGTGGAAGCCGTAAACCGGGTCTTCGAAAGTTCGGATGCCAGCCGAAGAAATCAGGACGTCGGCTTGGATGCCTTAAACAATGAAGAGGAAAGATCTTTTCATAGCAACTACCTGAATCAGCTTAAAAACAAGCTCACTCCCGAGACCTACGCCCGCTTTGAACAGGACCCCGCCAATGACGACTACATCTATTTCCGAAGCAACGTGTTCGGCCGCACAGACGGCATCATGGAGCGTTACAAATATATCAACGGCACGGAAGGCAACTCTAAAACCTCTCAACTATCGCGCGAAGCCTTCGGCGTGGACAATGCCGCACGCACACTTACACCCGACGCAGAGGATATCGGTCGCGACAACAATATGAATGAAGCAGACAGCTATTATGAATACCGCATCTCCATGCGACCACAAGATATGGTAGTAGGACAAAACTTTATCGTGGATGAGCATACAACACGCGTAAACATACAAGGTCGAAATACAGATGTCAAATGGTATAAGCTGCGCATCCCTCTACGCAACTATCATCACAAATACGGCAACATCAACGACTTCAAGTCCATACGCTTTATACGTCTGTTTTTAACAAATTTCGCTGATACGGCGGTCTTTCGGTTTGCTACTATGCAATTCGTAAAAAGTGATTGGCGGCTTTATAACCCCGACAATTCTTCTCCACTGATTATCGCCGACCCTGCCTTAGGACAAACCCCAGCCCCAGATCAGTCTAAGGCGGCGATAGGTTATGTCAATATTGAAGAAAATGGAAAACGCTCTCCAATACCTTATGTGGTTCCTCCAGGCATTAATCGTCAAGTGGATTTCGCCAACAACAACCTTGATGTACAGCTCAACGAACAAGCTTTATCATTAAGCATTAGCAACCTAAAAGACGGTTATGGACGCGCCGTATATAAAACCGCTAACTACGATCTGCGACAGTACGGCAAACTGGAAATGTTTGTCCATGCAGAGGGAGTGGAGCTCAACGACAACGACGCCTATGTATTTATACGCCTAGGAACTGACGACAGATATCATTATTATGAATACGAAGCTCCGTTGAAAATCACTCCATATGGAAGTACCTCGCCACAATTGATATGGCCTTCCGAAAACAATATAGCTATCGAGCTTAACCTACTGGTACAGGCTAAGATAGCGCGAGACAACGCATTCCTCAAAGGGCAGCCTTGGCCGCAAGACAAGCCTTTCGAGTATCGGATGGAAAGGGGAAAAATAACTGTCAAAGGCTCCCCAGATTTGTCCAAGGTGCGTTTTTATATGTTGGGAATAAAGAACCCCTTACAAACACAGGATGTACATTCCGATCAGGGAAAAGCTATCAGCGGAGAGTTCTGGTTCAACGAGCTCCGGCTAACGGACTTCCGCAGCAGAAGCAGCTGGGCCGCCACAGGAGAGCTCCAACTAAAACTCGCCGACCTAGCCAATATTTCCCTTTCGGCTACAAAAATGACTGCCGGATTCGGACCTATCACACAGCGTATTTCCGAACAGGACCGCACAAACCGTCTCTCCTGGGACTTCATGACAAATGCAGAGCTGGGAAAGTTCGTAAACCACAGAAATGCTTTTTCCATCCCTTTATATTTCAATTTTTCCAAGCAAATCGGCACACCGGAATACAATCCCTTTCAAGGAGATGTATTGATGAAAACATCCTTGGAAAAACTTTCTCAAGAAAAAAAAGACTCTCTACTGCGACTGGTTCAGGATTATTCTTTCAGAAAGAATTTCAGCATCATCAATGCACGGAAGCTTTCTACTGCTATAGACAAAAAGCTTAAGCCTTGGCATATAGAGAATTTCTCTTTGAGCTATCATTTCAGCGAATATCAACATAGAGACCTGTATACATATGCCTCTCTTCAGAAAAATTATAGAGGAGCACTGGATTATACCTTCACTGCCACCCCGAACTACAGGTTTCCTTTGCAGAAAAACAAGTTACTTCGGTCCTTCAACTATAATCTTATGCCCTCGCTATTAAGCTTCCGGCTAAACGTAAATCGCATATACCACGAAAATACATTCAGAGATAATGCCAGCAACAATATTCTTCCTACCTATTATAGCAAAAACTTCAATATGTCCCGTATTTACGGTATTAGCTGGGATCTGACGAAATCTTTGCGGTTGGATTTCAATGCGACAAACTATTCTATCATCGAAGAGCCGGACGGACGCATCAATGGGGCTAAAAAGGATACTTTGTGGAACAACTTCTGGCGGATGGGTACAACGGTGGACTACCATCACATGATGAATCTTACCTATACACTTCCACTACAAAAAATCCCATATCTGGAATGGCTTAATATCACTGCACGCTACGGCAGCCAATTCAACTGGCAGCGCGAGCCCTTGGCCTTCCGCAACTACGAAAATGTAGACTTTGGTCACAGCATCCAGAACAACAGGACCATACAGATAAACCCTACGCTCAACTTCAATTCTCTTTACAGTAAAGTCGCCTTCCTGCGAAAAAACACTTTGAGTCAAGAAGTATCTTTCCGACGGTTTATGGCTGGTCTGCTGACTACGTTAAAATACGCCAATGCGGCTTATACCAAAATCGAAGGCTCCTTCCTACCGGGATACCTTCCTCTTTCCAACATGCTGGGATATAGCTTCAGTAACAACGCGCCAGGCTGGGATTTTATCTTCGGTTCCCAAACAGATATCCGACAAAGAGCTCAACGAAACGGATGGCTGACGACAGATTCCTTACAAAATGAGAACTACACCAAAACTTATTCAAAAAACCTGTCGGCAGTGATTCACGCCGAACCGCTCAAATATCTGAAGATAGACTTCTCCGTCTCCAAAATGGACAACAAAAATTACAGCAGTCCTTTCCACACGTGGAACATCCTTCCGGACTATATTACGGGCAATTACTCGGTAACACAGGCATACCTGAAAACCAGTTTCCGAAGTGCGGCACACATGTACGAGGATTTCTTACATAAAAAATTGGAAATGTCCGAAGCATTGGGCACTTATAATCCCAACTCCACAGGCATTAAGGCAAACTTCTTCAGTGACGGCTATGACGAAAATCAACAGGATGTGGTCGTAAATGCCTTCCTTCAAACTTATCTTAACAAAAAAATAAAAATTGGTAAAAGCAATAGACCTGACTTTCCTATCCCTAACTGGAGACTGAATTATAGCGGATTGTCCAAAATTTTGGGTTGGGAGGACTGGATTCCCGCCATCAACATCCTTCACGGCTATCAGTCATTATACAGCATAGTGAACTACCATTCTAATACACAATATCAAGAAGAAAACAACTATCCTTTCATACGGGATGGAAACGGTAACTTCATCCCGCAGTACCAATACAGCCAAATCACCCTGACTAGCAGATTTGTTCCACTATTAGGATTGGATATACGCTTCAGAAACAACTGGAGCATAAATACCGAATACCGAAAGGTCAGAGACCTCAACCTTACCTTACAAAACAGTCAATTAGCCGTATTCGATGAACAATCCTACATCGCTGGAATAGGCTACCGCAAACTCAACACCTTGCTGCCTTTCGGACTTTTCCAAAATCGCAACTGGAAAAGCGATGTAAACTTCAGAGTGGATATAGCGCTGAATGACAGAAAAGTCAGCACCTTCCGCACAGGGATAGCCTACGCCCAAATTACAGGGGGAAATAAAAGTATTACCTTAAACCCTTCACTCGACTATACCATAAATAGGCTATACAACATACGTCTGTTTTACAACACTAACGCCATAAAACCCTACACCTCAGAAACTTTCGCTTCATCCACAACCTTCATGGGCATAAACTTTAAGATATTATTACAATAATAAAACGATATGGGTATCCCATTAGCTTATATTTGTATCTCTAAACGATAAAAAGATGGCAGAAGATTTAGTTATTACTCAGGGTGATAAAGAAGCCCAATACCAAAGTTTACTACCCCAGATTGAAGCGCTTATCGGTGGAGAAACAGACCTTATCGCCAACTTAGCTAACATCTCAGCGGCACTGAAAGAACAGTTCGGCTTTTTATGGGTAGGCTTTTACCTAATCAAGAACAATGAATTAGTGTTAGGACCTTTCCAGGGTCCCGTGGCTTGTACGCGTATAGCATACAACAGAGGAGTGTGCGGTACGGCATGGGCCCAAGAAAAAACATTGATCGTACCTAATGTTGATGAATTTCCAGGGCATATTGCTTGTAGCTCTCGCTCGAAATCTGAAATCGTTATTCCTTTCTACTTAGGAGGCAAGCTCACCGGTGTACTGGATATAGATAGCGAGTCGCTAAATAATTTTTGTGAAATTGATGAAAAATATCTAAAGAAATTATTAAATTTATTAAGCTAACACTAAATTAATTTACAACCTAAACTATGAGAAGTGCTAACCAGACCGCTTTTCTAAACCTCATTTACATCATCATCAACTTTGTATGGCTTGTTATTGTGGATAACAAGAAAATTTTCGGCACTTCTCTGTATGAAACTTTCTATCAAAACTGGTCCTATCTGACTCCTCACTACGCCACCTTCGAAATATGGAAAGTCATAGCTATATGTTTTGTGACAACAGCTCTATTTTACTGTATTCTTTTGCGTAGAGAAAGAGATGAAGATCGTGCCTTGGCCGAACAGATATCTTCTTCCGAAAACTGGGTAATCTACAATCAGCTTTTTCTAGGATTGAGTATCGTTTTAAAAGTGAACAATTATCTTACGGTGGCACTGCTGTTCACCATAGCGACCTTCTACACACTAAACAAGCTCAATTATATTTTCAAAATCAGGGACTACAAAAATCCTACAGCCATACATATTTTTACACGCACCTCGATGGGCTTATATAGTGGATGGCTCGTGTATCTTATGGGGTTCAATGGATTGCCGGTGTTAAGTCACTTGTTCAAGATGCGTGGCGATGAAACTATATTCTGTATACTGGCGTTAATATTTTTATTGGTAAGTTTTTCTTTTATACTTTATAAAGCTATCATATGCATACTGCCGGCCCTTCTCGTAGGATATACCGCAGGCGTCCTTGGTTCATATTTTTACAATATCCAAAGTCAAAATACCGATATCTATCATCAAACCATGAAATATGCATTTTTATCTATCATGTTAATCTCCATAAGTATGATGATAATATTGCTTTACAGAAAAAGAAAGGCTTTACTAGCTTTGGGTCATGGCTGATGGAAATACCAAACCTTTATCAACTTGTCATCTCCCGCGGTAAATAATTCACCTTTTGCGGTATGGAAACAAGCTGTATTAATAGAAAGGTAATGGGAATCAATACCTCTGTCACGCGACAGATTCTTATGAAGCTGAAACTGCGTATCCCACACTTTTAATGTCTTGTCTCGGCTTACCGTCGCAAAAAGACCCTCATAAGGCAGTGGCACAATGCCATAAACCGTAAACATATGAGGTGTCACTTCCAACTTTTTGGACAGGTCCAATACATTCAGTCGATACATCTTGGCATCTCTCCCTCCGGAGAAAAGATCTTCTCCAACAAACGCAAGACTGGTAACAGGATGGGTATGCACCTTCGCAGAAATACGTAGATGATAATCGAGAAGGTCTAAAATATGTATCTCGCCCAGCTTATCGCCCAGAGCTACAATACCTTTTTCTTCATCAACAGCAGCACAGCGAACTGTAGTATTGGAGACGTTAAACGAATATAAAAGCTCAAAGCTTTCCAAACTCCATACATAGGCCTTACCGTATTCATCCACAGCCAGCAATTCATTTTTCGAAGGTATAGCCTTAGCCACAAAAACAGCACCCTGCTCTACCGTCAGCCTCGCCGCCAATGTGGGTTCCTCCTTACGGATGACCAAGATTCCTCCCGAACGTAAACAAGCTATCAGCAAATCACGATCCTCCAATACCGAAAGATGATACACCGAAGAGGGTACATTGCATAACACACGCTTGAACTGCAAACTGTCCAAATCCCACTCCACAATGCCTTTGTCGTTGCCTGCAGAGTATAAAGTATTCCGCTGTGTATCAACGGCAAGTGTATAAATGGGATTCTGATGTCCTGTTAAAGTTTTCGCGAGTGTTATGTCTATCATATGCTCAAAAAGATGTACTACGAAGATACGGCACTTTTCGAAGATGACCGAAATGTTCGAAAGATATTACAAAAAGATTAAGAAGTAATGTAATAAAAAAACAAAGCCGTCTACGTGTGTAGACAGCCCTATTTTTTCTGTTTATATTTAATTTACTGATGTCTACCTTCCAAATTTTTGGCGATAGCCTCCAAAGATAGTCCCTTCTCGCGCAACAAGACAATAAGGTGGAACAACAGGTCTGAAGCTTCGTTGATAAAGTCTTTTTCGGTTTCGTTCAATGCTGCTATAACAGTTTCCACAGCCTCTTCACCCACCTTTTGCGCAATCTTATTGATACCTCGCGTACGGAGACGGTTTACATACGATTCTTCTGTCGGAAACTCAAAACGGTTGTTGACGATACGTTCTAACTCAAACAGGAAATTCTGATTGTATTCTGTGTTAAAGCAGCTACGGGAACCGGTATGACAAGTAGGTCCAACCGGCTGTGCCTTAATCAATATGGTATCTTTATCACAGTCTATATGATAACTTTTTACCAACAAAAAATTACCGCTTTCCTCACCCTTTGTCCACAACCTGTTTTTGGTTCTGGAGAAAAAAGTAACTTTCTTCTCCTCTTGTGTTTTCTGCCAAGCTTCTTCGTTCATATAACCCAACATCAACACTTCTAAGGTTTGATAATCTTGGACAATAACAGGAACTAACCCGTTTCCTTTTTCAAAATCTATCATGACTCTTTTGTTTTTGTCGTCAAGGAGAAAATTCTTCATTGACTATGGTTGAAGCATTATCTTACGATAATACCATTTTTTCGTAATGTTTCCTTAAGCTCCGGAATCAATATTTCCCCATAATGAAATACCGAAGCTGCCAATGCTGCATCTACATCGGCTATCTGGAAGGTATCCACAAAATGCTGCTGATTGCCGGCACCTCCCGACGCGATTAATGGAATATTGATGGAGTCATTGATCTTTTTTAGAAGATCATTGTCAAAGCCATTTTTCGTGCCGTCATGGTCCATCGAGGTCAGCAATATCTCGCCAGCTCCACGACTTTCCGCTTCTTTTATCCAATTTTCTGTCTCGATATCCGTCTTATCACGGCCTCCACGTAAGTGAACATAATTTTTGCCGTCCACCAGACGCGTATCTACGGCCACCACGACAAACTGTGTTCCGAAAGCTTTTGCCAGATCGTCGATCAGCTGAGGGTTACCTACCGCCGCCGAGTTGATCGAGATCTTGTCCGCGCCGCTGTTCAGAAGAATTTCCGCATCACGCATCTCGTTGATTCCTCCTCCTATCGTGAAGGGAATGTTCACCTGTCGAGCCACCGCCTTCACCAAGTCAATAGTGGTTTTACGCTTTTCGTGCGTCGCCGTGATATCCAAAAATACCAATTCGTCAGCTCCCTGTTGTGAATATTGCCAAGCCAGCTCTACAGGGTCTCCTGCGTCACGCAGATCCACGAAGTTCACCCCCTTGACGGTACGACCGTCCTTGACATCCAAACAAGGTATGATACGTTTTGCCAGCATCTTAGAATTTGATTAATGTTTTCAAATTCCACTCCTTGATCTCTTCGATCGTAATTTTATTTTCGTAAATGGCTTTTCCCACGACTACGGACTCCATACGTCCCAAAGCGTCAAGTTCTTCAATGTCTTTCATCGATGAGATTCCACCCGAACCGATCAGCTTAATGATTGGGGAGTAGTCCAACAATTTTTTGTATAATTCCACACCGGCGCCGCCCAACTTTCCATCTTTGGAAATATCCGTACACAAAAAGCGGAAGAAGCCTAAGGCCAAGCATTTATCGATATACTCCATTAGTTTTACTGGAGAACTTTCCTGCCAGCCTGAGTATTTTATCACTTCATCCAACACGTCGATAGCTATCACGATATGGTCGGCATATTTCACAGGCCCCTTGTTCAGCGTTGCAAGCTCTTCTAAAAAAGAAGGGTTGGTGATGGCCTGGGTACCTACAATTACACGGTAGATTCCGGCATCGATAAGCTCTTTTACCTTTTCAATGCTGCGTACACCACCTCCATATTGTACCTTCATATCCGTTTTACGGATAATGTCAAAAAGGTATTCCTGATTAGAGAAATCTCCTTTGGCACCATTCAAATCGATGATGTGGACCAACTCCGTTCCGTTAGCGTAATAGTTGTTGATCTGTTCTACCAATGAAATATCATAAGTCGTTACGTCGTTATAGTTTCCTTCACGCAGACGAACTACCTTTTTGTCTAAAACATCAATCGCTGGAATGATATACATAGCTTATATATTTTTAGAATCTTGAAAAATTTAACAACAGTTGTTCCCCCAATTTACCCGACTTTTCGGGATGAAACTGCACTCCGAAAAAGTTATCTCGCTGAAAGGCTGCAGCAAAAGACACTGTATCATACGTACATGTTGCTGCAACTGTAGCTTCATCACGCTCTATATAATAAGAGTGTACGAAGTAAAAGTAACTATTATCAGGAATATCCTTAAAAAGAGGACTATTATTTTCTATACGAATGCTGTTCCAGCCCATGTGTGGAACTTTCGCTTGTATCCTCTTCCCGAAGTGTAACGTCCTGACAGGGAAAATATCCAACATGTCGGCATCACCTTCTTCAGAAAAGGCAGTCATCAGCTGCATACCCACACATATCCCCAGCACAGGCTTCTTCAATGAAAGAATAGTATCCACCAATCCCGTATCCTGCAGTTTTTTCATTGCAGCACCGGCATGTCCTACTCCCGGAATGATGATATGACTATATTTATCAAAATCTTCTTTGGTGTTAATCATTCCATGTTCTACACCGATTCTATCCAGTGCAGCTGTCAATGAAAATATATTTCCTGCTCCGTAGTTTACTATTCCTATCATATTACAGAATGGTACTAGGTCAAATAAATTATCTTACCTGACCCGGATTTCTAAATTATTACAAAACACCTTTAGTACTTGGCAACTGCATATTATCGGCATCACGACGTACAGCCTTCTTGATTGCCTTGGCAAAAGCTTTGAAGATAGACTCTATTTTGTGATGCTCATTGTCGCCTTCCGCTTTGATGTTTAGGTTGCATTTTGCTGCATCGGAAAAAGATTTGAAAAAGTGGAAGAACATCTCTGTAGGCATGTCTCCGATTTTTTCACGTCGGAATTCTGCATCCCACACAATCCAGTTACGGCCTCCGAAGTCCAAAGCGACTTGTGCCAGACAGTCATCCATCGGCAATGTAAAGCTGTAACGCTCTATACCACGCTTGTCACCTAGCACTTTCAAGAATATTTCTCCCAAGGCTATGCCCGTGTCTTCTATAGTGTGATGCTCATCGATATGCAGGTCTCCTTTTGTTTTGATGGTGAGATCCAAAGCGCCATGTCGTGCAATCTGATCCAGCATGTGGTCAAAGAAAGGTAGCCCCGTATCGATATCAGCCTTACCCGAACCATCCAGATTCAATTTGATATATATATCTGTCTCGTTGGTCTTGCGGTGATGTTCCCCAGTACGTGTTCCCAGCTTCAGATATTCATAAATAGCCTTCCAGTCCGATGTCTGCAGAGCTATGACCTCTTCGGAAAATTCTACACCTTCATTTTGGCCTAGCTCGTCGTTGTTGCGCAGCCAAATGGCTTTAGCACCTAAATTCTGTGCCAGCCTTACATCATTCACACGGTCGCCAATGACAAAGGACTCCGCTAAATTGTATTGGGTAGTGTCGAAATATTCCTGCAACATTCCTACTCCCGGTTTGCGGGTAGGGGCATTCTCATGCGGGAAAGTGCGATCGATATGTTCTTTGGCAAAGACCACTCCCTCTCCCTTGAATGTATCTATCACAAAATGATGTACGGGCCAAAAGTTCTCCTCAGGATGTGAGGCAGTACCTAAACCATCCTGATTGGATACCAACACCAATTCAAAATCCAGTTCCTTGGCTATACGCGGTAAATATTGCAAAGCTCCAGGATAAAATTTCAACTTAGCAAAAGAATCTATTTGTTGATCTTCAGGCTCCAAGATTAAGGTTCCATCTCTATCAATAAATAAAACTCTTTTAATCAAATCTGCCATGTCTAGATTATATATAAAATTGCTTAATAGCTTCTATCAATTTAACATTCTCATCGCCGGTACCTACAGTAATACGGAGACAACCCTCACAAAGTTCTACCTTCGAACGGTCTCGCACGATGATACCTCTACTTACTAAAAAGTTATACAGCTCACGAGGTTCTTCCAGCTTCACCAAGATAAAGTTAGCATCGGAAGGAGTAATATGATGTACTTGTTCAATAGTCGAAAGTGCGGTAACCAGTTTTTCGCGTTCCGCTACCGTCTCTTTAATCCAAGCATTGACCTGATCCACATTTTCCAAGGCTTCCAACACCAAATCCTGCGTAGCCTGATTGATGTTGTAAGGAGGCTTGATCTTATTGAAAATCGCGATAATATCTTTGCTGGCAAAAGCCATTCCCAGACGCAGCGCCGCCAAGCCCCATGCCTTAGAGAGTGTTTGCAAAATCACCAAATTCGGATACTCGGCAAGTTCTTGGGTAAAGGAACGTTGCTTCGAAAAGTTGATATACGCTTCGTCGATGACGACAATGCCCTTGAAATTCACCAAAATGGTTTCTATATCCTTACGGTGAATGCTATTACCTGTAGGGTTGTTTGGCGAACAGATAAAAATCAGCTTGGTATTCTCATCCACCGCTGCAGCAATGCCATCTAAATTCAGCTGATAGTCCGAAGTAAGGTTAACCTTTCGGACTTCCACATCATTGATGTTGGCAGACACCTCATACATGCCGTAGGTAGGAGGAACTAGAATAACATTATCACCCCCCGGACGGCAGAAAGCTCTGAACAGAATATCTATAGCCTCGTCGCTACCATTTCCTAAGAAAATATTTTCTGAAGGAACACCTTTAATCTTCGAAAGCTTGCTTTTAACTTGATGCTGCAATGGATCCGGATAGCGGTTGTATGCATGGGATAGCGGTGAACCGAAAGCATTTTCATTGGCATCCAACAGCACTGATGCTTCACCCTTGAACTCATCGCGAGCAGAAGAATATGGGACCAACTTTTTGATATTGTCCCGTAAAAGATTTTCTAAGTTAAAAGACATAATTAGAGCCTGTTAAAATTAAGGCGTAAATATGAGGAAAATTACACAAAAACACTAAACTTTATACCATTTTCCTTCAAAACTCAACTCTGTATTGACAAATTCTAATTGTGCTTCTTCGAGTAAAGGAGTAAGATCTTTATATCTTGCCGAATAATGCCCTAGCAGCAGCTTCTTGGCTTCGACCTGTCTAGCCACCATCCCTGCCTCCTTGCAGGTAGAGTGACACGTCTCTTCCGCCCTATCTACCAGCTCATGCAGAAAGGTGCTTTCATGGTACAGTAAGTCCACGCCGCGAATGCTGTCTACATACTTTTCAAAGGCTCGGGTGTCCGAACAGTAAGCATAGCTTCGTGATGCCGGAGCTGGCTTTGTAAGCTCGGCAGCCTTGTAAACCGTGCCATCCACATCTACACAGTCTATGCCGCGCTTGAGCATCCCGAAGAA
The DNA here is from genome assembly GCF_039541675.1 of Sphingobacterium thermophilum. Classification (NCBI taxonomy): domain Bacteria; kingdom Pseudomonadati; phylum Bacteroidota; class Sphingobacteriia; order Sphingobacteriales; family Sphingobacteriaceae; genus Sphingobacterium; species Sphingobacterium thermophilum. The sequence continues at coordinate 341,854 of NZ_BAABGR010000015.1, read as the reverse complement.
AACTTTGGGAATGTTCAGCTTTTCAATTTTCTCGCGAATCAGAGATGCAGAACGCGGTCCTTCATCAAAACGAAAGCCGGTCGTCGGAACGCGGTGTTTCAACGGGAATGAGCGCACTGTAAGTTTTTCACTCCGATAAAGGACTTCCTCCTGGTCGGGATTGGTGGGCTGAAAAATAAGATTATATTGAAGGCGTGCATCCGAATACTTCAATTGCAGATTGATAATATCTATCAACACGGATGGGCCATAGAGATGAAGGTCTGCCGTCCGTCCATGCAGGTTCATCGACGAGAGAAGACCTATAAGTCCGAGATAATGGTCACCATGAAGATGGCTGATAAAAATATGAGAAATTTTGTTACTTTTGACCCCATAGCGATGCATCTGCATCTGGGTTCCTTCTCCACAGTCAATCAGAAAATACTGTTCATTGAAATTTATTATTTGGGCTGTGGGATGTCTTTCAAAGATAGGCGTTGCCGAACTGTTGCCCAAAATCAAAACTTCAAACCTCATAAACTATTCTCCCCCCAAAAGATCGCGATGCAACTCGTTCCCGAAAATCATATCTTCAGCATCCGACAAAGATGGTAGAATAGTAAAATGTTTGTCCAGATGTAAGACCTTCAGCAACTCTTCAACCTCTTTGTTAATATGAACGATGATAAAAAGGCCTCCCGCAGCTTTGCAAAGTCTGTGCGCCAAGAGGCCCATTCTTAATCCTTCTTCCGTAATTCGCTGAACTTGATTGAGGTCCAACACAATATTACGCTGTCCTGCGGTATTGCGCAGCATAAACTCACCTTTCAAAAAATTGGCAGCTTCGCCGTCTATCAATTCGCGCAAAGGTTCTATAACAACATACCTTTCATGCTTATCTATTGTGTATCTCATAATTCAGCTTACATTTAAGTTAATAGTTTATAAATTGGCCAAGGCCTTATTAATATTGGATTCCACACGCGCTAATACATCACCCTCTTCAGGATATTGGAATTTTTCGCCCGTAATATGTTCGTACAATTCGATGTAGCGCTCCGAAATAGATTGAATGATTTCATCTGTCATTTCAGGTACCTGCTGTCCTTCTTTCCCTTGGAAACCGTTTTCAATAAGCCATTGACGAACGAACTCCTTCGACAGCTGTCGCTGTGGCTCTCCTTTGGCCTGTCTTTCTTCATAGCCTTCTAGATAGAAATAGCGAGAAGAATCCGGCGTATGGATTTCGTCCATCAAATAAATTTGACCGTCTTTCTTTCCGAATTCGTACTTGGTATCTACCAAAATCAAGCCACGTTCTTTAGCAATTTCGGTACCTCTCTGGAATAAGGCATGTGCATATTTTTCCAACTGCTCGTAATCTTCTTTACTTACAATACCACGAGCGATGATTTCTTCTTTGGAGATATCTTCGTCGTGCCCTACGTCAGCTTTTGTCGTAGGCGTAATGATAGGTTCCGGTAGCTTGTCATTTTCTTTCAATCCTTCTGGAAGTGTAACCCCACATAGCACACGCCCTCCGTCGCGATAGGTACGCCAAGCATGTCCCGAAAGGTAGCCGCGGATCACCATTTCCACCTTGAAAGGTTCACACAGATGTCCTACCGTCACCGAAGGATCCGGCACGGAAATCACCCAGTTCGGTAGTATATCTTCCGTAGCTTTCAAAAATTTTGCTGCTATCTGATTCAACACCTGCCCTTTATAAGGAATAGGCTTTGGCAATACCACATCGAAAGCCGATATACGGTCCGAAGCGACCATCACCAAGTACTGATTGTCAATAGTATAAACGTCTCTTACTTTTCCTCTGTAAAATGCTGTTTGCTTCTCAAACGTAAAGTTGGTTTCCTTAATTGCGCTCATATTTTTTGTTATGACACCCTTGTGTCTTTATATACTATTTTTCTATTTATTCAAATCTCCGTATGCTTCGAGGATACGTTTTACAAGCTTGTGGCGCACCACATCCCCTCCTGTCAGATATACTATATCAATGCCTTCAATATTGTCTAGGATCTTTATCGCCGTAGCCAATCCAGACTGATTTTTCTTAGGCAAATCGACCTGCGTAAGGTCCCCTGTTACGATGAATTTGGCAGAAGGCCCCATACGGGTCAAGAACATCTTGAGCTGCATATCTGTAGCGTTCTGCGCCTCATCCAATATCACGAAACAGTTGTCCAAGGTACGACCACGCATGAATGCCAGTGGTGCTACCTCTATGGTTCTGTTTTCAAGATATCCTTTAAGCTTTTCAGCTGGAATCATGTCGTCCAAAGCATCATATAGAGGACGAAGATATGGATCCACCTTCTCTTTAAGGTCGCCTGGTAGAAAGCCTAAATTTTCACCGGCCTCCACGGCAGGGCGTGTCAATATGATCCTTTTGATTTCCTTATTTCGCAAAGCTCTCACTGCCAGGGCTACCGCAGTATAGGTCTTTCCGGTACCCGCAGGTCCTATGGCAAAAAGTATATCATTTTTATTTATACTTTCCACCATCTTGCGCTGATTCGGTGTGCGTGCACGCACAATCAGGCCGTTAGGTCCGTAGACTATAGGCTCCCCTTTCGCTGTAGATGAAGCTTCTATCTTCTCCTTCTTGGCAACTTCTCCCTTCATCTGGCCTCCGAGAAACTCCTCCAGCTGCATGGACTCTATATTGTCAAATTTGGAGACATGATCAAGAATGTCGGAAAACTTGCTTTCAAACGCTTTTTGCTCTGCCTCTTCCCCAAGCACCTTAAGCTCCGTACCTCGAGCTATTAAACGCAGCTTTGGAAATCTGGACTTGATGAATTCAAAATTCTCATTCTGTGCTCCCCACAAAGCGACAAGATTGACATTCTCTAAATTTACTACTAATTCACTCAAATTTTCTTTCTTTTATATGTTTTAACTTTTAACAAATTTCAATCTTTCGAGGAATATATTTCCTTCTTCCTAACAAAAATACAAACTAATATTCTGACTGTCACTAATTCCAAAAAAAATCATTATTTTAAACACAATAAAGACATTCGACAAAGGGTATTTTCTTACCTTTGTATTCGTTTTTCGGGATAATATTAAGGAATAGCATAGTTGCGTTCATCTTACGCACTAACAATAAAAAATGAGTGTAATTACGTTAACAACTGATCTTGGGTATCGCGACTTTTATCAAGCGGCACTTAAAGGAAGCATTATTTCCTTGCTTCCTGATGTGAGATTGGTAGACATTACTCATGAAATCCCTTCCTTCAACATACAGCATGCAGCATTTGTTTTGCAAAATGCTTACCACTACTTCCCAAAAAACACAGTACACCTTATCGGTATAGACACTGTGTTTCAAGAAGGGAACCGCTATATCGCCATGAAATATGACGGCCATTATTTCGTTGGGGCGGACAATGGCATTTTCAGCATTATCCTCGGCGAAAACAAACCGGAAGATTTAGTAGAAATCGAGCTGATGCAAGACCTTCGATTCCTACACTTCCCCCTGGCAGACATATTGGTGAAAGCAGCCTGTCACATTGCCTCCGGCAAAGACATAAAAGAGCTGGGCCCCGCCATTGAATCCCCAGTGCAGAAGGTTACCCTGCTCCCTATTATCGAGGGAAACATCATCAAAGGTCACGTGTCCTACATCGACTCTTTTGGCAATGTAATCAGCAATATCAGCAAAGAGTTATTCAACCAAGTGCAGCGAGGACGTAACTTCATCCTCCACTTCAAACGCAACGAAACCATCAACAAGATGAGCTGGCACTATAATGAAGTGGCAGAAGGAGAAAAACTGTGTCTCTTCGGCATCTCCAACTATCTTGAAATAGCCATCAACAAAGGTAACGCCAGCAGCCTGCTAGGTCTCTACCCGGACGAAACTATTATGGTGGAGTTTATCGACTAGCTTTATATTAAACGAAAAAGAGTATTTTTAGTCTTATGTCCATCAACAGCAGACAAATGACACTAAGACTAACATTCCTTTTTCTATTCTTGTGGGGATTAACTCTACAAAATTATGCTCACACGTCATCGGACAGCATCAATGCTTTCGAAGATCAACGTCAGCGTGTGAACCAACTCCTAAATGAGCGGAGCCGTAAATTTGGCGAATATGACGAATCCTTGAAACAGAAAACAGGTATCTTCGGCTTATTCAAGTCAAAAGGAGATATGCAACGCTCCATAGATATTCTTAAAGAAATAGTCATCAATGACAACAACATTTTTATCGAAACAAGAAAGCTGCTAGACCTTAAAGACAGCGAACGCGAACGCTACCAACGTATGGCCACAGAATACGACCAACAGGTAACGGCATATATGAAGACTATCAGCAAACTGCAGCAGGAAAACGAAAGACTCAAAGAGAAAATAAATACCTTGGAACAGGAAGAACACCAAAGCAGCTCCTACCTTTCCTTATTTATCTTTGTAACATTAGTGTTGATAGGTATTATTATCTACCTTTATACATGTCTTAGAGCAAAAAATGTGACGAAAGTTTGATAGCATCCTAGGCGATTATATGTACCTTTGTCGCCTATTAAGGACTAAGTTGACGAAAATGGCAAGACCGAGATTGAATAGTGGCGATTCGCATGCTGGAGAATTACCAAAACCAAAGATTAACAAGGAACTTCTTAAGAAAGCATTAGAAATCTTCTCGTACCTGACGCCTTATAAAACCAAATTTGTGGTAGGCATGGTATTTTTGGTATTGTCGAGCTTAACGATGCTTACCCTTCCTGCCCTTTTAGGCGCTATGATAGACGCTTCGCAGGGTAAGCAGACCTATCCTTGGCTAGAACCTAGCGTCTTTTATATAGGGTTGGTGGCACTGTGTATACTTTTGTTCCAATCGATCATGTCTTTTTTCCGCATCCGTCTTTTTGTAGAAATCTCTGAAAAAGCCCTTGCCAACATACGTCGTGATTCCTACCTCAAACTTATCGCTCTCCCTGTAGACTTCTTTGCCAACAGAAGAGTGGGCGAGCTCAACAGCAGACTCTCGGCCGACCTTTCCCAAATCCAGGACACGCTCACCACAACATTGGCTGAGATGATACGTCAGACTATCAGCCTCACCATCGGCGTCCTGCTCTTAATCTGGGTATCGCCGAAATTGGCTCTAATGAATCTCAGTATACTCCCTATCCTTATCGTCTGCGCCATCTTTTTCGGAAGATTTATCCGCAATCTGTCACGAAAAACACAGGATCAGCTTGCTGACTCCAACAGCATTGTACAAGAAACATTGTTAGGCATCACCAATGTCAAAGCTTTTGTAAACGAATATTACGAAGCACAGCGCTACGGCAAAAAGCTGGACAATGTAGTCAAACTAGCTATCAAAGGTGCTACCTTCCGTGGACTTTTTGCTTCCTTCATCATCTTCTGTATCTTCGGAGCAGTCATTGCTGTAATATGGTATGGGGCCTCCCTAGTATCTAGCGGGGAGATTTCCGTAGGAGATCTTACCACCTACATCCTCTATTCCATGTTTGTCGCCGGATCTATGGGAAGCTTTCCTGAGCTGTATGCCAGTGTACAACGCGCCTTAGGAGCCAGCGAAAGGGTCATCGAAATTCTTAACGAAACAACAGAAGACATCACCATCGATGAAAGCAATAAAGATATCGTAAAACGCATTAAGGGAAAGCTTACTTTCCAGGATGTACATTTTGCTTACCCGTCAAGACCGGACATCAATATTCTTAAAGGTATTTCCTTCAGTGCCAAGGCCGGAGAAAAAATTGCCATCGTAGGACCTTCGGGGGCCGGCAAGTCTACCTTAGCATCTCTCATCTTACAGTTCTACAAACCTAGCAAAGGACATATCTATTACGACGATATCGAAGCCTCACAATACTCCTTGACAGATATCCGTAATCAGGTGGCCATAGTACCGCAAGATGTCCTTCTTTTCGGCGGCACCATACGTGAAAACATTAACTACGGACGTCTGGAAGCCGACCCTGAAAGCATCATCGAAGCAGCGAAAAGAGCTAATGCCCATGACTTTATCATGAGCTTCCCAGAAGGTTATGATACCGTAGTAGGTGAACGAGGTGTAAAGCTCTCCGGAGGACAACGCCAGCGCATCGCCATTGCAAGAGCGCTTTTGAAAGACCCTTCCATCCTTATCCTCGATGAGGCTACCTCCGCATTGGATTCCGAGTCGGAGCGCCTCGTGCAGGAAGCATTAGAAGAGCTCATGAAAAACCGAACTTCTATCATCATTGCGCACCGGCTTTCAACCATTAAAAGTGCAGACAACATTATCGTCATAGAAGATGGCGTTGTAGCTGAAAGCGGTAGCCATGAACAGCTGCTGGCCAAAGGATCAGGCTTATATCACCATCTCTACACCCTACAATCTTCACAAAAAATAGGAGAAGGCTAAGTCCATCTCTTCCAAAAGGGAAAAACTTTTTGGAATGATACTTGTTTAGTATAAATACTGATTAATAGAATTTTATATTAAACAAAATCGAATATTATGAAAAATAGAAATGGATTAGTAGCGTTCGCATTGTTAGGTTTAGCAGTAGGTACTGCGGCATATTATTTATTGGCAACAGAAGATGGCAAAAAGACATTGGACAAAGCCAATTCAGGGATTAAAGACTTAACCAAGTCGTTAAAAGATATTTCCAAAAAAGAATCTAAAAGAGCGGCTAAGTTGGCAGCAAAATCAAAAGAAGAGCTGGAGAAATTAACGGCAAAAGCTAAAGATGTAAGTAAGGACGTCATCGATAAAATGTCAAGCAAAGCATCAAATTGGGCTCAGAAAGCTTCAGAAGCAGCCAACGACATTACCCATCAGGCAGAAGACATCGCCGACAAAGCAAAATCTGAAATTTCTAAAGCCTAACTTAAATCAAAGTTCCTTTTTCAAAATTGTGTATCTTTGTCGCACATGAATCTTTTGAAAGAGGTCAAAACGTTAGTCCACAAGGATTTAATTTTAGAATGGCGTTCCAAACATGCTATCAACAGCATTATATTATATGTAGTGTCTACAGTCTTCGTATGTTATCAGGCATTCAAGACTGTAGATGATACATTGATGTGGAATGCTCTGTTTTGGATTATCCTTCTTTTCGCTTCCATCAATGCCATAAGCCGCTCGTTTGTTCAGGAGAGCCAATATCGGCTTCTTTACTATTACGCTATCACGAGTCCTAAGGCTATCATCCTCTCCAAAATCATTTACAACACCTTGCTGATGATCCTTCTTTCGGTCATCGCCTACGTCACCTATTCCCTTATCTTCAAAAATCCCGTAGGAGATCCTTTGCTTTATTTCGTGGCAGTACTGCTAGGAAGTATAAGCTTCGCAACGGTATTTACTATGGTTTCAGGAATCAGCTCCAAAACAGGCAACAACAGTACAATCATGGCTATTCTGGCCTTCCCCGTAATTATTCCTTTACTTATTGTGCTGATTAAGCTAGCTAATAATGCTTTGCAAGGCTTGGACCGCAGCATAAGTTTCAGCGAAATTGCCGTCCTGCTTGCAATTAATGTCATAACTATTACCATATCTTTATTGTTATTTCCGTACCTTTGGAGGGATTAAATTTTTAGCTGAAATGAGAAAAAATTGGTGGAAAGTTCTTGCTGCAGTGATGATTTGTTCAACCATTGTTGCAGGAATAATGGGACCGGTGCCAGAGCTGTATATATTGCACGAATCCATCCGTAATGTATACTTCCACGTACCTATGTGGTTTACCATGCTGACGCTGTATTTAATTTCCGTCATATACAGCATCAAATACCTTAACGGAGGAAAGATGGAGCACGACACCATGGCTGTGGAAGCCGTAAACACGGGTATCGTTTTTTGCTTCTTCGGCTTGTTGACAGGTATGCAATGGGCCAACATCACTTGGGGAGAACCTTGGCCTAACGACCCTAAACTCAATGGATCGGCCATAGCCACGTTGATGTACTTAGCGTATCTGGTGTTACGTAATGCACTGGAAGAAGAGCAAAAAAGAGCAAAAATATCTGCTGTGTACAACATCTTTGCCTTCCCCATCATGGTGGTACTGTTGTATATCTTACCAAAACTTACAGACTCTTTACACCCGGGCAGCGGCGGAAATTCTACCTTCGGTGACCTAGATATGGACAACAATATGCGTCCAGTGTTCTATACTGCCGTGATAGGATGGATACTCACTGGCGTTTGGGTATTAACTTTACGTTTTAGATTGCGTCTTTTAGAAAACAAAGCAAATAAAATTCAATAAGCGATGAAAAAATTATCTCTTGCATGGGCTTTAATGCTGTTCAACATATGTGCTGCTTTTGCGCAAGACAATAACACCGTGGAGATGGCTACCGGTCTAAGAAGCTCCGGTAAGATTTGGGTAGTGGTATGCGTTATCCTTACCATCGTTATCGGCATGTACATATTTTTGTTTACCATAGACAGAAGAATAAAGAAATTGGAAGACAAATAGTCTTTCAGTTTTATTTGAAAAAGCACTATGATCATAAACCAACTCAGAAAATTTACGCCTATCAACATCTTTTGGGTATGTGTGATAGGTACTTTTTTGTGTTTGGGAGCCTTTTTACATCTGCCGGAGCAGCTGCAACCCTTTTTTCTGGAGCCGGCTGTGGACAACCTGTTAAACATTCCTTTTGGAAAGAACCTTTCTCCACAGTCCAACGTCATCATCACGCTTATACTGACGTTGCTGCAGGCATTTTTCTTAAACCGGATTATCAACCATTACAACTTTCTGGGGAAGCCTTCCTTCCTGACCGCACTACTCTTTATGACGTTGGTCAGCGTATTCCTTCCCTTCCTAATCCTGTCACCTACGCTGTTGTGTAATTTCATCACCATATGGATGCTGGATAAGCTATTCAACATTTATAAACAACCGGATGTAAAGTTACTCATGTTCGATCTGGGCATGATCGTTGCCGTCGGAAGCCTGATATACTTCCCGTTTATTGTCATGCTTTTATTGCTGTGGATAGCTTTAATCGTATTCCGTCCTTTTATCTGGAGAGAATGGATAACTCCGATTCTGGGATTCGGCGTAGTTTATTTTCTGCTGGGAGTAGTTTATTATTGGTACGATCGCTTTGAAGAGTTTTTAGCTATCTTCAAGCCTTTCGCTAATCCCTTACCTACAGGACTGAACGTAGACTATCACGACTATCTGGTTCTTATACCATTGGTAATCGCCATGTTTTTGTTCCTGCTAGTTATCAAGGAACAATATTTTCGTAGTATCATTCATCTACGCAAATCTTTTCAGCTGCTTTTTTACATGCTGATACTTATTGGAGCATCTTTTTATCTGAACGAGAAGATAAATATCAATCATTTCTTGCTCTGTGCTCCACCCTTAGCTATTTATCTGGCTTATTATTTTTCTTATGCCAAGATAAAATGGCTTTATGAAGGAATATATGTAGTCATTATACTGACCATTTTATATTTTCAATTTATGTAAAAAACTAATTTATAAACGATTAACCTTTTTTAACAAAATTGACTAAGGTATTCGTAGAAAAATAGATAGTTTTGTATCAAATAAAAAAGTTAGTAATATTATTGGCCTAACACGGTAAAATATAATCCCATAATAGGATTCGAAATAAATATATGTATAGACAGTCAAATATATTGAGTGCCAAAAAAGCGATAAAATGGATTCTGGGGACAGCACTGCTGTGTTCTGCATCTTCTATTCAAGCACAGGAAACCACTTCCCACTCCCCATATTCTAAATTCGGTATAGGACAGATGCGCGAAGACCTGCTGCCACAGACCCGATCTATGGGAGGAATTTCAGCAGCAGTAAGATATCAAGCCGGATTGCCTGTACTTAACGTAGCCAATCCAGCAAGTTATTCAGCGCTCAATAGAACCATACTCGATGCGGGATTATATGGCAATATCACACAACTTACAAAAAATTCAGCATCCGATAATACGGCCGACTTTGCATTTTCACATTTCGGCTATGCTTTCTCCATAGCGCGTAACCACGGCGTGGCCTTCGGTCTGATGCCTTACTCGGACATAGGCTACAACAAAACGGAGTATAAAACAAACGGATCTATAGTAACAAAACAGACTTCTTACGGAGAAGGAGGACTGAACAAAGCGTTTGTTGGCTACGGCTTCTCTCCTTTCAAAGGGCTTAGCATAGGTGGTAATGCGGGATTCCTATTCGGTGAGCTGAAAGATAACCTTTCCGTAACATTCCCTGACGACTACGAAGCGTTGAACACCAAACTGCAAGAAACACGCCTTATCCGCGGTCTTACTGTAGATTACGGCGTACAGTATTCTTTGGCGGTCAGCCGAAAACATAACCTCACCATAGGCTATTCAGGATCGCTGAACAATACCGTGAAAGAAACCACGTCACAGCTCATAACTCGTACCCAGCCTTCACTGGATCCGGACTACGAAAATGTGCCGTTGGATTCTTTGCCACAGGCACCAGCAACAAAACGTAACATCAACTTACCACTGAAGCATAATGTAGGAATCACCCTATCTAAAGGCTACTCTTGGATGATCGGTGCTGACTTCAAATATGCAGACTGGTCATATTACCAAACCCGTGTCGGCGAAAATGCCTTAGGAAAAAATTACGGGTTTGCCATTGGAGGTCAGTTTAAGCCGGACCCTACCTCCCTTAAATACTGGGATATCGTAGACTATAGATTAGGATTCCGATATAATCAGGGACATATCACTACGTCTCAACAGCGCATCAACGATATGGCCATTACCGTAGGCTTAGGATTGCCTCTTCCAGAGACCAACTTCGGTAGAACTTCTTCTCGAATCAATATCTCGGCAGAGATTGGGCAGCAAGGTACATTGCGTAACAACCTTGTAAGAGAGCGTTACATTAACATCAACATTGGATTCAACATCAATGACCTTTGGTTCCAAAGAAGAAGTTATGATTAACAGCATGTATATACGCAAACATATTGCACCCCTATTATCATTCAGCATAATAGGGTTTTTATTATTTACGGCCTGTGAAAATGACATGAAAGATATCAAGGCCATAGAAAACATACAGGCTGAAGAGGCGGTTGACACCTACAAAGATGTGCGTATAATCTATAGCGATTCGGCCATCGTCAAAGCCCAGCTCACAGGTCCTGAAATGAAAATCTATCACGACACAACAGCTGGACGAAACAATAATTACGAATTCGAAAAAGGATTACAGATTATCTTCTTCGACGAACAAGGTAAAGAAACACAACGTATAAAGTCGGATTACGGCATACAGAAGGCCAAAGAAGGAATCACCGAATTCCATAAGAACGTGGTCATCACTATGGCCGACGGCTCTATCATCAAGTCGGAAGAAATCATCTATGACGAAAACCAAAAGATATATTACAATAATGCACCTATCACCTTCGAATTCAAAGACAACCGTGGTAGTTTCCAAGCCTCGTCATTCCGTTCGGACTTGGATTTTCGCAATATAGAAGCACAGGAAATGTCAGGTTTCTATATTCCTTCAAACAAAAGTGCCTTGCCTAGTTTCGGCCAATAAAATTATAACCTAAAAAAAAGAAAAAACACTTTTGGAATTAGCATATATTTTATATGCTTTTTTTTTATAAAAATTGTATCTTGCGCCTTGTTAAAAAAACAAGTCAATTTAAATAACTAAAGAACACATAAATACAATTTACGAAATATGGGATTAATGGGTAATTTGCGTAACCGTGCGGGATTAGTGATCATCGTCATCGGTTTAGCAATTCTTGCGTTTTTATTAGGAGATGCTTTACAATCGGGAGTACCTCTATGGGCTAAATCACAAAATCAGGTAGGTAACATTAATGGCAGAAGCATTGACTACAATGAATTCAATGCCATGGTAGAACAAACTGCCTTAAACTACCAACAACAAATGGGAGGAGTAGAAACTCCACAGCTCAAAAATTTCGCTGTTCAACAAGTTTGGAATCAGATGGTTTCGCAAGAATTGTTGAACGCTGAAATCGAAAAAATCGGAATTACTGTAGGCAAAAATGAATTCAACGATTTGATCACCGGTCCTAACCCAGCTCAACAAATCGTACAGACATTCACTAACCCTCAGACAGGAGCTTTCGACAGAAATTACTTGTCGCAAGTGATCACTGAAGCAAAAAACAACCCTCAAGTTCGTCAACAATGGGATGCTATGCTAGAGCAAATCCGCTCGCAACGTCTTGCAGAGAAATACTCTACCCTAGTAGCATCATCACTATATGTTACTGCATTGGAAGCTCAAGATGAATACACCGCCAAAAATAAATTGGCGAACTTCAAATACGTATTACTTGACTATTCATCAGTAAACGATGCAGACATCAAACTAACTGATGCAGACTACAAAGAATATTACAACAAATACAAAAACTTATTCAGAAATGAAGAAGAAACTCGCACCGTAGACTACATCCTTATCGATGCGAGACCAAGTTCAAAAGATACTGCAGCTACATTGGCTAATATCCAAAACTTGAAAACACAATTAGCGGCATCAACCAACGACTCTACTTTCGTATCCGTAAATGCTGATTCTAAAATTCCTGTAACTTACTTCAAGAAAGGACAGTTGAGCGGTGCATTGGACTCTGTGATCTTCAATGTTCCGGTGGGTACTGTTGTGGGTCCTTACCTTTCAGAAGGCAAATACGAGATTGCTAAAGTGCTGGATGCTAAGTTCAGTGCCGACTCGGTAAAGGCTAGTCACATCTTATTAAATCCTGCTGCTGAGGGAGGTCTGGATAAAGCTAAAGCCAAGGCTGACTCTATCAAAGGTTTATTGGCTAAAGGAGAAAAATTCGAAACACTAGCCATCGAATTCAGCCAAGACCCAGGAAGCAAAAACAAAGGAGGTGACTTAGGTACTTTCGCAAGAGGTCAGATGGTAGGACCTTTTGAGGAAGCTGCTTTCAACGGAAAGCCAGGAGACATCGTGGTAGTAGAGTCACAATTCGGCGTACATATCTTACGTATAGAAAAACATATAGGTAACTCGAAAATCGTAAAAGCTGCCGTAGTAGACAAAGTGATTTCTGCAGGCAAAGAAACTACAGATGCGGCTTACACTAAAGCTAACAATCTACATTCGGAAATCAACGGCAAAAACTTCGAAGAAGTAGCCAAGAAACATCAACTTGAGGTCGGAAAGGCTTTCCGTCTACGTGCTATGGACAACACACTTAACGGCATCTCTATTCCAAGAGAGCTGGTACGCTGGGCATTCGAGGCAAAAGCTGGTGAAGTTGCAGAGCAAATCTTCGAATCGGATGAGTATTTCATTATCGCTAAAAATGCTGGCATCAGCCCTAAAGGCGTACAACCACTAGAAGCAGTAAAAGGTGAAATCATCTTGGGTGTACGTAACATGGTAAAAGCCCGTATGCTTAAAGAAAAAATGGATAACGCCCTAAAAGGTGCTTCTTCAATAGATCAGGTAGCCCAAAAATTGGGCAAAACAGCTCAGACAGTAGAAAATATCGTCTTGGCAAATCCTGTACTCCCTGGTGTAGCTTTCGAAAGTGCAGTGGTAGGTACAGCTTTCGGACTGCAACCTAACAAACCTTCAAAAAGTATTGAAGGCAACCAAGGGGTATATGCTGTACAGGTGTTGAGCTTCGTAAATCCTAAAGAAATGGTGGAATCAGAACGCAAAACACAACAAAAACAAATCCTATCGGCAAAACAACAACGTGCATGGGGAGCTGTCTTCAAAGCCCTTATGGACAACGCCGATATAGATGACAATCGAATTAGATTTTATTAAGATATTATAATTATTTTTATAGCCGAACATAAACATGTTCGGCTATTTTATTTTACGGCTATGGATAATACAGGAAATATCATAAACAAGGTAGCACAGAGCGGTTTGATTACGGTAGACTTGTCAGTATATGCACCAAATCCGGAAGATATCGTTATCTACGATATTAAAGACAATCTTTTTCAAGGTCTGATACTTAGAGAAAAAGATTTCCGCGACTTTGCCAAGCAACACGACTGGTCGCAATACCAAGGTAAACATGTCGGCATCATCTGTACTGCTGACGCCATTATCCCGACTTGGGCTTATATGATATTGGCCAATAAGCTAAGTGCATATGCACAATCTATTACTTTTGGCAATAAAGAACACCTCATAGCCACGCTGTTCGACAAAGCCATAGACAGCATAGATTATACCCAATATCAGGACCAACGTGTGGTGGTCAAAGGCTGCGGCGATATATATATCCCCGAAAGTGCGTTTATCAATTTCACCGCAAAACTTTCTTTGGTAGCCAAAAGCATTATGTACGGCGAACCATGCTCCACAGTTCCGGTATTCAAACGCAAAAGTTAAACTTTGTACTTATTTTGAGGTCATACTTATATGAGAAATTTTTACGTTGTATTATTTGCTATACTAATAAACATTTGTAATGCTTATTCCCAAACCTTACCTTATTTGAAAGAACCTACCTTCAAAGAGGGGGAAAAGCTGACCTACAAACTTAAGTACGGCTTCATTTCTGCAGCAACAGGAGTACTGTCTGTGAAGAAATCCAACCTGCAATTCAGCAGCAAGGATGTCTTTCACCTTAGCGCCTTTGGAGAAACCGCTTCGGCCTTTTCTGTGTTTTATCATGTACGTAATCAGTATGATTCGTACATAGACGGAAAGACCTACCAGCCACTACTCTACATCGAGGATATCAAGGAAAACAACTACAGAAGGAAAGAATACGCAACATTCGACCATGTCAACCATACGGTTAAGGGTAATAAAGGAACTTTCAAAAGTCCTACAGGCCAGCTTTTCGACTTAGTATCTGCGTACTATTTTGCACGTAACTTGGACTTGTCAGGACTTAAAAGCGGCGATGCATTCAATATCACCTACTTCCTCAACGATGAGGTAGCAACCTTAAAGGTATATTACATCGGAACGGAAAAAATCAAAACCAGCATCGGTACTTTGGACTGCATCAAGCTAAGTCCAGAAATCAAGCCGGGACGTATATTCAAGAAAAATAGTAAGCTGTATCTTTGGGTTACCAATGACGGCAACAGAATTCCCGTTCGCGCACAAGTGGAAATTCTAATCGGCTCGGTAACCATGGAACTGGTGAAAGCCGAAGGATTGAAGTACGAATTAGGGAAACGAGTAAGTTATTCAAAATAAATATAGATTGATGATTGAGGTTGGCAACGTACTAGTGCATGAAGACATTATCAATAACGATTTTGTCTGCAATCTCTCCAAATGCAAAGGTATCTGCTGCGTCGAAGGAGATGCAGGAGCCCCTTTGCGCGATTCGGAGAAAGAGATTCTCGAAGAAGTATATCCAAAGGTCAAAAAATACATGACCGAAAAAGGCATTGAAGCCATAGAAAAGTTTGGCACCAGCGTTGTCGACGCCGATGGCGACCTGACCACAACCTGCGTGGACGGCAACAAGGAATGTGCTTATGTAACCTGGGAAAATGGCATTACCAAATGTGCCATAGAGAAAGCCTACGAAATGGGAGAAGTAGACTGGAAGAAACCTATCTCCTGTCACCTATACCCAATCCGCACCACCCGATATCCAGGCTTCGATGTACTACATTACGACCGCTGGCATATATGTAAAGATGCCTGCACCTTTGGCAAAGAACTCCAAGTCCCTGTATATAAATTCCTAAAAGACCCACTGATAAGAGAATATGGTGAAGCTTGGTATGAAGAATTGGAAAAGAGCGTAAAATCTATCTAAGTATTTTATTATCTTTAAAACTCACTGATATTTGCATATTGGTAGGTCTTATTATACATGCTAAGTTTAAAAGAAATACAGAAGCCCATAGCTGCAGAAATAGCCGCTTTCGAAAAAAAATTCAGACAGGCCATGCAAAGCAATGTGCCTTTGCTGGATATCATCACCCAATACCTATACAAGCAGAAGGGCAAACAAATGCGCCCCATGTTTGTTTTTTTCTCTGCCGGACTATGTGGTACGATTAACGAATCCACCTATAGAGGGGCTTCCTTAGTAGAACTACTCCACACAGCCTCCTTGGTACACGACGACGTAGTCGACGACGCCAACGAGCGCAGAGGCTTCTTCTCAGTGAACGCCCTATGGAAGAATAAAGTAGCCGTACTGGTAGGAGACTTTCTCCTAGCTAGAGGATTGCTGCTTTCCGTAAACAATAACGAGCTGAAGCTCCTCAAGATAGTATCCCATGCTGTGGAACAGATGAGCGAGGGCGAATTACTTCAGATTGAGAAAGCACGCAAGCTGGACATCAAAGAGGATATATACTACGAAATCATCCGTAAAAAGACTGCTTCGTTAATGGCTTCCTGCTGTGCTTCCGGAGCCTGTTCGGTAGGGGCAGATGACGCCACCGTCGAAAAAATGCGTCTCTTCGGTGAGAAAGTAGGTCTTGCATTCCAAATCAAGGACGACCTTTTCGACTTCGGATTTGATGATGTAGGTAAACCAGTGGGAAACGATATCAAGGAAAAGAAGATGACCTTGCCTCTGATCTACGCGTTGAGTCAGACCTCAACAGCACAGAAAAGAAACATCATCAACTTGGTGAAAAACCACAACGAAAATCCGGACAAAGTGGCCGAAGTGATTCGTTTTGTGCGCCAAAGTGGAGGGTTGGAATATGCCACAGAAAAAATGCTTCAATTTAAGCAAGAAGCATTTGAACTGCTTAACGACTTTCCAGATAATGAATATAAAAAAGGGTTGCAAGACTTGGTAACATTTACAACAGAACGAAACAAATAAAATGAATCACGAATTAATGTTTTTTGGAGGATTTATAATTTTTATAATCCTCATGTTGGCTATTGACTTGGGATTGTTTGCCAAGGACAACAAACCTATCACGTTGAAAGCCGCAGCTATCATGTCTTTGATATGGGTACTCTTCGCCCTTGCCTTCGGCGGTGTTCTCTACTTTTGGGGCTATGAACTACACGACGTACACGATATAGCACGGCTACAGGAAATCGTAGCTAAACACCATCACGACATAAAAATCAACGTAAATGACGTGGCGGCAAGCATACAGGCCTATAATACCAACCTTACACTCGAATATCTTACGGGATATGTGGTAGAATATGCGCTTTCTGTGGACAACATCTTCGTCATGGTACTGCTCTTCAGCTCTTTCGGTATTCCTGAAAGATATTATCATAAAGTATTAGTATGGGGTATCCTCGGAGCCATCCTCATGCGCTGTATATTCATATTCGTAGGTGCTGCCTTAATAGCCAAATTCGGGTGGATACTGTATGTCTTCGGAGCATTCCTTGTATATACAGGTATCACAATGTATATCAACCGAAATCAGGAAGAGGAGGTAGATCCCAAAAACCATCCGGTCGTGAAATTTGCCAGCAAATATTTTAAAGTAACACATAAGCTGGACAGCGGCAAATTCTTCCTGAAAGAAAACGGAGTTAAATACATCACTCCTTTGTTTTTAGTGCTTTTGGTCATAGAATTTACCGACCTAATATTTGCCGTAGACTCCATCCCCGCGATATTTTCAGTAACAAAAGACCCTTATGTCGTCTTTTTCTCTAACATCTTTGCGGTACTGGGGCTGCGATCTATGTTTTTCCTACTGGTAAATATTATTCACAAATTCCACTACCTGAAAGTCGGGTTGGCATTTCTTTTGGTATTCATCGGAGCAAAAATGCTTCTTCATAGTTACCTTAAAGAATGGGGATTTTCTACCTTACACTCCTTGATAGTAATTATCGGAATATTGGCAATAAGTATCATAGCTTCTCTCGTATTTCCTAAAAAGGTGGATTACGGAAAATAGACCCTTTAAGCAATAATATACAAAGGGGACACCGTTGAATGGTGTCCCCTTTGTATATATTATCTTCACTTATACTTTTATTTCAATAATGCACTAGCCCTTCCCATGATGGCATCATCTACATACAGCAAGACAGTATAAGCTCCTTTTTTCAGTTTGCCGTTAGGATCTTGCCATAAGAACTGATATTCTTCACCGTTGTTAGTGAAGTTGATACTTTCTTTAAAAGAATAATTCATCTTATCGCCTTGAATATAAAATTCATCACTTGAGGATGCAACAAGATTTCCTTGAGGATCAATTACTCTTCCAAAAATTACCTTCTTACCTTTTTTTGCTAAAGGGTTATCCGCAATGGTAAACTTTATTTGCAGGAAATCAGCCTTTTTAGCTTTAGGCTGAACTTGAAGGTTGCCGTTACGCTTTTTCTCTACTCCATCTACCGTAATGCTCGAAACCTTCAGCGAAGAAGCCACTACGACTTTTTCGTTAAGTGAAATATTATCCTGTTCGAGTTTCTCTACTTTGGAGTGCGCTTGTCTTACGGTATGCTGCAGTTCTGTATTTTCCTTCTTTAGCATCTCGTTTTGCAACCTCAAATCATTTATCTCGCTCATAAGCTTCGAGACGTTCGATTTGAGCAATTCCAGCTGAGCATTGGCCTCAATAAGATTACGATCTGTAACCTCACTATCCTCCAAAGCTTTTCGCAATTCGGCAATCACTTGCCTAGCCCTATCTTGCTGCTCGGATATGGAAGAGGGAATTTCTTGGATATTCATCCTATCTATATTGTCCAGCTCAGCCTCTATCCTATCAATCTCTATCTGTAGCTTTTCCTTTTGAAGAGTAAGCGTGTAAAGTCTTTCGCCAGAAGATTTATACTTTACATAAAAGTAAACGTTGGTGGCCAAAAGAGCCATAATAGCAATGATGAAGAAATAGATTTTAGATTTATCCCTATTTCCATTTGATGCGGCTTGGGCTTGATCCTGAGCTTTAGCTATTACATTCTCTTCCATAATCCTTCCCCAATAAATTCATTTTCATAAGTATCCATGTGGCAATAAGTCCAAATGTTATGCATCCACGTGTAACAAAAACTATTCCAATTAAAAGTAGCTAATATGATTTTATGTTATTTTTATAAAAAATAAGCTACAAAATTCATAATTTTTTGGCAAAATCAGTGCTTATCTTGAAAAATTTTACTTGTCACATCAACCACTAGTTTTTTTTCAACATCACTATAATTGTGATTCAATAGAATTATAGTCTGCTGCGAGAAACAATAACCTGGGTATATTTTTATTGCCGTATTTCCTAATCTTATGTTATCTGAAAAAATATTTTTATCCTCAAGCAACATTTCATCATAATCTACAATAACACCACGCTCATTGCTTTCCTTACCTGAAAATTCAAGCTCTATCCCCACTTTTTCGAAAATCATTTTTAACAATTCTCGAAAATTTACACCTTCAAAAAAAACCTCTACATTCGACAATTTGTATTCATCCTTCCCACAAGAAAAAAAAGATGCCCCTATTCCATCAAAAACCAACCTTGATTTCTTCCCTCTTAAAAAAGATGCTATCACATTGGATAACCTCTGTACAAATAGATCATAATCGACACAGTGAGTCCAAGAAGCAGAAAGTAGTTTTTTTCGAAGTTCTTCGGGATAAGAATGAAATAAAGGACAGATATCAAAAGATTCAAACTTATCCTTTTGATCTGTATTATTCGAAAAAAATTTGTTACGGTCAAACGGAAAAATCATCCGGCAAACATTTTTTTTTGCCTTATTTTTTGCCTCAAAATTGTTTAAACAACCTTCTAGATTATCAGTGAATTCTACATTTGCAGAAGACAATCCACAAGCCGTTTCCTTCAACTTCGAGTTTATGTCTAATTCCGGAAGTATAACTAACAGGACCTTTTCTTCTTTGCTCCATTTCTTAACGAAAGAAGACCAATTTTCGGACACTATACTATAAAACATCTTAATCTATCGATTATCATTCACAATAATAAATACAAAAGGTATAGAGAATGTTCCTCTATACCTTTTAGTCTGTTCGGATAGTAATTACAATACATTTAATGCTGCTTCATAGTTTGGCTCATCTACAATTTCGGCTACCTGCTCCGTATAGATAACCTTTCCTGATTCGTCAATGACCACTACGGCTCTGCTAAGAAGGCCTTCTAAGGGGCCGTCAACAAATTTTAATCCATAAGCATCCGAAAAATTACTATCTTTATACTCGGACAGGGTAATCACATTTTTCAGACCTTCTGCAGAGCAGAATCTACTTTGTGCAAAAGGTAAGTCTTTAGAAATACATAGCACCACCGTATTATCCAATGAAGATGCTATCTCATTAAAAGCCCGTACGGAAGCAGCGCAGGTGCCGGTATCGACACTTGGGAAAATGTTAAGCACTACTCTTTTGCCTTCGAAGTCCTTCAAGGTTTTTTGCGAAAGGTCCGATGATGTTAAAGAAAAGTTCGGTGCTATAGCACCTACAGCAGGTAAATTTCCCTGCGTATGTACTGGTGTTCCTTTAAATGTTACTTGACTCATGGTGGTTGTTTTTAGTGTTTGATTGTCAAGTTAATCAATTCTTATAATCAAAAAAAGACATTTTTTATTTTTATTTCACAAGAAAAATACTATGTTAGCATTGTATTTTTTAACTTAAGAAAACCTCAATATATGAGAAAACTACTTTATGCTGTATTGTTGGCGTGTCCGACGCTGGCCTTTGCTCAAGGCTCTCAAGTGAACACGCAAGGCATCAAAGCACTAGGTATGTCCGGTGCCGGGTCTGCCTTATTTGTTGATGAGACGAGTATATTTTACAATCCTGGAGCGGTGGTAAAAACCACATCCAATGGAATATCTATAGGTGCGACAGGTGTAATGTATCGTTCCGCTTTTAAAGAAGTGAAAAGCAACGTGCAATATGACACCAAATTTCAGGTTTCGCCACCTTTTTCGGTGTTTGCCACTTTCGGACCAAACAACAGTTGGTGGAAAGCAGGAATAGGTGTTTACACTCCTTTCGGAGGCGCCGTAAACTGGGGTGACCAATGGCCAGGCAGATTTGAACTCAACCACTTATCTATGCGTGCCATTTATATACAGCCTACGTTGAGCTTCAAAATAACAGACAACTTCAGTATAGGAGGAGGTTTCGTATATAATTTGGGGACAGTGGATCTATCACGTTCTATCCCTGTATTTGACCAACATGGAGCTCCGGGAAAAGCCGAGCTTACGGGTGTAGGTACCGGAACAGGATATAATATCGGTGTACACTATCATCTAGAAAACGAGATAGCGATTTCCTTGAGTTATCGCTCAAAAGTCGTTACCAAACTGAAAGACGGGGATGCAGAATTTACCGTTCCTTCAGCTGTGGCAGCTTCTTTCCCAAATACGAAGTTCAGCGCCGAGCTACCTCTCCCTGGCTCATTCAATGTAGGGATTTCATTCCCTGTAAGCAGCAAAGTGGATATCGCTGGTGACGCTACATTTATAGGTTACAGCATATACCGCAAACTGGTATTCGACTACGAAGACAATACCCCAGTATTAACCGATACCGAGCAGGATAAGAAATACCAGAACGCACTATCTGCTAAAGCAGGGATCAATTATAAAGCCTCTGACAAGTTTAGTTTAAGGGCAGGTGCCGGCTATGTATATACACCTGTTCAGTCATCATATGTGTATGCTGAAACTCCGGATAATAACCGTATAATGGCGTCTGCTGGATTTACAGTAAACCTGTCGCACAAAATGGATCTGTCGGGAGCGTACACCTTCCAACGTATCACCGAACGTACAACCCAAAATGTCGTGACTGGTCTTGCTGGAACGTATAAAACGAACATACACGCCCCTGGACTTTCTTTAACTTACAAATGGTAATATAGACTATGAAAAGATTTCAAAAAAATATAAAACTATATGTCGGACTAGCTTTATTAGCTTTAGCCAGTTCGTGTAAACCTGAAATAACGAAAGAATTTGGCCCAGCCAATTCTTCGTCGGTAAATTTCTCAAAATATATTGCCGTAGGTAACTCATTGACCGCAGGCTTCGCCGACGGTGGTTTGTATCTGGAAGGCCAACAGGTAGCTTTCCCTAATCTCGTCGCAGAGCAAATGAAAAGTCATGGCGGAGGTGAGTTCAATACGCCATTCTTTTCAGAAGCGCAATCCAACGGATCGGGATATATCCGTCTTGCCGCATTAGAAAACGGCAGACCTGTTACAGAGAATGTAACAGAAAAACTGGCTTATACTGCACCAAACGTATTAGCCAAATATTCTGGTTCTGAGATTCATAACCTCGGTGTTCCGGGAATGCGTCTGGATCACTCCGGACAAGGCATAGTAAGTGCAGCAAATATGTATTTTGCACGTCTCTTGCCAGATACGGATTTAGGAAGGGTTTCCTATCAAGATTTCGTAGACAATCGCAACCATACCTTCTTCTCTTTCTGGTTGGGAAACAATGATGTGTTGGGCTACGCAACAAACGGAGCGGTGGATGACAACCCAGCAGGTACCACAGCCTTAACCTCTGTGGCCGTTTTCAAAGCCGTATATACGCAATTCATCAATAAGCTTACCGCCAACGGACAGAAGGGGGTTATAGCTACTATTCCTGATGTGACCAACATTCCTTACCTTACTACCGTAACACGCCAAGCATTGTTGGATGCTGCCTCGCAGGCTGCCGGAACGACCATAGAAAACCTATATATCGCGACGAAAACAGGTCCTCGAGCAGCAACAGACCAAGACCTTTTCGTATTACCATTCTCTAGTGCCGGCTTGCTAGGTAAACCTAATACTCAGCAGATTCCTTACGGCTTCCATCCTCTCAACCCGATCGAAGATAAATACGTGTTGGATGAAGCTGAAGTGCAAAATTTGAGAACACATATCAACGAACTGAATAAATTCATCACAGAAATCGGTCAGCAGAAAAACCTTGCCGTAGCAGACGTAAACGCCTTGTTGTCACGCCTTAAAACAGGTATAATTTACAACGGGGTGGCTGTAAGCTCCGCATTTGTTACCGGCAACGCCTTCTCTTTGGATGGAATTCACCTTACTCCAATGGGTAATGCCATCATGGCCAATCTTATCATCGACGCCATCAACGCAAAGTATGGCACTAAGCTGGAAAAAATCGATGCTACAAATTATAGAGGCGTGAAAATGCCTTAATAATCATTAAAAAGCAAGAAATAACAAAAGGTCGCTTTATTTAGGCGACCTTTTGTTATTTTAGAGATACTATAAAACAATTTTGTCATGAAAGTTATTTTAAAACGAAAAAATAAAGCCGTCCATTTTGAAGGAGAAAGCAGCTCTTCAACAGTAAAAGTCAATATCGACGGTTCGGAAGCTATTGGCGGAGAAGGAAAAGGAGTAAGACCTATGGAACTGGTCCTCATGGCCCTTGGATCCTGCAGCGTCTTTGATCTGACGACCATACTCCTAAAGCAACGACAAGATGTGGAAGATATACAGGTAGAAGTAGAAGGTCAACGTCGTGAAGAAATCCCTAACATATTCACAAAAATTCATATCAGCTTCTTGCTAAAAGGCAATATTGACGAAGTCAAAGCCCAAAAGGCTGCTGAACTGGCTGTAAAAAAATATTGCTCAGTGCACGACATGTTAGCTGCCGGTGGTGTGGAAATAACCTATAGCATCAAAATAAATTAAATATCATCTGGAAGAGCTTTTATTGCGCTTCCAGATCTTTTCCGACCACTGCCCCACGAACCAGAAAGATACGGCCAACAATAAAAAAAAGATGGTCCTGTTAATGTTGTCCCACAGATATTCCACAAATCGGGTATAAAGATTCAATAAGAAGAAAACAAATCCTATATCTCTTATCGTACTATCCTTATATTTCAACCCATATAAGGCTAAGCCTAAAGAAATGAAAACCGCTAACAGGCCCCAATAGAAGATTTCATACTGCCGGATACGTGTCCAGGCCTCCAAATCACTATAGTTTCCAAAAATGGACAAACACCACAAGGCTATCATCGTATAAAGTAAGCCTACCACAATACTCGTAGACTGAAAAGGAAGCAAGACTTCTATCTTTGGTTGTAGAAACACCGCTCCCGCCGTAAGCAAAACCCCGAAGATAGTAAAACGCAATGGGTAGTTCATACCCCAGAAGCGCCAACCCCAATCACTATGATAAGCGGTCTCTGTGGCAAACCACACACCGAGAGCCACAAGGGTAAACACCCAAATAAGCTTGGACCGCATGACTACAGCCAAAATACCGTAAATAAGAATAGATAGGAAGAACAACACCGTGAAATAGTGAGTTTCTCTATCTAGAATCTTACCCAGAAAGCCTATACAAGCTGCCGTAGCAAAAGAAC
Source organism: Sphingobacterium thermophilum (assembly GCF_039541675.1). Lineage (NCBI taxonomy): Bacteria > Pseudomonadati > Bacteroidota > Sphingobacteriia > Sphingobacteriales > Sphingobacteriaceae > Sphingobacterium > Sphingobacterium thermophilum. Next base: position 317,533 of record NZ_BAABGR010000015.1, on the reverse strand, counting down.
CGGCAAGCATCAACGTTTCATTGGAAAAAGTCTTTTCCGGAAACTTATTCTTATTACGCAGTCCCCACAGATAGAATACCGTAGCCAACACGGCAAAGCCTAAGCAAAACACAATATCAGGTGTGTCATAAAATTGCTGGACAAAGCGTTCCAATGTATCGTCTGCAAAAAGAGATACAACAGCAAAAATCAAGGAAGCAAGAGCAACCCAAAAGGCGTACCGTGCCAAAACTTTCCACTCGAAGCCACGCTCTTCAATCGTGGATTGAAGTTCCTCTCTTTTTGCTGCATCTATCCTTCCTTCCTCATACCAAAAGCGAAGAGCATGATCCACCACTTCCTTTTCCTGACGGTTTAAATCTAATTTTTTCAAAATCAAAGTTTTTGTATATCCAAATTACAAATAAATATTATATCATTAGAATATAATAATACCTGCTAAATCATTATACTACAATACAACTTCATTTAATATTCAGTAACTTTGCAAGTTCACAATTCTAACAAAGCATGTCAAAAAACTCAAAGTTCATCGATTTAGGGGAGCAAAGTGAGGTGGAAGTGTATGGCACCCGCGTACACAACTTAAAAAATATTGACGTATCCTTTCCCCGAAATGAACTGGTAGTCATCACCGGATTGAGTGGTTCAGGAAAATCATCTTTAGCCTTTGACACCATATACGCGGAAGGACAACGCCGCTATATGGAGACCTTCTCGGCCTATAGCCGACAATTTTTGGGTGGGCTGGAAAGACCTGACGTCGACAAAATTTCGGGTTTAAGTCCTGTAATATCTATCGAACAGAAGACTACTAATAAAAATCCGCGTTCTACGGTAGGTACAATCACCGAAATCTATGACTTTCTGCGTCTGCTCTATGCACGGGCCAGTGAAGCTTTCTCCTACATTACGGGAAAGCGTATGCAACGCATGTCTGAAGAACAAATCGTAACCCAGATATTGAAAGACTTTGATGGTCAAGGTGTCAACGTGCTGGCTCCCGTCGTAAAAGGTAGAAAGGGACATTATCGAGAGCTGTTCGAACAGATTCGCAAACAAGGATATTCTAAAGTTCGTGTGGACGGTGAAATTCTGGATTTGGTACCCAAACTACAGGTGGACCGATATAAAATCCACGACATAGAAATCGTCATTGACCGTCTCACCGTTTCCGAAAGCAATCAGAAACGATTATATACATCTGTACTTCAAGCAATGAAGGCAGCCAAAGGCATTATAAAAATTGTCAATCGTGACAACACAAAAGAGCAGTTCTTTAGCCGCTATCTTATGGATGCTGAGTCGGGAATTTCGTATGACGAACCTCAACCAAATACTTTCTCTTTTAACTCACCGTATGGCGCATGCCCTAAGTGTGACGGATTGGGTTATATTTTTGAGATAGATAAAGATATTGTCATTCCTGATAAAACCAAAAGCATACAGAAAGGCGCTATTGTACCTCTAGGTCCGCTGAAGGAGTCTTGGACTAGTGCCATTATTAAGGCTGCGGCCAAGAAATTCGACATATCGATTACCGCGCCTGTAGAAAAGCTGACGGAAGACCAAATAGACCTTCTACTGTTTGGCTCGGAAGAAAGCATTCCATTGACAGTGTCATATGGCTCGTATGGTGCCAGAGAGTATAAAGTTAACTTTTCCGGAATCTTCAAACTATTGGAAGAACAGAGTGGAAAATATACCGATGATGCTCCTGCATTGGAAGAGTTCCGCACCCAGGTGGTATGTCCTAGCTGTAATGGAGACCGCCTACGTAAAGAATCGCTCCATTTCAAAATAGCAGATAAAAACATTGCTGAGCTGGCCGCAATGGACATCGCCGAGCTCGCGCATTGGCTGGACAATCTGGAAGACAGATTGGACGAACGCCAGAAAACTATCGCAACGGAAATACTAAAAGAAATACGTACACGCGTAGGCTTCCTCTTAGATGTGGGACTAAGCTACCTGACCCTCAACAGATCGTCGAAGACCTTATCAGGTGGAGAAGCCCAACGTATCCGACTTGCCACACAGATAGGATCTCAACTGGTAAATGTACTCTACATATTGGATGAACCTAGCATAGGCTTGCACCAGCGTGACAACGAAAAGCTCATCAACTCATTGAAGAACCTTAGAGATATAGGCAACAGTGTTTTGGTGGTAGAACACGATAAGGATATGATCCTCGAAGCAGATTATGTCATCGACATGGGGCCGGCAGCAGGTATCCATGGTGGCCAAGTGGTGGCACAAGGAACCCCTGAGCAGATTAAGAAAGCAGACTCTCTTACTGCTGCCTACCTCAACGGCAAAAAAGAAATTGCTGTACCAACAAAACGTAGAGAAGGCAACGGAAAGGTAATCTCTCTCAAAGGAGCTTCAGGAAATAACCTTAAAGACGTTTCTGTAGACTTCCCGTTGGGAAAACTTATACTTGTCACCGGCGTATCGGGGTCTGGAAAGTCCAGCTTAATAACAGGAACCCTATACCCTATTCTGAACAAACATTTCTTCCGAGCTAAAGCGACGCCTCTTCCTTACAGAAGCATCGAAGGACTGGAACATATAGATAAGGTCATTGAAATAGACCAAAGTCCTATAGGACGTACACCTCGCTCTAATCCTTCGACATATACGGGTGTCTTTGCCGACATTCGGGCCTTATTCGTACAGCTGCCGGAAGCAAAAATCCGTGGTTACAAACCTGGTCAGTTTTCTTTCAACGTCAAAGGGGGACGCTGTGAAACCTGTCAAGGTGCAGGAATGAAAATCATTGAAATGAACTTTCTTCCTGACGTACAAGTGCCATGTGAAGCATGCCACGGAAAACGCTATAACCGCGAAACATTGGAAGTACGATACAAAGGGAAATCTATTTCCGATGTATTGGATATGAGTATTGATGAGGCAGTGGAATTTTTCGAACATATTCCTTCCATATACCGTAAGATAAAAACTTTACAGGATGTAGGATTAGGCTATATTACCCTAGGACAGTCATCCACAACTCTGTCGGGGGGAGAAGCGCAACGTGTAAAATTGGCGACAGAACTTTCCAAAAAAGACACGGGAAACACGTTCTACATCCTCGATGAGCCTACTACAGGGCTGCATTTTGAAGATGTAAACGTATTAATGAACGTAATTAACCGCTTGGTGGACCGTGGCAATACGGTGCTGATCATTGAACACAACTTAGATGTCATCAAGATGGCAGACTGGATTATCGATATGGGCCCTGAGGGAGGTCAACAGGGAGGGAAATTGCTTTTTGCAGGTACACCGGAAGACTTGATCAAGGTCAAAGATTCAGAGACAGCAAGATTCTTAAAACAAGAGTTAATATAACATTAAAGCCCTTCTTGGAAGGGCTTTAATGTTATATTTCAATATGTTGCAGCACTTCTGCCACCACAAAGTTAGAACCGCCTATAAAGATGAGGTCCCCTTTGTGGTACGCTTTGCGGGCATCGTTCAAGGCATTCACTACAGCGCCACTCACTTTACCTCTAAGTCCATAGCCTGCCGCCTTCTCGGCTAGCTCTGAGGCCTCCATCGCTCGTGGCATATCCGGACTGGAAAAGTAGTAGTAAGCCTCCTTCGGAAGATACGGCAGCATATGATCTAAATCTTTATCTTTCATTGCTCCGATGACAACATGCAGTTGACCATAGGACATCTCTTCCAAATTCTTAAGCACCTCCTTAATCCCATCCTCGTTATGCCCTGTATCACAAATCATCAGAGGGTCTGTGCTTAACGTCTGCCAACGTCCCTGAAGACCTGTAAGTTGCTGTACATGCTCCAAAGCATAGGCTACATGCTCCTCCTCAATGGCAAAACCTAAGCTACGCAGTTCCTCAACCACAGTCAAAACCCCTAAAATATTCTTAAGTTGATACGAACCGGTAAGATCTAGCTTATAGACTTTATTCTCTTCATTTTTCCTTATTTCAACCAACTGAAATAGGTTACCTTTTTCCAATCGAAGAGATTGCATACGCTTGTCAGCAAACACTAAAGGAGCATCCACTTCCCGAGCTTTCGCAGCAAATATAGAAGCTGTCACAGGATGGGTTTCTGAAATCACCACAGGTGTCCTAGGTTTTATAATTCCTGCCTTCTCTAGGGCAATCTCTTCCAATGTATCTCCAAGAAGGTTCATATGATCCATACCTATATTGGTTATAAGGCAAACCTCCGGAGAGATAATATTGGTACTGTCCAAACGCCCTCCCAAACCAACTTCTATAACAGCTATATCCACATTCTCTTTGGCAAAATAGTCGAATGCCATAGCTACCGTAGCTTCAAAGAAGGATGGCTGTACTTCCTCTATAAGACCCTTATACGCTTTGACAAAATCTACGACAAACTTCTGTGCAATCTGCTCACCATTGACACGTATACGTTCCCTAAAATCCACTAAATGCGGAGAAGTATACAGTCCAGTTTTATAGCCGGCACACGCCAAGATAGCAGCAAGCATATGCGAAGAAGAACCTTTTCCGTTCGTCCCAGCAACATGTATGGTTTTAAATTTATGGTGAGGGTTTCCTAAGGCATCACACAGGGCGAGTGTTCTATCCAAGTCTTTCTTGAAGGCAGTAGCTCCGTCACGGGTAAACATAGGTAATCGACTATATAAATAATCGATTACCTCTGCATATGTTTTCATACAAATTATCTTAATTTGAAATAAATCGGAACGATATAATCTCGGGATTCCGGTGCATTAGGGTTAGCACGCAACTTACCGCTTCTAAAGGCACGTTCTACCTCTTCTATGAGTCTTTGTGTGGGAGGGAAAGTAGTACCCTTCACGCCGGCACGTACATAGGTAATCTGTCCTTGGCGGTTAACCCGAATCATCACATTCATCTTCCCTTCAAACTGACCGTCATCATTAATCTTCGGTTTTACTTCCCAAACACGACTTGTCAAGTCCAAAGGTGTATTGCCAAAGCCGGAACCTCCTTCACCATAGTTGGAAGCCATAGGGTCACCAAGCTTACTGCCCTGGTTGCCCACACCACCACCTTCACCGTCTCCGGCTCCTGTGCCATTATTTTTCTTACCTTTGTACAGCGCATTAGTATTGATGGCCGGCGTACTTTTTTTGACCTCCTTTGTGGTTTCAGCTGCTGGATTTTTCACAGCCTTTTCGGACTTCGTCACCGCCGGAGCGTCCTCCATATCTTGAGTAGCTACAGCCTTATCCGCCACCTGTTGGGTAGGTGTTGGGGTAGGTGTCTCTGTAGGAACTACACGATCAGGAAGAACTTCATTGGCATTTTCATCCACCGAAGGTTCTTCAATACTCATATAATCCGTTCCCATACCTACTTCCGATGTACCATAGTTGACCACTATCCCTCCCATTCCATATTCCGGAATTACAGGTTGGCCAAATACGATAAAATAGCCTATGATCAACAATACCGCCGTGACAATAGTGGAATATCCTATTGCTTTGGGTAAGTTATTTTCTTCTTTGTATTGATAATACATCGTATTCTCTCCCTAGACTTTAAGACTATTAAAACATAGGAATGTTTAATAGTTCTTGTCGCTATTAATCTTTTTTAGGTTCTGTAGCTAACACCAGTTTAAGCTTCAATCGGTTTGCCACATCCATCACCGAGATAACGTTTTGGATAGGAACGCTACTATCTGCATAAAGCATGATGGTAATTTCCTCTCCGGGATTTATCTCCGCCTGTAATCGTTGTTCCATTTCATCAAAAGGTACAGGCTGCTTATCGATATGATAAGTCAGGTCACCGGTAATGGAGACTGTTATCGTCTTTTTCGCTACAGACTGCTCTCCGGCACTAGACTTCGGCAAGAGCAGTTTCACCACTTGAGGGTTTGCCACGGCGGAAGCCAACAGGAAGAACAACATCAAGAAGAACATGATATCGTTCAGTGCTGCGGTATGTACCTCTGCGGCAGGTTTTCCTCTTCTATTTCTAATATTCATGGTTTCTTACGCTATTAAATCTGAGGATTACACCCCTGGTTCATCCAACAAGTCGATAAATTCCACGGCCTCTGTTTCCATTTTCAGGATAAGGCGTTCTACCATCATATTTAAAATATGGTAGCCGATATACGCCAAGATACCTATGGTCAATCCTGATGCCGAAGCAATCATCTTCACGTAAAGACCTCCAGATACCGAACCGATATCAATACCACCTGCAGCTTCCACGTCACGGAAGATTTGAATCACCCCGAAAATGGTACCTACGAAACCAAGCATCGGCGCAATACCAGCGATAATTCCTAGGATATTAATATTTTTTTCCAAGCGTGAAACCTCCAACTTGCCGGCATTCTCGATAGCTCCTTCAATATCTTTGATAGGACGTCCTACGCGAGTAAGACCTTTCTGTAGCATACGAGCCAATGCCGAATTATTTGATCTACATACCGCAATGGCTGAATCCAATTTTCCAGACAACACGTTACTTTTAATTTGTGCCATCAGGTTGCCATCTGACTTGGAAGCATTGCGGATAGTAATATATCGTTCTATAAATATTACTAGACCCAAAAAGAATAAGATACCTATAGGTAACATTATCCATCCACCCTTCATCAGAAGTTGAAGTAAGTTCTGATCTTCAACAGGTTGAGCTAACTGAATAGCTTGTTGCTGTACTTGATTTAAAGTATCCGTTACTAAATTGTCTTGTAAAAGTGACATATTCTAATAAATATTTATAGGTTCTGTTTATTCTTATTATATTTTCATTTGATGACCAGAGGCCATGCGTCGGCTTTAACATTTTTCTGAACATAGCGCAAAGCCGAATCACGAAGTTCTTTTGTGGGATAGGTATCCCAAATAACTTTTTTAAGGTTCTTATCCAGATTAGGAGTCAACACGCGTACCGACTTGTATCCTTTACGGTTGTATTCGGCGGCTTCTTCCTGTGCTTTTTCCAACTTAGGATGCGTTCCGATGACAATAGCATATTTGTATTCTTTCTCTTTCTGTTCATCCTGCTCTATAGATGGAGTATGCACAAGTGTATCTATTTGGTTTTCCACTGTAGTATCGGATTCTAAAGAGATAAGCGTATCAGCATCATTATTTGTCTCCTCTGCTATAAAATCATCAAACAGTATTTGTTCTTCAACATGTTCTAGCTTTGAAAAGACAGCCTTATAATAATATAAAGCTCCTAAGGAGATGAGGGCAAGCACAGCAATTATAGCATATACTAGACCTTTTCCTTTCCGAGGTTCTTCATAAGTTTCCTCCATCAAGGGTGATGGATTTACTCCTTTTGTTTCTTCCTCTTTCTCTTGTAGATTCTCTTTCTTTGCCTCATCTACATTTGAGCTCTCTACATCTTCCACCATATTAACTTCAGCCTCTTCCTTTACGGCCGGAAGGGGCAGCTCTGAAGGCTGAATCTCCTCTTGAGGTTTATAATAAGGGTCTTCCAAAGGAACATACTGAAATCCACTCAAATCCAGAGGCTTGAAGATATAAGCATGGCCATAGCTTACCAAATAGCCCAGCTCATCAAGTGTTACTTGACCGTCTCTTTTAATGTTCGCGGTAAGGTCAGCAACTTGCTGCGCCAGCCATTCCTCAGCTTGGACACGCTCTACCTGCCGGACCTGCTGCACATACAGTACAAAATCATAACCCTCCTCCGCATCATAATCGAACTCAATAAAATTGATTGGCGGCAAGACCATCTTACGTTTTGCATCGTAAGAGGCCGATTGATGAATACGTCTAAACGTACCCAATCCTTTTACTGAAACAGCCTCATGTTTCTTTAATAACGCATTGATGTGTCTTCCTAAATTCATTTATTTTTCAATTATGAGCGCTTTGCAAAGTTATAATCTTATTTGTTAAAAAGAAAAATTAACCCCACCTATGATATTGAAGCCCAGCTTCGGATAATACAGGTAGCGCTCGTATTCTTTGTTGAAAATATTGTTTGCCTTGATAAAGACTCCCAAGTTCGATGTAGCCTTATACTCCGCACCTCCGCTCAAGTCAAAAAAGGCAGGAATAGAAACTATATGATATGTACCATCCAATTTCACTGGAGAGGCTGTCTTATCATATTCGTAGGTAGCTCCCGACGAAGCACCGTGGAACAACCCTTCTGCCGTGATATATAACTTCTCGGAAATGTTGAAGCGCGCGTTGGCAGCCAAACGTAAACTTGGAGTAAACCAAGGTTCATCCAAAGTAGCTGTAGTATAGCTGTCAATATTCAGACGTCCACCCAGATTTACTACATCCGAAAGACGTACGTTGATCTCTCCTTCGATACCGAAAAATTTGACCTTATCATTTTCGTTGCCGTCATATACAAGGTCAAAACGGAAAGGAGCCTCATCGTTATTGATGAAGAAAGGTACTCCCTCCAAGGTCTTATACATCACCTTAGCCTTATATCCAAAAGTTGCTCCTGCATTACCCTCTATTCCTCCATAGATATTCATACGCTCAATCTGATTTTGGAATAGTTGGTTTGGTCCAAGATACGGGTTCAGCTGTGTCAGCTCTTTATACGACACTTTCTTCACGCCACCATCAATACCGGCAAAAATTTTCATGTAATCCGGTACTAAGGCAAAATCCAATTTTGCGGACGGGAAAATATTGAATCGGCTCTCATCGCCAAATTCAGAAATAATATTACCGCCTAAAGTAAGATTATAATAATCTCCTTTGAAACGAATATAAGGGTTAAATGTAGCTACCGAATTCTTGAATGTACCTAAGTCCGGTCCCACACCTTTGATGGTATTAAAATCCACAGCTACGTTCGCTCCAATATTAAAGGTGCGAATTCTCTTGTTAAGGTATGCCGACAGGGCAAAAGAATTTTCTCCCGCATCAAATTTATCAGAATAAGTGTAGGCATCCACCTTAGCCGAATAAGCTACAGCTTCGTCATTGTTAGGGTCATAGTTGCTGGTAAGTTCTCCGCTAAAATAGATGTCTTTGAAGGCTTGAGCTTCTTTGGCAGGGTTAAGCGTTTCCGCATTGCGATCTACCGGAATACCATAGAAGCGCGTAGCAAAACGATTGAATCCTAACACCCCATCTACCGTAAAATTGTCCATCACCCTTCTACCAAAGACTCCTACCTCCTGCCGTGAGAACTTCTGTTCGTCCAAAGCTCCTTTTTGGTTGAGGTGTTTGACAAAAGCCCCAAAGCGGATATTTTCATATTGTTCGTTGGCGATGTAGGCCTCACCAAGAATAGTTCCCAAATTTCCTATTCCCAACTTCACATAGTTTGATGTGATATCCTGAACCTTAGTGAAAGGGAGCTCTTGCACATTAAGCTGTTTCAAGCCTGTATTTATATCCAACTTTTTGTCAGGTATATTGCTGTAAGAAAGCTTAGGCATATATGCCCTCTTGTTGGTCATGTCCGGGCTGCGACGGATTTTCACCGCATCGGCAAGAATAGGTCTGTAGTCTCGTACTACATCGAAAGAATCTATAGTGATAGGTTTATTCGGATCTTCTTGAGAGAAAGCTATCTGCCCCACACCCATTAACAGCGCTACTATAGCGTAACTCTTAAATACTGTTTTATGCAATTTCATCTTATCTCCTATTTCTTATTTAAGTTTTTGTAAACGTTCTTTAGCAGTTTTCAAGATATCGTCTGTTTTGTTTTCGTAGTTTTCGATAACAGACTCTAACGTTGCTTTTGCTTGGAACTTGTCTCCTTTGCCGGCGTATGCGTCAGCCATCAGAATAAAGCCTTTCGCCACCCAATAATCATAAGATGAAAAAGTATTCGAAATGTCGAAAGCCGATTCTATAGCTTTGTCGTACTGTTTAGCTTTAAGCTGTTGCTCTGCAACCAAATAGCGGGCTTCCGCTCCGGTTTCTGTCCTAGACTTCAAAGCCGCCAGATTCAGCTCTTTCGCAGCATCAGCCGTCTTATTCTGTCTAGTATAAACTTTTCCGGCATACAGGTGAGCTAACGCTATTTCCTCCTGCGATGCTTTCTCATATTCTTTAAGAAGATTTGCGTAGTTTAAGGTTTCAATGTCATCTCCAATATTATAGTAGCAGATCAACTGGTTTTTGATGGCGTAGCCATAATTTTCTTTATACTCTGAAGTGAGTTCGAGTTTTTTAAGAATTTGTACCGCTTCATTATATGCTTTGTTGCGCAGGTGAAGCTTAGACACACTAATCAATGTTTTTTCCGTGTATGCCGACGTCCAATCATTCAGAATAATGTTGAAGTCGTGAAGTGCTTCACTATCTTTACCTAGCTGCGCGTAGCTCTCCCCACGGATATAGCGGGCAAACTTTTCGTTGATAGGTTTTGGAAATTTATCGAAATAAGCATTCACGGCTTCCACTGCCGCCTGATAATTGCCTCTTTCGAACAGGTTGCGAGCTATGCCGAAGGCGTGTGCGTCCTGCTCTGCCTGCGAAAGATTACCTATATTGGTAGAGGTAGCATAGCGGATATATCCTGCAGCATCGTTACGATCCATATAGATATTCTCTATAGAGCGGATAGCTTGCTTAGCCTCATCCGTCGTAGCATATTGGCTTACCACGCGCTCGAAAGTGGCTTTGGCAGCATCCAGATTGTCTTGGTTATACTGCACCAGACCTATTGTCAACAAGGCACGTGGAACATAAGAACTGCGAGGATATTTTTCCACCATGGCCTGTAGTCCTTCAATGGCCTTATCGTATTGTCCCATCAAGAAATAGGTATACGGAATCTCGAAGGCCACATCATCCGCATAGTTGGATTTCGGATACTTAGTGATTACCGAATTCAAGGTAGCCAATTTAGCGTCATAGTTACCTTGTAACCCTTGGATGATTCCACGTTGGAATAGTGCATAATCTTGGCTTGGCGCATTGCTATTTATAAGCCTATCATAGTAAGACATGGCCTTGCCATAGTTTTTGGTAGCAAAGTAAGAGTCTGCAAGACGAGCTATAGCGTCGTTGCGCGTATTGAGGTCAATGCCATCTTTTCCGCCTCCAGCAAGAAATCTTTCAAAATAATTGGCTGCCGTATTGTAGTTGTCATTACGGAAGGCTGCATAGGCCAACGCATAGTTGGCATAGTGATACACTTCGGTCTTACGAGCAGCAGGAAGCTGCAAGAATTTATTGAAATTGGTAACGGCCTCTTTGTACTTCCGTACTTCATACATCGCTTCAGCCTTCCAATAAATCGCCAACGCATAAATCTCTTCGTCATAACGATTAGCTTCCGAACGCATAAACATAGAAATAGCATTTTCGAAAGCCCGCTCGTTATAATATTCAAGACCGCGATAATAGGTTACTTTTTGGTATGCGGCCTTAGCTTCTTTGGTAGTAAGAGGGAATGATTCCAACACATCTACTGCCAGACGATAATTTTTTGTACTCAACAACACTTCGGCATGTAAGGTCTTTGCTTCCTCCCTACGTGAAGGATTGGTACTCTTATAAGTATCCAGATACTCTTGGATAGCATCCAAAGCTACCTGATGAAATTCCAACTCGTAAGATAGCTTGGCATAATTGAACAACCCTTCTTCCTGAAGCTTAGGATCAAAGTCTAATTTGGAAGCTTTGAAGAAGGCGTTGCGAGCCCCCTGTTTGTTTCCTGTTTTGATATACGCATCACCCAAGGCAATCATCGCGCTTTGATAATACGCATCAGGCTCATCCATCTTTTCAAATTCAGCAATAGCTTTCTTGTAGTCTCCTAATTTATAGGCGATATAGCCTATTTGATAACTATCCTGATTGTTTTGGGTTTTGCCCTGATCCTGCTGTTGGAACTTGTCGTAATACTGTTTGGATTTGGCAAGGTCGCCTTTGATGAAATACGTGGCCGCAATGATACGGATCATCTCCGTCTCATATTCCTGCTTTGTTTTCTCCAATATCGGCAAAGCATAGCTCAACACATCATCATAACGTTTATCCAAGAAGTACAGGGCCGTAATATAATAAGGATAAGTAGATTCGAAAGTTTTGGAACCATTAAGACGTTCGAATTCATTCAACGCCGTCTTATATTCCGCATCCAGATAACACAAGTATGCATAGTAATAGATGGAAGCTTCCTGATAAGGACTATTTTCGTCTTTCAGCTGCTCGAATAAAGGCTTTGCGGCACGATAATCTTGGGTCATGAACTGCGAATAGCCTAGCTTGAAACGATATTCCTTATTTTCTGCACCGGCAAAATTTCTGCCGTCGATTTTCGAGAACCATTCTATGGCTTTCACATAATCTTTCTTCTGATAGTACGAACGACCGATCTGGAAAAAGGCGGCCTTAGCATTCGCACTGGTAGGATAATCCCTTATGTATTTCAAGAAACGGCTCTCCGCATCCGACTCGCCCAACTCCAAAGCACATATAGCCTGGTAAAAACGCACATTCTCCTTTATCAAAGTAAGCTCTTCCGTCTCATCAAGCTGAAGGTTGGATTTCGTTCTTAACTCTTCTACTTTATCAAATTGTTTTGCTGCCGAACTGAATTTGCCACGCTCGAATAATTCTAAACCTGATTTATAAGCTTTGTTAAGCTCTTGCCAAGCTGTCTGCTGACCAAATGCAGGTATAGCCATTAAGCCAAACGCAACACTCAATCCGTAAATTCTCTTGTACATAATGGTTTAATACTTAAATATCTAAATCCTTTATTCCCCTAATCAAAAAAAATTATAGTAACCTTAAGCTCCTAAGCATACTATACTTCATTGTACTAAATTAATAGTTCAATGTCAAGTTTTCCTCAAAAGTTCTTAACATCTGTTAATAACCTACGCTATATAACGCAAATTTTACCTTAAAAGGGGAATTTTAAATTATATTTAACATTTTTTCACATTGACTATGTAAAAATCCAAGCTTTTGTGATAAATTGAAAACTATACGTTAGAACGTACGTTTATACATGTTGTAAATTATCCGTATCAGGCTATGACTCCGACAGAACAGGAATTAATAAAACTTTTTAACCGGAAAAATATACAATCGTTGGAGGGGCTGGACTTCCTCATCGATTTGGTCGACATTTTCAGAAAGCATAAACATGCTTCACTTGTCGACCTTACTCCCCTAATCCTGCTGCTACAGGAAAGTCCTCGCTATAGAGAAATCCTCACCCAAAAGGTGGCTGATCTGGAACCCCATAAGCGGGATTTTGACAACATCATTTCGGATGTAGGTATTATCAACTATAGTGACTTTTTATTTGAGGTAAAAAAGCGTCTTATTGCTAAGCTCATTCCCCATCAAGCCCCCTTAGACTCATTAGAATATATTCTCAATCAGATATTTTATGCCCGAACAGACTATGATTGGATTCAAAGTATTCCAGACGAACAGCTGGTCAAGCTTTTCCAAATGCTGGAGAGTAACACCATCTATGCCGACAAAGAAGACAACCATTATATCTCAGAGATATTATATGGATTAGAAGTACTGACCCAACGGATTTCCGGCAGAGCCATGGAGTCCGAGGTCATCAAAATGACACCGGAATACCGCAACTTCGACAATCCCTTCATCGGATTGCTGCAAGAGATGGAGGCTATCATCATCTACATGAGAGATCAAAAGACATCCTTCATCAAAAGTACAGACCTTAACTACAAACAGCTGCTCATCCTTTTAGGGCAATGTGAAAAGTATATTGACGATGCCTTTTCCAACTCACAAAAGCTGGGGATATCCATGAAAGTGAATCAATCCTTGCTCAGGATCAAACAGCAGCTGGGAAGAATCAAAGACACTCTCCCGTTTATTGTGCTGGATGAAGAAAGCAAAAGTGTGCAACAGACCATTGATTTTATCAAACATCTAATCTTCATCAACACCAATAAGACGAATGTCAGAAGACTTATTAACGAGAGCACGCAGGCTGTGGCTTATGAGATTACACAGCACACTGCACAGACGGGTGAACATTACATCACCACCTCGCGCAGTGAATACGTCAAAATGTTTTGGTCTGCCTGTGGTGGTGGTGCTATCGTAGGCCTTCTATGCATCATCAAAGTCATGCTCGCCAAAGTTGACACCAGTATTTTCGGACATGCGGTACTGTACAGTCTTAACTATGCCGTAGGATTCACGGCTATCTATCTATTAGGATGTACGCTGGCGACAAAACAGCCAGCCATGACGGCTACCGCCTTGGTGAAAGCCCTAGAAAAGAAAAGTGATAATAAGGAAGAAAGAAACTATAAGTACTGGGAGTTCGCCCATTTCTTCTCTAAAGTTTTCCGTTCCCAATTTATAGCCTTCGTGGGCAACGTTTTCGTCGCCTTTCCTGTGGCTTTGCTCTTGGTGTCAGGAATTGACAAAATATGGCATTACAACATTGCGGAAAGCAAATGGAAAACCTTGATGTTCGACTTAGACCCTATAGACTCTCCAGCGATTTTTCATGCCGCTATAGCCGGCGTATTTCTATTCCTGTCCGGAATTATTGCAGGAAGTGTGTCTAACCGGGACAAACACAATAACCTTTACTACCGCATAGAACAACATCCTATTCTTAAAAAACTGTTTGGTAAAGAAAAAACAAAGAAAATTGCCAGCATTTACCAGAAAAAATGGGCGGGTATTATATCCAACGTATGGTTTGGTGTATTTATGGGAATGACCGGATCTATCGGGATATTCTTGGGACTAAATATTGACATCCGACACATTACTTTTGCCAGTGGTAATCTGGCACTAGGAATTTACGGCAGTGACTTCCGTGCCACCACAGATACAATCATATGGGGCATTGTGGGGATAGGAATCATAGGCTTTGTAAACTTCATCGTCAGCTTCACCTTATCACTTTCCTTAGCTTTCCGCGCCCGCAAAATGAAGTTCTTCGAATTGATACTAGTAGGAAGAGCCATTTGGGCTTTGTTTTTGGTAAGTCCAATGCAATTTTTCTTTCCTCCTAAGAAAGAAGGATAAAAAAAGAGAGGTTAATGACTAACCTCTCTTTCCTGCCAACAGATATAGCACCGCCATTCGGACTGCGACCCCATTTTCTACCTGTTCAAGTATGATGGAGTGCTTGCTGTCCGCCACATCCGAGGTCAATTCTACCCCTCTGTTTATCGGTCCAGGGTGCATGATGGTTATTTCTTTGTCTAACGAATCTAAAATTTCCTTATTCAAGCCATAAAGCATAGAATATTCGCGCAGCGATGGAAAGTAAGCAATATCCTGACGTTCTAGCTGGATACGAAGCATGTTGGCCACATCACACCAGTTCAATGCTTTTCTAAGGTCGTGCTCTACTTTCACCCCCAGTGAAGTGATATATTTAGGGATTAATGTGGTAGGACCACAGACCATTACTTCCGCACCAAGCTTTTGCAAGCACAAAATATTGGAAAGGGCTACACGCGAATGCAATATGTCGCCAATGATGGCCACTTTACATCCTGCCACATCACCGAACCGTTGACGGATACTGAAAGAGTCCAACAGAGCTTGCGTTGGGTGTTCGTGAGCGCCATCGCCGGCATTGACAATCTGTGCATTCACATGTTTACTCAAAAACACTCCTGCTCCGGCATATGGGTGACGCATCACTATCATGTCCACCTTCATCGCCAAAATATTGTTTACCGTATCGATCAACGTTTCTCCTTTGCTTACTGATGATGAGGATGCAGCAAAGTTGATGATATCTGCCGAAAGTCTTTTCTCCGCTAATTCGAAGGAAAGTCTTGTACGGGTAGAGTTTTCAAAGAAAACATTGGCTATAGTGATATCTCTCAACGAAGGAACTTTCTTGATAGGACGGTTGAGGACGTCTTTGAAATTAGCTGCTGTATCTAAAATGAGATGAATATCTTGTTCAGTTAGGTCTTTGATGCCTAATAGGTGGCGTGTACTTAACTGTTCTGCTGTAGTTGACATTGTAGAAATATTTGCCTTCAAAAATTATTTTTTCTCTGTAACAAGTATGATGCTATCCTCTTTGTCCACTTCTTCCCAGCTTACGATAACCTTTTGGGAGTCTATGGAATCCACCTGGATGCCAATATAATCCGGCTCTATAGGAATCTGTCTGGAGAATCTGCGGTCCACCAGCACGAGAAGTTCGATACGTTGCGCACGGCCAAAGGCTTGGATAGCATCCATGGCCGACCGGATGGTGCGACCGGTCCACAAAACATCATCGACGAAAATTACATTTTTCCCTTCAACGATAAAGTCGATCTGCGTACTGTTGGCCATCAAAGGCACATTGCCCTTCATACGGAAATCGTCTCTGAAAAAGGTGATATCCAAAGCTCCGTTTTCCACCTCTTTGCCCAACATGGATTTCAACTCTTTGACGATACGTTTAGCCAAAAAGGTTCCTCTAGGTTGAATACCTATTATCGCCGAATTACTGAAATCTCCGTGATTTTCAATCAATTGCTGACACAATCGCTGAATGGTAATCTGAAACTTAGGACCGTCTAATAAAATCGATTGTTTCATTATAGGATTATTTGGACAAAAATAGGCTTTTTTATTTATACTTGGAATAAAATCCTTGCGAAACCTTACTTCTATACATAAAAAAGAGGATGCTTATCAGCATCCTCTTTTTCTATATTGCAACGGCTATTCTCCGAAGAAGTAACCGTATTTTTTCCAAAGTTCGTCACATACTTTTTGGACGTCTGCGTCTTTATGTTGGTCTGCTACCATTTTTAGACGCTGCAAGCCTACCAGCGCCATACGTACATTGCGCTCAGCCATCAAATCCTTGATATATTGGTTAGACTCATAGTAATGCATATTTTCTTTGATATACTTCAGGTTACGCAAAGCTATTTCTTTAGCCTTTGCCGACTCTCCTGTTTCGTACATCACATTAAGAAGTGGCGCATAACTCATCGCTTCACCCATCTGGTACACCTTCTTAGGTAAATTTTCATAGGCCTTCAACACTACGTCGTGCGCTTCTTTTTTCTTACCAGCCAACAACAAGTTCTGTGCTGTCTCTCCGAAGATCGAACTCAAATAGTAAGTAATGTAGCGGTATGAGTCCGGATCCAAGTACTTGGCATTACCCATGTTACCATACTTGTACTTGTTCATAATCTTGTCATACACAGAGTCTGTATCTTGGACAGAACCTTCTTCCTCTGCATTGGCAATTTTGGTATCCACAGGTATTAACCTTAAGGCAAAGCCTTCAGAGATAAGATATTTGTCCAATCCAAGATAATATTGGGAAGGTGTAGTGGTTGTGAAATAGATTGGACGCTTCCAATTGTTGTTGGCTAATATTGACAGTATAGAAAGCTCCGCACGAGAAACATAGTTCATCGGATAGGTGAAAACTAAGGAATCCACAATAGAATCTCTATATGCTTCCGGAACAACATTATTCGCCAAAACTGCCTGCTTGTCCACCTTTAGCTTCAGATTTTTGGTCGGAAGGATATTTACATTATCTCCCCCTTGCGTCTGCATCATATTTTGCGGATCATCTGACAACATCACTTCAAGAACGTCCTGCACATCTACCGACCCCGGAATCTGATAGTCGTAATAGAATATCACATCACGTACACCATCTTTGACTTTTTCCGGATTAATATTGATTGGCAAGGCATCAGCGTCATTGACTTTTTTCATCATCTGGCGCATATACCAGTCTGAGGAAAGCAAGCTCAAATTCACGACACGCACATCGGTACGTATGCCTTCCACCTCTTGCAGATACCACAATGGATAAGTATCGTTATCACCATAGGAGAACAGTATGGCATTAGGAGCACAAGACTCAAGGTAATTGAGAGCCATATCTCGAGATAGAGTCTTCTCCGAACGGTCATGATCATCCCAGTTTTGAGCTATCAATATTACGGGAGCTGCCAACATACCGACACCCGATACCGCTAGAGCTGCAGTCTTAGGATTTATTTTCTTAGACAGGAAGTCCCAAATAGCCATCACACCTAACCCAATCCAGATAGCAAAAGCATAGAACGACCCTGCATAGGCATAGTCACGCTCTCTTGGTTGCAGAGGCGTCTGGTTGAGGTATAGGACGATAGCAAGACCTGTAAAGAAAAAGAGCAGCATGACCACTCCGGCGTCACGTTGTCTTTTGCCAAAGTGCCAATAACCTCCTATCAGACCTAAAATCAGTGGCAAAAAGAAATAGGTGTTACGGGAAGGATTTTGCTTCTCAGATTCCGGCAAATCAAACTGTCCTCCCACAAAAACGTTATCTATAGGCTTGATACCCGAAATCCAGTTTCCTTCTAATACTGAACCATGTCCCTGAACATCGTTTTGTCTTCCCGCAAAGTTCCATAGGAAGTAGCGGAAATACATATGACCAATCTGATAACCGAAGAAGAATTTTAGATTGTCCGCAAAGGTTGGAGACTCATTAGGTCCCAAACCCAAATATTGTCTGTAGAAAGTCTTATGCGGCTCTTGATCACTGTATATTCGAGGAAATACAGTTTCGTGATCGTAACTATATTTTGTTTTTTTCTTGGCTACCACATATCTGTCTTTGTCTTTGCGGTACACCACCCCGTTGTCGAAAGCATCGATAGCTTTGGCATCAAAATATTTCCCTTTGAAAAGAGGTTCGTCCCCATATTGCTCACGGTTCAGATAACTCAAGAAAGAAAATGCATTATCCGGATCCGAGTTGTTTAAGGTAGGATCAGCCTTCGCACGGATCAATATCATAGCGAAAGAGCTATATCCGAAGATGATGAATCCCAAAGAGATTAAAGCAATATTAAGTATTGGCTTAGCTTTTTTGATGGAATAGACAATACCAAATACTAGGCCGCCTACCAACAAAAGCGAAAAGAATATTATGCCGGATCCAAACCCTAGACCTAGAGTGTTTACGAAGAATAAGTCCGTAAAGGCCGCAAACTTGATAAGGTATTGTATTACTCCCCAAAGGATGAGGGCTAAGACCACCACACCGATGAAGAAAGCCTTAAAAGCTCCTTTGAAGGTAGCCTTCTGTGTCTTACGGAAATAGATTACCAGCGCTATAGCAGGAATCACCAACAGGTTGAGCAGGTGCACACCTATAGACAGTCCCATCACATAAGCGATAAGTATCAACCAGCGGTTAGAATCCGGATCGTCCGCACGTACTTCCCATTTTAATATTGCCCAAAACACTATAGCTGTACACAAAGAAGACATCGCATATACCTCAGACTCCACGGCAGAAAACCAGAATGTATCGGTAAAGGCATAAGCTAAGGCTCCTACCAATCCTGAACCCATCACCACGATAGTCTGCACCGGACTAAGGGCTTCTTTGAGGTTAGGCCCCACAAACATCTTTCTTCCTAAAGCTGTTATCGACCAAAACAAAAATAGGATGGTCAATCCCGAACAAACTGCCGATCCCACGTTCATCCAATAGGCTATTTGGGATTTGTCGCCCATTGCCAGATTAGAGAAAATGTTTTGAATCATCAAAAAAAGAGGTGCGCCCGGCTGATGCACAATCTGCATCTTATATGCCGATGCAATAAATTCACCACAGTCCCACCAACTGGCTGTTCGCTCAGCTGTCATGATGTACACCACTGTAGCTATAAAAGCACATAGCCACCCCAGCAGATTGTTAATCTTGTTATAATTCATCATTTACTTTTAATAAGTCTTGTAATTAATCTGACATGTTATTTTATCGTTACAAATCAGAAGAATAACTGATCAAGTTAATCAAACGGTTATTTGTGTTAAAACAATGCTTCGAAAATAAGGAATACATCAATACAAATGAATAAATAAATTACTTTTTAACACTGCTTTACATTTTTAGAGGACTCCATAGGTTTATCAGCTCTTTAAAGAAGAAAAATATAGCCCTGAAAATCAATATAGATAAATTTTAGTGTTACAAAAAATTTGACAAGTAAAAAAAACAGTATATATTTGCATTGTCAAACGATATCGAAGTTTGACACAGTTTGTCCGATAGTATAACGGTAGTACGACAGATTTTGGTTCTGTTTGTCCAGGTTCGAATCCTGGTCGGACAACAAAAAAGAGAGTTGCGAAAGTAGCTCTCTTTTTTATGCTCGAAGAGAAGCTTTTTTGCAAAAAAATTAAAAATCATTTGCAGAATTAACATTTAGTTTTCTATCTTCGCAGCAGAATTTCGAAAGGCCTCCTGAGAGGTTAACAAATTCGACGGTATTGTCCGATAGTATAATGGTAGTACGACAGATTTTGGTTCTGTTTGTCTAGGTTCGAATCCTGGTCGGACAACAAAAAAGAGAGTTTCATTGCTGAAACTCTCTTTTTTTATTCCCTCCTTCTGTCACGCTGACAACCTCATTATAAACTTTTTATTTTCAAATTCATTTCTCTAACTTTGTCCATCATTCACAAAAAACATATAAATACACACATACCATGCCTTTGCAATTTAACACCGTTAAATTATTCGCTGGTTCGGGAACCAAAGAACTCGCAGAAAAAATCGCCAAATCTTATGGTAAAGAATTAGGAGAGATGACTCTATCAAGATTCAGTGACGGCGAAATTCAACCGTTTTACAATGAATCTGTAAGAGGAAGTGATGTTTTTCTTATCCAATCTACCAACCAACCTACTGACAATCTTTTCGAACTTCTTTTAATGATCGACGCGGCGAAGAGAGCTTCAGCACACTACATTACAGCTGTTGTTCCGTACTTCGGTTTTGCACGTCAGGACCGTAAGGACAAACCTCGTGTCGCTATCGGAGCAAAAATGATTGCCAATCTGATTACTGCCGCCGGTGCCAGCCGTATCATGACGATGGACTTGCACGCTGCTCAGATTCAAGGATTCTTCGATATCCCTGTAGACCATCTGGATGGTTCGGTAATCTTCGTTCCTTACATCAAATCATTAAAATTACCAAACTTGACGATAGCTTCTCCGGATATGGGCGGTTCGTATCGTGCCCGTACTTTTGCTAAATTCTTCAATGCAGAGGTAATAATTTGTGACAAAAGACGCAAACGCGCCAATGAAATCGAGTCCATGTCTATCATCGGTGACGTGAAAGGACAAGATGTGGTGTTGATCGACGACATTTGCGATACAGCAGGTACTCTTTCCAAAGCTGCTGCCTTGATCATGGAAAATGGAGCAAACTCAGTAAGAGCCGTATGTACACATGCTGTCTTATCAGGTAAAGCTTACGAGACTATTGAAAATTCGGTACTTTCGGAAATGATTGTAACAGACACCATTCAGTTAGATCCTGAAAAAGCTAAGCATACGACAAAAATCAAAGTATTGTCTACCGCGGATCTTTTTGCTAAAGCAATAAAAAGTGTAAACGAACACTCGTCTATCTCAGATCTTTTTGTTGTGGAATAATAACCTTTTCAATATAAAACAAAAAAACCAACGCTTAAGCGTTGGTTTTTTTGTTCATTAATTTTCTATTTCTATTTCATTATAGACTTTTGATACGGATATTTCTGAAAAACACTTCCGTACCATGACCTAAGAAGCCGATATGGCCTGATGTGCGTTTTAGTCCTGGATGGTCCTTCTTGTCTGAAGTACCATTCTTGGTAGCTTCCTTGATATCTCCATCCACGATAACTTTACCATTCAAGGTCACCTTAATTTTAGAGCCTTGCATTCGGATTTCCTGTTCATTCCATTCACCTGCAGGCTTTAATGCGCCGCGTTTCGCTGGAATGATACCATACACCGAGCCATGATACTGGTAAGGTTTCAAATTTTTATACACATCGGCATAATCATCCAAAACCTGAATTTCATATCCTAGATAAGCCGCATCGCCTTCCAATGGAGCTCGCACCCCAACCCCATTGTTGGCTCCTGGAGTTAGTTTGAATTCAAAACGTAACACGAAATCACCATACTCCTCTTTGGTGTAGATATTCTTGCCAAATTTGGCATCGGGATTAGCGCGTAGTGCCCCCTCTTCATTGATCTCATAGGCAGGAGAGGAAGTCCATTTGTCGAGGTTTGTTCCGTCGAACAACATCTGGAACCCTTCTTTTTTCTCTTGCTCTGATAGGGTAAACACTTGCTTGCGTGGCAACTCCTTGATGAAGATATCTCTGTACCACACTTTAGAGCCATGAGCCTGCAGCTCTATCTGCTCTATTGGGAAAATTGGCTGGTTTCTATCCCAGTAATTTTCCATAGTTACGCTATCTACCACCAATTCACCGTTCAGCCATACCCATACTTTATCTCCTACCATACGGATTTTAAAATTGTTCCATTCTCCTAGTGGGTTATCGGCAACTTTCAGTGGCTTGGATTCATGCACTTTATTGTTGTATAGACCGCCGGATCCCACTTGGGCTCCCACATTGGTACGAGCGATATCCCAAATCTGTACCTGAGGGGTACCTCGTAGATAAACACCCGCGTCCGGCTCTTTACCGTTTTTGTCCAATTTCCAGTCCAAGATAAGTTCGAAGTCGCCATACTGCTTTACAGTAGCGATATTATCTCCCTTTCCGGAAAACACGAGCGTTCCATTTTCTACGTACCAGCTGTCACGCATTTTCTGATCTGCTATAGCTTGTTTTTCTGCAAGCTCTTTCTCTGACATCTTAGCACGCTTGATAGGGTTTTCCACTAAGCCTTTCCATCCCGAAAGATCTTTACCGTTGAAAAGAGAAACGTAGCCTTCTCCTTTAGGCATTTCAGCAAGATGGCGTACTATCGCTTCTCTCAAATACGAACTTTCGCTGCCTGAAAGATTATTTTTAGCTTGCTCCAGCCAATTGCGGACATCGGAACCGTAGTAAGACTTGTTGTCGGCAGTGATGTTCATCACTACATCTGTAGCGGTATCCTTTAGTTTAGGGTCGGACAAGAATCTACTTGCAAAAGCTAATGCAGAGTAGGTTCCTGTAGCTTTCAAGCTAGCAAGCGCCGTATTTTTCTGTGCGTCGGTTTGAGCAAATTCAAAAGCATCTTTCAGCAACAATGTTTTCTGGTCATTGTTAACAGTACTTGCATTAAGCTGCTTGATGAAGCCGTCGAAGATTATACCAAACAATTTACCGTCTTTCTCTGTACGTAACAGCGTAGTGAGGGCATCCAATGATGAGGGATTAGACCAGCTTGCCAAAGCTTTGATAGCATCCGTGCGCAAAGGATTATCTGTGCCAAGGTAGTTTTTTACCGTCTGCAGAGACTCATTGCTGCCCTCTCCGGCAAAGATCGGAAAGTAGCGAGCTGCTGATGGCGCCATGGATCGCGAAATGTTGGCCGAAAGCTTTTTAACGATATCGGCCTTGTTAGGATTGTTTTGCAAGGCCACGATAGCTGCTTTCTGAACCTGTTTGATTTCCTTAGCGTTGGCTTTGCCAAGCAGTTCCGCCAACGTATCGAAGTCGCCATCGTTGACCACGTTAGGCAGTGCTTCGAAAGCTGCAGCTCTCACATCGCCCTGTGCCGTATTGATAAGTTTGAAAATTTCAGCAGCGGACTGAGGATTCGATCGCTTCGATAACACATCCAACAATGCGAGTTGCGTCTTAGCATCTGCCGACACCAATGCACCATTCACAATGTTGATGGTTTGTGCATCCTTAGAGGTCAGCAATAATGTTTTTATTACGTTAAGCTCTTTTTCCGAAGCACCGGCAATCTGCTTGATAAGAAAAGCGGTATTTGTTCCTTTTGTCAATGCCGACAACGTGTTTAACGCTGCAATACGGGCATCTTCGTTCTTCAACTTTGGAAGGCTTTTTTCTATAGCTTTGATAGAAGATGTAGCATCTTTCGTCTTTAGGAAGTTGAGCACATTCTCCTGAGCTTCGGGCTCTAACTTAACCAGAGAAGAAGTAATCTTTTTCATCTCTGATGCCGTAACATCGGTTCCCAACAGACCTAAAGCCACATTACGAAGGATAGTATTTTTACCCGAAGTCAAGGCCAACAGATTCTTACGTTGTCCTTTTGCGTCGAGTCTTGCAAGCAACTCCAATGCCGCAACTTTAGCCCCAATACCTTTATCCTCTGAAGCTTCATTATACACTTTGGAAGCTACAGAGAGAGCTAGATTATTATGTCCGTTTTTCGCCAGGCTATTCGCGTATTCTAACAGCAGGGCAGAGGCATTCGTTCTGTCATACTCTAGGTTTACGGCTTTAGCCTTAGCATAAAGGATATCGAAAGACTTCTCGCCTCCTATTCTACTAAGGGCTGTCAATGCATTTCTTTGGAAGTTCTCCGAATTGTATTTACCTAGGAGCTCTATGATACGAGCTTCTGCCTCTTTGTTTCTTACCTCTCCTAAGGCTCCTATTATTGCATTTGCTCTTTTTTCGTTCACATCTCCGGCCAACGCTTTGTTAAGTGCCGCCGCAGAAGAAGGACTATTCACTGCGCTTAGCACGCGTGCTGCCTTTTCAGCCAGATAGTCGTCAGCAAGATAGGTTGCCACCTTCTCTACCGCATCATCCTTGGCACAGAACTTCAGCAGTTCTAGGATATAGCCTTTGTTGTTCGGATCTTTAACCTTATCCAAACCTAGAAGCAAGCCTTTCACATATTTGGCGCGAAAAGCTTCCTTGCCCGGCTGCATCACATACAGGGCGTATGAGTTTGTCGCAAACTCGATGGTGGAGTTGGTTTGCGTACCTTGTTTTCTCAACTTAGCCACAAGCTCGGCGATATCTTCTGAAGAGAAGTTCTCGAGCTCATGCATGGCCAACAAAAATTTGCTTTGCTCTTCGGCAGGCTGCTGTGCCAGCACGTCAGCAATTTTGGTTTCCGTCGTACGGCCTGCGGGTTGCTGTGCATAAGAAGCTGCCTGCAATAAAAGTAGTATCGATAGTGTATTAAAAATCTTTTTCATAATTGCTAGGTAAGGAAATTAAATAGTCCACGGACCTCTCATCGGTTGATTGATTAATCTGTTTGCAGCTTCGTCGTTGACAAACTCCTGCTTAGCAGAATCATAATGTAAGGTTCTGTTAAGGCGTAATGCCGCCAATCCCAAGTTCACTAACGTACAAGAATAGTAGCCGTTGATTTCATTCAAGGCAAACTTCTGACGTGTGCGCACCGCTTCCACAAAGTCCGTCATCTGCGGCTCTGGATCTGGATATTGTGCAAGCTTACGTTCCAAATCCGGAATATCGGACACAAAACCACGATACAGCTTACCTTTAGGTCCTTCGATATAAGCTTTACCTACTTCCGAACCTTCGCCATCCAAGATGATTTGACAGCCGTCGGCATAGGTGTAGGTAATTTTACGCCAGGTGCCTACAGCGTCAAAATGTTGTTGTGGGGCATCCACCTCTATCTTGATAGGGCTTTCGTTGTCCTTTCCTAAGAAATACTGTACCGGATCGAGATAATGCTGTCCCATATCTCCTAGCCCTCCTCCATCATAATCCCAGTACCCACGGAAAGTAGTATGAGTACGGTGTCTACTATATGGCTTGAAAGGTGCCGGACCTAACCACATGTCGTAGTCCAACTCTTTGGGTACCTGCTCTACAGGAAGGTTTTCTTTTCCTACCCAATAAAACTTCCAGTCAAAGCCGGTATGCTTGCTGATGGTAACCTTAAGCGGCCAGCCCAACAAACCTGTATCTACTAATTTTTTTATTTTCTTTACCGGAACATTCATTCCGTAAAATTTAGCGTCAAATCTAAACCATGTATTCAGACGGAAAATATTTCCGTGCTGCGCTACTGCCTCCATCACTTTTTTTCCTTCACCTATTGTGCGCGTCATCGGCTTTTCGCACCATATATCTTTCCCCGCACGGGCGGCTTCTACAGCCATGATACCATGCCAATGCGGCGGAGTAGCAATATGTACGATATCTACACTAGGATCTTGAATCAAGTCCCTGAAGTCATGGTATTCTTTAACACCACCACCTAAAGCTTTCTGTGCCAACTCCAGATGGCTTGTATCAACATCACAAATAGCTACTGTTTTCGTCCCGGCATATTTAAAGTGACCTCTACCCATCGAACCTACCCCAATAACTCCTTTGGTAAGGTGGTCGGATGGTGCTAAATAACCTTTACCTCCCAAAACGTGTCTGGGAACAATACTGAATGCTGCAGCTCCAATCAATGATTTTTTAATAAAATCACGTCTTGAAGAATTCGTTTTTTCCATATGTTGATGCTATTTTGGTTTATAAATTAGGCTACAATATCCAATGACGCACATTGGAGACGTTCAAATATAAAAAATTTACAATAAACATTCCCGTTTATTGCAATTTTTTAAAATTAAGTCTATCAAACATTTATTTTTAATTTTTCAGAAAATATACTTATTTTTGCACCTCAAATTTTATTTAAAAACATATGAAATCAATTGCTATTAGCGGTTCTGTAAGACAGAACGTAGGGAAAAGAGATGCAAAAGAATTGCGCTACCAAGGCTTAGTTCCTGCAGTTCTTTATGGAGGTGCTGAACAAATCCACCTTTCTGTATCCGCAGCTGATTTGAAACCAGTTCTTTACACTGCTGACGTAGTATTCGTAGAATTAACTATCGACGGCAAAACTGTAAAAGCTATCGTTCAAGATGCTCAATTTCACCCATTGACTGACCAAGTAAGACACGTAGACTTCTTAGAGTTGATCGACGACAAAGAAGTTTCATTAAATATCCCTGTTAAATTAACAGGAACTTCTCCAGGTGTTAAAATGGGGGGTAAATTAGTTCAAAAGTTGCGTAAGCTTCGTGTTAAAGCTTTACCAGCAAACCTTCCTCAATACATCGAGGTTCCTATGGAATCATTAGAAGTTGGTAAATCTATCCGTGTAGGTCAGATCCAATTAGAAAACGCAAGAATCTTAAACAACGCTGACGATACTATCGTATCTGTAGTAATGTCACGTGCATTGCGTCAAGCTGAACAAGAAGCAGCAAAAGCAGCGAAGAAAAAATAATTTTTTTCGACAGATATATAAAAAGGGCATCCATCATTGGAATGCCCTTTTTGTTTTAAATGATTTTATACCTTTGTGCTATGAATTTTCTTATCGTAGGTCTTGGAAATATAGGCAGCGAATATGCTGACACCCGACACAATATAGGTTTCATGGTTGCGGATGAGCTAGCCCGTCAGGCCGGCACAACTTGGTCATTGCTGCGCCACGCTTACTATACCGAATTCAAGTTGCGTGGACACAACGTATATGTCATCAAACCTACGACCTACATGAACCTCAGCGGCAAGGCCGTTAATTATTGGATGCAACAGTTGAAAGTTCCTCTATCGAACGTGCTGGTCATCGTGGATGATCTAGCTATACCCTTTGGCTCCCTGCGCATCAAACCTAAAGGATCGGCAGCCGGACATAACGGACTGAAATCCATCGAAGCACTTTGTGGCGGCCAGAACTACCCACGCCTACGCTTTGGGATAGGAAACAACTACCCTAAAGGCA
This sequence comes from Sphingobacterium thermophilum, assembly GCF_039541675.1. NCBI lineage: Bacteria > Pseudomonadati > Bacteroidota > Sphingobacteriia > Sphingobacteriales > Sphingobacteriaceae > Sphingobacterium > Sphingobacterium thermophilum. The sequence continues at coordinate 290,091 of NZ_BAABGR010000015.1, read as the reverse complement.
GACAAGTAGAATATGTATTGGGCCCTTTCGATAAAGAAGAACAACAACAGCTACCCTCTCTTATCGAACATGCCGTCAAGATGGTGCATTCTTTTGTAAGCATAGGTATAGAGCTGACTATGACCAACCTCAATACTAAATAAGTCCGACACACTTCTAAACCTTGTATATTACAAGTTTTTTTCTGTTTAAGCCAAAAGCTAAGACTCAAGCAGATGAGCTAAAACAGAAGGCACTATCGCCTTTATTGATTCAACAGAAGTATCGAAAAATGGGGTAGCCCACATCTCTCTACGACAATACGTCTGTTTTCTTCAAAGAGCCGAAATAGCAGAAGAGCCATTCTATGATGGCTCTTCTGCTATTAAACATACCTCAGTGCAGACTAACACCTGTCAGCACTGCTCGTTGTGTACCCCCGCTAGGCTTGATGGTTTCTTTACCGTTGACAAGCATACCACTTGAACCACCTCCATCGAGGTTTAAGGCGTCCACACACCCCAAAGCTTTCATGACATTGGCCACATCAAGAGTAGTAAGCCCAGCTACACCAGGCGTGACATTTCGACCTTCACAGACAAAGAGCACCATCTTTTTGTCAGCACGTATGCCGATAGCTGTTCGCGGCTGGTTAGAGGTGGAAGATACGTCCAACATCTCCTCGACATAAGTGTTTTTCACATCGCCATCTTTCAGAAGTACGCCCACACCTCCTATCGCTGTTTTAGCGTTCAGCACGGTAGCTGTCTCCGGAAAAGTAGCATTGGGAACTTGTAACGGTGCTTTGTTAATATCGTTAGGTGCTGGTTTATTGTAGCTATAATTCACCTTATCGCTCGTAAAATAGGTCCAAGACACCTTGAATGAATTATCCTGCATTTGCGAGAAGGCCCCTAAAGTAGGATACCACATTGTCACCCAATCTTTAGAATAATAATTTTGGTTAGGAGCCAGCAATACCCCATTTCTCACCACAAGATTTTGTGAAAAATAAAAGGCATTGGCATAATAGAACAATCCGGCGTTAATGATAATAGGACGGTTGTTCTTTTCATAAAATTGGGTAAGAGTATTTACCGACTTACCTCCATAGCCTCCTGCGGTGGCATCATAACCTATATCGCCAAGAACATCAAAAGTAGCTTTCGTCATATCTGCCACAGCGATATAAGCTATAGCCTGTTTATTCTGTAAGGTAGATGGAGATTTATAGACAGATATATAATTTGGCAATTTTCCGAAGGTATCTCCAACATTGGTCCACCCCAATTTTACTATATCTTCATTTTTCTCTCTGTCATCGGCAGGATCTTCTATACCCCATTGCGGTGGTACGTGAGTTTCTTCCTTACACGCTACAGTAGAAGAAATAACCACAGCGAGAAGAAGTTTTGTCCAGAATCTAATCATACTCATAAAATTTAAGTAATACTATTAATTAGATGATTTGCGCTAGGTAGTCTAATCCCTCAAGCCTTTCTTCAATTCATCCCACCAACCATAATTAATGATATGTACGATATCGAAGACCATGGAACCTTGCGATTTTTTACGACACATCCTGAGTGCTTTTACAAATTGCTCTGGATGCCCCTTATATTGTTCCACATATAGGCCGGCATAGACGGGAGCAACCCCATTTACAACTCTATTTACAAGGTCGGCAGATCCTTCTACGGTATACCAGTCTTCTTTCTTTACGACAAGACCGGATTCCAAGGTTTTCTCCTGACTATCGTCCTGTTTGGCAATTTCGGCTTTCTCTACCTCAAAATAATAGTTACCGGTAGTGAAGAGGTCCAAAGCTTCTGCATAGCCATAATTTTTATATTCAGGGGTTGCCCAATCAAATTCCTGACTTGGATCGTAATCTTTGCTAGCAAAGTTTACTCCTACATCGAAATACAAAGGATACCAAGAACCGGTATAATCGCCGAAAATCAGATCTGGATTTATCGCCTTCAACGCCTCCCTTGCTGTATAGATAAAGTCATGGATGATACTTGCCCTCCACTCTAGCCAGGTCTTATACCATTTCCCTTCAATACGCTTATTTCCCTCGAAGTAGAAAATATCTTCAGGAAATCTTTCTAAACGTTGACCTATGTACTTTTCAAAAGCCTCTTTGCTTGCTGCTGAAAAGTCAGCGTTTAGGTTATCAAAGCGTACCCTGTCCAAGATAAGACCATCCAACTTAGGATAAAGACTCACCAGCTCCTTCAGGATAGACAGTTCATAGTCTCTTACTTCCTGTAAGGCAGGATTTAGCATGGCAGAATACTTGCTTTTCTGTTCAGTGATGGGTTTAAATCCTTCCGGTAAATAGGAAAGTGTCTGCCACTGCGCTTTTGTAGTATCTTCATAAACCACACCTCTGTCGAAGAAGTTGTGTCCTGCCACAAATACGTTAGTAGAAGCATGCACTTTCAATCCCAGACGATGTCCTTCTTCGATAAAGTAGGATAGCATATCCCATAAAAGATCCTTCTTTACACCGGACTGCCCCCACGATATCATTACAGGAGCAATCTTACTTGGATACAGTACCTCTCCCGTAATAGGTTTTACATCTACCACAACATCGGTGATACCGGCCTCTTTGGACTTTTCTAGATAAAAAGTGATAGAATCTTTAGAACAAAAACGATCGAAGTTGGCTGTCGCGTCAAACCAAAGAATATTTCTATGAACGAAATATTTGCTCTTATCGTGCTGCGAAGTAGCCTGCTGGCAGCCTGTAAACAGCAATGCCAGCAGAAATATAGCGTTTAAAAATTTCATTTTACTGATTTTTAACTCCCTCTTTTATTGCATCAAAAAGCTCCTGTTTCAGATAGTTATATTGTGGAGCATACATGTGCACTACGTCAAAAAGCATGATACCGCCCGACGTGCGGGAAAGAATATATTTTATGGCTCTGGAAATCTCGGATTTGCTTGCATAGTTTACGTTGCCCACATCCAAACTTCCATAAATAGGTTTTTTATTTTTGGTGATGTATTCAATACCATTAAGAGACCCTTCAATGCTCCACCAATGGTACTTCATACTTGCTGTCGCCGGATTTTCGGACAACATAATCTGCGTAAAATAATTGCCTGTCATTAACAAGTCCAGTTCTTCTAGGTATCCCGTCTCACCATATCCGGGGTATGCCCAATCGAAACGCACATTAAAATCCTGAAATGGATCGTATTCCTTGCTTGCCCAGTTCACCCCTACTTGATAGTAAGTGGTATACCAAGCACCTACATAGACACCAAAACTTACATTGGACTTCACTGATTTTACCGCAGCCCTAGCTTTCTTGATAAAATCTTGGATAACACTTGCTCTAAACACAAGCCATTGCTTGTAATATTTTCCTGTCGTGGCAGGAAGAAGTTGTCCTGATGACTCTCTCCAAGAGGAGACAATATCTGTAGGGAAATTCATCGAGCTTGCTTGAGTATCATTGTATTTTGTTCTTAAGAACTCGATAAATTTAGTTTTTGAGAAGTCGGAAAAGTCTGCATTGATATCGGTATAGCGGCAGTAATCCAGAATAATACCATCCATATCGAACTTACCGACCATCTCTTTAAGAAGGTTTAATACACGTTCCTGTACTTCCGGATGTGCCGGATTCACGAAGACGCTCTTGCCAGTAGTGGAAATGCGTCCCAATGTTCCTTGCGTATCTTTTACGACAATAGACTCATATTTTTCCTTAAATTCCGGATTATCCCATACATATCCTACACCTCCTGTGTTTCCTTCCACGAAAGTAACTATGGAAAGGTAGGTTTTCATTTTTCTTTTTTTAGCCTCACTGATGAGGAATTCTACATAGTCAGCAGGCTTGGTCTTTCCATCGTAGGAGGTCCATTCTTTTGTATATGCACTGTTATACATGGTATAGCCTGAGGAAGGCTTTACATCTATTACCAAGCCTGTCACGCCACAGTCTTCCAGCCTATCCAGAATATTGACGATTTCGGTTTTGCTGCTGAACTTTCCGTACGTTCCGAAGACGTTAGATCTAGCATCCACCCAAACTACGACATTTCTTCCTGGCGTTATAGGGTTTGTAGGTGGTTCCGGTTCTTCCGGCACATTCAGACTAGGTGGGGTATGATTATCTTTCGAACAAGCAAATAAACTCAATAAGGCAACCGCTAAAACAAAAAATTTCTTCTTCATAGCTTAAAAATTTAAAAGAGTAGCGCTTGCGCGCTACTCCAAACTATTTGACCTAATTTAACCTAAATATCGATACAATCGAACTGTACCCCGACAACATATCCGTTGGTAAACATAAAATATAGATAAAGGAAGTATCCGTTTTCAGATACAGCCATCACCACATCTCCCGTTCCATTCGTATTGGTTGCGGCACTCGCGGCATTAGGCCCATAAGCGCCTTTAGAAGCTGCCCAAATCAAGTTTGTAGGAGCTGTCGCCGAGGAAGGATCGCCAACAAGAGGCATCTCTGCATCCAACAAAAACACTTGGTCAGCAGATCCCCAGTTGAAACCATTCACATGATTATAGGCTACGTACTTACCATTATTGAACTCTATATAGTCTACCGAATTGACGATAAAGTTTGTGTTCAATGTTGTATTGGCTGAAGTAACAGAATGGTTTTGACCGCTCACTTTACCAAGGTTGTTGGTAGACGGATTATATCCCACCACATAATAATCACTAGAAAGTGACGGGGTCATATACTTCACATCAGCGTTATTCCAGTTCCATGCATAACCGTTGATATCAATGATATCCGGTGTTTGGGACACAAGCTGTCCGTTGGACACCTGCCATCTTGCAAATGAGTTTTGTGTAGCGTTACCTACAAGAGGTGCTGTGATGATAGCGTTCTGGTTAATATCGCCCACCACTGAGAACTTACGTCCGAATCCTCTACCTCCGGTATTCCACGAAATAAAAGGTTGAGGTGTTGCATTTACGGAAGTAACTTTATAAATCATAAAGGTATTGCCATCGTTCGTGGTCAGGTTGCATACCAATATGTTGCCAGCATTGTCTGAGGTAGCATAGAAGTTACGAAGACTGCCGATAAAGCCCGTCATGTCCACTTCGCCCTCCTTTTGACCGGTAACACCATTCAAATAGATGCTATTACGGTTGCGTGTGTTGATCACTAAATATTTACCTGACACAGCTAGACCTGTAGTAAGATGATCATCCGGAAGACCGAGGTCATCTTTCAGCTTCTTCGCAAACATTACCTTAGCACTACCCGGACGTATACCTTTAGCAAGTTTCTTCGCTTCCACCACTTTCATAGTATAAGTCTTACGGGCATTACCTGCTGAGGTAACCACAAAAGGAACATCATTATCTAAATTCACCGCTCCACCATTAGGAATAGAGGCCGAAGCATGTCGGTTGATGGTGTAAATAACCCTAGGGTTGTTTAGCACTGTACCTGGCACCAAAGAGAAGTTGATGTTCGTACCCAAAATAATAGCAGACACTTCTTGGGTGGCTCCTAACACATCCTCATAATATAGGGTAGCGGCAAACACATCGGTATTACCTTTCTTGTTGGCTACGACTACATATTTAGATTGCGTTCCATCTCCTGCTGTAACGGTAATATGCAAAGGATTATTAAGATCCGTAAAACCCTCTAACGAAGGTTCTATTTTCGCATCTACCGGTACTGACGCCTTAAGAAGGATTTTTGAAAGGTCCACTTCATTGTCGGAATCAATAGGATAATAGTAATCTATATTGACATAGATTGTGTCATTGCTAATAGTACTTTCGAAGAGCCTCTCTCTTCCTTTTCCTTCAAGTGTTGCATAGAAATCTTTGATGATAGAATCATCGTTAGGTGCAACATAGTTAGGTTTAGCACAAGAACATACTAATTGTCCAAGCACTAAAAATGACAGTATATAATTTATTAAAGTCTTCATACGAATATCTTTTTACCAACCTTGAATTTGTGTAAGACCTAAGTTGACTAATACTTCAGACTCAGGAATCGGCAGATAATATAGTCTAGGGTTAAAACTTCTGTCCACATTATCTGCATCTACCACTTGATACGAGTAACTTCCTCCAGTACTTTCTATTTTGTGGCCTGTCACACGTCTACCGTTCAGCACAATATGTGCTTTTCTCCATCTGCGCAGATCCCAGAAACGATGCCCTTCAAAGGCTAACTCGACCATACGTTCGTGCTCTATGGCTGCCATAGCCGATGACTGGTTGTTGTAATTTACCATTCCCAGCCCTCGTTTGGCACGCAGCTCCGACAATACGCTTGCCGAACCGGCAAAATCCCCAAGGCCTGCTTTGGCCTCTGCCAAATTCAAATAAACCTCCGCATAACGTAGTTCTATCCAACTTTGCGTACTGCGGTTAACCAGAAGATTCGTATTGTTTGGATCTAACAGCTTCTTAGCATAATAACCTGTAACAGTTCTTTTTGGTTCTGCTTCCACTCCATATTGAATAAACCCTTCAATCTGATCGGAAGTAGTGGTATTTAAGGTTCTTCCTTTCCATGATGCCCCATTATATAGGATGGTAGCATAGAAACGAGGCTCACGCTTATCATATGGATTGGCAGCATGTTCCGGATTAGTCCAAGAGAATTTTGTTCCATCTTCCATCTCAAACTCATCCACAAGTTCAGCGGTAGGCACACCATACACTAAGGTCATTCCATTATTATCGCGTGGTGGAGCATATCCGTAATCATATTGATGGGTGATGGAAGGATAAACAAAATCTACACGAAATATTGCTTCCTTCGTGTTTTTATTAGTGAAGATAGAAGCATAATTGCCATCCAACTCATATTTATTAAGACTACGGACAGATTCTGCAGCATCGGCCGCAATCTGATAGAATTCACGTGCTCTTGATTCTGTAATTCCGGTCAGTGGATCAGAATTAAACTGCTTGCGATCATATTGGGCAATAGACCCTGCATAAAGAGCGACTCTCGACAACAGAGCATATGCTGCCCCCTTGTTCGCCCGTCCGGCAAGTGCGTTTACCGGCAGATTTTCGGCTGCATATTTCAGGTCTTGAATCATAAAGTCATAAACCTGTTCTTCACTAGAGCGTTGTTTATCCTTCTCATTATAGGTATTGATATCATCTTGGATGATAACAGAACCATGGATTTTGGCTAGCCAGAAATAGGTGTAGGCACGGATAAATCTTGCTTCCGCTTCGTATTTTACTTTTTCCTCGTCGCTCAACAACGACTTGGTTCTCACTCCTTCTATAAATTCGTTGACACGTCTGATGCGGGTATATCCCGTACTCCAATAGTTCAATCCCACGCTTGAAGGCGAAAATTGGCTTGAACTAGAAATTAATATATTCACCGTACCATTACCCGGTACTGTAGAGGTAAATTTCATGATATCGGCCAAGGCATCCATGGCATTATCATATCCTAGACCTGGAAACAACCCAAACTGGAAATTTTTGAACTCTGCGTACAAACCGTCTACATACAGTTCAATAGTTGATGGATCGGCCCATACAGCTTCCTCCGCATATCGGTCTTGTGGCACCACATCTATACTACAGCTTTGAATGCTTACTGTCGTTGATGCTATTAAAGCCAGCAAACTATATTTTAATTTATTTTTGATTCTCATGACTTAAGATTTAGAAGGTTACACTTACACCAAATTCATATAAACGTTGCTGAGGATAGAAACCCAACGTAACATTCGGCATTTCCGGATCTATATATTTCAAATGATCCCAGGTATACAAGTTAGAACCTGTTACGAATAGTCTAAAGCTTTGAATTTTAGCTTTATCAACAAATTTTTTAGGTAGTGTATAGCCTAACTGCATAGATTTCAGACGCAGATAATCTCCACTACGAATCCAGCCTGAGTTGGCATGGGCATTGTTTGATGACAATCCCACCTGATTGGCTGTCAATCTTGGGAATTTAGCATTTGGATTATCCGGACGCCAAGCATTTTCTACTAAGAAATATGGAGCATTACCATTTCCATAGAATGTCTTGGTCCATACGGTATTATCGTCGATGGCTTGAGTAACGCCTGCAGAACCTTCATATGTTCCTGCCAATGAAACATCCGCTATTGCAGCTCCTTGAAGGAGAGCAGAAAAGTCAAATCCTTTATACGCTAAATTTATATCCAAACCAAACATGATCTCTGGTACATTGGATTTACCGATAAAGGTTCTATCCCCGCTGCTTGTGATTAAACCATCTCCATTAAGATCTTTGAATTTGAAAAATCCTGGCGCCAGAGCACCTGTTGAAGGCGAAGGCGTGTTGAACGCTTCTTCCCAAGTTTGGATCATCCCTTCAACGACATATCCTCTTTTCGCACCAATAGAACGTCCAATTACACTTAGATGAGAAGGAGTTCCATCTGCTTCTTGATATTTGAGATATCTGTTACGAGCCCAGTTGAAGTTTCCTGTCAGACTCAAACGGAAATCTCCAAAATTATCATTGTATTTTACTTGAGCGTCAAATCCTCTGTTGTCTACCTCTCCGATATTAGCCAATGAAGGGTAATAACCTCCTACAGATGGTGGATACAATCCACTTACAGAGCCCAAAATACCGGTAGTATACTTATAAAACCAGTCGAATTCCAAAGAGAACTTCCTTAAGAAACGTGTTTCAAAACCAATATTGAATGTAGAAGTCTCTTCCCATTTGAGGTTAGGGTTAGGCACATTGGAAGTATATAATGCTGCTACAGGAACTCCATCGATTACTACCACCGGATCGGATGTAGGAACGAATGTGGCCATATACGGGAATGAGCCTTCTTGAGCTTTATCGTTACCCGATTTACCGTACGAAGCCTTAAGCTTCAAATACTGTATATTATTGACATTGCTAAAGAAATCTTCTTTGGAAATGACCCATCCCAGACCTGCTGCAGGGAACATATTCCATCTGTTATTTTTAGCAAAAGAGGAGGAAGCGTCCCATCTGTTCACTGCTTCTAGCAAGTACTTTTCCTTATAGCCATAGCTCACACGGGCCACCAAGCCTGCACGTCTTATTTGTGCGGCAGACGCACCTCCTGGAGCAATAATATCTTCAGGATCTTTGGAGCCATAGTCCAATTCATGAATAATCGTGATAGGGAAGTTACGCACGCCTACCCCAAAGGAGTTACCATACGACTTGGAGAACTCATATAGGGCCAAAGCACTTATAGAATGTGTGTCGTTAAAAACCTTATTATAGTTAAGACTTGCTTGCAAATTTTGTTTATAGCTCGCAGAATGATTTTGTGTCAAGCGCGTAACAGTGATTCCAGGTACGGTTTTTTGCAGACTGTAATCCCCTGTCACCTGAGTCATGCCTCGGGCCATAGTTTCATAAGGTTGTGCCCATGATTTGCTTTCCTGTTGCGTATAGTCATAGGCTCCTTGAACTTTCGCCACCAAACCATCAATACCAGGTACATAGAAATTCAGATGTGCTTGTCCCTGAAAAATATTTCCCAAATATTTTTGGTATCCGGATTTCTCAACAGATGCTATCGGATTCAAAAGTCCTACCTGATTGGAAATGGATGTTGGAAGTCCGTTAGGAGCATATTGAGGGATATTAGGCAACATACGTGCTGCCTGATACCAAGGATTCATATATTGAGTATTATCCGGAGCTATACCCGGTAAATTTGTTATCTGATGGCGTAGATGTAGATTCACACCGAATCCCAAGAAACTTGCAAGTCGTGAATTAATATTTGTTCTTACATTATAGCGTTTAAAATCCGTATGGTTGATTACACCATCCTGAAGCATATGACTCAATGCAGCGAAATACTGCGTATTATTATTTCCTCCGGATAATGTTGCTGAATGGTGTTGTGAATAACTATTCTCTCCAGCCAATAGTCCCATCCAGTCCGTATTGCCTAGCAGAGGATTGGTATTTGTGCCATTTCGTACGGCATCTATCATCTCTTGAGAATATACATATGCTATTGGACTTTGACCTAGATTTAACAAGGCATCATTATCCATCTCTATACCTTTATTATACCAGGCCATATAGTCCGGTCCATCCAAAAACTTTGGTAATCGTGTATTTTGACCTATGCTATAGGAGAAGTCATACGATACCTTAGTTGGTGTCGACACACCGGATTTGGTTTTTACAAGGATAATCCCGTTGGAGCCCTGAACTCCATACATGGAAGTTGCCACAGCATCTTTTAATGTAGAAATAGATTCTATCTCATTAGGATCTAAATACGCTAATGTAGAAATCGGTCTTTCCACATCATCCACAATCAACAGTGGAGATCGGTTTCCTCCATAAGTACTGATGCCTCGGATATATAAGGCTGCATTATCTGCTCCAGGTCTTCCCGACTGCTGTAAAGAGGTCAAACCAGGCAACCTTCCCGCCAAAGCATTGGTAAGGTTCATTGCCGGAGCCTTCTTTAATTCTTCTCCTGAAATCTGAGCTACAGACCCTACCATGGTACTTTTCTTCTGCGTACCGTATGCCGCCACGACCATCACCTCTTCGATAGCACGATCAGACTGCTGCAAAACAATTGTCAGCGTCCTTGCCTCGTTAAGAGTAACGGTTTGGGTTTCGTAACCTACAAAAGAAACCTCTACTTGTGTCGGAAATTTGTCCACCCTAATTGAAAAATTTCCATCCGTAGAGGATGAGACCATTTGATTAGAATTTTTTACTCTAATCGTCGCTCCTGCAATAGGACTATTTTGCTCATTGCGTACCACTCCCTGCACCATTGTCTGCGCATAGACGGAAAGGGTACTTAACAGCATCGTAATAAAGCAGAAAGCCCTAAACACATTAGATGTAGTAAAGTTTAGACATTTCATAATTTATTTAATTGGTGTTTGTTTGTTCCAAAAATAATATAAGGATTGGTGAATCTCTTTAGCCAATAACGATACAGTTATTGCTAGAAATAAAAGGTTACATATTGCAATTTAATAGGTTTATATACACTAAATTATAAAATATTAGCTTTATAACAAATATATTTTTAAAAAAAATTAATAATAAATATCAATAAAAGCCGTCACATAAACTTTGATTTATTCTGACGGCTTATTCTGCTCTTATATTCCTTGAAGTACTGTAGTCTCAAGCGACTCATATATTTTAAATAAGGCACGCGGCACATGGAAGCACCCTTTCCACTTACCTCCTTTTAAGGTGAGCAAAGGCTGTCCTTGTCTATTGAGATAGCCGAACCACTCTCCATACTGTGGGTCTGAGAATCTATTAAAGGCATAGTTATCCAATTTTTCAAACCATGCTTTACATCTCTCGTCTCCTGTATAGGCATAACCTTTAGCCATACATACTAAAGCTTCCAGATGCACCCACCATAGTTTTTGGTCCCATTCCAGCTGTTGTGGTGGTCTGTTTAAGATATCTTTAAAGTAGAAAATACCGCCAAACTCCTCATCCCATCCATACTCCAGCGCACGTAGCGCTATCTGAATACATTTATCCATCAGTTTAGCATCCTTACGTCTGGCAGCCAGATCCATCATAAACCACATAGCTTCGATGACATGCCCCGGATTTACCAATCGTCCTTCAAATGTATCTGAAAAAGTACCGTCGGCATTGACACTTTCTACGATAAGGCCACTTTCAGGTTGATAGAACACTTCCATCACCTCGTGAATGATTTCATCGATAAGCGATTCTACAGTATCTGTGCCTACGATATGCTCTAATTCCAACGACAGATTGCTCAGAATCATCGGCAGCGAAAAACCCTTGAGAGCCCGTGTATTAGGATAAGCCTTATTGTATTTACCTTTTGGATTATTGCGTCTTTGGATGATACGTTTGAAAGTGTCGTAAGCGACCTGCGCATATTCATCGTTGTTAGTAATCTTATACAACGCCGCCAAGCCCATGCTGGCAAAGCAATCCGAAAAGATGTTGTAAGGCTGCACCAATGGATTTCCTGCTCTATCCAGAGCGAAATACCAATCGCCCTTTTCGTCACGGCCATGCTGTAAAATAAAGCGGGCTCCATGTTCTGCTATCTCTTTCCAATGCTCCTTCGCCTCTACCTTATCATATAGCATAGACATCGTCCATATCTGACGTCCCTGCAACCACATGAACTTATCCGTATCGAAGACAGAGCCGTCACGATCCAGACATGTCAAATAACCTCCATATTCTTTGTCAATGGAATATTTTTCCCAAAAAGGAATCACATTCTCTAATAATTCTTTCCTATACTTAATAACAAAATCTTCCATCCCAAAAATCTATAATGTTGCTATATATTCTTTGTATCTATTGTATAAGTGTCCTGCCTGTAAGTACGCCGACTGTGGACTCATGAAATGCGAAAACTCAAAGGTAATAGCCTTGTCGTATCCGGCTTTACGAGCGGCTTCCAACTTCAAGCGTAATTTCTCGAATTTGATAGGCAAAAATTTGATAGGCATATCGCGATCAAAGGTTTCCGCATTGGTCCAGCACTGCATATTATACTTGTCTGCCAACTTTTTATTGACTGTAAAGAAATCTTCCAACTCATGATAGTCTATATGTCCATCTTGGAAGGCTACAGCATCCACAGCTGTATGGATTTCATGAAATATTTCATTCCACTCGGTTTCATGTTCTTTCAAGGAGACAGCATCCGTCTTGGTGAGCTGTGCCGAGGCCGCCATCACGGCTTTTTTGCCATCTATCCATGGGGAAATGAATGTGGGCAAGTTGCCACTCACCCCTTTACACTGTTCACCCAGAATACGAAATGCAGCCGCAGCACCTTTAGTCTTTCTACTGATTTCCATACTGAGATACCAGCCTGCAAAACTCGAATAGTGACCATATCTACTCCACACCTCGTCGATAACATAGCGGTTGGCATCAATTTCATGCTGCATATCTCCCGTATCCCAATACTTACCGCTGTCATACAAACCGAAATAAAATTTAAGACCATGCTTCTCTGCCAGTTGGAGAAACATCTCCACCAAGTCTACCGGTGGCTCATAGCATCCTAGGTTTTTCTGCAAATAAGCCGATGGATAGGTAATAAATCTCCTATAACCCGAGCGTATCATGATTACCGTATCTATACCTACGGCTTTCATATATGCAAAATCCCTATCCCACTCCTCTCTACCCCAATTCTGATGGGGAATATCGTGGCTTATCTCATCAATAAAAGTTCCCGTAATCTTCATCTATAAGAATTTTTTGTCTACCAAATATTTTGCCCATACCAAATAGGCATCAGTATTAACATGTATGCCATCTCCTGTGTATTGCTCTTTCAACGTATAACCATCTGCCAACACCTCTTTCACATCAACATAGGTAAGCTTATACCTTTTGCACAGTTTCACCAATCCTTCGTTAAGATCTCGGATCATCTGTTCTTTACCTTTCAGATAATCGTATTTCAGCAGCTTTTCATTCAATGGCAACGTACTTTGTACATATATTTTTGTCTTAGGGCTTGTTTTTTGAATAATACGGATAATTTCTTCCCAGTTTTTCAAAGTTATTTCGGTGGGTAATCCACGCCCTATGTCATTGATACCCATCATCAGAAAAATCTTTTTCGGCTTAGAAAGCATTACATCCCCAATTCGGGCTTTCATTCCAAAGGTATTGTCTCCTCCAATCCCTCTATTAGCAACCTTATATTGAGCGAAAAGCTCATGCCATGGTCCCCGCTCCGTAATGCTATTGCCGAAGAAAATCACATCTACGGCCTGTCCTTTTATATGCTGATATAATTTTTCTCTGGAGTCGTAATACCAATTATTGTATGCACTATCTACTGCTTTATTTTGGGCATAAAGTCCATTTATGGAAGCAAAAACAAACATGATAACATTCAACCACTTCATAATCTACAAGACTTTAATTTTTTTCAAATACGCGACAACTTGCGGATATGCCCACACCTCTAGGTGTATACCGTCCGGTGTGATATCTTCACGCAACTGACCTTTAAGGTCAGCCACCACCGGATAAAGGTCTATAAACTCAACTTGATTATGGGCTGCGGCAATATCTTTCAACGCATCATTCAGCTTGGCAATATCTTCATTTTTCACTGCCTTGAAGGACTCTATAAGCTTTTTCTCATTGATAGGAAGTATGCTGTTCAGATAGACTTTCGTATTCGGAGATTGTAATCTCACTGCCGTTACGATCTTTTTATAGTTGTCCACAATATAGGATATCGGGACTCTTCTTTTAAGATCATTGACTCCTATCATCAAAAAAATCTTGGACGGCTGATGCCGCAAAATCTCATCCAAACGGGCTACCACACCAAAAGATATATCTCCACTGATACCTCGATTCAGAATCGGAAGCTCCGGCGCTATATCATTCCAACGTCCGGCATCCGTAAGACTATTACCGACAAATATTATAGCACCTTTTCGTACCGGCATTTTCCAGAAAGTTTCTACTCTTTCCGTATATCCGGAAAAAACATAATTGCTGTCTACGTCTGCTGCCTCTTGAGCCATCGCATGTGACATCAAGAAGAAGGTCATTAGAGGAAAAAGATATTTTTTCATCAACGATTCATTAAACATTAAGATCTCCAAAACCATTTCTTATTAGTAGCTATGTTGGTGATGAGCAACATCAAAAACATGAACACCAGCGTACGTATCAACCCGAGATAAGGACTCTGCGCCGATAGACTATCCAAAAACGGTAATATTTGCATTAATCCTAAAAGAGGTGTTATGCAAAAGGCAGTCACGCAATAAGCCAACATCGGGTTTTGACCACACTTTACCAACGATGTCACCGCCAGATTCTTCGTGTGCTCTTTAGTAAGGTAATCGCATACCACATAAAAGGCAAAAGCAAGACCACTGGTCAAGAACCAATAGGAGAAAGAAGAAGGATCCTTTTTGATTCCTCCATCCAGCGGCTCGAAACACAGTCCTATGCTAGCCAGAGCCAATCCCCAGCCTAATAACACACGGTAAAAGCCGATTTGTCCCTCTTTTCGGTTCCGGAAAAACAACAGGTAGAGTCCCACAAAAATAAAATGTCCCAAAAGATTTAACGCTAGCTCTCTCATATAGAGCGTCACCACATGAAATACCACCCAGATAAAAGATACTGCTGCCACCCATGCTGCTGCTCTTCTTTCTTTATCCTCATACAATTTATTGGTAATATCCTTATATTGAAGAACCAAATCTCCTAATATAGATCCCGGTAAGACGATACAGAGGTATTTCAGGAAAGAGAAATTGTAAAACCAATGGAGTTTAGGGTGAAAGTTCCATATATAAGATGTCCAGCTGCCCTCTATAGAACGGGTAAGCCAAACGCCTATAAATCCCACCAGAATAGCTATTCGCAAATAGAAATTCCTTGCTGTCAACAACCAACATAACGACCCAAAGACAGCCATATTGGCCAACACAAGAATTATGATGTTGTTTTTACTTTTATCGAAAGTATTACCTTGCACTTCGCTATGGTAATATGTCAAACCGGCTATGACCAAAAAACCTATAGCCTGCAAACAGTATCGTCGAAGAGGGCTGCCTTCAAAGCGCATAAACACCAAGAAATAAGCCAGAAAGGTGACAAGCGAAGTAAGATAATTGACCCATGGCTGAGCCGTCAGATTTCCCGGCGTCAAATATGCCAGCGTGATAGCAAAGAATACTAGCAGCAGACCACGACGCAGAACACCTTGCAGGATAGTGACATAAGCTCTATCATTCAATTTACTATGCAGTGCAAAAGGAAAAGCTGCTCCCATGGCAAACAAGAAAAACGGAAACACCAAATCCACCCAAGTAATTCCCGGATTATTGGGATTGAACGTAAAGTCTGGCGGCCCCACCTGAGCATGATACATCCATCCCGGGAAAACAGCACTCCAAGGAATTACCGCTGCCAGCACCATCCCGAAGATGGCCAAGCCACGGAGCAAATCTATGCTCAAGTTTCTATATTTAATCATATATATCTTTTTAGTTAATCATCCCTCTAATTTCTATTTTCTCCCCTCCCTTTCCCATCTCCTCCTTTTCTTGTCTAATATCAAAATATGCTTGGTCTGGACATCGCATATCGGTATATCTACCCTTATGCATCGGTAATCTGACTCTAACACCCTCAAGGTCTCGGAACAAATTAGTATAAAGCCAATGTGCCCCCTTCACAATAGTCCTAGTCGGCTGCACATCTTTACCCTCATTTCTTACTTGATCTATAGCATTAACTCTCTTAAACCTCCCTATTTCATTTAATTTATATCCCTCACAATCAAACACCTCTTCATAATACTTTCCTTCCCCACTTATTACCATTCTCAATTTTTTGTCTTCTATAATCTCTACAGACATATAAACTTTTTCACCCGGATACCAGTAATATTCTTTTTGGGCTGGAGCATAATGCCATAAACTCATTTGACCTGAAGAATGAGCAGCTCTCCTAAAAAAGGGTCGAAAGGCTAAACGCTGTTGAGAAACTGAGCCATCTTCATATTTTATAACTTCCCAGGTCAATCCAATATCTGTTTCCTGACCATCCATGTCTCCTCCCATATATACCGAAGGATTATCTAAATACTGACCAATTTTTTGCGAATTCTTTCTGCTTTCGTCGAATTCCATAAAGGGTAAAATAACTTCCCCTTCTATGCCCTTCCAATAATCTCTACTACTTACGACCTTACGATAATAAGCCCCCAAAAAACAGTTTTGTTGCAAGGCGGGTCTTACTTCATCTTTCAAATAAAATTCTGCATCCTTATGGTTACTCGAAAGCTTAGAAGATGATACGCAACCGTTTAAAAGAATGCCCAAAAACACTATTAGTCTGAATTTCATATAGAAAGCAACTACAAATCTATAGGAACAAATACCAACGGCGTCGGCAAACATGAAGCTCCAGGTGGAGAGTAGATAAACTCTATCTCCTGAATTTCTTTTGTCGGATCGGGCTTGTATACTTCAATTAAAATAGCTTCTGGAGCAGCTCTTGTTACCAATACATCCGAAGGCAGCTGCCTTACCACCGACTGCCCTTGACTACCCTTCAGCTCCATAGTAAGTCCCATGCCACCACACCATTTGTTGTCGGCAGAACGGGAGTTCCACGTAATCAGAGCCAAACCTTTACCGTCCGTGCTCTTCCATCTAATCTTTGTCTTATACATGACGCCATAGTTGCCGGCATTCTGGGCAAACTCTTTCTTCGGACCTATTGTTCCCGTTATCCATGGGTCGTCATTACCGTCAGCAATGATAAGCTGCTTAACTCCGTGACGGGTATCTAGCGTATCCAACGCCTGAACAGTATAGTTGGAAACCCCAAAAAGACCACGACCGGCATTTTCATGACTATGAGGAATCAAGGTTTTTATCGTAGGAAAAACATCAGGCCCATAGTTTTCTGGTGCTGTCTGTAGGATGCTAATCTGTGCTGGTTGATCCACCACAAACTCATAAAATCCATGCACCAGTTGATCGTATTCTACCACATTTTTTTCCAGAAGCTCATCTATAGCGATAACCTCTCCCGGATTAACCTTACGCACATCATTCTCAACATTGGATTTAAAGAAATCTTCAAGGCCCTTTTTTCCTATCTGGAAGTAATTTGTAGAAGGTTTCTGCGATGAGTATTTAAGCATCCTGAAAGTCAACGGCTCCGCACCCATATTTTTGAGCACAGCTGTAATCTTTCTTTTCATCTGTTGAGGCTCTTTGACCCCATTGACATTATATACATATAATCGTACCGCTCCAGGATTAACCTCCTCTTGCAGAACTATGGCTTCTGGCACTCGTATATATTCCGGATCATCGGAGATAATAAATTGAGGACCTGGTGCCACTACCTTATCGTATCTTATCTTCGGAAAATCTACCGTCAGAAAACTATCCAGTCGCGCAATACTGCCCACTTTCGTTTCTTTTAAGGTTTTGAGGTTTGATGAAGATAATTGATATGCCTTCGTTGTCTGTGCTTTAAGATTTTGTAGTCCCGTACATAGGAGGCCTGCCATCAGCAGCCCCGACAGTAAATGTGTTCTTCTCATTCTATGATTATAGGTTTAGCTATGAAAATTAATTTCTAGTCTCTACTAAATTTCCCTTAAAATCTACGTCACGCTCAAAAACTTTCAGAATATCTTCGATCAGAACGGCAGTCCAACGACGATTTAACGTAGTCTCTGCAGTTACTTGTCCGACAAATCCATATTTTGTAAGAACCTGCGCTATTTTCTCCGTATCGACCGCAACATCAATCGACTTGAGAATATTAATTGCCCCTTGCACAGTCAAGGGCTCTCCCGAGGCCTCCCATTTATTGGCCAAAACAGGAAAGTATAAACGCAACCCTTGAACAAGTTCATACTCACTGATTTCTCTTTCCGGATAAAACCACGTTTGGTTTGCCCATTTATAGGGAACACCGTAGCCTTTTAATATACCTGTTGCACCCACTTTATGCAAAATCTCGAAATGTGGATCTGCAAGCTGCACGTCAATAAATGGCATGATAAAGACCTTATGTTTTAGGAGTACAGCCTGCACTTCCCGGATAGACACTTCAGAAGGCTTTTTTCCCTGCTTTATTGCTAAGGCAGCCAAGGCCCCTGATGCCTGACCAATGCCCAACACCACTGGCTGAAGGCGTGTCGCTCCATTCACGATGTTGGTAACACCAATACTTTTCTCCGCGACGATTAAATCTTCAAAATTCTCCGGAAGAAGGACCCCCATAGGAACATTGTAAGAAGGCACTCTAATCTTCACAAAATCTATTTCAGGCGCATTTCCGTATTTATAGTGATGATGATCTATCGTGTAGTCTCCTACCGCAATACCTGTTCTATAGTACTTTTCCGGAGTGTCGTAAGGTGTCATCACATGTTGAAGCGCAAACAAAGCTTTGGCTTTGAGTCTTCTCGACTCCCTATGATAAGGAATCATAGGAAATCCATCTTTGGTAGGATATTGATCGTAATCTATTCCTAGATTTTTGAAACCAAGTTCATGCTGGATATAGTACACGAAGCGCAAAGTCATCTGCTTAGCTTCTTCCAGCAACTTGGCCCTCTCCTCCGGAGTTTTTTCTATGATATTCAGATAAATATCGTTACCTTTCTTAGGCCAGTTAATCATAAATCTTCCATTGGGAAGACGACCATAGGTAACCATTTTGAAACAGTCGTTGTTATCCTTGTTAAAAGTGGCAGGGTCGGAAATATCACAACATCCTGCAAATTCTTCTTTATTATATCCTTTAGGCTTTTTTATTGTTTTATCCGCACCAGGACCAAAGTCGCGCAATGTAATGACATAAGTCAAATCCTGCACGATATCGTTTCCTTGTTCCAGAGCAAACTTTTCCTTGGTAAGCTCACGACTATCCATGCCCAAATAATAGGGAACCTTCAAATATGCCATCACATCCCCCAATTCTGTAGCATCTATGAGCAGCTTACCTTCTATCGTAGCAGATTTGCCCGTCTTTAAATCGGTAACATGCACTATCCAACCTGAATCTGTCTTGGCAACAGACTTCCATCGGGTATTAAACAACACAGAGATATGAGGTTCCGCAGAAACCATTTCTTGTAAAATCCTAGCGCCCACCTTAGGCTCAAACAAGGTGTTGCTCACCCATCCTGTTTCTACAGCCTTTGGTCCACCATAATGAGCATAAAGCTTTTCCCTGAACTCACCCCATAGGCCCGAAGGAAGACGGTGATTTCCATCAATGGCTGACACGCCAGCAGCGGTCAACATGCCTCCCAACCAAGGAGTTTCCTCTATGATTATACTACGCACCCCTAGACGGGAAGACTGGATAGCCGCTGTAGTGCCACTGGCTCCTCCTCCCACAATGATAAGATCTGTCTTAAGCTGCCCCCAAGCCCAAGAACTTATTAATAAAAGTACAACTATGATACAGGCTGAATATCGCATAACAAGAGATTTATCTATTGACCTTTATAATTAAAAATAGACGTCTTTTCGCTTCTTTCAGAATCAAACTTAAAAAACCAACTACTAATTTAAAAATTATAAAATATAAATCAATAAGTTTTTAAATTTTTTTATTATATATAAAACAACAATCCTTCACAAATCTTTCCTCTAATGAAAAAATTTTACAGAAAAAACTATTCCTCTTCAGGCTTCCGAAGCGGCACAAACCACGACACCAAGAATGCTGGAATAGTCGATATCAACACCCAGATAAAGAACATTTTGTATCCCATCCAATCACTTAAGCCGCCACTAATCATAGACGGCAGCATAAAGCCCAGATTCACAATACCGCTTCCGAAGGCATAATGCGCCATCTTATATTTTCCGGGAGCTATATTTTGCATGGTAAATAGAATAATCCCCACGAAACCAAAGCCATACCCAAAATATTCCACCACTACTGCCGAAGCTATAAGTACCAGATTTGTGGGCACAAAAAAGGCTAGCAAAGCATAAGCAGCAAAAGGCACGTTAAAAAAAGCACACAAAGTCATCAGTGTCTTGCGTGTCAATCCTCTTTTAGCAACGAAATTTCCCGCCAAAATAGACCCAAGCACGAAAGCTATCGCACCAAACACACCATACAACATTCCTATTTCAGAAGTACTCAAACCCAATCCGCCTTCTACTCGTTCGGCCTTGAAGAAAAGTGGAACAATCTTTATAGCTTGACCTTCAGCAAAACGATAAAAAACAATAAAAAGTAAGCTAAACCAGATATTTTTCTTCTGAAAGAAGGTTATTATCACATCCTTAAGTGTCGCCATCCCCTCTTTTAGTGAAGTAGGTTTCACCTCCTGTTGTGATGAAGGCAAAGCACGGGAATTATACAAGCCTAACACCACCATCAAAATTCCATAGCAGAACATAACTACCATCCAGGCATTGGCAATACCTATTTTCTGTTCCAGCAGGCCTGCCAGATATACCAGCACGCCACCCGAAAATACCTTGGCTATATTGTAAAATGCTCCTTGCCACCCCACATATTTAGCTTGGTTTGTCGCATCTAACTCATTGAGATACACTCCATCAGCCGCAGTATCATGAGTAGAAGCACTCAACGCTATAATAGTCAGAATGGCAATACTGAAGCTGAAATATGAATCAAGCTGTAAAGTCAATCCAACTAGTCCAAACAAGATCCCCGTAAATATCTGCGTGACATAAACGAAAAACTTTTTAGTTTTATACAACTCCAAAAAGGGTCCCCACAGTGGCTTCAACGTCCAAGGCAGCATAATCAACGAAGTCCAAAATGCTATCTGTGTATCCGAAACGCCTAGATTCTTGTACATAATCGTACTTGCACTGGACAAAGCCACAAAAGGAAGTCCCATAGCAAACCACGTGGTAGGAATCCACGACAGAGGATGTCTGGTTTTATACGAATTGTTTTTCACCTTATAAATAAGTTAAAGTAGATAGTTTACAAATTAGGTTTTAAACTCAAAATAATTTAGATTTACTATAAATTAGTCAGCAACTCTTTTTCTGTTCCAATTATATTTAAAAATTTTATTTTATCAAAACTTTATTAATAAATATATTTAAAATAATATCCGAAATATATTTGGTATTTTTACCGAAACTTTAGCTTAACGTAGTATGACGTCAAATTTCTTTAAAGATTTACATGAGGCAAATAAAAATGGTGTAGCCTACAAAAACATTAAACTGAAGAAAAAGATTCTTGCCCATTTTGCAACGCATGAAACAGCTACCATAGCGGAACTAAGTAAAACATTCAATATAAGCATCCCCAAAATCAATGAGTCTATCAGCGAACTTATGCAGGATAAGCTCGTAAAAGATTATGGGAAGACCACTTCTACTGTAGGTAGAAAGCCAAATACCTACGGTCTGGAAGCCAACTCTGCCTATTTCGTAGGTGTACAGGTCGCTAATGACCACCTTAGCATATGCCTCATTAACATGAAAAAGGACATCTTATCGAAAAATGATAATATCCCTTTTCTGTTGGAGAACAACGAACAATCTTTGTTAAGCATCTGTAAGGAAATAACAACCTTTATCGAAAAACATCATATCAACAAAGCCAAGATTCTCGGCGTAGGAATCAATTTGACAGGACGTATCAACTATCGTACAGGCTATTCGTACAGTTATTTCAACTTTTATGAGGATCCGCTATCGAATTTCTTCGAGCAGCACATCGGCATCCCTACATTTTTGGAAAATGACACCAAAGCTTTGGCTTACGCCGAATTTTCTAGCGGAATTCTTAAAGAAGCCAAAGACGCCCTGTTTATCAATGTGGACAACGGTATAGGTCTGGGTATCCTTATAGACAACAAACTGTATTATGGAAAATCAGGATTTTCTGGTGAATTCGGGCATATCCCTATTTTCGACAACGACATCATATGTAAATGCGGCAAGAAAGGTTGTCTAGAAACAGAAGCTTCAGGCTATGCCCTTCGCAGAAAAGTCATTGAAGAAATCAAAAAGGGCGCAACAAGCACCTTAACAAAGAAATTTCCTGACATCAACGACGTAAAGCTAAGTGACATCATCCACGCTGCCAAAAAGGATGACAACCTATGTATTGAAGCTATCAACTACATTGGAGACCGTCTGGGGAGAGGTGTTGCTGCCTTGATAAATATCTTTAACCCTGAGCTTATCATCGTAGGCGGCGTGGTAGCCAAATCCGATGAATACCTAAGCTTGCCATTGAAAAATGCTATCAACAAATATTCCCTTTCGACAGTAAATCGCGACACCAAAATCATCATATCTAACCATACGGATGATTTAGCAGCCTACGGTGCATGTCTGCTATTACGCGACAGATTGTTGGAAGTAACCGAATGATCAACGGATTATAGCATCGCCATTTTGACTGCGCTTAACCCAAAATGGTGATGCATACTTATCCCACAACACCGCAAACTCATATTTGCTGATTAGCCTTTCGGGATTGTAATCTTGTTCAAAACCAAACTCCTTTTTCCACTTCTGCTCTATTTCCTTATCCAGTTCATCCCCACGAAAAGCGGCAAACTTCAGAAGACTTATCGTACTTTTTAATGTAAGATATTCTGGATTGTGGTCTACAAACCAAAGTTGTGTGCGTGAAAACAATCGCTTAAGCTCTTCTTTTACATCCGCCAGTTTTACAGAATCTTGCCCATTGAAATAAAGCTTTCCTTCCTTCTGGTTCAATGGCAAAATACCGGTCAAGAATATCCTTTGAAGAGAAGAGTAATGTTTGTCCTCTACACTAATATCCACACAAGGGAGCAGGCGGCTTCTGTACATTAACAATTCATTCTGCAGTACTCTCAGATCAATTTTATCCGTTGAAGTCTTGAAAAATGCACAATACGATACTACAGCTCCTACTGTCTGCCCCAAAGCTACACGATAAGGCAGGTTGTAGCCTTCTTTAGCCTTCAACACAAAAAGATTATTTTCTGCCGGAACAACTTCGTGTAGGTATGCCACTTCTATTTCTCCTTGATCCTCCCCTACAAATATTAGCGCCCTTGACTGCGGAAGAGACAATACCGTTGACCGCAGTACTTTGACATTGTCGTCCGCTTTGACATTGGCCATACGACACAACTTACTCTCTTTGCTTGCGTCGAGCACATATTTCACCTGAAAGCTTTGCTTATTGGTAAGCTTGATCTCCCAAGATTTAGAAGATTCAGAGACTTTTTCGATGTCCTGCTGGTGGATGACTGTCAACAGCTCCTTTTTTGCTGGTTGCATAGATGACAACCGCATAAGATCTCTCTTGAAAGTACTATCCCTACGCAGGGCCTCTATGCCCTCATATACGGAGGTCTTTCTTAAGATATACTTCCAAGCTCCACCGTCCAGCATCAGGTCGGATTGTACGGATTCACTAGCTGTCGATAGACTTTTACGCCAAGTAGAAGAATTGTCCACCCAGACTGTCGGCACACCGGAAATTGCAGCCTGAGCAGCAGCCATATAGGCTTCTACAGACCCACCATACACCAGCAATACTGGCTTAGGAGACTTACCTCCTGCAACACAAACACATATATTGAACAGTATTAATAGGATACTGGTCAGGATGATTCTTCGATTTCGCATACCTCTAATTTATAAACAATTTCAATTCGATGGTTTTTATCAATTTATTTTTATTCAACTATCTGCTTTTTATCGCATTAATGAGTAACTTTGTCCTTATGATTGAGGAAGAAAAAGAAGAAAAATCGTTAAATTTTATTGAAGAAATCATCGAAGAAGATATTCGAACAGGAAAACATGGCGGTCGAGTATTGACGAGATTTCCTCCAGAGCCTAATGGCTACCTCCATATAGGCCATGCTAAGTCTATCTGCCTTAATTTCGGCTTGGCACAAAAATACAACGGAAAAACCAACCTCCGCTTTGATGACACCAACCCTGTGACAGAAGATACAGAATATGTGGAAAGCATCAAAAACGATATCAAATGGTTGGGCTTCCAATGGGCTGAAGAATTATATACCTCGGATTATTTCGAGACATTATACGAATACGCTGTCAAATTAATCAAAAAAGGATTAGCATATGTGGACGACAGCACACCGGAAGAGATTGCCGCAGCGAAAGGCTCTCCTACCGAACCAGGCATCCCTACTCCTTACCGCGACCGCTCCATCGAAGAGAATTTAAAACTCTTTCAAGAGATGCGTGAAGGTAAGTATAAGGATGGAGAGAAGGTGCTCCGCGCAAAAATTGATTTGGCCAGTCCAAACATGCACATGCGTGACCCTATTCTTTACCGTATCAAGCACGCACATCACCACCGCACAGGCGACAAGTGGTGCATCTATCCAATGTACGACTTTGCTCACGGCCAATCCGATTCTATCGAGAAGATAACCCATTCAATCTGTACCTTGGAGTTTGTACCGCACCGCCAGCTATACGACTGGTTGATCGAACAACTGGAAATTTTTCCATCCAAGCAATATGAATTTGCCCGACTCAACCTCAGCTATACGGTGATGAGTAAACGGAAGTTGCTACAGCTTGTCAACGAAAAATATGTAGAAGGCTGGGATGACCCTCGCATGCCTACAATTTCAGGACTACGCCGCCGTGGTTATACGCCAGAAAGTATACGCAATTTCTGTGAGCGCATAGGTATCCAAAAGCGTGAAAACATGATTGACGTCAGCTTGTTGGAATTCTGCATCCGTGAAGACCTGAACAAGACAGCATGGCGTCGTATGGCCGTTTTGGATCCGATAAAACTGATTATCACCAACTATCCGGAAGGTCAGGTAGAAGAACTTATCGGCGAAAATAATCCCGAGGTGGAAGGCGGAGACGGCTCTCGTATCATTCCTTTCTCTAAAGAGCTATGGATAGAACGCGAAGATTTTATGGAAAATCCTCCAAAAAAATTCTTCCGTCTAGGTCCTGGACTTTCTGTACGTCTTAAACATGCTTATATTGTAGAATGCCACGACTTCAAGAAGGACGAAAACGGCAAAGTGACCGAAGTATACTGTACATATGTACCGAATTCTAAATCAGGTGAAGATACTTCAGGACTAAAAGTTAAAGGAACCATCCACTGGGTATCTACAGATCACGCCAAAGAAGCTGAAGTAAGACTGTATGACAGATTGTTTAACGTGGAAAATCCTGCTGCAGAAGAAGACTTCCGAAAAGTGTTGAATCCGGAAAGCTTGAAGGTAGTTCCTAAAGCCTACATCGAACCGGACTTAGCCAATGCGGTAGCAGGAAAAGGTTATCAATTTATCCGTCTTGGATATTTTAACCTAGACACCTCTTCTACTGCAGAAAAACTAGTGTTCAACCGAACAGTGACCCTAAAGGATTCTTGGGCCAAAGAAGTCAAAAAAGGATCATAACATATAAAAAGGAGGTCAATGACCTCCTTTTGCTTTTCTTTTGCTTTTCCTAACCTCTCCTTTTTCATTTCCAAAATAACAAACATCATTCTTGCTTATAAAAACAAGTTGTCTAAACTATTATTAATACTGACATAAATCACTTGTAAAAATACGATTGCCTCCTACATTTGGTTGTACAAACAACTAAATTAATTGATATGAAAAAGGCAATATTATCTATCGTAACAGGATTAATTTTCTCATTAGGGTTTGCTCAAGCTCAGGAAAACCAAGAATATGATAAATGGCAGATTCGTCTTCGAGGAGTAGGTGTTGTACCCGTGGAGAACGCAGAAATTTCGACCATCGGAGGCAATGTGTCTGTATCTAGCACATTTATTCCGGAATTAGACATCACTTATTTCTTTTCGAAAAATGTTGCGGCCGAACTGATTTTAGGAACAACAAAGCATAATGTTCATACTACCAACTCCGATCTTTCGGCTATCGGCGGTGCTGCCAATGCCAATGTAGACTTAGGAGATGTGTGGCTGCTGCCTCCTACCCTTACTTTGCAATACCACTTCCGTCCTAACAAGGTATGGAAGCCATATGTAGGCGCAGGTGTAAACTATACAATCTTCTACAATCCGGATGCCGGAAATACCGTAAAAGATATCAGCTATGATAACACCTTCGGCTTTGCCATGCAACTAGGTACCGATATCAACATTTCCAAAAATATTTTCTTAAATCTTGATGTGAAAAACATCCTATTAAAGACAGACGTAAACGTAGATGCTTCCAATCTAGCCGCTGGACTACACATTCCTGCAAAAGTGGATATCAATCCTTTCTTACTAGGATTCGGTGTGGGAATAAAATTCTAACACGCTCTCCGCTATCAATGGAAAGAGGGGATTTTCTGAAGAAATCCCCTCTTATTATGCTAATTGTTCTACAATCTTTTTCGTTGGCCCCGGATTACTCATCGTGTAGAAGTGCAATACAGGTACTCCAAAGTCGATAAGCTCCTTACACATATTTACCATCCATTCTGTACTTACTTTCTGTACGTCGGCATTCGTTTTACATTCTTCGATAGCGCTACTGAGTTCTTCCGGAATATCTAGATGGAAGATTTTTGGCAAGGAAATCAGTTGTTTCTTATTGGTCAAAGGTTTCAGCCCCGGAATGATAGGAACATCAATACCGTTGTCACGACATTTTATCACAAACTCCTTGTATCTATCGATGTTATAAAACATTTGGGTTACGATGAAGTTGGCGCCCATTTCCACCTTTTTCTTCAACCATTTGAAATCGGTATTGAAGTTGGGAGCTTCGAAATGCTTTTCCGGATAGCCAGCCACTCCTATACAGAAGTTCGTTTTCGATCCTTCTATATCTTCATGCAAGTATTTGCCGTTGTTCATATCTACGACCTGTGCCAGTAGTTCCGTAGCATAGGCGTGCCCTCCAGGAGTAGGAATAAAATCAGGATCACCCTTGCGGGCATCACCACGTAAAACCAACACATTGTCTATCCCCAGAAAGTCCAAATCTATGAGTGCATTTTCGGTTTCTTCCTTGGTGAAACCACCACATATCAGGTGAGGCACGGCATCCACCTTATATTTATTCATGATAGCAGCACATATAGCTACCGTTCCCGGCCGCTTACGATAGGCTACGCGCTCTAGAAGCCCATTAGGGTGCTGCTTATACAGATAGTCTTCTCTATGGTATGTAACATCAATAAACGGAGGGTTAAACTCCATTAGTTCATCCATTGTATTAAAAATACTTTGGATGCCTTGACCTTTGGCCGGAGGCAACAGCTCAAAAGAGAACAAAGTTTTTCCCTTTGCATTCTTGATATGGTCTATAATTTTCATGTTGTTATTTCAGTTTAGGCTTAGAGAAAAGACTAAGAGATGGGCTTTTCACTGACTTATCTTTCCCACAAGGGGTAGAATGTAGCACCTTGACCTCCGTCAGGTTGCTAAGGCTTCACTGGGTCTATTCCCTCCGCCTTTCTCTATAAGCCCCGCTAATATCGCGAATAGAATGATAACAACAAAATTTATCTACAATTTAGTCTACAATCCTGCTATACTATTACGCTATTTTTGTTACTATAGACTTATAAAATAAAAAGGAAGAACGGTATGCTCTTCCTATTATTCCTTATACAAATCGACTAATCCCTCCGGTAAATCTACCTCTATAATTTCTTCCTCCACATCGATATCCAGTATCAAATCTTCCGAAAGAGGGAACATCAATTCTTTACCATCTATATCCACTGTGGCCACAAACTGCTGTGGAAATTCTTGCACGTCGGTAATTTCTCCCAACTCGCCATGTTGCTCGTCGATGACCAAAAAGCCTATCAGGTCCGTATAACGGAAGTCGTCGGGATCTCGCTCCGGTAGCTTATCCTTCGGAAGGTACATCTTACGATGCACCAAAGGCTGGGCCTTATCTATATGGTCTATATCTTCGAAAAATGCATAACCCGTACTGTTGTTGTGTAACTTGATACTTTGTACAAAATAAGGAACCAGTTTCTTGTTTACTTCCAAAAATATCACGTCCAAGTCCAGCTCGTCGTACGCATCAAACTCAAAGTACAGCTGCACTTCCCCTTTCAGGCCACGCGTCTTGGATACATATCCTATATAAAAACCTTCTTCTACTGTCATTTTATGAATCTAGAAATCCCAAAAATAGCAAAAAAAGCCGATTCATTTGATGAATCGGCTCTTCCGAATACTTTATGAAAGAATTATCCTTCAGTTTCTTCGTTGTTTTCTGTAGCTTCAGCAGCTTCTTCTGCAGGAGCTTCCTCCGCAGCAGGAGCATTTTTAGCAGCGATAGCCGCAGCTTTTTCAGCTTTCTTAGCAGCCTCAGCAGCAAGAGCCGCTTTTTTAGCTTCTTCTTTAGCTTTCGCTAGACTTTCTTTCGTGCCTGCGATTTTTGCTTCTTTAGCTTCTAACCAAGCAGCAAATTTTTTCTCTAAAGTAGCTTCATCAAAAGCTCCTTTTTTAACACCACCCAATAAGTGTTTTTTGTATAAAACACCTTTTGCTGATAAAATAGAGCGAGCAGTGTCAGTAGGCTGTGCACCTTTGTTCAACCAATCCAAAGCTTTGTCGAAATCCAAAACGATAGTTGCAGGATTAGTGTTAGGGTTGTACGAACCTAAACGCTCAATGAATTTACCATCACGTGGAGCACGTGAATCTGCTACTACTACATGGTAAAAAGGTTTTCCTTTTTTACCGTGTCTTTGCAATCTGATTTTAGTTGCCATTCTTTTTTAATTAATTATGTATTCAACATATCCCCCGTACTTCATGTAAGAGGGGACGCAAAGATAAAAATTTTTTGACAAAAAGAATAAATTATTCTATCAATCAACCACTTTTCTACAAAAGCTGATTATCTGACATTTATAGGGACACGGCCTCTGAGTTACTACTTTCCTAAGGAAATAACTTGCCATATTGCGCTTTTAACTGTATTTTCAATCTTCCAAATCGTATTATCACCATGACGCATGTTGCTCCTTTGAAGATTCTCAAAGCCTCCGCCGGCTCGGGAAAAACATTCAGCCTTACGTTACATTATATTACCCTGCTGTTGACCAACGAAAACAGCTATCGTGAAATTTTAGCCGTCACTTTCACCAATAAGGCTACTGCCGAAATGAAAGAACGCATCCTTCTCGTGCTGCGAGGATTGGCAGTAGGTGACACCTCCAAAAAAATTGACGATTATAGAAAACCACTTTTACAACAGAATAGCGAGTGGTCGGAAAACGTCATCCAGCAGAAAGCCTTACGTGTCTTTCGCAAGATCCTGCACGACTATAGTCATTTCACCATCAGCACTATCGATGGTTTCTCACAGAAGGTTATACGGTCATTTACCTATGAACTTAACCTCGATGCAGCATACAAAATTGAAATGAACACCAGTAAGGTCAAAGCAGACCTTACCCGTATGCTTAATGAATCTTTAGACGAAAAGCCTCAACTGCTGGAATGGATCATCGATTTTGCGGAGAAAAAGATAAACAACAACGAAAACTGGAATTACCGCAACCAGCTAAGTCAGCTGGCAGAGCTTATTTTCAGCGAAAACTTCCAAGAATTTGACGGGGCTTTAGCCTCTGCTGACACCCATCGGCTGTTCAATCTTCTGAACAACGAGATCTACGAAAAGACAAAATCCTACTTAGATAGTCTTAGCGAAGCGATAAAGGCCTTCCAAGACATGTTCAAAGCATTATTTGTGGATGCCAATGAGATGAAGAATAAGTCAAAAAACCCTCTTGTCTCGGCCAACAACACATCGTCTAAAGTCCATAAGCTTTCCAACTCCGACCTTATCAAAACGTTGGACAAATTCATCAAACTTATTGACAACAACGATGCCTTCACCGATCAGGACAAAAACATTCGCTACGACCTCAAAGAACGATTTAAGCCGATATTAGAACAGTTCGTCACACTAAAAAGCCTTCTGCCTACCTTCCTCGCCTATCAGGCCGTCCAAAGCAACTTATATTATCTGAGGTTGCTGAAGGAGATGTCGGATTTGCTAAGTCAATGGCGAAAGGAAAATAATGCTCAGCTAATCTCGGACTCTCAGATTCTGCTGAGCAGGCTGGGGCTAGATCAAAATCAAGACCCAACCTTCATATGGGAAAAGATAGGCAATCGCTACAACTATTTCCTCTTCGACGAATTTCAGGACACCTCCCGCAGCCAGTGGAAGAATTACAGTCCTCTGCTGCTCAACGCACTTAGTAATACCAAAGGACAGCTCAACGAACATCTTATCGTGGGCGACGTAAAGCAAAGTATCTATCGTTGGCGAAACGGCGACTGGCGCATCCTCCTCCAACAGGTGGAAGAACAGGTCATGAAAACCTTCCATCTGTCGGAAGAGCAGAAGAAGCATTTTATCGACATAGGCAGCCTAGACGTCAACTATAGAAGCTTGCCCAACATCATACGCTTCAACAACTACCTATATGAAACTATACCTCAACAGCTTCAGCAACTGCTCAACAAAATTGCTGATACAGAGTTGTCCGAGGAGGGATTACAGTGGTGGCATGCATCACAAAACGACACCTTGCTCCTCAGAGCCTACGACAGCTGTAGCCAGCTGATTCCATCATTCAAGGTGGGAGATGAGAATCCTCAAGGTTCTATAGAGATTGAGTACCTCACGGTAGAGAATAGTAGAAGGCGAGCCAATCAGGTAGAAGAAGAAAGTATCAACCGACTTTGTGCCAAAGTAACGGAATGGATATCTTCTGGCCGCTACAAACCTAAACAAATAGGCATTCTGGTACGAAGCAATAAACAGGTGCTGCTCGTCATACAAAAACTTATGGAGCACAAAAATGCTGCAGGACTTCAGTATGAAGTCATCTCGGGCGATGCACTATCTTTGGTCAACAACGACGCCATAAACCTGCTTATTGAAACACTGAAAGCTTTGGTGTATACCAGTGATAAGCACGTAATACATCACGCCCGGATGGCCTATCTCTATCAGATTATCCAAAATCAACAAAGTTTTGACGGGAATGAATGGCTGAAATTTAAAGATAATAACCTCCATGCTTTAGACAACATTCTTCCTACAGCCTTACTGTCGGAATGGGATACCCTGCAAGCCTTGCCGCTCATCCATCTTATCGAAAAGCTTATCGAGCTTTATGGATTCACCTCACCAAACAATGTTCACCTACCTTATCTTCTAGCCTTCAAAGATGTGGTCGGCAACTTTACTGCAAATGGAGAGCGTGGCATAAATCAATTTCTGGAATTTTGGGAAGAAGACGGACATAAAGCTGTTATCCCATCTGCCGGTAAAATCGACGCCATAGAGGTCACCACCATACACAAGTCCAAAGGCCTAGCGTACGATGTGGTGATGATCCCTTTCTGCTCATGGTCATTGGACGGCAAGCCTAACGGAGACTTCTGGATTGACACGGAGGATACCCCGTTCCACCAGCTCGGAAGAATACCTATCAAATACACCTCTTCGCTCGGTCAATCCCTTTTCTACAAGCAATATTTTGAAGAAAAACTGTTCAACTACATGGATTCACTCAATACACTCTATGTGGCGACGACAAGAGCGGTAGAACATATATATATTACAGCACCAGCCTTCGCTGAAAAAGAAGATAAGAAAGAAGGCAGAATATTGGATATTAAAAACGATCTGATTTCCGATATAGTCTATCAGGTGTTGACCAAAGAAGAATCTCCTTTCCCTTTAACAGGATATAGTCTATCTATAGATAATCCCATACCACCGAATGCACAAAAAGAGGAAGACCATGCCGGTACTTTGGCATTGACGCACTACCCTACATCACGAAAGATAGAAGAAAACCTTGAAAAGGTTAATGAGAGAAATATCAACACTATCTTACTCATGGAAAAAGCTTCCCGATACGGTATCTTGGCTCACGAAGTGATGGCTGAAGCTACCACAGAATCGGATATACCTAAAATCATCCATCGCTATATGGAAGAAGGGGTATTGGCTGCCAACGACAAAACCGAATTGGAAGAACAAATAGCAAGGATATGGCATCATCCTCTTATCAACAAATGGCTGACAGGTGGATATACCATCAAAAATGAAGCTGCCATTATTAACGATGAAGGAGAGACCCTACGACCGGACAAAGTTTTCATAGGCGAGCAGGAATCTATTATCCTAGATTTTAAATTCACCAACGACAACTATTTCAAGCATGAAAAACAAATTAAGAATTACATGAAAGCTCTTCAAAATCTAGGATATACGAACGTTCGTGGCTATCTGTTTTACGCTAAGATGGACGA
The DNA here is from genome assembly GCF_039541675.1 of Sphingobacterium thermophilum. Lineage (NCBI taxonomy): Bacteria > Pseudomonadati > Bacteroidota > Sphingobacteriia > Sphingobacteriales > Sphingobacteriaceae > Sphingobacterium > Sphingobacterium thermophilum. Next base: position 257,308 of record NZ_BAABGR010000015.1, on the reverse strand, counting down.
TCTGGTGGAGGTCAAACTATAACAATCTGAAAGGTATGAGCACAGCATTTTTGGCATTAGTAGCACAAGATATAAAGAAACGTTTCGGGCTGGAGTTGTCCGATATAGCTATTGTTTTCAACAACAAGCGTCCTATTACATATTTGAAAAAACACTTGGCCAATGAATATGGTCACGCCATCTGGTCTCCTCAGTTTTTCACTATTCAAGAATTTCTAGGGCGTGCCACCGACGATGAGCAAGCTAGTCCACTAACGCAGTTTTTCTACTTATACCAGCTGCATAACGAACTTCTCCGCGAAGAAGGAAGAGAGCCTGAAACTTTAGAAGAATTTTATCCTATAGCAGAAATCATTCTCAGCGACTTTGGACAGCTGGATTACGACCTAGTCAATGTAGACCATATATACATGGAGCTCTACGACATTGCCAAAATTGACCTAGAGTTTCAACATCTAACTCCCGAGCAGCAGGAGTTTATCCGAAAATTCTGGCAGGCATTCAGCATGCAAGGACATACGGGACTGCAGGAACGTTTTTTGAGGCTATGGAAAAGACTCCCTAAGCTGTACCGTGCTTTCAAGCAAAAGCTTAACGACAACAGACAAACCAACTATCCTACAGTATATAGAAAGCTTGCAGAAGGTATTCTCGATGCGGCCTCTTTGACAGCCCCTTTTAAAAAGGTTCTGTTTGTAGGGTTCAACGCATTAAGTGCAGCTGAAGTTAAACTGTTCAAACAATGGCAGGAAGAGGACAAAGCTCTTTTCTATTTCGATGTGGATGCCTACTACCTCGAAGACAACCAGCAGGAGGCAGGGCTTTTTATCCGTCAAAACATTTTTCATCACGGCTTGCATAATGCTTTGGGCGACACACCCAACATTATCGGATCCCGAAAGGATGACATACATGTGTATGCCGCCACTGGCAAAGTCAGCCAGACCAAACTCCTGTATGACGTACTACAAAAACATGAACAGGAAGGGAAAACGTCGGCTGTCCTTCTCGCCGACGAAACCTTGCTAGTACCTCTCTTGCAAAGTTTACCAGACATAAAAGTGAATATCACCACTGGTTTTCCGTTGACTCAGTCGCCAATTTATGGGATATTGGATTTATGGATGAACGTACACGAACGTATTTCCCATCAAAAGAAGACTAAAGTCGCCTATCAGGATATAGAAACCTTTCTCAACAACCCACTGACGAAGGTAAATCCTACCGAAAAAACAAAAAATCTTAACTTCATTGCCGAAAGACAGCTGTTAGAGGTAGCCCTCGATGATATCAGTATCAAGACCTCCGTCTTACCCAACTTTTTCCGCCCTTTGGCGTCTTCCAAAGAGGTCATCCCTACCTTGACACATATGGTGGAGCTGCTGCTTCAGTCCTTGTCATTGGATCAACATATCAAACAGATAGACGCCACCTTACTGATAGAAACTCAAAAGGTACTCAACCAGCTGCATTTAGGCTTCGAAAAAATTCCGGATCTGAGTATTCTTTTCCAGATAGGATTAATCCGCAAAGCCATTGCCCCAATAGCTTCCGCCATAGAGGGGGATCCTTTGGAAGGGTTACAAATTATGGGCTTATTGGAAAGCCGATGTCTCAATTTTGACAACATATATATCCTAGGTGCTAACGAAGGGATTCTTCCGAAAACTTCTGGCACGCCAACATTTATTCCCAACAATCTACGCAGAGCTTATGGATTACCTATCCTAGAAAATCAAGATGCTTTGTCCGCGTATCTTTTCTATCGCCATCTGCAGTACAGTTCGGAAATACATATTTTTTACAACAGCGTGGTAGATGAAAGTAGCTCTGGCGAGGAAAGTCGCTTCCTAAAGCAACTCGAATTCGAAAGTAACTTTACCTTCGTAAAAAAACAACAGCAACAGCCTGTGCTGTTCCCTCCTAAAGAAGGAGAACTAATGATCCCTAAAAAGGGCAAGGTGTGGCAAAGCATGCGCAAAAAATATATTGATGGCAAAGCCAAAATATCTGCCACCGCACTGACGACCTATCTGCATTCACCTTTGCAGTTTTTTCTAAAGCATGTGGCAGAAATCAAAGAGCCCCCTCGCATTGCACAGGAGTTCGAGATGAATTTACTGGGCACCATCATACATAATGTGATGGAAGTGATCTATAAGCCCTTCAAAGGCGTTGAAGACTTCATCTCCACCCAAATATTGTTTGAAAAAATTAAAGATATAGATAGTCTTATTCTGCTCCAGATAGCAAAGGAGTATGCTATGGAAATAAAAGAAGTGCGTGAGCTCAACAGCTTGCAACGCATACTTCATAAGATTGCATACGAATACATCAAGATGTATCTGGAATACGATATCAAGCATTTCCAATCTTTCCGTATCATCGAGTTGGAAAACGACGAAGACTATGAGATAAGTATTCCTATCCAGGTAGAAGGCAAAGAGGAAATGCTAAAAATCTACGGTATTATAGACCGAGTTGATCAGGTAGTTACCTCCGATGGGGTAGTCAAAACACGCATAGTGGACTACAAGACAGGTGCCGATTCCGTGTCCTTCACCTCCATAGAAAAAGTCTTCGGCCCCAATACAGAAAATAAAGCTATGGTACAGACTATGTTCTATGCTTATGTCTTCGAACAGAAAACAGGCATCCAGCATCTAGAACCCAATCTGTATGTAGCCCGAAAAATGAGAGAAGAAGGAACGCTATTCTCTGGAAAAAAAGGAACTGTGCTTACAGAGGAATTCCTTGTCGAACAAAAGAGCAACTTCGTACAGTTTTTAAAAAGAACATTGGAAGAACTATTCAATCCAGAAGTTCCATTTAGACATAATCCCGAAGTGCATGTATATCCTTCGGACCCGTATACCTTGTTCTACCGCAATGCTGTCAAAGAAGAAGACGACATTCAATAAAAAAGGGGAGTGTTTCTCCCCTTTTTTATTTTGATAGTAGATTATTATCTAAACTTTCTCATAGCGCGCTCAGCTCTTTTTTTAGCTGTAGTCACTTTGTAGTTGAACCATTTGTCTTTGAAAATTTTACGCATGGTATCATCAAAGTGACGTGTGATGAAGAGGTTTCTTGCGCCTTTAAGCTTTTCACTTAGCGAATTGGCTAAAGCACGTACCGAAATAGAATAGCCTTCAGTCTCGTACATAATATAATGCCACCACCCGGCTGGCATATAACAAGTCTCACCAGGGCCGATGACAGCCTCATAGCCATCAAGATATTGCAAAGCAGGATATTCATCTCTACTGCTGGTTTTCAGATTAGCTATGCTGTGAAAGTTGTATGGCAGTTTATACATCAGGTCGGACTGGTCGTTAGGGAACAACCATATACGTTTATATCCTTGAAACTGTGTGATAAACACATGCGACATATCTATGTCAAAGTGATTTCGGGTAGCGGATCCCTCTCCACCGAAAAACATAAAAGGCAGTCCTTGTAAAACTTTACCTCCAGTAACATCGTTGTAAATCACATCCTTCTTAAGTTCAGGTCTAATCTTCATCAGATTGAACAAGAAAAGACGTAGTTCGGTAGGCTCAGAACTTATTTTATCGAGGTATTGGCCGAAAGTCATTCTTCCTACCGGAGGACTTGCTGCATAGCCTTGACCTTCCTCCTCTTTACCATACACATCAATCTCAACATCTCCTGCTATTTCCTTGAAATAGTCATAGCTCCATTTTGTCCAACAAGGGCTGTCTTTCCTGATAAAATCTTTCAGAATCACTGGCTGGCTCTTATTAAGATAATTTTTCACAAAATCCTCAGGAGCTATTCCCGAGATGCTATCAACTGGTTTTAGTTTCACAAGCCTTAAGTTTTAACCTTTACTACAAACATAAAAAAAAATATTCCTACATTTTGTGTCTATTTATATTTTCTATCTATACATTATAGATAGAATATACAACACAAATCTGTAGAAATATTTTCTTTATTTCAGTGAGTTAAATCACTTTTTCAGTAAGACCATAGATCCTGCTCGAAATCCATTAATGCTTTCTTTATACGTTCAGATTCATATAAACGCTCTATATCTTCCTTGATATAGTCTTTGATTCTCAGATCTTCAGGGTTAGACTGTTTGACAATATAGCTGGAGAATATTCTCTTCACAAAAACATCATCATAGCTTAATCCTGTAGCATCATTGTTACGCGTTACGACCTCCTTATTCACGAAGACATGACGGGCTTCAGGGAAATAAATCCAGAAGGCAGGTGTGGGATCCACTTCTATCGAAGTAGTTACAGGTGCTGCAGGCTGGATGTTGTCTTCTGCTGTTTCCGTAGTTTCGGCAGTGTTAGACACCGCAAAAGGGTCGAAAGGATCTACATTACTCGGGGTTACTGATGTATTGATATCCGACAGCCCCGGAATCTGTGGCGTGATCAAAGGAGCAATACCTATGATACGCGGCTCGAACACTCCTCGCTGCTTATCAAAAATCCAGTCTTCCTTGATGCGAAACTTCACCACATTCTCTCCACTGAATTCCCTCTTCTCATAACGGGAGCTAATCACTTCGTTGTTTTCGTTATATTCTTCTACCAATACGCTATCACCGCCGAGACGGGCCATGACTTGCTCTTTAGTTAGCACATTCTTAAAGCTATCACCATTAGGGTCGTTTTTGGTTGGCGTAGGATCGTATGCCGTCAGCTCTCCATTCATGATGGCTTCCACAATGATATCAATAAGCCGCGATTTAGGAGAGGCAAACACCTGATTCATCTTGTCACGCAAGTCGATTTCGCGCCAGATACGTTTGCTGTAAGCTACATCGGTCTGGCGTATTGGTGCGAAAGGAACAACTTTTCTGTTAGCGATATCAGATTTCATCACATAACCGTCGCGTGGAGGTTCGGTGACTTTTAAGGTATCGCTATGCAAACTCTCTTCTTGGGCATTCGCCGAAAGCGAAAGTCCTATTCCTAACAGCACATATAATAAGCTCTTTTTCATAGAATATCAATTCTATTAGTTTGTTACTTGAAATGTAATAGGGTTCAAATTTTGAGCCACACCATCCGGCCCTACCCCTACGATATCGTAAATCATAACCACTGATCCCGGCGTAATACCTGCCAATGCCGATTTCATCTGTGCGCTGAAAGCATTGCCCGAAGTCGTGTATGGTCCGATAGGATCTACCCGTGGTTTAGATATATACATATTGAATTTTGTCACTTGGAATTTAGCGTCAAAGTCAAAATTTTCCAAGGAAGCAGAAACGACAGACTGTCCTCTCAGCTGTGCCGCAGAAATACGTCCTCCATCTTTACCACCAACTTTCGCGGTAGGCTTAGGAATGCGCTTCACACGAAACTTCGTAGCACCCAAATTCTGCACCTTACCATCGATGGTAGCACTTACATTAAGGGTTACCTCTCCCGGACTAGATACTCTGGCAATATACTTGCCTCCACCTCTTGAAGATAAAGTAACGCCTGCTCCAGAAAGTTTTAATGATTCCGCAGGGATGCCTGGTGCAGAAATAGACAATGGGTTATCTACACCTATATACATTACATTCATTGCATCAGGAGATACTACCGCTGACGGTTTAGCCACCTGAAATGTCATAGGCTCTGTCTCATATACCTTCACCGTACCGTCGGTCTGCTGTACAGTGATAGATCCCTTCCACGTGTGTGTACCCACACCCGGTGTGATAGTATAAACTCCCTGTCCATCTACGACAGGAACGGGAGATCCATTTACAGTAATCTTAGGATTAGACTTGGAGTCGTAAGCTGTCAAGAATATTTTTGCGGTATAGGGCTGACCAGCGATTAGATAAGAGGTAGGCGCCACAGCCACCGCAGCAAACTTATCCAGATTTACCACCGCTTGGTCCATTTTCCCGAAAATATGCTTAACCACAGCCGACTCTGCATTCTTAGCATCTGCCTTAATCTTCTCAAGAGCGGTGATAGCAGCCGTCAAAGGAATACCATCACCGAAGTTGGCCTGTTCCCATGATTTTTTAACACCTGCTCGCGGGGCCGGATCCTCAGCAGAAAGAGCGAAGCTAACTTCATCGTTTGTAAGCTTTTTCAATTCCACCGCCGTGGCATTAATGGCATCACGAAGCTGTTTGGCTCTTCCTTCATTGATCATAAGGCGCGCCGAAATGTCCGTATTGCTTCTATGCTTAACGTCTCCTGTTTCTTCATCAATACCACCTCCTTCGCTATGCAATAGCTTACTATACTCTTCTATCTGAGCGGTTAGCTTGGCCACCACATCTTTTGCTTTGTTAGCTTTTTCCAAAAGCGGTCTTGCTCTTTCCGGATTCTCTTTCATCTTAGTTTCCTGGAAAGCAGCAAACATATTATCAATACCGGCTTGCGTATTTTGTGTCGATGTATTTAAACTATTTCCTAAATTTTTAAAAGCATCCAATATAGAATCACTGACATTCAGTGCTATAAGTCCCAATAGCACCAAATACAGGATTCCTATCATCCGCTGTCTTGGAGTCTCTTTATGTCCCGCCATCTTTTCTTAGTTTTTAATCATTATCCAAAGAAGAATCTGCAAATCAGATTATTGGCGATTTACATTCATCGCTGACAACATATTACCATAGATGGCATTCAAGGTAGACAAGTTTTTGTTGAAAGCATTTACCTGTTCCTTAAATTGTTGCATGTCTACTGTAGCATCATTGAATGTCTTTAAGTCTGCGGCCGCTCTTTCAAAGGCACTGCTCAATTGAGCGGCTCCTGTCGATGCGGCATTAAGCTTTTCAGCAAACTGATTAGTAGCGATTGCTGTATCTGCTATTTTAGAGATTGAAGATACTTTCTCACTGAATGTTCTTAGACCGTCGCCTAAGTTTCCGATTAGATTTTCATCGATTTTCGCATCTTGCAACATTTTATCTAAGGCAGCTGTATTTCCCACAGGCTGTGGTGTCGCTGCCGCAGCAACATTTCTTGTAGGAATTTCTCCTTTATAATCTTCATCCAACTCCGGGAATACACGTGTCCAATCCACATCTTTCTCTGCCGACATAAATCCCATAATGAAAAACAACAAGGCCTCAACAGCCAAACCTACTCCAATCATCCATTCCCCGCCTTTGAAGTGAAGAATCTTAAACATCAACCCGATGATAACTACTGTAGCCCCCCAATTGATGAAGGTATTAATACCAAAGCCGAATTTCCTTTTCTTTGCCATATACGTTAAAGTTATATTCTTGATTAGTTAATATTATATCTTCTAGAATGTCGTTCCTCCCAATCGTGTCACCGAACGAAAACCTATATAGGATTTCGCTGTATCTTGATATTCGTATTGTCTTGTTCCGTTTTGCAGGAAAAATCCTACATCTTTCCACGAGCCACCACGTATAACCTTTCTTTTTAATGTTTCAGGATCTGAATCTTTCGCTGTATACTTATAGGTAGGATTCATATCGTGCACATAGTTATAGGCCGACTCGTCGTAAGCGGATTGTGTCCACTCTGCCACATTTCCTGCCATATTGTAAAGGCCGTAATCATTAGGAAAATAAGAATATACAGGAGCGGTATAAGCATAACCATCTTCGGCATAGTTGCCTCTTCCAGGCTTGAAGTTGGCCATCAAGCAGCCTTTAGCATTACGAGCCGTAGGTCCCCCCCAAGGATATTGTGTTCCCACACGTCCTCCACGTGCAGCATATTCCCATTCTGCTTCAGTAGGCAGCTGATAGTCAAATCGCGGTTGTCTTCTAGTTTTAGCAGCGTAATTATTGTATAACTGCGTTCTCCAGGCATTGAATGCTTGAGCCTGCTTCCACGTAACGCCTACCACCGGATATTCTTCAAATGAAGGATGAGAAAAGTATCCTTTCACTAAGGGTTCGTTGGCTGCAAAATAAAAGTCAGACATCCATACCGTGGTATCCGGATATACGGCTACTTTCTCGCGATGGATGAAGTCCGAACGTTTTTTCGTCTTGTCGTTTTTGAATTTGATGGCTGTTTCCAAATCGTACCATTCATAATAGTACGTAATCAGACGAGGGTCAAGTTCGTATTTGCCAAAAACCCGATCCTCTCCCTGATAGTACATCGCTTCAAGGCGTTGTCTTACGCTAGCATCTTTTGTCTTCCAAGGTGACTGACGTCTAACCTTATCCCAATCGATATATCGCGTATTGGAAGTTGAATTCTGAGATTGAATGAAATAAGATTGGTCTCCCAAATAATCCGTAATCAAGATAGAATCACGAACCCAATAAACAAACTGTCTGTATTCCGCATTAGAAATTTCTGTATCGTCAATATAAAAAGGTGCTATGGTAACCTGTCTGGTTTGAGAGGTCTGTGAATGAGTGATGTCTTCATCGGACTGCCCCATAATAAAAGTACCTCCTGGTACTAATACCATACCATATGGTGCCTTATTTGTTTTCAATCTTTCCAGTCTAGCTCCAATCAGTTCACCATTATTGGTAGAGGTTTTACAACTTATAACGGTTACTAGCACTACAAGTCCAACAAGACACTTATATATACCCAAATGATTAATATTCATATGTCAACAATACAGTTAGTATAGCTTAGATCTAAAAACGTGTATAAAAATAAGGTAAATATCCTTTATTGAATTAAAAAAATTGAAGTTTTCTAAAAATAGACTACCCACGGGACTTTTAAACCAAGCGACCAATATAATAAAAACGGGCTGTATTTAGAAAATACAGCCCGTTTTTATTCGTGTCTGAATATTTTATTTATTAACAGCTTTAATATATTGCTCAACAGCCATAGTCATACTTGGTGCTGTTGGTGTCGGGGCAGGAATATCCAAAATCAACCCTCTATCCAATAGCGCTTGCTGCGTTGAAGTCCCAAATGCCGCTATACGTGTATCATTTTGTACAAAATCAGGGAAATTCTCGAACAAAGATTGTACACTTGAAGGACTAAAGAAAACGATGATATCATAGAAAACATCTTTCAAATCCTTGATATCACTAATCACAGTACGGAAAAGCACCGCCGGTGTGAAGTTATAACCGTTTTCCTGTAACCACTTTTGTGTTTCCTCATTAGCAACATCCGAACAAGGGAATAGGAATTTCTCTTTGCTGTGTTTTTTCAACACATCCTCAAGGTCTTTTGCCGTCTGCTTGCCAAAGAAGATCTTACGCTTTCTATATTGAATATATTTTTGCAAATAAAGCGCAATAGCCTCCGAAATACAGAAATATTTCATTTCCGGAGATACCTCGAAACGCATCTCTTCACACACTCTGAAGAAGTGGTCTACAGCATTTTTACTGGTAAAAATCACTGCCGTATGTTCTGCAAAATTAATGCGTTCTTTTCTTATTTCTTTCGCAGGAACTCCCTCTACATGAATAAAACCTCTAAAGTCAAGTTTTAAGTTATATTTCTCTGCCAAAGCAAAATATGGCGACTTATCATTCTCTGGTCTTGGTAATGTGACTAAGATACTTTTTACCTTCTTAGCCCTTGAGACATCAATTTGCATACTCTTCAATTTAACTGTTTAGTGCCTTCACTAATATCAATATTGGAGCAATTTCCAATGCACAAAGATAAAGAATTAAATAAAACATTGAAAACCTCAGATTCCCGAACAGTATAAACAATGTCTTCATCATCCTATATAAGAAGATTACGGAGATACCTAAAAGAAAAATTATCAGGATATAATTCACATACGAGAATGACAAAAACACCATAAAAATAAGCAAAGGAATAAGAAACAACGTTCCGTTAAAATATACTAAATACAATACGGTGATATAAACTCTCGCCAATTTCGTCGATTCAAAAATAACAGCAATAATCCTCGTAATTAAGAGCTTGGCAACAAACAAAAAACCTATTAATAAGGAAAGTTTAGCGTAATTTTCAAGTGTTAAAAAATGTAGGTCTTCCTTCACAGCCCAATAAAACAAAATAAACAGCCCCAGCGAGAAGCTGAAAATAATATAAAGAAAAATATATGGCCAAGAAGTCAAAATATTATCTTCCTTACTTATTTGCTGAAAAGTTCGCTCGTTAAAACAGGCGTACACTATATTTGTGAAGGTATGCTGAAAGAAAACCTTCACAACTCCTAAAAAGAGAAGGAGCAGGGAAAGCACAGTAATTACCCAAAGCGGGCGATGAAATTTCGGCGTTGCTGCCTCCCCTGCTCTCTCCTTCTTCTTACTATCCATTTTTTTCAGTATGCTTGCCAGATCCGTAGGCGCAGCTTCCAGTTCTTTCACCAAACTGTCCACTACCGTATTCAACAAGATTTTCGCCTTAGCATCCATAAAGACGCTGTTGAAATATACGGTATCCTGTACTAGCAAAACCGTATCTTGGGTAGAAGACAACGTATCCACTCGCAGCAAAGTAGAATCTTGCTGAGCTGCATTAACCGTAGTACAACACACTGTTAGAAGAACTAACAGCAGATATTGCACTTTTTTTATAATTTGCGAGAAAGTAAACGTTGTGCCTGCCATTATATAAGCTCAAAGGTAGGATTTTACTACAAAAAATTAAATATATTATGTCAAACGTAATAAATAGATGCGGTTGGTGCGGAACCGACCCTTTATATACGGCTTACCACGATAAAGAATGGGGTAAACATGTCAAAGATGACAAAACCCTTTTTGAATTTATGATATTAGAGTCTGCACAAGCAGGCCTCAGCTGGATAACCATCCTCAGAAGGAGAGAAAGATACCGAAAGGCTTTTGCCAATTTTGATGTACATCAGGTAGCTCGCTTTACGACAGAAGATGTAGAACGTCTGGTGCAAGACCAAAGCATCATCAGACATCGAGGTAAAATAGAATCTGCCATAAAGAATGCTCAGATATTTATAGCTATACAGCAAGAGTTCGGCTCCTTCTACAACTATCTGTACAGCTTTATGCCGAACAACGCTCCTATAGTTAACAATCTGACCTCCTTAAAAGACCTTCCAATAGAATCCGAACAGTCTAAAGCCATAGCCAAAGACTTAAAAAAAAGAGGAGTAAAATTCTTCGGAAGTACAATATGCTATGCCTATATGCAGGCTGTAGGAATGGTAAATGACCATCTTATAGATTGTGACTTTAGGTTCTAGCCCCTAAAGTCACTTCCCTGTAGATATCTTTCAGATTGCGGAATTTACCATTATAATCAAGCCCGTAGCCTATGACAAACTCTTGCTCGATCTCAAATCCCACATACCCAATATTGTCAAATTCATATTGCAAAGCTTCCGGCTTAAGCAATAGGGCACACACATTGATGCTCTTGGCCCCCTCCTTCTGCAAGGCCTCTATAGTATATTTAATAGAATTACCGGAGTCTATGACATCTTCCACGACAATCACATCCCTTCCTTGCAAGTCTACTCCTACTCCCAGCAGCTGCGCAATATCGCCCTGTGCTGTCCCCCTGTAGGACGCCAACTTCACAAAACTCATTTCACAAGGAATATGGATTTCTTTCATCAAGTCGGACATGAACATAAAACAGCCGTTCAGGACACCGACAAACACAGGGTTCTTCTTTTCATACTGCATATTGATGTCCGTAGCCATCAGACGGATACGCTTTTGGATTTGCTCGTATACTATGAATGGCTCAAACACCATGTTATCTATTTCTATTCTGTTCATATTTATTGCTCATTACCTCCGGACAACTTTTCCAATAAGGACTGCCGTACTCTTTCCTCCTCTTCCAACTCACGGATAATCATCTCATGTTCTTCGAGTATATCCAATGTAGAGTCCTGCACTACCGGTGCTTTAGGACGCAATGCCGGCTGTAGCACCACCTCATAGAAACCATAATTTTCCGGCACATCCACGTTATTTAGCTCTCCCAGCTTACGCATGATAGACCCATACGTGTTAAAATGGCGCATTACCCAGCTCTTCAGATGCCCCGTATGATCAAATGACGAAAGTCCCGTTTTGGGGCGAGGAATGATGCTGGAAAGAAAAAGACTTTCACCCAACGTCAGCTCTTCCGGAGCTTTCTTGAAATAATAGTCCGCGGCTTCAGTGATGCCGTAAACATTTCGGCCCCATTCAATGACGTTAAGATAAATTTCAAACAGACGGTCTTTGCTTACCTGGCCCGAAGATTCCATAAGCCATACCAAAAGAATCTCCTCCAATTTTCTTGTCAAGGTTTTCTTACGGGTCAGGAATACATTCTTCACCAGCTGCATGGAGATGGTACTAGCTCCGCGCTTGAACTTCTTCTCCTTGAGGTTTGTGGCGATAGAAAGCTTGAAAGCTTCCTGCTCAAATCCATTGTGACTATAGAAATATGGGTCTTCCGTATTGCGGACAGTAGTCTTCAACACATAAGGTATCTGGTCCAAACGTCTGAATTTAGGATTTTCAGGGCCTACGATAATTTGTCTCACCAAGACACTGTCTTCATAAGCATTATATACAAAAGGATGGTTAAGCTCATCGATATTGGCTTTCCCCCAACGTATAACTTTCAAATCTTCATCATCAATCTTTGAAACAAACAGCACATCATCCGGTTTATCCAAATCTACGGCAAAATCTAGGTCGTAGGCTATACTTCCTTCCACCTGTACACCTTCAAGACTTTCAAACAACCCGCTTCGTATGGCGTCAAAGAAGGTCTGTGCCTCAAACATGCCCGTATGGAGGGCTAGCTCCACCTTCTTAGAAGGTTTGAGCGTAAGCTTAATCTGTGGCGAAACTTCAAAATCCTTAATACGTATGGTAGACTTATCCTTCAGGGCTATATAGTTTTCGGCGACCTCTATGCCTCCCTCCAGTTCCGCCTGTGGCAATGTGACCGTAGAATCCGATAAGCGTTTATGATTGATTTTTAGGTTTTCATAGGAAAATGCTCCTCCGATAAGAAGAAGATTCTTTTTGATTTTTTTTACTTGCCGAAGGTCGAAGATGAGTTTGTCAAAACTCACGCCTAGCCCATATTTGTTACGTAGGAAAGGGACCTCCTTATCCACATCTTTGGAAGAAATCTCAAGTAATAGGGTCTGATTACTAGCATCTATATTGCCACCCAACACCCACTCGGCATTATGATCATTCAGGAAAACAGAAGAGCTAAAATCTCCTCCTGACATCTTGGCCTTAGGGATGGTAACTTTCTGTTTATGAGAATTTTCCTCATAGCTAACCACGAAATCTTCCATCTCCAGATCGCTTGGAATTTTCGAAAAGATGCTCTTCACCAAATGCTCTGCCAGATCGGTGAAACTTTTCGATGTTTCTTCGTTTTTACCGGTATCTTCTTTTTTCTTTCGGAAAATAAAGTCATAATTGCTGAGGGTATCTTTCTTCACCATGGATAATACCCCATGGTAAATTCCCATCTTACCTATTTTTATTTCTCCCCACAACAAGGGAACAAGATTCACCTTTGCGGTAAACCGTTGCATGTCCACTAAGGTATCTCTTTGATCGGGGATCACGGTAAGGTGCTGAAACTCTACTTCCGACAGCCCCACAAACCTATAGGCCTGTACTTCAAAATTTAAGGCGTAATCATTTTTAAGTTTTGTTTTAACTTTCTTTACTGCTCTATCCAAAAAGACCTGTCTTTGTGAATAGCCATAAACAAATCCTGCTCCTACAATTATTAGTAGAGAAATCAAACTGATCCACAACCATTTTTTTTGTTTTGCAGTAAGAAAATCTTTCATTTCGCTTTTTTTTGAAATTTTGAATAAAAATAGACTTTTTTAGATTTTTACGGTGCCTCCATCCAAAATAAATTTAGACTAAAAAATCTTACCATTTTTACAACAAAGTCATGACATGAATATGTTCCGTTATTAGTAGTTTTGTGAAAATTTAGAGCTAACAACATGACGATCACAAAAGAACAGATATTACATGCCCTTAGTCATGTTGAGGAACCGGACCTTAAAAAGGATTTGGTTACCCTTAATATGATTCAAAACATTGAAATTCTTCCTAATAAAATAAAGTTTGATGTCATTTTGACTACGCCTGCATGTCCTTTGAAAGGGCATATAGAGCATGCCTGCCGCAACGCTATAGCTTTGTTTGTGAGCAAAGAGGTAGAAGTAGAAATCAACATGACCTCTAGGGTGACCAGTGTGGACAACAACCAGCTGAAAGGCATCAAAAACATCATTTTGGTTTCTTCGGGCAAAGGTGGTGTGGGCAAGTCTACTATTGCTTCAAACCTAGCACTAGCTTTAGCCTCATCGGGCGCGAAGACGGGACTGCTGGACGCAGACATTTATGGTCCTTCGCTGCCTATTATGTTTGGACTTGAAGGTGCCAGACCTACTGCCGTGCAGCTTCCTGATGGCAGCACTAAAATAGAACCAATAGAAAAGTTCGGATTGAAGCTTCTTTCCATAGGATTTTTTACAGATCCCAATCAGCCTATACCATGGAGAGGTCCTATGGCTACCTCAGCGATTAAGCAACTTTTCAATGATGCAGACTGGGGAGAGCTGGACTACCTTGTAGTGGATATGCCTCCAGGAACGGGCGATATTCATATCACCGTGGCGCAGAATTATCCCGTAGCGGGCGCTGTAATCGTCACTACACCGCAACAGGTAGCATTAGCCGATGCAATCAAAGGCATAGGCATGTATAGAATGGAAGGAGTTAAAGTTCCTATACTTGGAATCGTAGAAAACATGGCCTATTTCACTCCTGCAGAACTGCCGAACAACAAATACTACATTTTCGGTAAAGATGGCGGTAAACGTTTGGCCGAGGAAAATAACATCCCTTTCCTAGGAGAAATTCCTTTGGTAAAATCTATTGCTGATGCAGGAGACAATGGCTTTCCTATTGTATTGGATCAGGATGAGACGGTAAGCCAAGCTTATAAAGAAATTGCTGGTCGCCTCGCTCAAGAGCTCAGCATTCTAGCTAACGGATAGATACACTATTTATTTAAATAACAAAAAAGGCTTTCCTAAAGGAAAGCCTTTTATTTTGTAGGATTACCAATCCTTGTTTTGAACAATATTAGGGTTTGCAGTTACATCTCTGTCTGGAATACCCCAAGTAAATTTACTATGGTTCGCAGAAACTGTCTTCGTGTCAAAGTCATTACCACGTTGGATAACATTTACATTTTGAGGATCTCTACGGGTAAAGCCTTCTCCCCAACGTTTCAAGTCATCGAAGCGGTATCCTTCGAATGCCAATTCTCTGAAACGCTCATTCTTGATCTCATTCAACAAGCTGTTTCCTGTCACCGTATTAGCCAAAGCTGGAAGACCTCTGGCTTCACGCAACTTATTCAGATGATTTCGTGCCGCATCTGGATTATTGGCATGATAAGATGCTTCAGCTGCGATCAAAATCGTTTCCGCAATACGGAAAATTTTTGGTGAATGCGCATAGTTTGTAGCAGCATTGGCAGCTCTTAACCTAGGGTTACCAGGATATTTGTTTACCATGGTAAGTGTATGATAACTTCCAGACAACAATACACTATCCGATGTCAAGAAATAAGCATCCTTACGGAAGTCATTGTCATCAAACATATCAATCACCCATTGCGAAGGCAAGTAATAAGGCACATAGTGACGGCTACCATTGTTCCATCCCAAATAAGTACCTCCTTGTGTATTTGGCAATTCGTTGATTGAAACGAATGGAGCAAATATCACTTCATTTGGAGCATCTTCATGCCACATTTTCTTTACATCGGCTGCTGTATTGTAAAGAACGTATTTATTGCTATTTATTAGCGTTTCTGCTGCTGTTTTTGCTCCAGCCCAGTCTTTCATATACAATTTGACTCTGGCCTCAAGGGCAGTCACCACATCGATATTTAGGGTAGAAGCGTTTGCGGCTCCTGCTTTTGTAGCTAAGTTAGTCCTTGCCACATCCAAATCAGACAAGATCTGCTCATACACTTCTTTAACCGTATTTCTCGCAGGTAATGCATTAATATCCGGAGTTAATACTAGCGGTACAGACAAGTCCGAAGAAGCCGTGCTTTCATTGTAGGCATTCGCGTAACGCGCGTTCAATAAGAAATAATAATAAGCGCGTACTAAATGTGCCATACCTACATACTCTTTCAACTCTTTTTCTTCGTTTGCGTTAGCTGGAGAGATAGTAGCAAAGCCTTCAATGGCTGTATTGACATTGATCAACGCCGAATAGTAACCTTGCCAGTTGTCTCGGATTTGATAGTTATCTGACGTAAGGTCTGTCCAACGGTGAACAGATCCATAGTTGTTACCGTAATCGGAAGTAGCATTCAACTGGTCAGCTTGAATATCCGGAGACAAAATGTAGTGGCCATATACTCGACCGCGCAAATCCGAATGCAGGCGGTTAGCCCAGTTTTTTGCGTCGCTAACAGTCTTGAATGATTGAGAGCTTTCAATCACATTGTATGGGTATAAATCCAAATCACAGGAGCTAAGCAAACTTGTAATGGCAATACCCATTAATATATACTTTTTCATTTTCTTCATTTTCTGATAATCTAAAATTAAAACTGAAGTTCAATACCAAAAACAGATTGTTTAGTGTTTGGATTTACCCCTAATGCTAAGTTGCTATCAACCTCAGGATCTGGACCTGAATATTTTGTTGTTGTCCACAAGTTTCTTCCTAGATAGTAAATTTTTGCTGATCTAAAGAAGTTCTGAACCCCCAACCATTTTTTAGGGATGTCATAACCTACTCTTAAGTGTTTCATACGTAGGAAAGAAGCATCCTCGATAAGCGCACTGTCGAATTGGTTAACAGTACCATATTTAGGATATCTTGCGTTATCTCCAGGTTGTTTCCAGTAATCCATTACATCCTTCAACTGATTATATCCAGCAAAGTTGTAAGGGTTAACAAAGAAGTATCTATCATTGTTGATCATATACTTATCTTTGTTGAATACAAAGCTCATATCGAAGAAGATACCTTTGTATCCTGAGCTAAATCCGAAACCTCCTACGAATGGAGAGTGACGTTTCAAGCCTGTACTTTGTGCTAGAGTAGTACTGTTCCATGTAGATGTTACATCACTATCGTCTTTTCTTGTTACGGTGATATCTTCACCAGGAACATACCATTCCATAAGACCTGTCTGTGGATTAACTCCCTTTTGGATAGGATAGAAGAATTCTACAGGTTTACCTACAGCCCAGCTCACACCAGTGTTCGGCACGATCCAATAACTTTTACCTTGGAAAAGTTCTGTAATCTTTTGCTTGTTGTAGTTAAAGTTGATGTATGGTGTGAAGTAGTAAGTAGACGATTTGAAGACATTAAATACCAAGTCCACGTCTACCCCTGTATTTTGTAAAGAACCCACGTTTGATGTGATATCAGAGAAACCAGAAGTATAAGGGTAAGGCACTGATACCAACATGTTTTCTGTTACACGCTTATAGAATTCGATATTGAAGTTCATAATTCCGCCACCGACACCACCTTGGATACCTAAGGTAGTTTTGGTTTGCTCTTCCCATGCTAATGAAGGGTTACCTGGAGCACTTACACCCCAAGCTGGTGCGGAGTTATAAACAGTAGATCCTACTGTTGCTAAAGATTCATAGTTGCCAATAGAGGAGTTACCTTGAGTACCGATACTAGCTTTCACGCTCAAGTTATCCAACCAATCAACATCTTTCAAGAAGTTTTCTTTCTTAGCTTCCCACATCAAACCTACAGCCCAGAATGTTGCATTTCTGTTATTCTTACCGAAACGTGATGACGCATCATTACGTAAGGTAAAGTCAAAGTAATACTTGTTGGAATAAGAATAACCTAAACGACCGAAATACGAATTATAAGCAAACTCTGATTTCGAAGAACCTGCCGAACGTGAATTAGCAATAGTATTGCCTAACAATAACAATCGATCGTCAGTCAAGCCAGAACCGCCTGCCGAGAATGAGGAATAAGTATATTTTGTAGACTCCTGGCCAAAAAGGATGGAGAAGTCATGAACCTCCTTAAATCGGCTACGATAATCTATCGTATTTGTCATGGTTCTTTGTGCTCCTTGTTGCCATTCTTCACTAACAGTACCATTGCCCAAGGCACCTGCATAGGAAGGATAACGCAGAGAGGTAATTCTATAGTTGAAGTAATCCATACCCGCCTGTGACTTAATAGTCAGGCCTTTAATAGGAACAATTTCCACAAAAGCTGTCGGGTTAAACTGTTGGTTCACATTGTTGGTTGGCATCATATCTGCCAGATATCTTGGAGAATATCTGCCTAATCCTGGAATAGTCACGCCATAATACTCTTCTCCATTTTCGTCGAAAGGAGAATACCATGGTAGTGCCAAGAGAGACAGACCTCCATTCGTATTATTTGAATTGTATGGGTTTGACTGTCTTTTATCTTGACCACCAGACAAATTCAAGCCTACTCTTGCCCAATCATTCAGTTTAGAAGAAATATTGCTTCTTAAAGTAGCTCTTTTGAACCCTGAACGATACATGATACCTTCTTGGTCATAGAAGCCACCACTGATGAAATAGGTGGTACGTGGAGAACCTCCTGAGATATTCAAATTATATTCACCGTATGATGTATTTTCACGGTAATAATACTTACCCCAGTCAAAAGTATCATCGCCATAGGTAGCAGAAATCTGATCGATCTGTGCCTGAGTTCTAAAGCCTGTTTCTAACCAGAAAGCACGCAACTCTTGGGTATTCATGAAGTTTTCGATATGCTTTCTGGAAGCTAGATCGTTAGTTCCTTTCTGTATCCTAGCAGTAATATTCGATCTTTCACCTGCTTTACCTTGTTTTGACTTGAAGTAAATCACACCGTTTGCAGCACGCGAACCATAAATAGAAGTTGCGGCAGCATCTTTCAATACGGTGATACTTTCCCAGTCATCTGGATTTGTAGACACAATAGATCCCGCATCCACAGGAATTCCATCTACCACGAAAAGAGGAGTCGAGCTAGCTCCCAATGAACCTGAACCGTGCAAACGGATAGATTGTGTTGCTGACGGCTCACCGTTAGATGTTAGCACCGACAATCCTGGAACACGACCTTGGAGAGCTTCCAAAGCATTGGCAGTAGGTTTACCTTCAATATCTTTGGATGTAACAGTAGTTTTCGATCCAAGACGGGTACCTATAGCGGTTCCCGATCCATAACCGATAACAAGTACTTCATCCAAAGCCTGAGCGTCTTCTTTTAAAACGATTGACAAAGTAGTAGCATTGCCAATGAACACTCTCTGTGAAACATATCCCACATAGGATACATTCAGTGTTGCTCCCGCCGGTACAGTAAGCTTGAATCTACCAGCGTCATCGGTTTGTGTAGCAATGTTAGATCCAACGACAGAAACAGAAACGCTGCTAATTGGCTTTCCATCTGCAGTTGTCACCACACCACTTACTTCTTTGGTTTACGCATATGACGAACCTACTAAGCACGTCATAGCAAACATAGTACTAAGTAATTTGTGTTTCATATATTAAGTTTATGTTATTAAGTAGCTATTGCTTAGACAACTTTTGTTTAGTAATCTTTTTCAACAATCAGTTAGTTTATCCACATAACATATACTTTTTTTTTTACATTTTTTAACATTCTAAGATTTTTTTTTTAAAAAATTTGCCCATCACTTCGGAATAGCGGAAAAAGGAACATCAGAAAAATAATGCCCAAGATGATTAAATATTATACTATTTTAACACAAACAAATACCAATCAAGTTATTTACCACTTGTTGTAGGCAATTATATTATGTAATAAAAAAACCAAAGGACTTGAATTTTCAAGTCCTTTGGTTTTTAGTTATAGTATCTCACTAATGATAATTATATTATTCTCTTGCTCCGACAAACTTATATTCTTCGTCTATTGTTGCACGGATATAAGGAGCTGCCGGAACCGTATTTGGCTGAAGCATAAAATACCTAACCTTTAATGTTTTTGTTTCCGGATCGTAATAGTTCTCACCCGAAGGATCCAACTCAGCTGAACGCGTATTACTTGCCGGCTGACCATAGTAGTTTGTTACACTAATGATTTTATTTGTTTCTGGGTCAAACTCGAATACCGGACAGAAAGATCCATATCCACTCCAACCTCCACTGTAAATCGGATAGGTATTATCGCCCCAAAGTATATCATCAAACAATACTACTTTGGTTTCTCCTATAGTATGAAGTTCTACCGTATAATCTCCATAACCTTGAGCGGCATATTGAATCGAAACGTGTTCCATTGTCGGAGTTACCACATCTGTAAGTGTACCGGTAAACTTATAAATACCGTCCCACATGTTCTTCAATCCCAGCTGGACAATAATGGTGTCACTCAGCTGAGAACTTGGAGTAATATCACCATAATCGGAGATCACGAATGCCAAAGCATATTTAGTGGACATATCTGTCCATTTAGATCCATCAAGATTGATAAACAGCTCGCCATACGCATTACCGTTACCCAGTTCTATAGAAATTGTGTTACCGGAAACTGAAATTCCATTTTCTTGCACCCAAGTGAAGAAATCAGAAGGCAAAGGTTCTAGTTCCGTCTCATTCTCTTCATTGTACTCATCGATAAGAGCTGGGGTGATGGTCAGTTTTACCGTATTGACACGAGCCAGTTCGGCCGCATTGTGTGCATCTTTAAACAGAGTGAAAAGTTTAACTTTTCTCACACTTTCGGAAGGAGAAAGCCATTGAATGACCTCTCCTCCATTAGGAGTCTTCAGGAATGTAGTACCACTATCGCCTACATTGTCTCCCTCGAAAGACTCTTTCACACAGCTTTGTGTCAGACCTACCAACACAAAAGCGGCTAATATATATTTTAAGATATACCTTTTCATATAACAGTTAAATTATTGATCCCACCATACTCTTGCAGACATTACATCCTGGCCACCAGGAATTCGAGCTACCGCTTCATCTAAATTAGCTTTATTGGTCGCTTGTTCGTTCGAACCATACATAAACCTTCTAGGAATCTCGGTTCCTGGATTTGCTCCCGGTGCAGGAGATAGAGAAGGCACGCCAGACTTACGCCAGATATTCCATCCCATTCTTCCGTCTGGATAATGTGCTATATAGCGCTGAAGGCTGATTTTATTTGCATCATCAGCCGTACCATTTAACGCTACGCCCGATTGATTTAAGTAAGAGTTCGATACACTTTCCCCCCACTGCTCGAAAGAAAGGGTGATACCATCTCTATACAGATTATTCTTGTTTTCAGAGGTCCATCCGAGTTGAGCAGCCTCTGCTCTAGCAAGGTAAACCTGTCCCGCACTGATAATTACATATGGAGCATCTTCCGTTCTGAAATCACCTCTCAGCACCCTTGCAAAATTGGTGTTGGCACTAGCAAAAGCTTCAGCCTGTGCACGAGGCAACCCGTAAGGGAAGCCTACATTTGAAGTTGCAAATGCATTTGGAGAAGATAAATCCTCAGTAGCACCACCAAAGGCTCGCTGTCTGTCATCGCTCAGGTTGGCAGTAATATCCGTAAGCGTTTTACTTTGAGCATAGTCCTTACGTCCGTCGTAGGTATTACGCCAAGGGTTTTTGAAGTTACCTCCCGGAAAATTAAGTTTAAAATTATCCTCATTGGTAGTGATTACGCCATCAGGATCATTCAAAGCAGCTTTAAACTCTGTAGCAGCATAATCATTTGGTCCTGGGAATTTTTTGGAGAGCTGTAAAGATACCAACAGACGTAAAGAGTTGGCCAGCTTCTTCCATTTAGTAATATCTCCATTATATACGATATCTCCTTTGATTATTGCCGAGGAGGTTAACATACTTTCTGCTTCAGCAAGCTTCGTTAAGATACCTTTGTAGATATCTTCCTGACGGTCATATTTTGGTGTGATACCCTGCAAAGCTTCCGAATATGGGATGTCTCCCCACAGGTCGGTCAAATACCAGAAGATATATTGTTGCACAATCTGGGCTACAGCTTGCATATTAGGATTATCAACATCCGTATTGATAATATTCTGCAAGTCCATCAAATGACCTGAATAATAAGCGGTAAAATTGTTCTGAGGCAAGGAATACAAGGAAGCCTCGGTATATTGTGTCTCAGAAATATATTGCGCATATAATCCCGGTTGATAGTGATTATTTGAAGCATACCCTGCTACTCCAGACAACACATTAGTTAACAATGCTGATGTGATTGGCTGAGTAGTGGCGTTAGGGTTGTCATTCATATCCCCAAAGTCACTCAGCGCGTCACATGACGTTGCGAGCATTGAGGCACCTAGTAATATATATAAGAATCTCTTTTTCATCGCTATACTCATTTAAAAGCTAACATTTAAATTAAAACCAAACCCTCTAGTACCTGGCAACTGACCTGTTTCACCCACAGAATAAGTAATTTCTGAAGGGTCGAAATCTTTGGTAGTAGCGTAAATCAACAAAGGATTATTTGCCACCAACGAGAACGTTGCTCTTTTAATGTGACGTCCCAAATTCCATTTCTGAACAGGGATATTGTAGCCAAAGGAAATAGCTCTTAACTTAACGAATGTCAAGTCGTAAATAAATTCGTCGAAGGTCTTGTTGTTGTAAAGACTGTGATAGTAATCTTGTGCGCCGATATAGAATGTTACAGGGTTATTATTCTCATCTACACCATCCACACGTACACCACCACCATCGGCTACAGCATCACGTATAGGATTTCCTTTATCGTTCAGGCGAGCAGTTCTAGCGGTCAGACCAGAATATGATCCCCACATGTTTGATAATGAAACCATCTTTCCTCCATATTGGAAGTCCAGGTCAATGCCTAATGTGAAATCTTTATAACGGAAGCTGTTTTGAAAACCTCCGGTATACATTGGCAATACCGAACCAAACTCTACTGCAGGGTCGTTTTGATAATATCCGGCTGCTGTAAGAATTGGAATGCCGGCTTCATTACGTTTAATACCGTTACCATAAATCTGTCCCCATCGCGCCCCTTCTTTATGGGTCAGATAAGGCATAGTGGTACCCCAAACCCCTTCCACAGAGATTCGCTTGGTATCTTCGGTAATTTCGTCAATATTATTTTTAATTAGACGTGACCAGATCACGGAAGTATTCCACTCAAAATCATTTGTTCTTACCGGGATAGCTTTCAATAACAAGTCAAATCCCGAACGAGAGATTTTACCGATATTGGTCAATATAGAAGAATATCCACTGGCACCGTTTTGAGATACTGAATATGGATAGTCTTCATCCTTACCTGTCCAATAAGTAGCAGTAAGCCCCACTCTGTTTCTCAAGAAAAATAATTCCAAACCGAAGTCCTGTTGAGAACTTACTGATCCATGAATATTAGGGTCAACCAAAGCATCAGGAGTAGACATCAAGAAGTTATTACCCCATTTGTATTGTCCCACACTATAAGACATACCCGGATATCTGTAATATCCGAAGGTAGTGTTGTTGGTTCCTAATGCTTTAGGAATCTCACCCCAAGAGTACTTCAACTTACCCAAGCTTAGCCAAGGCATACTTTCTTGTAACAAATCAGAGAACACGAAAGCACCACCAAAAGATTTAGAATAAACTTGGTTGTTGTCCTCAGGTAATGTTGAGAACCAGTCACTTCTTATCGATGCATCAGCGAATAAAATATTTTTATAGCCAACATTTAATTTAAACAACAGGGCGTTATATCCTTCTCTATAACGATAGTTATATTGGTTAGCTTGACTTACGGAGTTGGCTAACGTGAATAGGTCTGGCACATTTAATCCGTCTACTGTATTTCCGGAGTTTTCATTGTATTGCGAACGGAAGAAGTCAGCGACAAAGTTACCGTTTATGGTGAAGTCTTGAATCTGCTTGCTGTAATGTGCTCCGACTTCTACGTTTTGACGGTTGGAATAGGTATTACCTGTTCCGTAATAGCCTTTGGCCAACTCGTTGTTTCCTGTAGTCTGTAGACCACTTTCATTCAGACGTGAACTGTATTTATATTCGTAGAATGTTGTATTCTGCTGTTTACGGTAAGTTGCCGAGAAACTTAAGTCATCATTAACTTTGTAACGCAGATTAACGTCTCCATACCAGCGGTCACGTTGGTTGACTCTATCTACCAAATCATAGTAAGTATATGGGTTATACCAATAGTTGGCTGCGAAGAAACTTCTAGGGTCATCTGCTTTATATGCTGTAGGATTGGCGTGGTTCCAGCTGGCAAAAATACCTTCCGGAGTTGTCAACCCTCTTAATTCTTTTAGAATATGGATATCTAAATCTCTATGGAACCATTGATTGAACGCTCCCGTAGATTGGTTAGAATAGTCATCATCAATTTCTCCGTACAAACGGTTATTCACATAGTTGATATTGGCACCCACTGTGATGTGGTCATTAATATCAAAAGACCCTCTTACGGTGAATAAATTTCGATTCAATGAGGTAGTTGGCAACAAACCATTTGTATATTGGTTAGTATAACTAAACCTCAGATTATAAGCGTCTGCAGATTTTGTGATTACAATGTTGTTGTTAGTCGCACCTCCTGTTTCGAAGAAATCTCTTGCGTTGTCTTTTTGAGGTGTTAGTTTTGCTGTTTGATATGAACGAGAGTGACCTCCATACCACGCATACCAAGGAATATATTCTTGGCCAATCATTCTTGGTCCCCAAGAAGCATCATCATTGTAATCGTGATAATACTTTCCATCCAAAGCCTTCCATTCTTCCGGATCACCTGGTTTCCAATTATATTGATACATAGATTCCGAACCACCACCAGCATAAGAGTTTTGATAGTTAGGTAAAATATAGGCTTTGTCGAAGTTAGCACCTAGATTTAGAGCTATACCCAAGCCGGGATCGGTTTTCCCTCTCTTGGTAGTGATAACTATAGCACCATTAGCAGCTTGAGAACCAAACTGTGCCGCTGCCGCTGGTCCCTGCATTACAGTGACACTTTCAATCTCATCAATGCTAAGGTCATCGTAGTTCGGCAGGATAGTACCATCTACTACATAGATAGCTCCATCGTTACCTGTGCTCAATCCTGTAGCACCTCTTAGACGGATAGTGTTGTTGCGTCCCAAAGCTGCCGCAGATTGCGATCTTACCTGAAGACCTGCTACCTTACCGGCTAACGCATTGTTAAGGTTAGGTTGACGTGTGGTATTAATGGTTTTTGCCTCCAACACCTGCGCACTGGAAGTAGAAGAACGTGCAGTCTGCCTGATGCCGTAAGCTCCTGTCACCACCACTTCTTCCAGCTCCTGACTTACAGGAACTAATTGCACGTTAATCACGGATTGGCTTCCCACAGCAACGCGCTGCGTCACATAACCAAGATAAGAATAAGATAATGTCGAACCCTCAGGAACAGTAATCGAATAATTTCCTGAAGGATCGGTCTGAGTGGCTCTGTTTGTCCCTACAATAGATACAGAAACTCCAGCAATAGGACTTCCATCCTCTGCCGATGTCACTTTACCACTCACTTGCCTATTTTGTGCAAACGACACGCCTATAAAGCAGGTCAGCACAAAAATCAAACTGAGTAATTTCTGTTTCATAATTAAGCTGTTAGTTTTTGTTTAGTAAAAAAAATTATATTGGATAAAATTCATATTCTACTATAATTTACACTCATTAAACTATAACGACAAATACCATTCTTTGTAAAGCACATTATTCTTTTGGTGAAGATTATATTTATTACAAAGTAATAGAACAACCTTTAATCTATCGTATAGCTTCTATCCTTTCGTTTTTCCCAAAACAAACCAAACAAAACAAAAGATATCCTATTAAGAAAAGAAGTGTGACTTATCAAGCTTTCCTGAGAATAATACGAGTAAGCTTTTAATAATAGATAATAATAGTAAGTAACTAGGTAACATGCTTCTCATAACTTAGTGTTTTTGTTTAGTAGTTTTTGTTTAGTAAAATACTTTTGATTCGTATTTAAATATAAATATACGAACTCTTTTGAAAGTAACTATGCAAACATATAATCTATTTTAACATTTTTTGAAGGAGGCACGACAGAAAAACACTAGCAGTAACTGTTTTTAATAGTCATAACAAAAAAAGCTCCCTTAATAATTAAGGGAGCTTTTTTATTAGGAAAAACAATTAATCTATTAAAGGATTGTAATCCGTTTCTTTTGCTGGGGTAACCACTCTCCATTTGTTCTTTTCATTTGGCTGAATTGTAACAGCAAAAGTAGAAGCGAAGTTGCCGCCGCTAGAGAAGCTTTTTCTTTTTACAGGATCTCCCCAGCGTTTTAGGTCAAACCAGTCAAATCCTTCACCCCATAATTCTATTGCTCTGTATTTTTTAATCTCGTCGAACAAAGCTTGTCCTGTCAAGGTACAGTTGTATCCTGGGTCACGTCCCGAATCTCTTGTCAGTTCGTTGAGAAGGGCTTGGATTTCAGATGCAGGTTTATTTTGTTTGTATTTAGCTTCAGCCTCTATCAGCAATAATTCTGACGAACGGAAGTTGTTGGTATGTCCTACGCCAGGCATATCATTCGCCTTAATTTTGAATTGCATATAGGCATACGCTTTGGCATTTGAAGGAATATCCGGATATAGACCACGGATATAAGCAAGTTCATTTTCTCCTCCTTCACCCGTATTTGGCTTGAAGACAAGACTTGGATCTGCTGTAGGGCTCAAGAAGAGATCTTTACGTATGTCAGTAGCCGGGATTTGGTCATACAATTCCTTACTGATACATTTTGGTGTAGTTCTTACTGCACTTGCTGTCGAGTTGTAAGCTATATATGCCTGGTAAGAATAAAAATAGATGGTTTCATCTGAGGAATCGAATACCGACCAGATCCACTCCTTATTAGGATTAGAGAAGCCGCTCTTATATTCTGCTACAGACATCAAAGGATATTTAGCACGTGCTAGCTTAGCATATTTTTCAGCATTGACATAATCTTCTTTATTTAATGCTGCTCTCGCATAGATAGCATATGCTACATCCAAGTTAACCTCATAGTTATTGTTTGCATTACGGTCCAGGCCTGAAGAATTGTAAAGCGAAATAGCTGTATTTAGGTCCTCATAGATGAGATCATAAGTTTCGGCAAGCGTCGACAATGGCAAATCTTCGATGCCTTCGTTCACACGTAATACTACGGCTTTGGTAGCACCGTTATTGGAATCTGCCCAACGGTCGCCATAGATTTGCGCCAGCATCATATAGCTGTAAGCTCTGAAAGTAAGGGCTTGTGCTTTGAGGAAGTCTTTTTGATTTTGCGCACCACTTGCATTGTCAATATTAGCAATGATAGCGTTGGCGTTAGTAATAATCATATAGTAATAGTACCATGGATAGAATGTGTACGTACTTGTAGGATTGGCTAAGAAATCCATATTCATCACTAACGACGAAGAGCTCCCCATACCTCCGGCAGTAAAATGATTCCCCATATAGTTGCCGTAATACATCTTTATGGTTCCCTCGCCATTGAATCCTTGAGAGGACAAATATTGTCTTTTCATTAGACGAGCAAGCCCATTCACTGCTGCTTTAGCATTTTCTACATTTTCAAAGGCCACATCTGGACCTGTAGCATTCGTTGGAGCCGTATCCAGATAATCTTTCGCACAAGATGACAATACGACTGCAGTAGCAACCAATACTTTTATCCTATTTAGAATTTTCATTGTTTTCAAGATTAAAATCCAACACTTAAACCAAATGATACTGTTCGGTAAGGAACAAATTGATTTTGACTATATCCACCAAAGGTTTGCTGTGGGCTATATCCTTTTCTAGCCGAAAATGTAGCTAGATTTTCTCCGGTCAACAAAATATTTACTCTCGAAAGCCCTAGCTTATTTATATAAGTGTAAGGAAGTCTATAGCCTAAAGCAATGTTTTTGATAACGAAATATGAGTTGTTAAACAAGAAGCGTGTTGATGTCGCATTGTTGTATTGCGAGTTGGTAAAGTGGATTTGAGGAATGGCATTTGGATTGATTCGGTCTGAAGAAGTAGCCGTCATACCTGCTGGTGCTTCTCTCCATGATTTGGTGATATCTACATGAAGTGCTGAAGGAGTTCCTCCGAACGACATAAGATCGATATACGAATAGTCCAATCCTTTGCCTCCTATAGAATAGGTAAACAATCCTGATAAGCTCCAGTTTTTATAGGAAAGGTTAGTGTTAATACTTCCCATGACTTTAGGGATACCTGAACCACTAAACTCTTGCTTAGCATAGCTGGCATTTCGGGTATAGATAACTCCATTGATTTCTTCTTGGAATTCATACCAAGCCTGATCTGTCGCTGTAGGGTCATATGCTTCAGTATCAGCATAGTACAATGCTTGACCTGTTAACATATCCACACCCGCGTATTGACGTAAATAATATTCATACACATTATGACCTTCCATATATTTAAATGGAGAAGAAATAATACCATTTTCTTTATTTTCTTCAGGAAGGTTAATAATCTTATTCTTAATCAACGTAGCGTTAACCCCGAGGTTCCAAGTAAAATCTGAATGACGGATAATATCGCCATCTATAGAAATTTCTATACCTCTGTTCACCAAATCACCAATATTTTTCTTTACGGTTGCCGAGCTGGAAGTATTGCTCACTACCCCTACAGATAGAGGGAGGTTCACATTAAATAACAAGTCTTTTGATCGCTTGTCGAAATATTCAAAAGAGAAATTCAAACGGTCGAACGCGCGTCCTTCCAAAGCTACTGACGATGATTGGCTGCCTTCCCATTTCAGATCTGGGTTACCGATATTAGAGCGGTATAAAGCCGACATGTTGTTGTTTTGTCCCATTGCATATAGGTCTAAGTAGTCATAGAAGCCTAAACTTCCTAAGCTACCTACCACACCTGTTGCTGCACGCAGCTTTAGTGAGTTTAGCCATCCTAGATTTTCCATAAACTTCTCTTTAGAGATCATCCAGGTAGCGCCCAAACTCCAGAAGTTAGCCCATCTATGTGCCTTAGCCACACGCGAAGTACCATCACGTCTTAAAGAAGCTTCAGCAAAATATTTCTCTGCGAAATTGTAACGGGCACGACCGAAATAACTTTCGGACTTGTCGTTCTGCTCGTAATCTGTCAAACTTGTGATGCTGGTAAAGTTGACCAAATGGTTCTGACCCGCAAAACTTTCGTTAGTCTTATAACCATATAGATAGGTATATATATTACCATAATTTTCATGACCAGCCATCAAATCCACGTTATGCACCGCATTAAATGTGTTAGCATAATTAAGAATTTGTTGACCTGTATAATTTTTATAATTGTAAATAGTACGAGAAGCACGACCATTGTTACCTGCTCCATCACCGATAAGCGCGTTGTTGTACGTACGCTCCTCGTTATAACGTAAGTTCAGATCTCCTAGCACTGAAAACGTAAAGTTGTTCAAGAACTTAAAGTCAACATGCGCCTGTGTGTTAACAGTATTACGTTTTATCAAATTTTGGTTAAGACTGTTTTCCCAGATTACGTGACGTCCTACATATTGTAATCGGGAAGAAGCGCCATCGTCGAAGATCTTTTTGCCTTCGCTATCCAACACATAGTTTCCTGTAATAGGATCGTGTTTGTAGATAGGATATATAGGAGCAATATTTCTTGCGAACATCCAAGGGTTGGTAAATCCTGATCCCTCTCCAGTAGTGTTGTTGGCTTTTTGATGAGAAGCATTTACGGACATACCGGCTTTGATCCAAGATTTAGGCGTAATTTCACCACTTAGACGACCTGAAAGACGGTTAAAATCGGACGTAACAATATACCCTTGTTCATTTAAGTAGTTTGTAGAAAAATAATAAGTAGATTTTTCATTTCCTCCTCTTCCGCTTACTGTATAGTCTTGACGAAGACCATTGCGCGAGATAGGCTTGAACCAGTCAAGGTCGCTTGCATAATCACCTTTAATGTAGGCATTTGGATTAAGCTTTCCATCAGCAGAAAACAGCTCTGCAGGCTCTAGATTAAAGATATTAGTCTTAAGCACATTATCTATCAACCCTTTAGTAGCCTCTTCACTTGCTTTTTCAAGAGACCATGAGGGATTAGCTGATTTTAGCTGATTTCTATAACCCTGCCACGCAGCCTCCATAAAGTCTCTTGCATCCACTTTGTCGTACTCTGCTATTCCTCTTGAAAAAGAACCTAAATTAACATTTAGGTTAAGGTTTGAACTGCCAGCTTTACCTTTCTTAGTGGTGATTACAATCACACCATTGGCCGCACGGCTACCATACAAACTAGCAGATGTAGCATCCTTCAATACAGAAACGGACTCCACATCATTTGGGTTTATATCAGAGATATTTCCACCAAATACAACACCATCTACTACATAAACAGGAGCTGAAGATCCATTGATAGATCCATAACCGCGAATTCGGATATTAGGGCTGGATCCAGGCTCCCCATAAGAGTTGTTAACCTGAAGACCAGGTGCTGCTCCCTCTAATACTGCAGTTACCGAAGACACAGGACGCTTTTCAATATCTTTGGCCGAAACACTTGCTACTGCACCGGTAATAGCCTCCTTATTTTGTGTACCATATGCGGTCACGACAACTTCTTCTAAACCGATGGACGTTTCCACCATTTTTACATTTAGAGAAGCTTCGCCATTGTAGCGAATCTTTTGCTCTTCATATCCGATGAGTCTAAAAGAAATCTGGCTACCGGGAGCTACCGAAATCTGGAAATTACCATAATTATCAGACTGAGTTGCTGATGAAGTGGCTTCAGAAGTCACAATAACACTGGATAATGGAACTCCATTAACATCAGTGATTTTACCACTGACCACTCTACTCTGTCCAAAAGCTATACCAATAAGGCTAGCTACTAACACAATAAAGCTTAGTAAATTTTATCTCATAATCGTTGTGCTTTAGATAAATAATTAAAGGTTAAATCTGAAAGAAAGCCTTTCCATAATTTTTCGTCCTGCAAACATAAAAATTATTTCTATATTTTTGCACCTATGTTTTATTATTGAATCTCAACATGCTTTTTTACATAAACCGCCCTCAACAAAAAAGACTTCCGAGTCTGGAAGTCCTTTAATAAAAAATAAAATATTAATACTAAACACAATAGCCAATATTAATACGATAGATAAAGAGTGATAACTTCTAACTCTACAAGTGTGCGTAGTTATATTTTAACAACAAAAAAAGGTCTTGGATTTCCTCCAAGACCTTTAGTAAATAGAATATAAAATAGATTCTATTAGTATCCTTTGTTTTGTTGAAGGTTAGGGTTTCTTTGAATATCCGTAAACGGAATTGGCAATACAACATAGTCTGAACCGAAAGGTTGTTCATTCACTGTTGCGTGAGCCGGAATATTTCTTCCTGTTCTCAAGAATTCAAAAATTCCATGACCTTCAAATGCTAACTCGATACGACGTTCAGTTAATATTTTTTCAATTAACTCAGCTTTAGATGTCGCTGTAACCGGAGTAGCATTAGAACGTTCTCTAACTGTATTTACTAAATCCAAAGCTTCTTGTGACACGCTAGAAGCTAGGTTTGCTAAAGCTTCAGCCTTAATCAACAATACTTCACTGTATCTTAATACTGGAGCCCAGTCTTGAACACCAGTATATTTACGAGTGTAGAACAATTGATCATCCTCAACAATCAGATTTTTTCTTCTTAAATCTGTTGCTTCCATCAAGTTAACGTATTCCGGACTGATAGCGATGTCGGCACGTTTTTCTGGAGCATAATGTTGACCTAAGGCGTTATTTGTGTTAGGATTATCACCACCATTATGTGCTACAGAGAAGATGCTTTCCAACGTAGTATACTCTCTAAACGTTACTTCTGGAGTTTCGTTCAAGGCATATTTATTAGAAGCAATAACCTTGTTTGCGTATTCTAAAGCCTTGTTATAATCTTGCATATAAAGGTATACACGCGCCAACAATGCTTGAGCAGCACCTTGTGTTGCTCTACCTACAGAGTTGATAGAACGAGTCTCTGGAGCTACAGGCAAATCTTGAGCAGCTTCTGTCAAATCTTTGATAATCTGATCGTAAACCTCTTTTACGGTATTACGAGCCACTTGGTTTTCTGGTGCAAAAGGAGCGTCCGAAGCTGTCAACACTAGAGGCACTCCTAAGTGAGAAGCATCTGGTGTGAATTTATATGGCTGTGCCCATAGATTCACCGCATAGAAGTAGTTCAGCGCTCTGATGAATTTTGCTTCAGCAACATATTTTTTCTCATTTTCAGGTTTTGCAACCCCTGGATTCGCGGCTAAGTTCTTAAGGAATAAGTTTGCTTCGTTGATAGTTCTGTAAGCTGCAGTCCATGCAGAACTTACAGTACCGTTACGTGATGTAAGGTCGTTGAATCTTGGAAGATCCCCAAAATAAGAAGGCACACCACAGTCTATACCACGGATATCGGCATAGATCAACACGCGGCCACCGAACCACTCCGCATTTTGCAATGCATCGTACATACCTACAGCGGCTTTGTCTATACGTTCCGGTGTAGAAAAGACATCTGCTGGCGACAACGAAGAATATGGTTCTTCGAAAACTTGTTTTTCACACCCTACGAATGAAGCAGTGGATAATAAAGCTGTCGCTAATAATATATTGAATTTTTTCATAGTTTATTTCCTATTATCTTAATGAGATATTTAACCCTAATGTGTACGTTCTTGGTTGAGGTACTGATCTGTTGTCAACACTGATACCAATATTTGTATTGTTACGAGTGTAGTTAACCTCAGGGTCTTGACCTTTATAGCCAGTAATCACGAATGCGTTATATACTTGACCGTAAACTCTTAGGTTACTGATACCGTATTTAGAAAGGTCTTTGAACGTATAACCTAAGCTTATAGTACGCATTCTTAAGAAATCACCTTTTTCCAAGAATCTAGTTGAAGACTGCGTTGCAGTAGATTCTGTCAAATACAATTTCGGAACGTCAGTGATTTGTCCAGGAGTGGTCCATCTGTCAAGAATTTCGGTGCTGTTGTTTACAAAGTAGTTTGACATCAAACTTGCTCTTGTAGCGTTGTAGATGTGGTAACCACCTGTGTACACTAATGAGAAGCCGAAATCAATATTTTTGTAAGTAAAGTTGTTATCCAAACCACCGTAGTATTTTGGTAATCCAGATTCATCAAGATATACAGCGTCATCACCTACTAAACCTGTTGATGATTTTTGACCGTCAACATACCAAGTTTGAGTAGTAAGATCTTTTTCTTTGATTTCGCCGTTAGCACCATACCACATTGGGTTTCCATTGTCTGGGTTGACGCCAGCCCATCTTGTCAATTTGTAAGTACCAAGACGTTTACCTACACTAGCTACGGAATAGCTATCCACGATATCAGCGTTCTCAGTAACAAGGGCTGTAACTTTGTTGCCTACAGTAGTAAAGTTGAATGAAGTAGTCCAAGTGAAGTCACCTCTTTTCATTGTTTCGGCATTCACTGTGAACTCAACACCACTATTTCTCATCGAACCGATGTTAGTATAGATTGTTCCTCCAGGTACACCTACAGTTGCAGGAGGGTTAGCTTGAAGCACTAAACCTGAAATGTTATTGTGGTAATAGTCAACAACAAATTTCAAGCGGTTGTTTAACATATTGAAGTCTACACCCACATCAAGTTTTTGAGAAGTTTCCCATTTCAAGTCGCTATTACCTACTTGCGATGCAGAGAAACCGTTTAATGTAGTGTAGGCACCACCACCGTACAATGTTCTTGAAGCGTACGATGAAATACCTCTTGAGTTACCTACTGTACCGTAGCTAGCTCTAAGTTTTAAGTAGTTGATGAAATCGATGTTTTCTTTGAAGAAACCTTCTTCAGAAGCCACCCAACCTGCAGATACGGATGGGAAATGACCCCATTTAGAGTTTTCACCGAAAGCTGAGAACGCATCCGAACGGAAGGCTGCCTCTACCATATATTTGTTGTCATATACATATCCTAAACGGCCGAAGTATGATTGTAAACCGTTAGAGAATACTGTACCACCAGACCAAAGCATTACATCTTCAGTTCCCGGAATAGCACCTGTATAAGTTCCGTCGATAATATCAGTATAGAATGTATCACTGAAATCATTAGCACCGGCATAAATTTGTTTTTCTTTAGTAAACTGAGATTCAGATCCTAAAGTAGCTGATACACGGTGTTTGTTGAAGGATTTATCGTAAGACAAATAGTTTTGCCATACCCATTGGTTACGGTAACGAATATTATCCTGTACCAAACCATTGTATGAAAAACCCAAACCACCGATTAATGGATGGCTGTATTGGTGTTCGTAGTTATTTAAATAATCAATACCGTATTTAGTAGTGAATTTCAAACCTGTAATAGGTTGGATTTCTGCATAGATGTTACCCAACAACTGTTCAGGAGTGTTTTGGTTCTTTTGCAACCCTGAAGCTGCCAATGGGTGGGCGATGTTGGCGCCAACTACGTTAGTACCATTTACAGATGGCACGTTATTTCCATAAGTTAAGTAACCAGTGCTACCTAGGTTATAACCTGTAGTATGGTTTGGATTGTATTTAGCCATTGTAGGGAATGCCTGAGCAGCAGAAACTGTTAAACCATTCACATAACGGTCTGTCAGCACCCCATTGTTTTGAGTTTTAGTGTATGAAACAGAAATACCTGATTTAAGCCATTTTACAGGACGGATATCTGTATTCAAACGCACTTGACCCATTTTAAGGTCATTGTTTACCAAGATACCTTTTTGATCTAAATAACGAGCCGAAGCATAGTAGTTAGCTTTGTCTTGACCACCGGATAAAGAAACAGAGTTGTCATAACCAACACCTGTTCTGAAAATCTCTTCAATCCAGTTGGTACGGTCATACTTACCGTCACCATCTACATCACTTTCTTTAGCAATCTCTGTGACACCGGTAAATTTAGATGAAGCGTTCAATAATTTTTCGTTGCTGATTTTGATAAAATCCTCAGCATTCAACATGTCCCAAGTTTTAGCAGCTTGGCTAAACGTAGTCTTCGAATCAAAAGAAATACTAGTAAATCCTTTTTTACCACGTTTAGTATTGATGAGGATAACCCCGTTGGCTGCTCTTGAACCGTACAATACGGCAGCACTTGCATCTTTCAACACTTCTACCGATTCAATATCATTACTGTTGATTAATGACATTGGGTTGAAACGAGTACCGTTTCCTGAATTGAAAACGTTTGTATTTTCAACAGCATTCATAGGAACACCGTCGATCACATATAATGGTAACGAACTGGAAGAAATAGAGTTGATACCACGGATACGTACTGAAACACCGTCTCCCAAAGTACCACCAGAAGAACCGATTTGAACACCGGCAACTTTACCCGAAAGCGCTTGCTCAAAACTCAAGATAGGTTCTTTAGCTAGCTTCTCTCCGTTTACTGAACCTTGAGAACCAGTCAAATCTTTAATCTGACGTACACCATATCCTGTAACAACAACTTCTTCCAAAATATTGTCTTCAGGAGTTAATTGTACGTTTACAACACTCTTACCGGCTATAGCCACACGCTGTGAAGCATAACCTACGTACGAAAAGTTTAATGTTGCATTCTCCGGAGCCGAAATCTTGTAGTTTCCGGAAGCGTCCGTTTGAGTAGCAATAGCCGCTCCAACAACAGAAATAGAAACACCACCTATAGGGTTTCCATCTTGTGCTGATGTTACTTTACCACTCACTTGACGATTTTGTGCGAAAGACACACCGACTAAGCATGTCAGCACAAAAAATAAACTGAGTAATTTTTGTTTCATGTGTTTATTAATTGTTTAAAAAAAAATATTTTTACACCCTTAAAAATTGCATACACAATTTCCGATAGACGCTTGTTTTAACAATTTTTAACAAACGGATAGCAAAAGTATAATTTAGAAGTTGTTATTACAAGTTTTTCAACAAAAAATATATTTAATTAAAAAGAAGTTAGCAGAAACCTAATTGCAGTATAAAAACCCCAATAATTAAGTATTTATTTGATAAGTCAGCCCAACAACCAAATAAAATTTGGTTTATCATGTGTCATAAAAAATTTTTAAAAAGAATAAGCGCTCTTTTTCTCCAATAAATAAGAAAAAAATTATAACAACAATGTTTCTATCTTTGCAACATGAGATTTGATATCATTACTGTTTTGCCTTCACTGCTGGAAAGTCCTTTCGCTCATTCCATCCTTCAGAGAGCCCAAAAAAAGGGACTAGCAGAAATTCATGTGCATAACCTGCGGGATTATGCCAATAACAAACATAAGTCGGTAGACGATTATCCGTACGGGGGAGGTTCGGGCATGGTAATGCAGATTGAACCCTTTGCCCTTTGCATAGAGAAATTACAGAGTGAACGTACTTACGATGATATTATCTTCATGACTCCGGACGGCGTCACGCTAAACCAACAAATAGCTAATGACCTATCCACCAAAGAGAATTTCATTATTCTTTGCGGACACTATAAAGGCATAGACCAACGTATCCGTGACATATATGTCACCAAGGAAATATCTATAGGCGACTACGTGTTGTCCGGTGGAGAACTGCCTGCCGCAGTATTGGTGGATGCTGTGGTGCGTCTGATCCCAGGCGTACTGTCTGACGAAACCTCTGCCTTGTCGGATTCCTTCCAAGATGGACTTTTGGATGCCCCTATTTACACAAGACCTGCTGAATGGCGCGGCCATCGTGTTCCGGATGTGCTTTTAAGTGGCGATGAAGCAAAAATTAACGCTTGGAGAGACGAACAACAGCTGCTGCGAACCAAAGAAAGAAGACCGGACTTATTAAAAGATTAATAATTTTTTATTTTTTTGTGTTTTTTTATTTGACATTTTCAATTTTATTATAATATTTGTAACACATATGCAAACGACGTTAACATACAAATATTGGTGGTGGCCTGAGCAATCTTGCATCGGGTAGCGTTCAATATTGGTATTCGTTAATAAAAATATTCTAAAATCAACCAAAACCATCAGAGCCCGATGTAAATTCATCGGGCTTTTTTTTGTTAAACTTGTGAAATAAGAATAATTATGAAATATACCTTCAAAACAAATTATAAAAAGATCCTTGCAGACACGACAACACCTGTTAGTATCTATCTTAGGTTAAGAGATACTTTTCCGAACAGCCTTCTTTTAGAGAGTTCGGAATATCATAGCCGCGACAACAACATCAGTTATATATGCTGCCAGCCTATCGCCGGCATACAACTTACGGACGAGGAGTTAACTATCCGCTATCCGGGAGAACAGAAAATAGTGAAAAAGGCATCGGAAATAAACCTTCGGGAAGAAGTTTCTACATTCCGTAAGCAATTTTCTACCGAAACTATTGCCGACATCAATGTCATTTCAAACGGGCTGTTCGGTTACTTCACCTTTGACACCATACAGCATTTTGAAGACATCACCTTGACAGCCTCTCCAAATCCAGCAAGACATATTCCTTTTATGCAGTATCATATTTACAAATATGTCATTGCTATTGACCACTTCCGAAACCAGCTCTATATCTTCGAGAATTTGTTAGACCAAGAATTGTCCGATCTGGAGCGTATCCAATATCTCATCCAGAACAAAAATTTTCCGGAATACAGTTTTGAAATCAAGGGTCAAGAGTCTTCGAATATGACGGATGAAGAATTCCGTGAGCTGGTGAGAAAGATGAAAACCCACATCCAAAGAGGAGACGTGTTCCAAATCGTACCTTCACGTGCCTTTTCAACTCCTTTTGCTGGAGATGAATTCAATGTTTACCGTGCTTTACGCTCTATCAACCCTTCCCCTTACCTTTTCTATTTTGACTATGGAGATTTCCGCTTGTTTGGCTCCTCTCCAGAAGCGCAGATTACCATTAAAAAAGGGGAAGCAACCATCTATCCTATTGCCGGAACCTTCAAACGCACAGGAAATCTTGACGAAGACGAAAAGATTGCCGAGTCACTGAAAAACGACCCAAAAGAATCTTCCGAACACGTCATGCTGGTTGATTTGGCACGCAACGACCTGAGCCGTCACTGCCACCACGTGCAGGTCAAGTCCTACAAGGAAGCACAATATTACTCCCATATCATTCATCTTGTTTCCAAAGTAACAGGTAAGCTGAACGACAACGCGAACCCATTCGATATTGTGGGCGACACATTCCCTGCCGGCACCCTTTCCGGAGCCCCAAAACACATGGCTATTACGTTAATCGATCGTTATGAAGGGTTGCAGCGTTCCTTCTACTCCGGAGCTATAGGATTCATGGGATTCCAAGGGGATTTCAACCACGCCATCATGATACGTTCGTTCTTAAGCAAAAAGAATATTTTACACTATCAGGCTGGAGCAGGAATAGTGCTGGACTCCGATCCGGAAAAAGAACTGCAAGAGGTAAACAACAAAATTGCAGCCTTACGCCGTGCCTTAGAATTGGCTCAAACCCTATAATTGAAGAAATAAGAAAATATATTCATGAAAACCAAAATATTAGTAATTGACAACTACGATTCTTTCACCTATAACCTTGTACACCTGCTTCAGGAGCTCCATGAAGAGTATGTCGTGGTTCGTAATGACAAGTTTGAACTGGAATATGTGGAGCAGTTCGATAAAATCCTCCTGTCGCCAGGTCCCGGTATACCGGAAGAGGCAGGTCTTCTGATGGACGTAATACGCAACTACGCACCGACAAAGAGCATCTTGGGAATTTGTCTGGGACAACAGGCTATTGCCGAAGTATTCGGGGGCAAGCTCTTCAACCTTCCCAAACCTTTACATGGCGTAGCAACGGGAATTTCCATCGTCGACAAGGAAGAAAAACTCTTCCAAAATTTTCCGGAAACTTCCAAAATAGGACGCTATCACTCTTGGGCGGTAGAAAAGAAAAGCCTTCCTAGCTGTCTCAAAGTTACAGCTGAAGACGAAAACGGCGTCATCATGGCTTTATCACACACTCAATACGACGTGCGAGGCCTACAGTTCCATCCGGAGTCCGTACTTACAGACAACGGCAAAATATTGATTGCTAACTGGTTAAAGTAAAAAAAAAACACATGACCATCCTTGATAAAATAGTTGAACGTAAAAAAGAAGAAGTATCTGCTGCAAAAGCTCGCGTGACAGAGGCTGAATTACAACAAATGCCTTTATTTGGTCGTCACTGCTATTCATTGCGTGAGTCTGTCTTACATCCTCAGCGTACGGGCATCATTGCCGAATACAAAAGAGCATCACCTTCCAAAGGATTGATCAACGGCAAGGTGAAGGTACAAGAGGTGGTAGCAGGCTACCAAGCCGCAGGAGCTTCGGCAGTATCCGTACTCACTGACCACGACTTCTTCCAAGGGTCATTGCAAGATTTGAGCGAAGCACGTAAAGTGTTAGAAATACCTCTATTACGCAAAGAATTTATTGTCGACAAATACCAGATTACGGAAGCCAAAGCTTATGGAGCAGACATCATCTTACTCATAGCCGCATGCCTCTCCCCACAACAGGTCCAAGACTTTGCTGCCTACGCCAAAACGTTAGGATTAAACGTTCTACTTGAAGTGCACAACGAACAAGAGCTAAATGACAACATTTTTCCGGAAATTGACGCTATAGGCGTCAACAACAGAAACCTAAAAGACTTTATCGTATCCTTGGACCACTCCTACAAATTGGTCGATCGTATTCCGAATACATATATTAAAGTATCGGAAAGTGGTATCTCTAATCCACACACGATCAAAGAGTTGAAAGATAAAGGTTTTCAAGGATTTCTTATCGGAGAAAACTTTATGAAAACGGAAGATCCAGCATATGCTATCCAAGATTTTGTCCGTCAACTGTCGTAATTTGAAGGCATTAACCGCTTTATTACCAATTATACGGCAAGATTTACGTACTTTTGTACCGTTATGGCAGTGAAGATAGGCGACAAACTGGATTTAGGGGAATTTCCATTACTTTTAGCACCGATGGAAGATGTTAGTGATCCTCCTTTTCGTTATGTATGCAAACAGAATGGAGCGGATCTCATGTATACCGAATTTATCTCCTCAGAGGGATTGATTCGTGATGCTGCCAAGTCCCTGCAAAAGCTGGACATCTTCGAATACGAAAGACCTATAGGGATTCAGATTTTCGGAGGTGATATAGACAATATGCGCCGGTCCGCAGAAATCTGTACACAAGTAAATCCTGACCTGATAGATATCAACTATGGCTGTCCCGTAAAGAAGGTAGTCTGTAAAGGTGCCGGCTCTTCCCTACTACAGGATATAGATAAAATGGTAGCCATGACCAAGGCGGTAGTAGAAGCTACCCATCTGCCTGTTACCGTCAAAACCCGTTTAGGCTGGGACGACAACAGTAAAAACATATATGAAGTGGCCGAAAGACTCCAAGATGTGGGTATTAAAGCCCTTTCCATCCACGGCCGTACCCGGGCACAACTCTACAAAGGTGAAGCAGACTGGACTTTGATACGTGAGGTAAAACGCAACCCTCGCATTAAAATCCCTATCTTCGGCAACGGAGATGTGGACTCCGTTGAGCGCGCGGCCGCCTGGCGTCAAGAGTTCGAAGTAGACGGCATCATGATTGGACGTGCTGCCATAGGCTATCCTTGGATCTTCAGAGAGATAAAACACTATTTCAAAACCGGAGAAAAACTTCCGGGACCTACTATAGCCGAAAGGGTGGACGTATGTAAGACCCACCTGCTCAAATCTATAGAATGGAAAGGCGAGAAGACAGGCATCTTCGAGATGCGTAGACATTACGCCAACTACTTCAAAGGAATTCCTAACTTTAAGGAATACCGCGTCAAGCTTGTTGCTTTGTCATCCTTGGACGAAATCCTCGAAACTTTAGAAGAAATTAATTATAACTTCTCAGCAATGGCTGTCTAACAAAGACGGTCATTGCCTTTATCCTGCTATTTACGTCTAGCCATCAACGATAGTATAAATTTCCTCTCCGAATAAGCAACACCGCCCAACATTAATACAAATAAAAGATTGCACAGCCATAAATTTTTATCAAACACATAAAACATTATAGCTGACACGCCTACAGCCACGGCAATATAGCTCACATTCTTTTGCACATCATACGGAATAGGATAATGCTTCTGTCCCAAGAAGTAAGACATCGCTACCATCACGCAATAGGTCACAGTAGTAGATAATGCCGCCCCCAAATAGGAGAACTTCGGTATGAAAAGAATGTTCAGCACAATGGTAATCATCGCTCCAACCGACGAGATATAAAGACCGTACTTGGTCTGATCAGAAAGCTTATACCATATAGAAAGGTTCATATATATGCCTAGCAGCACATTATTTAAAAGTAATATAGGAACGATATACAAGCCCGACCAATAAATATCTTTCTGAAACTCTCCTCCTTTGATAAAATATTTGAGCCATTCTATGTTGGCACATAGCCCCACCATGACTAATACCATGGCTACAATAAAGTAATCCATAATCTTTGCATACACTTTCCCCGAGTTCTCATTTTTGGCATAAGAGAAAAAGAAAGGTTCGGCTCCCAAGCGAAATGCCGTAATAAACAAGTTCAAAAATACGGCGATCTTGGCTACCGCACCATATATTCCTAAATCCCGCGCCCCCTCTGCAGTTGGCACCAAACGCGGAAACATCATCTTATCAAGGTGTTCGTTGATAATAAACGAAATGTTGGCCACCAAGATAGGAAAGCTGTAGCCTATCATCTGTCTTATCAAAGTTTTGTCAATGGCAAACTTAAAAGTAGCGATCTGTGGAGCGAGAAGAACAAGTGTCACCATGCTGGCTATCAAGTTAGAGATGAACACATTTCCCAACCAATCTGGCTGATACCAGCCCTGCGTCAACCCCTGTAATGAAGGAAACCTTTCTTCCATAACGGGAAGCCAATACAACAGCAGGAGATTACAAAATATCAAAACTAGAATGTTAACAATCTTGACTACTCCATAGCGTATCGGCCGCTGCTGAGCACGTAGCTTAGCAAAGGGAACCACAGCCAGTGCGTCGGCACTAAGAATGACTGCAAAGAGCTTGACGTAGTCCTCGTATTGCTGCACATCACTGTGACTACCTCCTAAATAGGTGGCTATAGGATGTGCAAAGACAAACATACTCAGCACAAAAACGGCACTAGCAAAAATGGTTACAATAAAACTGTTGTTGAAAACCTTTTCCTTTTCTTCAGGCTTTACACGCTGCAAAAATCTGAAATAAGTGGTTTCCATGCCGAAAGCCAGCACTGCATTGATGAGGGCCGCATAAGCATATAGATTGGTAAAGATACCGTAAACGGTAGGCTCAAACTTTTTGACAAAAAGAGGGGTTAAAAGAAAGTTTAACACCCGCGAGATAACGGTAGTGAGACCATAAATGACAGTATCTCCTACAAATTTCCTTATTCCAGACACTATAATAAAGAATTATTTAATGCGTTTGATGACTTCAAAGTTCGTAAAACCTTTCAGCTCAGAAGTTTCTTCTACTTCTACCGACTCAACTTCCGCCTTTTCCGGTCCTTCGTGACAAAAGTCCAACAAAGACTCTAAAGCAAAATCATCCCCTTCTGCTTCGATATAAACAGATTTGTCCTCACAATTGAGGACAAATCCCTTTATACCGAGCTGATCAGCAACGGCTTTCGTTGAAATTCTGAAATAAACGCCTTGGACCTTTCCTCTTACTTTGATGTTCAAATGTTTCATCAAAGCAAAAGTAAGCAATTAAATAATTCTTTGTACTTCAACACTGTCATTGATCTTGAGATTTGGCATATTTTTCAACAGTACCAATCCCGGTTTTTTGCCGACTTCCAAAGAGCCTATCTCGTTGTCTAGCCCCAAAGCTTTAGCCCCATTGATTGTTGCCCACTTGATTGTCTCCAAGAAGGTCAGCTCCTTATTTGCCTTATGCAGGGTCTTAAGCTCTTCTAAAATACTCAACGTATCGTTCGACGCTAGGCTGTCCGTACCCAAAGCGATATCAAATTTTTGATTCAAGAAAAGCTGAACTTTTGGAAGCGTATCCTCAATGTAAAGATTGGCTTTAGGACAAAGGCACAGCGTCACCTTACGTGCCATACGATTGATGAAGTCCAAATCTTTGATGGAAGTGTACGTGTTGTGTACTAGTATAGTGTGATTGGACGCCGGTAAGAAGTTAAGGTATGACTGTATGGAGTTACGGGCCTGGGCCTTAAAACAGTCCACATCTATACCCATTTTTTCATAGAATTTGAGAAACTCTCCCGACTTGTAGCGAAACAATTTATTTTCTTCTTCACTTTCCTGGTTGTGAATAGAAATGATATTGTCGTCGCTGATAGATTTTTTGTAGGTTTTAAAAAGGGATTTGGAACAGGAGTAAGGTGCATGCGGCGTAATGGAAGAATGGTTAGGATCAAAATAAAATTCAATATCGCGGGCTTCGTCAATCTTATTCAACACCTCATCATCTTTCATGCAAATAATTTCCACAAAGGTGTGATAGATAATTTTACTTTTACTTTTCACCTCTGCAGAAATGGAAGTGTTCACGTGATCACCCACCGCCTGAATACCGCTTTCGTACATGCGGCGATCCGCCTCCACCATAGCTTCCTTAATACGCTCTACATCCTGCCCCCTTTTGGTTACCACATTGCCAATAAACTCTATTAACCCTGTCTTCGAAGGGATAACATTCTCCAAATGTGACAGTTCCAAATGACAATGGGTATTAACAAATCCAGGTATTAAAACACCTGAAAAATGTTCTACGTCAGCTTTAACTGCAGGATCATTCTCTCTATATAATCCTACAATATTCCCGTCCTCTATTGCTACGATACCGTTTTTAATAGGATCTGACGTTACCGGAATAACGTAATCAGCTGAAAAGTATTGTATCATCTAATAATTGCGTTGTGTGATTTTAATGAGATATCCCAATTTTTTGAGAAAGATACAATTTTTTAATAAGATTTATATGACATTTTTGCATTACTGTTAAAAAGTTTATATTTGTAATATCAAATAGGGGTGCCTTGTCCTTGTGACACAAAGACGGGCTGAGATCATACCCTGTTTAATTTATAGCTATAAATTAAACGCACCTGATCTGGGTAATGCCAGCGTAGGGAAAGGGAAGTTAAATTAAGGAATTACTATAGCCCCTTGTAGTAATTAGGTTTAACTTTTAAAAACTGTTTTACTTATGATTAAGCACTTCGTTGCATTGTGGGCAATATGCCTAATGGCTACTCTTGCCGTTGCCCAAACTAAACTCACCATCACTGTATTGGATGAGAAGTCCAATCCTTTACCTAATGCTTCCGTAATGGTCGACAAAGTGTCCGCCAAGACCGACGAACGGGGCAACACAAACATCTTCCACCCTTCCTCTCCTTCATACATAAGGGTGAAACATCTTGGATTTGCAGAGTATGTGGGTTCATGGCCTGCAAATCAATCTTCATTTATTGTCAAACTCGACCGTATCACCCTGCAGGCCGATGAAGTAAGAGTGTACGCCACACGTGCCCAGCAGAATTCGGCCACCACATACAAA
The DNA here is from genome assembly GCF_039541675.1 of Sphingobacterium thermophilum. NCBI lineage: Bacteria > Pseudomonadati > Bacteroidota > Sphingobacteriia > Sphingobacteriales > Sphingobacteriaceae > Sphingobacterium > Sphingobacterium thermophilum. The sequence goes on along the minus strand of NZ_BAABGR010000015.1, from coordinate 212,710 downwards.
AACCTTTCTAAAGACGATATCGAAAAGAACAATCTCGGTCAGGATATCCCCTATCTCCTAGACCAGACTCCCGGCGTCATCATTGGCTCCGATGCTGGAGCAGGAATAGGCTATACCAACATGACCATCCGCGGTTCGGACAACCAACGCATCAACGTAACAATCAACGGTATACCCTTGAATGATGCTGAAAGCATGGGGTCCTTCTTTATCAACCTTCCAGACCTTGCTTCCAGTATCGAAAGTATTCAAATCCAAAGAGGTATAGGTACTTCTACCAATGGTGCCGGAGCCTTCGGTGCCTCGCTAAACATTCAAACCGATGCCGTACAGAAAAAAGCCTACGCCGAATTCAACAACAGTGTTGGCTCCTACAACTCGTGGAAGAACACCTTAAAACTGGGGTCTGGGCTTATCAACGATAAATTTGCCTTCAATACAAGACTATCGAACATCACCTCAAACGGCTACGTAGAAAGAGCTACATCCGACCTCAAATCCCTTTACTTTGATGCCGGAATGTACACTGACAGGCATATCCTCAAAGCCATGGTGTTGACAGGAAAAGAAAAAACCTACCAGGCTTGGTATGGCGTGCCACAACCCATCTTAGAAAACGACCGCGCAGCATTGGAAGAGTACGCCTACAATGCCTTGGGAATCTATGGAGGAGCTGAATTTGATCGCCTAATGAATGCTGACCGTCGTTACAATTATTATACGTACGACAACCAGACCGACAACTACAAACAAACTCATGCACACCTGTATTACACGTTATACAATAATACATGGACATATAATGTAGCTCTCCATTATACACGAGGAAAAGGATATTACGAAGAGTTCCGTGAGGCAGACCGTCTTGCTAAATATGGCATTCCTAACCTGATTTCCGGGACAGACACCATCACCAAATCCAACTTGATACGCCGTAGGTGGCTGGATAACCATTTCTATGGAACAACTTTTTCCATAAATTACAAACCTTCCAACTCTTGGAATTATACGCTGGGAGGAGCTTTCAATCAGTATAAGGGTGATCACTATGGTGATGTCACAAAAGTATTTATCTATCCTGAAGAAACCTTTGGCGATAAATATTACTTCAATGACGCCACAAAGAATGACTTCAACATCTTCCTAAAAACCGATTACCGTGTCGAAAAATGGCTTTTCAACATGGATCTTCAGTATAGAAACATCCATTACGAAGTATTTGGCGATGACGACAAAATCAAAAACTTGAACTTCCAAGACAAGCTGAATTTCTTCAATCCTAAGGTCGGCGCCACCTACTTTCTAACCCAGCAAGCTAACGTATATCTTTCGTATGCCTATGCAAGCAAAGAACCCGTACGCAAAGATTACGTAGAAAATCCAAGAGACGAATTTCCTAAGCCCGAAAGAATGCAAGATATCGAAGCTGGATACCGCCTGTCACTACCTCACTTTTCGTTGGGGTCAAATCTTTATGCTATGTTGTACAAAGATCAGCTAATCCCTACCGGAGCACTTAACGACACAGGCGGTGAAATACGCATGAATATTCCGAGAAGCTACCGCATAGGCATAGAACTGGATGCCGCATGGAAAATAAGCTCTAAATTCCACTGGTCTGCAGCAGCAACATTAAGCCGCAACAAAATCAAAGATTTTGTCGAATATGTGCCTGTACTGGATGATGACTGGAATAAAATCACCGAACTGCAGATTGAACATGGTGACACACAGATTGCTAAAGCCGCAAATACAATACTTTCCAACAACATCACTTACAGCCCTATGGAAAACCTGTCTTTCAGCCTGCTGACAAAATATGTGTCGCGCATTTACCTTGACAACACCGAAGCAAAAGAACGCTCTATCCGTCCATTTTCATATTCCAATTTACAGACAAAATACAGCACTTCACTATTTGGTGTAAAGAATGTAGACTTCTTGTTGAGTGTTAACAACATCTTCAACAAGAAATACGAAACGTCAGGGTATACATGGAGACAGCTTTTTGAATCTAAAGGCACAATCGAACATTATAACTTCTATTACCCACAAGCGACAACAAACTTTCTGTTTGGCATAAACATCAAATTCTGACAAATATCCCAAAAGGCAATTACATAATGGTAATTGCCTTTTTTGCTCTCGCAAATAGTTATTACTTTTACCGCATGCGAGCAGTTATTCAACGCGTGACACACGCCTCATGTACCGTAGACAACCAAATCACAGGCGCTATAGAGAATGGATTGCTTATCCTGCTGGGGGTGGAAGATGCCGACACCCAAGAAGACATGGAATGGTTAGCCAACAAGATCGTCAACCTCCGTATTTTTTCCGACGAAAATGGTTTGATGAATAAATCCATCCAAGATATTGGAGGCAACATCCTGCTGATATCACAATTCACCCTCTTCGCACAAACCAAAAAAGGAAATAGACCCTCGTTTATCCGGGCAGCAAAGCCGGAGAAAGCAAAGCCTATGTACGAAAACATGAGCACTCTACTCGGCACCCTGCTGAAAAAAGAAGTACAGATGGGTATCTTCGGCGCCGACATGAAAATAGATTTAAGAAACGATGGTCCCGTGACCATCATCATGAACACCAAAGATAAAGACAACTTTTAGGAGATGACCATTAAAGAAGCGCAACAAATCGTCGACCACTGGATTACTACTACCGGTGTACGATATTTCAACGAGCTCACCAATACGGCAATCCTCATGGAAGAAGTGGGAGAAGTAGCCCGCATTATGGCACGTAAATATGGAGAACAGTCGTTTAAGAGCTCCGATAAAGAGGCGGATCTAGCCGACGAAATGGCTGATGTACTATTTGTGTTAATATGTCTTGCAAATCAGACGGGCATAGACCTCACCGAAGCTCTCCAAAAAAATCTGGAAAAGAAGACAAGAAGAGATGCTGAAAGACACAAGAACAACGATAAACTAAAATAAAAGCCCGAACGTTGTCGGGCTTTATCTTATTGTAATTTGATAAGACGTTTCAGTTGTATCACCGGAATGGTGGTTTTTATGGACATCTGAAATCCTCGCTGTGCAGCCTCATCTGCATATATGCTTACGGTAGAACTTACAGTTCCCACAACATTCCCGTACTTATCCACAACCGAACCTCCACTGGCCCCAACTCCATAGTCTGCCGTAATTTCCATCAAAGGTACTACAGCATGGCGATTCATAACCGATCTACCCATCACGTTGCGTGCTACAATACCTTTTGACCAATAATATAAGTTATGTCGCGGATGCCCCATAACATATACGTCTTCTCCCTGTTGCGCCGTATGCCCCAAAGGTAATACTTTAAGCTTTTTTCCTTTGGTATCCACACGTACTACAGCGAGGTCATCATCCAAAGAAGAAGCAAGTACTTCCTTAATAAAGAAGATGTCTCCCTCATCGGTCATCACAAAAAGTTCCTTTTTGGTTCCGTTCACTCTATTTCGCGCAGAATCTATTACATGATAGTTAGTGACTATGATACCATCCTCATCAATAATATATCCTGTTGCGGCGGGTGCGACGTGTGTACGATGGCATTTGCCACAATCATATGCATTACCGATAACCACTGTCGATAGCCTCACTCTTCGTGCTAGTTCCACATTCGAAAGCTCCTTCTTACCCACCTGCTGACGTTTAATGTTTACCTGAGCCTCCTTCCGCTGTCTAAGCTGGCTTTGGATTTCCTGCTGATTAGTAGCAGGCTCCGAAGCTAGAAGCTTTGTTACTTTAGTCTCCACATCTCCCATATCCATAAAAGCTGGACGGAAATTCTCTTGAAGTTCCTTCTCATAGTTCTGCGCAAAAAGTCTATGGAAGCTTAAGAAGCCTGCAAATAAAAGTGTAAAAAACAATATTTTTCTTTTCATATTTAAGTTAATTTGCCGCAAAGATGCTAAGAAGGCATCAAAGAATATGTAATAATTTTGTTAGGCATGCCCAGAATCCCTTTGTGAGAATGTTTTTCCGCTTTACCTTCTATTATTTGAATTTACTGTTATATTTGCAAGCATACACAACAATACCTTATGAGAAGACTTTCATATTTACTTGTACTATTTTTAGTCTTAGGTAGTTGTAAATCTAAACAAACTACCCATAAAAGTGCACCGGACACCGAATATAAAAATGGTGTGGTAGTAACAGCACATCCTTTGGCCTCAAAAGTGGGATTGGAAATCCTGAAAAAAGGAGGTAACGCAGTTGATGCGGCCATTGCCGTAAAATTTGCTCTTGCCGTAGTCTATCCTAACGCCGGAAACATCGGTGGTGGCGGATTCATGGTATATAGAAGCAACAAAGGAGAGGTGAGCTCTCTAGACTTTAGAGAAAAAGCTCCTTTGGCGGCACACAGAGACATGTATCTGGACAAAGAAGGCAATCCTATCGAAAATTTAAGTATTTATGGACATCTTGCTGCCGGCGTGCCGGGGTCTGTTGCAGGTATGGATGAGGCGTACAAAAAATACAGCTCCCTACCATGGAAGACCCTTCTTCAGCCTGCAATCGAACTGGCAGAAAAAGGGTTCCCTATCACTAAGATGCAAGCCCGTGAATTCAACGAATACAAAGAGTCTTTTGTCAAATATAACCCTAAGGGTGCTGCTATCATTAAAGACGAACCTTGGAAAGAAGGCGACATCTTCGTGCAAAAAGATCTGGCCGAAACATTGAAACGTATCGCCGACCAAGGAAGAGATGGCTTCTACAAAGGAAAGACAGCAGACCTTATCGTGGCCGAAATGAAGCGCGGTAACGGTTTAATCACACATAAAGACTTGGAAGAATACCAAGCAGTATGGAGAAAACCTATTGTAGGAGAATACAAAGGGTATAAGGTCATCTCCATGCCCCCTCCCTCAAGTGGTGGCGTAGCACTCTTGGCATTACTTCAGTCGGTAGAAAAATATCCTCTGGCACAATGGGGATTTCAGGCAGATAGCACAGTACGCGCTATGGTAGAGGCCGAACGTCGCGTATATGCAGACCGTGCTACTCACCTCGGCGACCCGGACTTCTACCGTGTTCCGGTGGAGCATCTGACCTCAGCAGAATACAACCGCAGCCGCATGGCCAACGTATCATTGGCAAAAGCGACCCCTAGCGACGAAGTGAAGGCTTCCGTATTCCCTGGCTATGAATCAGAACAAACGACACACTATAGCATTGTAGACAAATATGGCAATGCGGTATCTTTGACGACTACCATCAATGGTTCGTACGGTTCTTGTGTATGGGTACATGGCGCCGGATTCTTGTTAAACAACGAGATGGACGACTTCTCCATAAAGCCTGGAACCCCTAACATGTACGGCCTTCTAGGAGGAAAAGCTAACTCCATAGAACCTGGAAAACGTATGCTGTCGGCCATGACCCCTACCATCATCGAAAAGGACGGCAAGCTTAAGATGGTCGTAGGAACGCCTGGAGGTTCGACAATCATAACTTCAGTATTCCAGACTATCTTGAACGTTTTAGAATTCGGAATGACGGCACAACAATCGGTTAGCGCTCCTCGTTTCCACCATCAATGGAAACCGGACCGTATAGATGTGGAGGCTAAAGCTATCCGCGAAGATATCCGCAAAAGCTTAGAAAAAAACGGATACACCATTCGTCAAAGAGGCCCTATCGGAAGAGTAGAAAATATCGTAGTATTACCTAACGGAAAATATCAAGCCGGAGCAGACCACCGTGGAGATGACACAGCCATGGGATTTTAACGCTCAAATATAAGATGCATCCGAAACGCTAAATGATAGTTAATCATTTAGCGTTTTTTTTACAAATTATTACGCTATCTTTGCAATCAGAATCACACTTACTATAAGCTAACTAAATATTAATAATGGATAACACCCTATTCGAAGACTCTTCATTGAAGTCCCTCCCCTTATCATATTATTCCCGACCTGTAATAAAACTAGAAACTATCATGCTTGAGTATTCTTTATGTGCTGGCTCTACCGAATTAAGATCTGGCTCAAATACGGACGAATATGTCCCTCAAATCGAACAATGGGATAGTGACTTAGGGTGATTAGAATCAAAAGATTTTGAATTATAATTAACATTCCATGCACAAGTATTGTATTATCTTTTTATCAACATCTCTTTTCTTACTTCTAACATTTGGATGTAAAAAAGCAGATAAAGAATTTGTCGCTGATGATGAAAATCTAATGGTACGTCTCACAGGTATTGAAAATGACGAGAATAAAACATTTGACCTCCTTGCCAATACAACAAAGGACACTTACAACCCAGAAGATACAGAAAACAAAATTACCTCTACCCCATTTTCGATGTTATGTATAGCATTACATCAAATCACCCTTCAGTATCTTCAAAACTTGCTGAAGCCCCTCAATACACTCCCAGCTTCATCCCACTTGGAGAAAATTACACTTATAGGTTATTAATCTATAGTGAGGATTTCTCTACTCTTCATTTCGATGAACAACTTACACCTAAACAGAAACCTAGCATTAAATTAGTGTCAGGAAAATCATATAAATGGTATTGTTATACCATGTCAACAACCTCTGACCTACCACCTTTAAAGGAAGGAAAAATCCAAAGAAACGACATCTTAGGAAAAGATTTAGCCGTAGATTATGGAACTATATATGTTAAACCCAATGAGATAAATTATCTCGATATAAAATTCAAGAAAGTACTGACGAGATTTAAAATAAACTTAAATATAAGAGGATTAATGGGAGAATTTTCCCCTAATACCGTTGCTAGGATAAGTATCGGCAGATATTATACAAATCCTCAAACGATGGCTAAAGAATTCAAAGAAGATATCGTACAGATGGGAGATTTCAATCTTATATCCCAACAACCTCAATTCGGTACTCTTACTGCTCAAAATAACTATAATATTTCTTTAAATACCGAAGGAGATATCGCAGGTAAATCCTCCAAGTATACGTATATATACACAGCATCTTTTAACCCTATCCCCGCCAATCAATTGACTTTACGCGTAAAAAATTTAGTAGTCATTCATGACGACAATGCACAAGAAAGAAAATTCACCCCCTCATCGACTGATGAGATTATTATCCCTATAAACAATACTAATTCTTTGCCCTTAGAAAGAGCCATAACTTATAATATAATTGCTAGATTAATAGAATCCCCGCTGGTGGTTGGGCAGAATAAATGGGCTCGAACAAACCTAATCTACAATAATTCAAATCCATCGAACACAAATAAAGTAGATAGATTTATTTTTAGATACGATAATAATTACACCAATCCACATGCTACGGAATATTGGGAACCCCAGACTATAGATCCTTGTAGCAAGGTATATCCCAATGGACTTTGGAGACTACCTACCCGAGCACAACTACAAAGCTTAATAAATGCTGAAGGCATTCTGAGAGACCAGCAACTCTCACTGGGTAGTAATATCCTGAAGTTCACCCAATACGATTCACCTACTATATCACATATTGCATACGGAAATTCAAATAAATTAATATTACCATATTTTGGATATATTGATAGCCAAAATAATGCTACTAATAATCTTTCTTCCAACTCTCCAGAAGGTCAATATTGGGGATACAATACGAGTCTTGGATATGGATACATAAATTTAAATCCTACCGATGAATCATATGTTACAAACTTTGACACAAATGAGAAAAGAACAATTAGGTGTGTCAGAACACAATAATAAACTCAAAGCATTCTTCTGAAGGAACTAAGATGATCCTTCAGAAGAATGCTTTGAACTCATATACAAAATTATCCGATTTAAGAATCCAAAAACTTATCGTCAATCTGTTTGTTTGCTTTAGCTCCCAAAGCTTTTAAGTTCTCTACTCGGCGGACAACATTCCCTGGCCCATTGGTCAATTTTTTCATAGCTTCCTCATGCTTTTCAGACGCCTTCTGAAGATGCTGCTGGATTTGCTGCATATCGTTCAGAAAACCAACAAACTTGTCATAAAGGGCTCCCGCTTCTCTGGCTATTTCCAGTACATTCCTGTTCTGTCTTTCCTGTTTCCACATCGAAGCTATCGTACGCAATGTCGCTAACAATGTTGACGGGCTTACAATGACAACCCTCCTATCCCAAGCATCAGAAAAAAGCTCCGGCTTATGCATCACAGCAACACTTAATGCCGACTCTATAGGCATGAAAAGCAATACAAAATCTGGAGAATGTATGCCGTAAAGGCTATGATAATTTTTTGCTGAAAGCTCCTTGACATGATTTTCTATGGACTGCACATGCTGCTTCAGAAAGCTAAGTCTATCCTCCTCGGTCTCTGCATTCACATAGTTGTCATAGGCGACCAAGGATACTTTGGAGTCCACAACCAGCTGCTTGTCATCCGGCAAATCAATAATGGCATCGGGTTGCTGGCGACGTCCAAACTCATCATGCAAAGCTACCTGCAGCCTGTACTCCTGATCTTTGGTAAGTCCGGAGCGTTCCAACACCCGCTCTAAGATTACTTCCCCCCAGTTACCCTGCTTCTTCGTGTCTCCCTTCAACGCTCTTGTAAGATTGTTGGCCTCATTTTTAATCTGCATACTCTGCTGCATCAATTGCTCCACCACCCCTTTCAGCACATTACGCTCAGCAGATTCCTGCGCATAGCTTTTCTCTACTTTTTCCTCAAAAGACTTTATTTTCTCTTTCAGCGGTTCTAGGATTACCCCTAAATACTGCTGATTGAGATCCGTAAACTTCTTGGTCTTCTCTTCCAGAATTTTATTGGCCAGTACCTGAAACTCCGTATTGAATTGCGCCTTAGTACGTTCTATCTCCCGTTTTTGCTCTTCAAACTTCTCTTGCTGAGCCTGCAGATAAGCGTTGGTACTTTCCAGAGTACGCTCTAGTGCCTGCCGCTCATTTCTTTCCTTTTCAAGTAAGGCTTTCAGTTCCTCTTTCTCCTTTTGTTGTAGTTCCGCAAACTGCTGGGCCTTAGCATATGCTATCTCCAACTCTTGTTTTGATTGGACAACCATATCGTAATCCTTACGAGCCACGGCTTTAGCCTTCTGTAGCAGCAACACTACCACAACGATAAACAATACTGCTGATATTAAGATGAAAATATATTCCATAAGTTTTGTAAACAAAAAATGGTCGTTTACGACCATTCCCAATTATTGTAATTTTTGATGTGTCTTCCACCATAAGTCTGGCATCTCTCCCGAAACAGCAAGCTGATAATCTTCGTACCGACAAGGCACTAAGTAAAAACGCTCATTGACAGACTTGGTCCCAAAATATGGCACCTGCATCCACCAACGATCCGACTTTTTGCTCTTGACAAATACCAACTCGTGATCTTCATTTTCCAGATGCGTGCGATATATGATATAGGCCGACTTAGGAATCAACGGCGCATCGCCCTTACGATTGTAATAGCCGTCAATAAAGCACCATATCATCTGCGAGACGAGCATAGCCGTCTGTTCCATAGGATCAAAGGTGGGATTAAGCTCATAAAAACCTACCGAGCTACACTTGTCCGACATTCCCGCATACCGGGCCAGCTGACAGGCTTCATCACCAAAAAGACCATTTGGAACAGCATTGGCATTGCCAGGCGCCTCTGACGCACGTATGGCTCCTATATCAAAACTGACCATATCTGCGGCACGAATCACAGGCTCCGCCTGATCCAACTTGCCAGCAATCATTCCTACACGTACAGCGTTAAAAAAGAGCTTATCGTACATATTGATAGACTCCTTACTCACCAGATAAGTCTGATAGGCTACATTGCTTAAGTTGAATAGATAATCCGGCTGATGCAGGATAATATGGTTCAGATAGGTCTGAGAATTTAAAGGCACATTCTCCGTATTCTCTTGGTCCAAATCAAACTTGGCATCCACAATAGCTACCTCTACTTTCTGTTCCAAATCCTGATAGCCGCGATATTGTGCATACGTAAGGTCATGTCCTCCCCCAATGATAATAGGCACGATATCCTTTTTCACTAACTCTTCTACCACTACTTTCAACGCAGCATAGGTGTCATTGACCGTCTCCCCGGCCTTTATATTACCAAAATCGGCTATTTTGATTTTATAATCTCCCTGATAAAGATCGTACAGATGTTTTCGGACTGCATTAGGGGCTTTCGCCGTGCCCTTATTGTTGACAGAGGCACGATCTTCCTCTACACCGATAATGGCCAAGTTAGGCCTTAGCTCCTCATCTTCCAAATCCGGAAACTCATCTTGATACCTCTGAATGACGCTGCCAAACTGCGACTTCAAATATTCTTCTTTGGCCGTAAAATCCGACAGCTTGATAGGTGTGAAAAAATCTGCTAACGACATATGTGGAAATTATTAAAACCGAACTCAATTTTGGTATACAGTATACAAATATGCATTTATTAGATGAATTCGAAAAACTTTTAATCAGCTTTACCCAAACATAAATACAGCATAAGTTTTGCATTCCATAAGCTAAAAATCTATATTTGAATGGCTAAAAAACTTTAGAACACAACGCAAGTGATATTAGTTACCGGAGGTACAGGATTTTTAGGTTCGACACTCATCAAAATGCTTATTGAACAGGGGCAAGCTGTCTTGGCTACCAAGCGTTCGACATCTACAATTCCTGACTTCCTTAAGTCTTCCTCGCTCATAGAATGGATAGACGCCGATGTGACAGACTATTTTTCACTTGCTGACATCTTCGAACCTATCACACAGGTATACCACTGCGCCGCAAAGGTCTCTTACCATAAAGAAGATGCACAGGAGCTCTATGCCACCAATGTCGAAGGTACAGCACATATCGTCAACTTGTGCTTAGAGCATAAAGCACGGCTAATCCATGTAAGTTCCATCGCCGCATTGGGTACTAGCAAAAGCAACAAACCTGTCAACGAAAAGGACAAATGGGAATATGACCCTAAGATGTCTAACTATGCCCTCTCAAAATACAAAGGAGAGCTCGAGGTATGGCGTGGCATCACCGAAGGGCTCGACGCCGTCATCGTCAACCCTTCTTTGATTATGGGGATAGGAGCTTATAAAACAGGCTCAGGAGCCATCTTCGAACTCGTAAACAAAGGATTGAAAATCTTTACCTCCGGCTCGGTAGGTATCGTGGATGTAGAGGATGTAAGCAAAATCATGATTGAGCTCATGAACAACAGTAATATACGCGGAGAACGCTTCATCCTGAATGCCGAGAACATCAGTAATAAGGACCTTCTCACGCGCATTGCCAAGCTTATCCATAAGAAACCTCCATTTATCAGAGCCAACGATTTCTTACTTTCCTTGGCCTGGAGAGCAGCCGAATGGAAAGCCAAGCTTACCGGCAAAAAGTCTGTACTGACGGAAGAGTCTGCCCGTGCAGCCTCCTCAAAGTTGGCATACTCCAACGAAAAAATCGTCAAAACGATAAATTATAATTTCAAACCCCTGAATCTTACATTAGAACAAATAGCTAACACATACTATAATAACAACACAACACAAACAATCTAAACGCCGTGAAAAATTACTATATCATTGATTTTGACAGTACTTTTACTCAGGTTGAAGCACTGGATGAATTAGCTCGGATATCGTTGGAAAATAATCCCAACAGAGAACAGATATTAAAGGATATTGAAGGTTTTACCAACCTAGCCATGGAAGGTAAGATTTCGTTCCGAGAAAGTTTGGCCGGAAGGGTAGCGCTCCTGCAAGCCAACAAAGAACACCTAGAAAAGCTTATCAAACACTTGAAGAAAAAAGTTTCGAAATCCTTTGATAGAAACCGTGAATTTTTCAAGCAGAATGCCGAAACCGTATTGATAGTGTCAGGAGGTTTCAAAGAGTTTATCACTCCTGTGGTTTCGCGCTACGGCATTTTAGAAAAAAACATCTACGCCAATACCTTTAAATTTGACGAACAAGGTCAGATTATAGGTTACGACGAAAACAACCCGCTATCATATGAAGGAGGAAAAGTAAAACTATTGAAAGAACTTAACCTCCAAGGCCGAATTTTCGGCATCGGAGACGGCTACTCCGACTTCCAGCTTAAAGAATCAGGGCTGATAGAAAAGTTCTTTGCCTTCACCGAGAATATAGCTCGTCAAAGTGTGACCGAAAAAGCAGACCACGTAACACCAAGCTTCGACGAATTCTTATATGTAAACCAGCTGCCTTCGGCAATCTCTTACCCGAAAAACCGTATCCTATGCCTCATCGTGGGAGATGTTCCTGAAATATCGGCTCATATCCTTAAGCGGGATGGCTTCTCCATCCGTGTGAAGGAATCCTTCGAAGAGAAATACACCAAAGATGTGGGTATGTTGCTCTTAGGTGATGGCGTCGAAGTGGCCGACGAACAATTGGCACGCGCAGATAAACTCAAAACTATCGGCTACTTGGGTGATGTAAAAGGAAAACTTAGCCGCAAGATCTGCAACGAAAAAGGTATCGTGGTCTTCGACGATAAGAAAAATAAACGTACCAATGCCGAGTTTATCCCTCGCCGCATGGCCGACTTCATCAACAATGGCGATACAGATCAAAGCCGTAACTTCCCTAACCTGATATTGCCTAAAAAACTTAAAGGTCACCGCCTACTTCACATCCACAAAAATGTGCCTGGCATTCTGGCTCAGATCAACAGCATCTACGCCGAAAACCAGATTAACATTCTGTCACAGTTCTTGATGACAAAAGGAGAAATAGGCTATGTAGTAACGGACATAGACTCCAATTACGACAAGTCGCTCATCAAGCAGCTGAAACAGATCGAAAACACGATAAAATTCCGGATCCTCTATAAACAATAATAAAAGGGCTTTTTTAAAAAAGCCCTTTTATTATTTCTCATTTAATCCCTCTCCCTGAATAAGACAGATTTTTTTATTAAATTCACTAAAAATTAGGGAACATAATATGAAAAATGTATTATTATCAATAGCTACTGCCACAGCATTATTCTTGACCACAGAAGCCACTGCACAGGTAAAGCTACCTCCTGCAAGTAGCAGCACGACAATCACCCAAGGATTGGGAATTAAAAACATAACACTCACCTATCAAAGACCCAATATCAAAGGTCGTAAAGTATTCGGCGATCTGGTGCCTTACAACGAAGTATGGCGAACAGGAGCCAACACTATTCCTAACATCTCCTTCGAGGAAGATGTAACAATAGAAGGTCACACCGTTCCTGCAGGCACGTACGGCCTATTCACCATCCCTACACCTTCCGAATGGACTATCATCCTCAGCAAAAATCCTAAACAATGGGGAGCTTACCAATACAAGCAGGAAGAGGATTTCCTTCGCTTCAAGGTAAAACCTAAAACATTAACCGAAAAAGTGGAAACCTTTACCATTACTTTCGAGGATGTAACGACCAATTCCACAAACCTTTCTTTAGCTTGGGAAAATACAAAGGTTAGCTTCAACATCAAGGCGGACCAAACCAAAGAGATCATGAGCAGCATAGAAAAAGCTATGCAAGGAGAAAAAAAACCATATTTCCAGGCTGCCCAGTACTACTATAGCAACAACTTGGACATTAAAAAAGCTGCAGAATGGATTAAATTGGCTGACGAAGGCAATACCCAAGCTCCTCATATTAAATACTGGAAATCGCTTATCCTAGCAAAAGCTGGCGATAAGGCTGGAGCCAAAAAAGCTGCGGAAGAAGGTATAGAGATGGCTAAAAAAGCAAACAACGGAGAATACATCAAATTAAACAGCCAGGCTCTAAATGCTGTAAAATAAACGCAAAGGCCTTCGCATTAAACGAAGGCCTTTGTCTTAAGAGATTGATATAACAACTCGACCGGATGCATGGCCTTTTCGTTCGTGCCATCCTTAATCTGATGGCGACAGCTGCTGCCTGTAGCAACGACAACAGTATCTTTATCTTTTGCTCTGACCTTAGGAAAAAGCACGAGCTCTCCTATTTTCATCGATATGTCGTAATGCTCTTTCTCGTAGCCGAAAGCTCCTGCCATACCACAGCAGCCTGAAGGTATGTGTTCTACAGAAAATCCTTCCGGCAACGCCAATAGAAAAGCTGTATACTGCTGTAGTTTCCAAGCCTTCTGCTGACAGTGGCTATGCAGCAATATCTTTTGTGGAGCAGCAATAAACTTCTCTTTGGAAATATTACCTTCCTGTGCTTCTTTCCAGAGAAATTCTTCCACGATCATGGCATACGGCGCTATGCGTTGAGCATCGGCTTCCAATTCCGGACTCACCAGGTCCACGTATTCATCCCTAAAACAAAGTATGGCTGAAGGCTCCACACCCACTAGCGCCACTTTGTCGGACAACCGTGAAGAGAAGATGGAAACGTTCCTATCGGCGAGTTTACGTGCCTGACGAAGCATACCCTTAGATATCAAGGCCCGTCCGCTGAACGCATGGTCTATCATCAGCACTTGGTAGCCGAGCGCTTCCAGCAGCAGAATGGCCTTCTTGCCTAGCTCCACCTCATTGTAGTTTGTAAACTCATCACAGAAGAAATAGACCTCCTTGATGGGTTTTCTGTCTTTCCACAGGGGTTTTTCACGTGAAATAAACCAGCTCCGCAAAGACTGAGGAGAAACCTTCGGAATTTGTCGGTCAGGATGAAAGCCTAATATCTTCTTCATAACTCCTCCAGTCACTTTATTGGACACAACCCAATTGTAAAGTTGTGGGATATGAGATACCAAAGCAGTCATACGGTCGACATTACCGACCATCCATGTTCGCCAAGGGATGCCGTTAGCATCATAGTATGCCTGGAGAAAGTCGGCCTTGACCTTTGCCATATCCACACTCGAAGGACATTCAATCTTACATCCCTTACAGCTGAGGCAGAGGTCCATGACTTCCTTAATCTCGGGATGGTCGAAAGGATTCTCCTTTGGTGAATGCGTCAGAAATTCTCGTAATATGTTGGCTCGCGCACGGGTAGTATCCTGTTCATTACGTGTAGCCATATAGGAAGGACACATCGTACCCTTCGACAGCTCAGTCTTTCGACAATCACCGGAACCATTACATTGCTCCACATGCTGAAGAATATTCTGTCCCCTATAACGGAATGTTGACTTTACTTCACGTGTAGGACGACCTGCCTCGTACCGCAAAAAGGTATTCATGGCGGGTGTATCCACTATCTTGCGCGGGTTGAAAATCCCTTTCGGATCCCAAGTCCGTTTAATTTCTTTAAGCAACTGATAGTTATGCTCACCGATCATGTAAGCAATGAATTCACCGCGAAGACGACCGTCTCCATGTTCCCCACTCAATGACCCCTTATATTTCTTTACTAACTTCGCAATTTCAAAGGCTATATCGCGAAACAGCTGATTTCCTTCTTTGGTTTTCAGGTTGATGATGGGTCTTAGATGAAGCTCACCTGTGGCGGCATGTGCATAATGAACCGAATACAGGTTATATTTCGCTAAAATTTGGTTGAATTCGGCAATATAGTCCGGCAAATCCTCCACATCCACGGCCGTATCTTCAATCACCGCTACCGGCTTTTCATCGGTAGGTGTATTGCTTAGCAACCCCAGGCCTGCCTTCCTCAAATCCCACACTTTCTTTTTATCCTCCCCCAATATCAGAGGAAAATAATAACCGTAACCTGCTGCCCGCATGTCCGCTTCCACCGCAGCAACTTTACGTCGGATGTCCTGCTCATCTTCTCCGTCGTATTCTATTATCAGTATAGCTTTAGGCTTACCCTTGATAAAAAAACGGTTGTGCTGCTGTTCCAAATTGTTTTCTGTGCATTCCAAAATATAGTCATCCATCAGCTCGCTGACCAAAGGCTTATGCTTCAAGCCGATAAGATTGGCCCGCAAAGCATCGTCCAGACTGTTGAAATGGACGCACAACAGTCCCGAAGGACGTGTAGACAGTATGTCTACGTGCAGCTTTATTGAGGTTATAAACAGAAGTGTTCCCTCCGACCCACAGATAAGCTTGCAGAAGTTAAACTTCTCTCCCCCCGCTGTGAAGGGCTCTGTATCCAGCAGCAGGTCTACGGCATATCCCGTATTTCTACGCTCGATAGATCGCTTTGGATATTGTTTACGGATTTCCTCCTGGTTATGAGGGTCTCCTAGCAAAGTCCGTATCTGACGGTACACTTGTCCTTCTAACGATGGCAGAGTACACTTCTCTTCAAAGTCATCGAGCGACAGCTCAGAAAAGCGAACCTTAGAACCATCAGAGAGGTATCCTTCCACCTCCAACGTATGCTCTCTGGTACTTTTGTAAATCAAGGAGTTCGACCCGCAGGAGTTGTTACCGACCATCCCTCCAATCATGGCCCTATTGGCCGTGGAGGTTTCCGGTCCGAAGTACAAGCCATGCGGACGCAAAAACATGTTAAGTTCATCGCGTATCACTCCCGGCTGCACTTTCACCCACTGCTCATCCGTGTTGAGTTCCAAGATACGGGTAAAGTGCTTGGATACATCCACTACAATACCATTGCCCACCACCTGTCCTGCAAGAGAAGTCCCCGCTGTTCGTGGAATTAAAGAAGTGTTATTCTCTCGTGCAAAAGAGATCAACAATTCAATATCGGTTTCATTTTTAGGGATAGCTACAGCCAATGGTATCTCCCGGTATGCCGACGCATCGGTGGCATACAGCAACCTCATCTTTTCATCATAAAAAAGATCGCCCGAAAGCGATTCTTTTAATAACTGTAACTTCTCTTTCACCCTACGAACCCTTTATCTGTGATGTATAGGTGCTCTCAAAAATCTTGTCTGCATTGTTGGTCTCAAAGCCATCACGACGATGTGAAGGACGGATTTGATCTTTAGGTAGATGCCTGAACTCCGGAAGTACCGAACGTTCCGCAAATTCTACATAGCTTCCTGCTATTTCCAAAGTTTTGCCGTCCGCAAAGGTAGCATCATATAATGCAGATACCGTACTGCTCTGACGCAACAGACCATCTGCACTGGTCTTAATAAGCCCTCCGGAATTATTGAGCTTCACGCCTATACTTACCAGAAAGTCGTTAAACGCTTCCAAAGTATTATATCCTTCCTTCAGCTCATGAATGCTAATGGTATAGTGGTTCAGATAGTAGCGGTTGTAAATCACCCATGCTGCATATTCACTCTCATTAAGCAGTGTTTGATACTCCTCCGAAGTAGGGAGCCCCCATAATGGTTTCTGCAGAAATGCCGCTACTTCTTCCCCATTGCTCAAATCCAAGTCATCCACAGGATCTGAAGTAATAGGATTGGTATATTTGTATATAATGTCCTGAGCTTCCTTACTCAACTCGTGCACACGCAGTTCCGACACGAAAATACGTGGATAACCTTCTTTTGGTGGAGAATACCAATAAGCATTTAACTTCTTCCCTTCAAAGTGGAAATAGTCACGCTTCTGATAACCATAAGCGAGAAAAATCTTTTCAAAAGAAGCTATTCCCAGATTGGGTACCCCTAAGGTTCGGAAAGCGATGTGGTCGTTGACAATATCATCCTGAGAGCTGACAACACCTTTTTCCAATAAAGCATTTGTGATTTTATCCACATCGGCTACATTCTGACGATAATGTTCGAACAGATCGTTCAAAACAATATCCAACGGATTATTTTCTTCGAAATGCATGGCATCAAAATTTTAGGTTTACTAAGGTAAATTTAGTAAAATCATTTTGATTTTCATACGGAGTCGAAGCAATTTCTTCGAAGAATGTTCGGAATATTTACAAGTTGGTGAAATATAATTCAATATATTAAAGTTCTTCTTTTAAGGTCTGTTCTAACTCTTCCGCTGTAAGATTCATGTTGACATTACCATCCTTTGCAAAAGAAATTTCCCCAGTTTCTTCAGAAACTATTACCGCAACAGCTTCTGACACTTCCGTAACACCAATGGCAGCTCGGTGCCTCAAACCGAAATGTGGAGGAAGGTCCTCACTATCCGACAAAGGAAGCACACAGCTTGCAGTCATGATTCTGAAGTCTACAATGACTACCGCTCCATCATGCAGGGGACTATTCTTAAAGAATATGCTTTCCAACAAACGCTTGGATATCGGAGCATCGATATATTCACCACTGGATTGGTAATATTCCTCGTCAAAATATCGGGAAAAGACGATTAGAGCTCCCGTCCTTGAACGCGACATGCTGCGACAAGCTTCCACTATTGTTTTTATCTGCTCCGAATGATCCTCCTGTGCTGTCTTCTTTGCTCCTATGAAAGTCAGGAAAAGCTTCTTACGTCGCAATGAAATGTTTTTTCCTACGTGTAGCAGAAAACGACGGATTTCCTGTTGAAACACAACAATCAATGCTATGGATCCTACAGAGATGAAACCGCCAAAAATTTCGGTCAGGAGACGCATCTCCAACTGCTTCACCACCAGATATATCCCATAGAAGAGAGCTACACCTAACAGAATATTGACAGCAATGGTTCCCTTAATCAAACTATAGATATAATAGATAATCACTGCCACCAGCAAAATATCTATCACATCCAGCAACCTGAACCCTTCGAGAATATTGAAGCTTAGTCCGTCCATTATGTTGCAATTTAAAAAATTATAGCAATATTTTTTGCTCGGCTAGAGAATATAATTTGATATCAGTACTCAAGATTATTAATTACATTTGTGATAATAAGACTATAACGAGATGACAAGACTATCTGTAAACATCAATAAAATAGCAACCTTACGCAATTCCCGCGGAGGTAATGTGCCTAACTTACTGGCTGCGGCCTTAGCTTGTGAACGTTTCGGTGCTCAAGGCATTACCGTGCACCCTCGTCCCGATGAGCGTCATATCCGCTATAAGGATGTGTATGACCTGAAAGCTGAGATTACTACAGAATTTAACATAGAAGGAAACTGCCAAGAAAAAAAATTCGTAGACCTAGTATTGGATGTCAAGCCGGCACAGGTGACATTGGTACCGGATGCCACCAACCAACTTACCTCTAACCACGGTTGGGATACCATACAGAACAAAGAATATCTGAAGGAGATGGTAAAAATCTTCAAAGATGCCGGAATCCGCGTTTCAATCTTTGTTGATCCAATAGAAGAGATGGTCGAAGCCGCCGCAGAAACCGGAACCGACCGCGTAGAACTCTATACGGAAGCGTATGCCGCCCAATATGGTTTCGACAAAGAAAAAGCAATAGAACCTTACTTCAAAGCAGCCTTAAAAGCTCGCGAAGTAGGATTAGGATTAAATGCAGGTCACGACCTTGACCTGAATAATCTAGCTTATTTCAACCAGCATATTCCGGGACTTTTGGAAGTAAGTATAGGTCACGCCTTAATTTCAGACGCTCTCTATCTAGGATTGGAAGAGACGATAAAGCGTTACCTTGCGGCCTTAAAAGCATAAAAGTTACCTAACAAAAAAGGTCGGATGGAAGTCCGACCTTTTTTGTTAGGTATATTCTCTATTTTATTCCCTTAAAAATTCTGTTCCAGCGAATTTTTGACAGGAACGAACCATCCTTGTCGTAACTCAACCAAGTGAACAAGGCTTTCCCCACAATATGATCTTCCGGTACGAAGCCCCAGCCACGAGAGTCGTACGAATTATGACGGTTGTCACCCATCATCCAATAATAATCCATCTTGAAGGTATAAGTATCTGTTTTCTGTCCGTTGATATAGATGTCGTTATCTTGGATTTCCAAGGTATTACCTTCATATACAGTAATAGCACGCAGATACAAAGGTAATGTCCATTTATCTAATTTGACGGTCCACCCTTTGTATGGTACTTTTATAGGTCCAAAGTTGTCATATGTCCACGGTCTTTCGTTCCAATCGTACTCCGGAAAAGCAATCGCTGTAGGATTTTCCGTGTCTGTGCCGAAGATAATTTCTTTAACCTCCTGTACGTTGGACCAAGATTTAATCATTTCGGCTTCGCCCTTGGTGATGTGCAAAACATACAAACCTCTCGAAGGATCTGTATTTTCCAAATCCACGTCAAAACGGTTTTTCAGAAGGATATCCTGCGATAGGCCGTAAGGTTCGGTCACAACAATATAAGAGGTCTGCAGGTCTTCCGAGTCGTAGCTCGGCTTTCCATTAACCAGTAACTGCGCATTTACCATGGACACCTCATCCCCTGGAAGTCCTACACAACGCTTGATGTAGTTCTCTCTTTTATCTATAGGACGCTTAAATGGTTCGTCAGCTTCCATAGGAAAGTTAAACACCACCACATCATTACGCTCTATCTTCTGAAATCCAGGAAGTCTTTTGTAAGGAATCTGTATCAGCTCCGAATAAGCTTTTCCTCCAAAGAGAGGCATCGTATGATGTGCAAAAGGAAAAGCAATAGGCGTATTTGGAATCCGAGGACCATAGTTAAGCTTACTAACGAAAAGGAAGTCGCCTACCAGCAGCCTACGCTCCATAGAGCCGGTAGGAATCATATACGCTTCTATCAGGAATCCACGTATCAAGGAAGCAGCTACAGTAGCAAAAATGATGGCGTCAGCCCACTCTCGTGCTGTACTTTTCTGATAGGGATATTGCTTTTTGAATTCTTCTGTTGCCGACTTACCTCGATAAGTCACCTGAGGATCTCTTCCCCATAGTGGCAAGAAAATGAAAGGCAACAGCACCGCCACCGCATTTTCCCAAAAGCGCTGCTTGCCAAAAGATTTCAGCAAATCAAAATAAAGAGTATAGAAAATAAAAATATTGACGATAGGCACCAAAAGAAGAATCACCCACCAAGTAGGTCTTCCAACAAGTTGTGCCATCACATATTCACGGTAGAAGGGAATAACAGCTTCCCATCCTTGTTTTCCTGCCTTTTTAAACAACAGCCACAGTCCGTAAAGGGATGCAACTGTCAGAATTCCGAAAATTATATACCACATAGATGTTTCGTAATATGGAGCTGCCTACTGGCAACAATAATGTTATTTGTTAAAATCAAAGATATCCGTAATCTGATAGAATCCTTTTTTGCCGTACAGCCATTCAGCAGCGATGACAGCGCCCAAAGCAAACCCCTCGCGGTTATGAGCTGTATGCTTAAATTCTATCTGGTCTACTTCAGAGCTATACAACACGGTATGTGTTCCTGGCACCTCTTCAATGCGTAAACTTTCAATAAGCAACTCATCCGGCTGATTTACAACCTGCTTATCGGAGCCTACCAACTCATTTACCCATTTTGTTTTGATATCGCTATGTTCAAGGATTCCTTCGGCGATAGTTATTGCTGTCCCACTTGGCGCATCCAACTTGTGGACATGATGAATCTCTTCGACCTGCACATCGTATTGATGGTATGGTCGCATCGCTTTGGCCAACAACTTGTTTATATGAAAAAAGACGTTTACGCCTATACTGAAGTTTGATCCGTACAACATGGATTGGTTTGCTTCTAGGCAGATTTCTTTCACTTCCTGCAAATGCTCATACCATCCTGTTGTCCCTACCACAATAGGCACATCAGCCTCAAAACATAAACTTATGTTGGCAAGTGCCGCCTCAGGAGTGCTGAAATCTATGGCCAAATCTACGTCCGCCAAATCTTCGGCTTCAATAGTATCTCTGTTGCTGGAATCCACGATAAGAGCAATTTCATGACCTCTTTTGAGTGCAAATTTCTCAATCAATTGCCCCATTTTGCCGTAGCCAAGTAAGACGATTTTCATAATTTAGTTTTTCAGCATTAAAAGTTAAAATTTAACTTCAATCCCGGAGCATAAAGACTCCTGAAATTAAAGTTGTATGCCATGCCCGACGTAGGTATTAAGGTTGGCGTAACTTTAAAACCTAAGTCATCACCGATATTATATCTAAAGCGCAACATAGAATCTACGTAGGCTTCCACCACATTAAGTCCCCACCATCCTACGGTGGCCAGTATAGTCATATCTCTATAGCGCCTGTAATTGTCTTTTGCACGTATCAGCCCCTCTAAGCTGGCGTACCCTTCCAAATCGGGGTCTCGCTTGTCCCCATTGTTATCTATTCTATAGGCAGCCTCATCCACAAATTTCCGATAAAACCAGTTCCAATAGTCGAACGTAAGATAGGCTGTAACAAAACCGCCATAGATTATTGGTAGCTTCACCCATACATACTTACCACCATTGGTAATCTGTCCCCAGCCAGGAAGAATCAAGGACCTTTTCCATGCTACGCGCGACAGCTCCTCAATGGCAAGACGGGAAGAGTCCTTTAAAATATCCTTGTAATAATATTTTTCGCGCTCCTTTTCGGCCTTGATTCTCGCCTTTCGCTCTGCGCGTGTCTCTTTCTTTTTCACCGTATCCTGACCAAGACTTACACTGTCCAACTCTATACGTAAGGAGTCGGGAACAGCTTTCTTGGTGGTGTCTACCTGCGAGAATGCACACAAAGAGAAAAAGAACAAGAATATTGCAAATAAATATTTCGGCATTACCAATCTAATAATTCAAGAATGCGGCTCAAATCTTCTTCCGATTCAAAAGGGATCTCTATGGAGCCTTTACCTTTTGAGTTTTTGATATTCAACCGTACACGGGTAGAAAATTTGGAAGCCAAATCGTCTTCTATCTTCTGATATTGAAAATCCAGCTGCTTGCCTACTCCTTTTCCTTTTTTAGGTTTTGTCTGCTCCTGAATGTTGCGAACCAAAATTTCGGCCATACGTACCGACAGATCTTTTTCGATGATCTGCTCGTACACATACAGCTGCTTTTCGATATCCCCTACATTGATCAACGCTCTTGCATGTCCCATGGATATCTTTCCGTCGCGAATTCCTGCTTGGATTACTGGAGGAAGCTTGAGAAGACGTAGGTAGTTGGTAACAGTAGAACGGTTTTTTGATACGCGTTCTCCCAACTCCTCCTGCTTAAGGTTACATTCTTCGATCATTCGCTGGAATGTCAAAGCTACCTCAATAGCGTTCAGGTTCTCCCGTTGGATGTTTTCGATAAGGGCCATTTCCAACATCTGTTGGTCGTTGGCCGTACGTACATATGCCGGAATCTCAGTAAGTCCCGCCATTATCGACGCACGAAGGCGGCGCTCCCCACTGATAAGCTGATATTGATCTTTATTTACCTGTCTTACGGTAATCGGTTGGATCAACCCTTGTAAGGTAATGGATTCGGCAAGTTCTTTCAATGCCTGCTCATCGAAGTCAGTACGCGGCTGATAAGGGTTGACAGCAATCTGATCGACTTTTATGAAGTTGATGCTTCCTACCGAAGGTATGGAAGTTTCTTTATTCTCACGCGAGCTGCTTGATGAGTTTCCTATATTGATATCATCTTGTAATAACGCACTAAGACCTTTTCCTAATCCTGTTTTTCGTTGTAATGCTGCCATTATACGATTGCTTTTTCTTCTTTATTTTGTTCTACCAAACCGTTCTTCTGTAATATCTCTCGCGCCAAGTTGAGATAGTTTATGGCCCCTTTACATGAAGCATCGTGCATGATTACAGACACACCGAAGCTTGGTGCTTCACTCAGACGCGTGTTACGCTGGATAATAGTGTCAAATACCAAATCTGTGAAGTGTGTGCGCACCTCTTCCACCACTTGGTTGGATAGGCGCAAACGCACATCATACATTGTTAACAATATACCTTCAATCTCCAGATTGGTATTCAACCTGTTTTGAACGATCTTGATAGTGTTCAACAATTTTCCTAATCCTTCTAGGGCAAAATATTCACACTGCACCGGGATAATGACTGAGTCCGAAGCTGTCAAGGCGTTGATAGTAATCAATCCTAGCGATGGAGAACAGTCGATGATGATGAAGTCGTAATCATCCTTCACCGCATCCAACATTTTCTTCATCTTGTACTCGCGCTCATTCAGATTAATCATCTCGATTTCTGCTCCGACCAAGTCGATATGTGCCGGCAGCAAATCTAGGTTAGGTGTTTCTGTGGCTTTGATAGCTTCTCGCGGGTCCAGATCATTCACCAAACACTCATACACACTAGCCTTAATACCGCGAGGATCAAATCCTATCCCTGATGTAGAGTTAGCCTGTGGGTCCGCATCTACAAGGAGTGTCTTATACTCCAATACGGCTAAACTAGCGGCTAAATTTATTGACGTTGTAGTCTTTCCTACACCACCCTTTTGATTTGCTATTGCAATTATTTTTCCCATGAGATACTTAATCTTTACAATTATACCCGACCAATCCGGCCCTCCTATCAAATTTACATCACGCTTACCAAAATAAATATATAAATGATGTTAAATTTACTAAATTTGAGAGCCTCCTGATACTATTACTCAGGATGCTAAGATACAAAAAATTGACATACGTTTTGTCAAATCGTATGTCGGGAAAGATAAGTTACATCATAACAATGAATTTAATTATCTCCTGTACCAATAGACTGGGTAGTAACTCATTAAAAGTAGCTCAATATTATAAAGAAGAATTAAACAAGTGCGGAGAGGCCTGGGATATGCTTTCCTTGGAAGATTTACCTCATGATATTTTGTTCACGGATTTATACGGCAAAAGGTCGGAAGCTTTTGCGCCCATCCAGGCCAAGGTCCATGAGGCAAGGAAATTCGTTTTTATTATCCCGGAATACAACGGTAGCTATCCCGGCGCCCTTAAAGTATTCATCGATGCGTGCACCTATCCGACCTCTTTCCAAAATAAGAAAGCGGCCTTGGTAGGCGTATCCACAGGGAAATATGGCAATATCCGCGGAGTAGACCACTTTACGGGAGTATGCAATTATGTCCGTATGCATGTCCTTCCCCTAAAGATTCATGTTCCTCACATCCAAAACGAATTAAACGAGGAAGGTCTTTTCACAGACCCTATTACCCTGAAGTTTGTCCACGAACAGATAGAAGAGATTATAAGGTTTTAAAAACAAAGGGCTCTTATGCAGAGCCCCTTTGTCGTTAGTGAATGGTAGGGTCAAATGTTCCTCCCCAATCCTTGTTCTGCTCAATTTTAGGGTTTTTGTCTAATACCGATTGTGATACAGGGAAGAAATAATAGGTATCCGGCACAATGTTAACTTTAGCTCCTGAGTTAGGGACTTGTAACACTCTATATTTAAAGTTCTCTTCCTTAAGCTGATATGTTCTAGCCAACTCGGAAGCTATTCCCAGATCCATTTCTGAGCCATCCGGATTGATAGCGATGGCCTCTATTCCATGCTTGGTTGTATTATCTAAGAGATGCAATTTTCTCAGGCGTCTCAAATCCCAGAATCGATGTCCTTCGAAACACAATTCTATATTTCTCTCGGCGAGAATAGCGTCTCGCATCTGCTCCTTAGTACTGGCTATAATGCCATAGTTGCCATCATTGCCGGGAAGAATACCCGCGCGTTGTCTGATTTCTCTCAAAAGACTCATAGCAGTAGCCAGATCTCCCATTTCATTGGCCGTTTCTGCATAGTTTAACATCACCTCAGCAAAGCGCATAACTATATAATCCACATCATATTGGGTTTCCACCTCTGTCTGCTTTAAAGACAGTTTCGAATTTTTAAGGATGAAAAATCCACTGTATCGGTTGAGGTTTTCCGACGGTGTCTGTGCCGCAGGGTTTGTACCGAAATTATCCAAGTCGGCAGCAATCCCCACTGCGGTGTATTGTCTTTTGCCTGCCTTGCCTGACACTTCATAGATTTTTCCGTTCCAGACGATAGATTTTTCAAAACGCGGATCCCTATCCTTCCAATACGATTGAAGAAACTGTTCTTCTGTCTTGTAATAAGCGCTTGAAGGATCGGAGTACGATTTACCATCTATCATAGGGAAAGATTTGACAAACTCCCAGGTTGGCACTGCTGACGCTGCTCCGCGACTTTCCGAACCTGGTCTCACACCATAGTCATAGGACGCCACCTTGTTAGGATAAGTGTTGATTACTGCAAATACCGTCTCCTTGTTCTTCTCTTCCAAAGCGATATTATAGTAGTCGTCGATAAGTCCATATCCATTCGCTTTGAGCTGCTCATAGGCCTGCTTGTTAGCCTCATAGGCCTCATTCCAATAGCTATTTCCATAAGGATTCGTAGGATTGAATTGAGGAGAAGCCTTATACAACAGTACCTTAGCCTTAAACGCTAACGCAAAGTTACCGTCAATCTTGCCATAGTTCTCGGACGATTTTTCTATGGTCTCCGGTAACAGGCTAATCGCCTCATTCAAGTCTTCGACGATAAACTGAAAACACTCCAAAGTAGAGTGGCGAGGGGTGTTCAGGTCATCTTTTTCAAGATCTTGTGGCACTTTAATATACGGCACGCCACCATGATGTTTTACCATATTGAAATATGCATAAGCACGCATAAAAAGCAGCTGACCACGGAAATTTCTCTTATCGTTATCATTCAGCCCCGTGCTTTCCTCAATTTTTACCAGGGCTGTATTGATTTTACGTATAGTCGTATAATCCCAAGCCTTGTAACTGGAGTTATTAACCGTAACCGCATCCAAAGGGAACGTTATACCTACCAGCTGCTCCGAGTTATTGTCGGCAGAGGCATTCCAGTTACCAAAAATAGAATAGACATTTGCCAGATAGGCATTGACAAGGTTGGGATCTTGCCACACTTCCCGCTCGTCTAATGAGTTCAGATCACGGATATCCAGTACATCCTTACAAGAGGTAAGGCTCAATAAAAATATTACGGGGAAAAAAATCTTTTTCATAGTTACTTCCAATTAAAATTTAAAGTCAAGTCCAAGGTTAAACGTCTTCATGACAGGGTAAGAATCATACATTTTCTGTTCTGGGTCGTGAAATTCTGTCATCTTGGAGATTACAAACAAGTTAGTCCCATTAAAGAATATATTAGCTTGTTTAATCTTCAACGCATTTGTTACCGAGTTTGGCAACGCATACGACACATTTAAATCTCTCAGACGTAGATAAGCACCGTTTCTTATCCAGAAGCTGGAATTGCCGGTTCCCGATTCCGCCCAGTTAGAGCCTACTACACGTGGATATTTGGCATTAGGGTTTTCCTCTGTCCATACATCGCCTGCCCAAATAGGATAGTAAGGACGGAAGTTTCCTCCGTGCTGTCGCATGCCACCTCCTTCTTGATTGCTAATCATCCTGTCGTAAGCCATCACTCCTTGTAACAATGCCGACACACTTATACCTTTCCAACTTATATTCATGTTGACGCCATAGTTGATTCGTGGCGAGTTGTTGTCCGATAAAAGCACCATATCATTGTCGTCAATCTTTCCATCCGGACCGTCAGAATAGTTGGCTCCCCGAACATCTTTATAAAGAATCATGCCTAGGTAAGGGTCTCTTCCGTAGGTTTTGAAACCTTTGCTTAGCAGATCGTCAAGTTGCTCTTGCGTGCGTACCAAATCTATTGCTTCAAGACCTATCAACCTGTTTTCCGGTCTTCCTATTCTGGATCTGAAATTTTGCTCTCTTCCTGCTGCATAAGAAGGTTCTTCATCATAAATATCCCACCTATCTTTAGCATATCCCATGTTGATTCCGAAGCCGTAAGCTACCTCATTCACACGATTATTCCACATCAGACTGATCTCCCCTCCTTTGTAGCTTCTAGCAGCATAGTTTTCGGGAGCTAGCGTTCTTCCATAGTTATCCGGAACCACTAGATTTCTTGTACCCAATATATCTGTTTCCTTGCGGCTAAAGACATCTATGCTTCCTGTCAATCGATTTTTCAACAATCCGAAATCGGCTCCTAGGTTATAACTTTTGGATGTTGTCCATGTAAGGTTTTGAGTAGGGTTAGCTCCGTACATGATACCATTGTAATAACGGTCTCCGAAGATATAACCACCTGACGGCACATATTTTTCTTCATACAAAAACTGACCAATCTTATTGCCGTCCACGGCAAGGTCGTTACCAGTAGTTCCATAAGAGAAGCGTAGTTTTAGTTCGTTGATATTTTCTTTTGCTCCGGCAAAGAAATTTTCTTCGGAAATACGCCATGCAGCGGACATAGAAGGGAAGAATCCCCAACGTTTATCTCCAGGGAATAGCGGAGAGCCGTCGTATCGGAACGAAAATTCAGCAATATATCTATCACTGTAGTTATAGTTTATTCTTCCTATCAGCGCTCTCCGTGCATCGGTAGACTCATAAGCATTGGTGGACCGGTAGTTACGATCTGTAGGATACACAAACATCTGATCTATGTTGGTGATAGGATTTTCAGCTCTAGAGTTGACAAAGATGCCTCCGAATTTGAACTGTTCATACACCACCATAGCGTCGACATTATGTTTATCAAACGTTTTAGCATAATTTAAAAACCAGTTTACTTGGTATTCCCACGTACGTTCTGGCGTATAATCCACAAACGGTGCCGCCTGGCTGAAAGTAAAGATGTTGATTTTATCTTCCGACGGAGGAGCCGGGATAAAACGGTTGTCACTAGCATCCAATGGTGTGAAAGTATAATTCTTCTGGAAGGTCATGAAGCGCTTACGCATATAGTCCTCTGCCACATAACTTCCCACCACTTTTGTTGACAAGCCTTTCACCAAACCATCCAGCTTGTAACTCAATGTCAGGATAGGATTAATCTCCCTAACTTTTCGATCAATATAACGATTACCTATCACCTGATCGATAACATTCCACGCCTGCCAGCTTCCCATCGGCGTTTGTACAGGGTACTCTGTAGGCTTATCACTTGGCGTGCCGTCCGCATTGAGGTAAAAAGGATACATCTTAGGCCAGTTGAAGGTCACACGATAGAAATCGGACACATCAAAATCGTCGTCATTTGCCGAAGTACTGAATGGCCAAAAGAATCTCTTCGAATTAGTCTGATTGGCCGATATATTCAAATCAATGGTAAAGGCCTCATTGACCTTGGCGCTGACATTACTACGTATATTAAATTTATCGTGCTCCAAAGACTTATAGGAGCCTAACTCTTTTCTATAGCTCAATAAGTTATAATAGGTGATAGCCTCACCACCTCCTGACAAGGAGATAGACTGCCGGTGACTGAATGGGTTTCGCCATATCCAATCCGTAACACTGTAATTCTTATCTTTGAAATAGTCAAATTCTTTCTGGCCATTTGGAGCGACAAATGGTGCTTGCTGATTACCATTTAGCCACTGGAAGTATGAGACACGGTTCTGATAGATAAGTTCGTCTTCTGCCGTTGTAAGATCTGCCAACAATGCCTGTGTAGGTGCTGCCAAAGAATAGGTGCTCTGCACATTGAAAACAGGAGCTTGCGGCGTCCCTTTCTTGGTCGTTACGAGCACCACTCCATTTCCTGCACGCGTCCCATATACAGCTCCCATCGCCGCATCTTTTAAGAAACTAATCTGATCCACCTCATTGGCTTCCAAAGCATCAAATGCAGCCTTGTCTCTCACCACTCCATCGATAACGTATAGAGGCTCAGCAAAGCTCCCCCGTATCCGCAAAGATGACGATGCTCCCGTCATACCCGACGTGTTGGTTACGTTGACACCAGGAGCCCTACCGGCCAATGTATTGGAAAGGTTGGAGGGTGCGATATTTTTAAGGTTGTCCGCGCTGACAGCTGTCATCGCTCCTGTAAGGTTACTTCTTTTCTGACGTCCATAACCCACCACCACTACCTCTTCAATATTACCTATATCTTCTTCTAATACAATGACGTTATCCACCAAACTGTTGATAACAAATTCTTGTGTCAGATATCCTACACTTTTAACGATGATAACATCACCAACCTTTGCACGAACCTTGAACTGTCCAGATTCGTTGGTACTGGTCGATTGTCCGGATTGCGTTGAAACGGTAACTCCACTCAACGGTTTTCCATCTGTACCCAGTACTCTACCTTCAATTTCGGCTTGCCACTTACTTTCAATTAAGGCCAAAGGTTTGGCTTCTAAAGGAACAGCAATTACTGGAGTTAATGCAAATATTCCTAATAATCGAATAGGAATAAAGCTCTTTCTTAGAAAAAATCTTTTCTTCATGGTATATAATTGTTAGTATTCTACTTACAAACTAACAACTTTACCATGCTAATACACGTTAAATTAGATATTTAAGAAATAATTTAGCTTTATAAATGTATTTCACTCAAGCTTATCCTTAACCGAAGGAATAATCAAGAAATTTTTTTGTTGTAAACATATAAAAAGATAAACAAAAAGAAACCATGAGATACCATCAAGAAATTTTATACTATTATTAAAATAATATATTAATATTTAACAATCAAAATAGAGTAGTTTATGAAAACAAAGGAAGGGGAATATAAAAAAGCATCAATTTCTTGATGCTTTCTAAGAAGTGGAGGCTACTGGATTCGAACCAGTGACCCCCTGCTTGTAAGGCAGGTGCTCTGAACCAGCTGAGCTAAGCCTCCGAGGTATAGTTGGTGGAGAATACTGGATTCGAACCAGTGACCCCCTGCTTGTAAGGCAGGTGCTCTGAACCAGCTGAGCTAATTCTCCAAGGTATGTTTGGTGGAGGCTACTGGATTCGAACCAGTGACCCCCTGCTTGTAAGGCAGGTGCTCTGAACCAGCTGAGCTAATTCTCCAAGGTATGTTTGGTGGAGGCTACTGGATTCGAACCAGTGACCCCCTGCTTGTAAGGCAGGTGCTCTGAACCAGCTGAGCTAAGCCTCCAAACATTTAAAATCTTTCTGAGAACGTCGCAACCTTAGCTGAATTGCGTGTGCAAATATAGCCCTAATTTTTAAGTTTCAAAATGTTTTTTTACTTTTTTGTGCTAATAGCGCGTAATTTCCTAGCTAAAAGACAGATAATTTTTAATCATAAAACTTCCAGGAAGCACCAAATCTGAAGTTCGCCGGATTCATTGGATAGCGACGTACCGTATAATATCCTTTCGGATACACATATTGGTTGGTAAAGTTGTTGCTGATAAATAGGTTCACGCGCTTGATATTGGCTGTAGCCCAGAAATCCACTATAGGATAGGTAGAAAATTCCAACTTATAATTGGTATTATAAAACTGTCCTGTGTTGATTGAATACGATGGAGCTACGTAGGGCGTATTGAAACGAACGTCCATACCTATGCTGATGTTTAGCACGTCAAACCAACGCGAGTCATAATAAAAGCTATGCCAGGTATACAGTTCCGGTGTGGCCAGCACATCCATAGCATCGGACTTCTGGTACACCACTCTGTTGTCGAGATGCCATTTTCCGAATTTAAAATTCTGCTCTACCGTAGCTTTCAAGAAGTTAAGGCTTCCAAGCTGTGCCGGTTCTATCACCTTGTCGAGGTTCGGATTATCGTTCGGGTTATCTACTTCTTTGAAATAAGTATAGTTATTAATCAGATAATATTCCAGTCGGCCTTTGAATCCTAATTTAGGATGGCTGTAGGTGAAAGAAAGGTTTTGCGTTTTTGTCTTCTCCAAGTTCGCCTTCCATTGGTGATATGTGTAATTCATATCCGTAAAGACCCTTTCCGGCGATTTGTTTTGCGAATAAGCCCCCAACGATATTTTGCCCAGATATTTTCCTACAGCGATATCTGCCCTTGCCTCATAGAGGTAATCACCGAAATTATGACCTACCACAATCTGATGAGCACTCAAATTGAAATCTACCTTATCTGAAAATTTATAGCTGAAATCCCCTTTAATCGAGGAGTTCTGCAAAAAATCATTGGTAAGGCTGTCTTCTACCCATATCAAATCATTTTGAAAACCAGCATTCAGCTTGGCTTCATTTTTCAACAAGGATTTGGCCCTTAGGTAGAACGTATAGGTAAATTCATTGGAGATGGTCGTAATTTTTGTCGTGTCGTGCACCAAACGGAAGTTGGCTGCCGGAAACGCGTTATTCAAATCGTCTTCATTTTTGAAGAACACAAATCTTTGCTGTCGGATATACGTATTATGAGCTATGGTATTCGTCGGATGGATTTCCATTTCCGGAAGATTTTTGTTTACCGTATCCAAACGACCTATATAATACGACTGGCGGATAAACAAACCGTTATCATTCCATTTCGTGTATGGTCTTGTTTCACGTTGTCCGCGAAGGCGTGTAATCTGAGAATACCACGTCGTCACTGTCTCATCCTTGAAGAAGTTGTCATTGACGATAGACCCGTTTTCCGGAGCATCAAGCTTGTTAAGCGCTATATTGGCAAGAAAATTATAGCGCTTGTTGGGAGACTCATACCAAGTAAATACAGCTCCTTTTCGGTCGTTATAATCTTGGTTTAAGAAATAACCGTCCGTATTGGTAGCTTGGTAATCAAACCCCATATTCCAGTTAGGCTTGATATTCTGTGCATGCTTTGCCTTGAAAACTTGGTCTTCAAAGAAAAAGCCTACAGAATATAATTCCGAATAGCGTGCTCTTGCCCTGAAATAGGTCACCGAATCTGACGTATACAGATAGCGTTCCAAGGCATGGAAACCATGCTGGAAACCTATGGTCTTGCTAGGATTGAAGAGTAGGTCGCGTGTGGCCAAGCCATAAGAACCCAAATTCATACTAGGATTCCAAGGGTGATTTTGTGGGTTGTAATATTGGAAATTACGATGAGTGGTATCTATCTGTTTGGTGAAGGTAGCATACTTCAGCATATCAAGCGTAGCAAATCGGATGTATTTCGAAGAGAACTCCACAGAATCCTTTTTGTTGTCTTCCAATGCTCTTGCCGAATCCAACGCGGCACTGAACTCATCACTCCCTACCTGTGCCCGAAGACTTCCGTTTGCCGACAAAAACAACAATATAAGCAGTATGCTCCGCAAAAAGATATTACTCATTCAATTACCTCGATAATACAGTGCAAAAATAACGTATAAATTAGACTTTACTGCATAGCAATTAATTCTTTCAAAATATCGGTCATCTTAGGCTCCACCTCATTGGCAACTCTGACAATCTCTTCAAGAGATACAGGCTGCAGATTCTCATGAAAACCCTCATCCGTGATGACAGAAATGGCAAACACAGGAAGTCCCATATGATTGGCTACTATGACTTCAGGAACAGTACTCATACCAACAATGTCACCGCCGATAAGTCGCATATAACGGTATTCTGCCCTAGTCTCCAAATTAGGCCCCGCTGTAGAGACATACACTACCCTATGGGCACGCACACCATTCCTACGTGCAATTTCCATAGCCTGCTCTTGCATCTTCTTGTCATAGGGAGCACTCATATCCGGAAAGCGAGGTCCATAATCCTCGTCGTTACTTCCCCGCAAAGGATTATCCGGCAACAGATTGATATGATCATCGATAATACCAATATCTCCCTTTTTTATATCGGGATTCAGAGAACCGGCGGCATTAGATACAAATAGTTTTTTGATACCCAAAACCTTCATTATCCTTACAGGAAAGGTAATCTCTTGCATACTGTAGCCTTCATAGTAATGCAAACGTCCTTGCATGGCTACCACTTTCCGGCCATTCAATGTTCCGAAAATCAGTTTACCCGTATGAAATTCAACTGTGGAAATAGGGAAATTAGGGATATTGGCATACATCAGCTGATGATTCACTTCTATTTCGTTGACCAGCTTTCCCAGACCGGTACCTAAGATTATTCCAAATTCTGGTTCAAAATCGCCAATACGATGACGTATAGCTTCGACAGTTTCTTCAATCAAGTGATACATATGTGTGCAAAAAACTAGTTATTCAAACTTACAGCTAATTTTTTGCACACACAAATCACTATCTGTTAAAAAGCGTTATGAGATAAGGCCTTCTCTGAGGCTTTACCCGGAGAGGTAAGCCACAACAAAATAACCGTTATAAGAGCATTGTGGATAATTAAATCCAAACCAATAACATAATTGGTATATACTGAAATAACGTATGTATTCAAAAAGAATAATATCAACGGTGAAGCTACACAGATGTATGGCACCAACTTGTCGTTTACTGCTTTCTTAGTAAAGAGTCCAAAGATAAAGAGTCCCAACAAAGGTCCATATGTATAACTAGCCGCCGTAAAAATAGCATTCACTACCGAATCGTCGTTGATAAGCTTGAACACAAGAATCACCAACAGCATTATCACGGAGAAAGTCAAGTGTACGAGATTACGCTTTCTTACCAACGCAGGATCGTTAGGATTCTCCTTCTTGTTGAAGTTCAAGAAATCCACACAAAAAGAAGTAGTCAATGCCGTGAGTGCCGAGTCTGTAGTAGCAAAAGTAGCTGCGGTCAGCCCCATCATAAAGATAATCGCCGGCACTATTGACAAGTGGTTAAGCGCAATCTCCGGGTACAGATAATCTCTTGTCGCCAATGTGGAAACATCTATTCCATTTTTTTCAGCGAAAATGTAAAGCAATGCACCTACAGCCAAGAAAAAGATATTGATAACCACGAATACCGATGTGAAGGTAATCATGTTCGTTTGTGCTTCTTTTATCGTACCCATAGACAGGTTCTTCTGCATTAAGTCCTGATCTAGACCCGTCATAGCGATGGTAACAAACACACCACCTAAGAACTGTTTCCAGAAATTGGCCTTGCTACCAATGAAATCTTCCCAGAAAAATATTTTCGAATAGCTGCTTTCCTTTACTGCTTCAAATGTTTCTACAATACCGAAATCCAACCCTTTTGCCATAAAATAGATGGATAAAATCACGGCTGTCACCAAGAAGGTGGTCTGCAAAGTGTCCGTAACGATGATTGTCTTCAATCCACCTTTATTCGTATAAAGCCAGATGAGGACCAAACACAAAGTGACGGTAATAGCAAAAGGAACATTCCATGCATCGAATATAAAATGCTGCAATACAATTGCTACGAGGTAAAGTCTGAATGCAGAGCCAATGGTTCTTGAAACCAAAAATATACCGGCTCCTGTTTTATAGGTCAAATACCCGAAACGCTCCTCCAAATAGGTATAGATGGAGGTAAGCTTCATCTTATAATACAGAGGAAGGAGCACATAGGCAATGATGAGAAAACCTACCGCATTACCCAATACAAATTGGAAATAACTGAAATTTGAAGCTCCTACAGCCCCAGGAACTGAAATGAACGTCACCCCCGACAAGGCGGTTCCGATCATACCGAAGGCCACCATATACCACTTCGAGTTGCGGTTGGCCACAAAGAAAGTTGAATTGTCTGCCGATCCTTTAGAGGTGAAGTAGGACACTGCCAACAATACACCGAAGTAAGCGACTAGAAATGATAATAATATTATTGGGGACATAAAAAGTCTTTGTTAAAATTATTTACTTTGATTATACGCGTCGATGGCCTTACGCACATTACCATACTGTTCCAACAATTGTGCAGCTACCGACTCATCTACTCCCGTTTCTGCCATCACCATACGCACACCGCGGCTTACCAGCTTATGATTTGACAACTGCATATCCACCATCTTATTTCCTTTCACACGTCCTAATTGTATCATCACAGAAGTGCTGATCATATTCAACACCAATTTCTGTGCTGTCCCCGACTTCATACGTGTTGAGCCTGTAACAAATTCAGGTCCTACAATAACTTCTACAGGATATTTAGCTATCGCTGCTATAGGAGAACCGCCGTTACATACTACGCAGCCTGTAGCCACACCTCTCTCATTGGCAGCTTTAAGCCCCCCAATAACATAAGGGGTAGTACCCGACGCAGCAATACCGATTACGATGTCATTCTCCGTGATACAGTATTCGTCCAAATCTTTCCATGCCTGCTCCATATCATCTTCAGCAAATTCTACAGCTTTACGGATAGCTATATCACCACCGGCAATAAGACCTATTACCCAGTCGTGAGGAACCCCATAAGTAGGAGGACATTCTGACGCATCCAAAATACCTAAACGGCCGCTGGTTCCTGCACCGATATAAAATATACGACCACCCTTCTTCATACATTCCACAGCTGCCTTCACTAAAGCCTCAATCTGAGGAATAGCTTTCTCTACCGCATATGGAACTGTTTTATCTTCATTATTAATATTTGTAAGCAACTCAAGAACAGACATTTTGTCTAGATCTTGGTAATTAGATTCTTTCTCTGTTGTAATGACCATCTAAGTAAAATCTTTGAATACCCTTTATTAATTACATCGTAAAGATGCAATTTTTATACAAAACACGCAAAAAAACGCAACTATAATTTTTCTAACCTCACGAAATTATAATTTTTTGCGTTTAATTTATCTATCAATTCTTCAAGCCGCAGATACAGTTTATCCGTACGTCGCGGATCTGTACCTATATGGATTAGAATGATATACCCGTTTAACCCGTTCGTTTCTTCATAAGAATACAATTGATTCAGAATAGCGTCCGACGACATGTAGCGGTTAGCCATTTCGGGATACGTATAGTCTGCAGGAGTCCGCAAGCCAGGTGTATAATTATACACACTGAAATTTAACTCTTCGGCCCACTCTACCGTCTGTCTGTTGTACCACTCATACGGCGGAATAAACATTGAACCTCTATCTATTCCTAATTTTTGAAGCTTTGCTACATTGGCTTCCAAATCCTGAACAAACTCTTCCTTTGTCACCAAGAGACTATCGCGTTTTTCCCATGGAGCATACAGCAGATGCTTATCCGAATGTGGCCCCACGTAGTGTCCATCGCGATACAGGTCTACCAAAATTCTTGCCGACTTTTTGTCTTCCAAGAATTTTCCTGTAACGAAAAAAGCGGCTTTAACCTTTTTCTTTTTCAATACTTGGGCAATATGTGGCAAACCATCTCTGAATTCATCTCCCGTAAACACCAAGCTCACTTGAGGTTTCTCAGCATTACCTCGTATTATTGCACCGAATTTGTCAGTAGTTTTTTTTTACTTTCCGCTTCTTTTGCTGATAATAGATAGATTAGCGAGGCGGTTCCGTCCATCGTAGGCTCATTCGTACTGTAGTCTCCGAAATCATCGTGATAAACGGCTAAGTCGCTTTGAAACTCCGCATATTCGTCCGGCTTTGACAGCTTGATACCGATTAGACTGTTGAAGATAGAAGCATACACTGGACCATCGACAAGACCTCCGTCGATAGGATAGTTATGCAGGTGCGTAAAGGCCGAATGCGGATCTGTAGGCGTATCACCATCAGCAGGAAGACCATAAACCATACTTGTCCCCCAAGGGTTTACACCAAATAACCAGTCTACATTGGCTTGCTCGAGCTCCTCATACTGAACATCTCCACTTAGCTGTCTGTACCAATAGGCTTGAATAGCAAACGACGTAGTGAGATTGTTGCTACACCAAATAAAAGGAACTCCACGATAGAACATATTTTCTTTGGCTCTGCTCCATACATATTCTATCCCTTTTTTATAATAATCCAATACTTCTTTACGTATTTCACCTTGCGTCACTTTTGCTAATTCGAAATGTCCTAGGTTGATAAAAGGATAATACTGATAATGATTGGCCGTGTCCCGTATCATCCATGGTGTTACCGGCTCTTGACGGGCATACTCTAATGCTTTTTGAAGATTTTTTTCATCACGCGTAATGGTATATAGCATAGTTTCTGCCAGCTCCATATCGTCCACCCAATTATCTTCAGCATAGATATATGGCGATTTCACAGAAACGGTCTGTGTTACACCCGGCTTAATATATGCGTAATCGTATGCTGTCTTGGCCTTCTCTTTCAAAATAGCAGCGTATTGGGCATCTTTATCACGTAGAAGATGGTATCCCAATGCAAACGCTCCTGCGAACTTACCTGCTGTAGAGCTCGTTCCGGTAGTATTGTTTAAAAACTTACCACGTTGCTGTGGGTTTCCATCAATAAAATATACCGGTCTTTCGTGACCTCTGCCATAAAGAGAGTCTTGTCCCGGCAAGCGCATGCTGGCATGATCTCTATCATCTGCTATCTGGTTAAACATCATGTTAGGCTGCGGATGCATCTTCAACAACCAGTCCAGTCCCCATTTAGCTTCATCCAGCACATCCGGAACACCATTTTTTCCGTCCAAGCCGTTAGCCTGCTTCTCATCACCAAACACGAAAGGAAAGTCGCGATACGCCGCCAACAGATGGAACGTTGCATTTGCTGAAGTGGTAGAATATTGCAGGTAGTCCGAGGCGTCATGCCAACCTCCCGCCACATCTATACGAGTGCTATCGGGAAGTCCCACCGAAGAGGCATACATCGTAAAACCATCGTGAGTATGGCAGCTGTCCTTCAAAAAAGGATTGAACAAAGTCCGCTGCTGACGCATATAACGCAAAGCAAAATCTGCTGTCCCTTTGTATACATCCTCATTAATCTTGATAAGTGGCGACCTTGTGCCATCATCGGTAACAACATAATAGGTTCCGGATTTTTTTACAGCAGAAATATCCAAACGAGCGCCCTTCGTGAAAGGACCGTACTTACCAAAAACCTTATTTACCTTGGCGCGATACACAGTCTTCTTCGTTTGAGCATCTACAACCTGAAAAGATTTAACGCTCTTTTCACCTTTGGTGACCCATACCACCACCTTCTTTCCTTCCGGAAGATAACCAAGCTGGTTCACACGAATCCATGAAGACTGCTGTGCAAACACTACATTAATACTCAAGCATAGTAAAACTAATAATGGAAAAATTCTCATAATAATTGTGGAACGTAAATTTAGATTTTGGTAAAAGTATAAAAAACATAACAAATGGGAGAGAGAAATCTCTCTCCCACGTATAAATAACGCACTACCAGCCTACAGTTTGGGTGAGAGTGTACCCTCTATCGCGATATTCGTCGATGAGTAGCTGACTTATTGGCGCCAAATAATTTCTATCTTGAACAGGCTGACGCGGACCAAATCCTCTCACAACATAGTAACCCACCATTTGCGCATCATTGGTGCCGTCATATTTGATAATCTGTCCTGATGCTGTTTTGACCTCCAAAACATCCTTATAGGTACTTGCAATCTTCCCTGGATTAGCCTTATCACGTAAGTCTACATTACCGATAATCCAGGCTCCCAAGCGATAATCATCGCTATCGAAGTTCAAATAATGAAGTTTCTTCCAACGACGTATATCCTGAATTCGGGCGTATTCGAATATAAACTCCATACGTCTTTCCCTACGGATTTCCCACATCAAAGGAGAAACATCACTATCTCTTTCCGGATCGTTTGGAAGGCTATTAAGCATCAGAGGAGCTGTCTTTGTCACTCCCTTGCTGACAGCGACATCATCCAAAGGACGGTTTCGGATAGCATTGATAGACCTATCCAAATCTGCCTGCGTCACGGCAGCACCACCGTAAAATTCAGCTAATATCTGCTTGGCCTCTATCCAGTTCAGAACCACCTCTGCAAGTCTTACAACAGGAGCGTCATTGGTATTGGAGTTGGAAGCCCATTTTGCTGGGTAAGTGGAGCCTATGTAGTTAAGGGCTTCTCGTCCCGCAAATTTATGAGCATACACCAATGTTCCCGAAGCCGCCGTGTTGATGGTATCCATGAAAGTAGCTTCGAAACGAGGGTCTCTGGTTTTAGCAAGATCCTGCAGACGAAAACTGTTGGCGTCAGGAACCGATGAGTTTTGCCAAACCTTACCATCCACACAGATGAAAGCTTTTAATAGGTCAAGGTTGGCTGAACGGGATTGTGCTTCCGTGCCATTGCTATAGGATCCCACAGCATGGCGTACAGCCAACGCATCATCATATACGCGATAAAAAATCACTTCCGGATTGCCGGCAAGATTTTCGGAGGCGAAAAGACTCTTGAAATCCGACGAGAAAGACCATTTGCCACTATTCATGACATATTCTGCAGCATCGCGCGCAAATTCAAGGTATTTCTTCGCCCGTGCGCCATCCAGATCATGATACTTTTGCCAAGATCCTTCAAACAGCATAAGGTTGGAAATAAGTGCTGCGGCAACATATCTGTTGAGATAGCCCACGCCGTCATTTTCACGCATATTGTCCATCACGTATTTGAAGTCCTCATAGACCTTGTCCATGACCTCGCCCCGTGGATCGCGAGCCTTATACATCTGGTCAGGATCATTCACGGCTACTTCTGTATCAAAATAAGGGATATCGCCGAAATTGCTTACTAGACGCGAATACTCATAACCTCTGAAGAATCTAGCTACCGCGGTCCAATGTTTGTATTCCTCGTCCGAAAGGTTAGGCTTAGCCACATTGTCGATACGATGGAGCATGATATTGGCTTTTCTTACCCAATAGAAGTTCCAGTTAGGTCCCGGATGTTCGGCACGCAATATAGACAAGGCCGAGCTACTAGAGCCGCCCGTACCCGTAGGTACACTTCCCAAGAGATTGGCCTGATTTCCTGAACTCGTAAAATCGTCGGCAAAATTATAGCCTGTCAGTGGAGCATATGCCGTTCCGTAACCTGTATTATACCCTACAAAGTAGTTGGGATAGAAGTCATTGGCAAACAGACGCAAATCGTTCTCATTGCGCCAGAAGTTACCTTCACTATCCACTACCTTATTCAATTCCGGTCTGTCTAATAAATCACTACAACTAGAAAGCCCCAAGGTCGTTCCCAGAAGTATATATATTAACTTTTTCATAATATCCGAATTAGAATGTCAACTGTAAACCAAAAGAAGCACTCTTATAGGTAGGCACGCCAACCCCTGCTCTATTCATATTATAGTTTGAGGTATTGAACATCGAATAGCCTGACACTTCTTCAGGATCGATAGGTAAACCTCTAAGCTTATCCCATGTAAAGAAGTTTTCCAAAGAGGTGTAGATTCTCACCCTATCCAGCTTCACCTTTTGTGAAATTTCTCTAGGAAGAGTATAACCTAAGGACAACTGCTTTATGCGCAGGTATGACATATCGAGCAGATAACGGCTTTGTATCTGCATATTATTGATATTTGCGGTACCACCATTGCTATAGGCTGCAGGGTAGAAAGCGTCCGGATTATCCGGCGTCCAATAGTCGTTAACGAAGGTTGCCGGCATAGCTCCGTCCGACACATGCCATCCAGCTTGCGCTAAGAAACCTTCTCCCCAAATCTTACGAGCCCCTACACCTTGGAAGAAAATGGAAAAGTCAAAACCTTTGTAGTCTGCACCGAACCTCAAGCCGTAGTTGTAGCGTGGCGTCGAGTTACCTATAATAGTTCGGTCTCCAGGATTATCAACGGTGCCATCCCCATTGTCAATCTCTCCATCGCCATTAAGGTCTTTAAATTTAACATCCCCAGGGCCGAAGTCGAAAGATGCTGAGTTTTCGAGAAAAGTCTGATATACAGGTTTACTGCCATCCGGATTATTTTTCAGCAAGTAGGTACGTCCCCCTCCATTCGTATAATACTTTGTCATCTCCGGCGTTAGCGTCACTAACTGAGGTTTTCCATTCGCATCCAGCACGAAATCATCTAACTGAAACAACCTGTCCGTAACATAACCCCAGATATCACCGTACACAGCTCCATCATGCAAAGATCCCTGAATACGCGAATCGGTATAACCGTACACTCTGGATTTTGCATCGTCGAAGTTAGCACGCAGGTTGATACCTAATCCATTTTCGAAGCGGTGATTGAAATCCACCGAGATTTCATATCCTTTGGTTACCAAAGAACCTTTATTCAACTGTGGTGCAGACCCTCCTATTGTCCAAGTCGTTCCGGACAATGCACCGAACATATCTTTGGTAGTCCGTTTATATATATCTACCGTTAACCCCAACTTATTATTAAGGAAACGTGCATCAAGTCCCCCATTCAAGGTTTCCAATTTTTCCCAGAATACAGAAGGATATCGTATTGCCGGAGAACCGATGGCTATGACTTTAGCGCCATTAGCAATCCAAGTACTCTCCGAAGAGGTCATATTAGAAACATACAAATCAGGTGGTACAGCCTGGTTACCGATGACGCCCCATGATCCTCTTAATTTCAGGAAGCTTATGGCTGGATTTAGTGCCTGCATAAATGCTTCTTCTGACACTACCCATCCTGCAGACATTGAACTAAACCACTGCCATTTCAGCTCTTTAGGGAACTTAGAAGAGCCGTCATAGCGTACATTTCCTTCAAACAGATATTTGTTCCTAAAAGCATAGTTCATACGTCCGAAATACCCCAACTGAGCATCCCAAGCTTCTCCACCACCTCCTGTGATTTCTCCTACAGCCAAGTCAAATTGTGGATTGGTTATATCCAAGAGGTTTGTGCGTTGGGTCCAGTGGCTCTTCTCGTTATTTGTCACCAAGTTTGAACCTACAATAAATTTGAAGGCATGGTCCGTATTCAAGTTAAGATCGTATGTGGTGAAGGCATTCAGCGTATGTTTGAATCGGTTTTCCGATCTTTGATAGATGTGGTCCGGGTTGGAACCATTTGCTGTGTAGGTTTCATACGCAAGATCGTAGGCTAACATTGCTCCTGGGTCACCTGCAGACACCACCTTACCTTCGGAATTTACATATACAGGATTTCCGGCGGCATCTCTACGCTCGCGTGCCGCCACCCAGCTGTTTGCCGCTGTAAAGCGCGTCCCTCTTCTATCCCATTTATAATCTTCTGTAGTGAAAGTATAATCTACATCAACTTTCCAATTGTTTTTAAGTTTTAGGGTCGTTCCGATATTAGCATTAACATAATTTCTATTCATGGATGCTCTATTGGCAAATTCATTTTCGCTCCATGGGCTGCGGATAGGATATCCTCTTTCATCATAACCCATAGGGTATAGAGAGCTCCATCGGTACATATAAAGCCATGGGTCAGCTGTTGTGGAGTTAGTGGCATATGGGTATGTCTTGATGCGATTCACATACATAAGCCCACCTCTTACTGTAAGGTAATCCGTCAGATCGGTGGACAGACGTAATGCTGCATTATATCGGGTGAAGTTATCTTTATTTCCAGGCTTAAGCATACCACTTTGGTCTACCGCAGCAAAGGATGTAGTGTACTTTGTCTTTCCCGCAGTACCACTGATTGAGACATTGTGGGTACGTGTCGGAGCCCACTCGCGAATCATATAATCATACGGATCATACGTTCTAAGGCCATACTTTCTTGTAGGGAACGCAGGATCTACATACCAGTCACGTCCATAGACGGTAGGGTCGTCAGGTCCCAACTTACCAGCATATTTATCGTGCCATTCCTTAGCCTTTTCATAGCTGGCCTTATCCAAAGAATAAAAAGCACCATACACTGTTGCTCCAACACGCTCCATCGCATCAATGCTATACTTTAAGGCATTGATGGTTCCCATCTCAAACTTTTTAGAAAGGTTCTGATACGAGAAGTTGTTGGAATAGTTTATACTGGGCTTACCTGCAGCTCCCGTTTTGGTGGTAATCAAAATCACCCCGGTAGAAGCTTTTGCTCCATAAATAGATGAAGCGGCGGCATCCTTCAACACCGTAATAGACTCTATATCGTCTGGATTGACATAGAGAATACTTGGAATTTCTACGTTATCTAACAAAATCAGAGGCGAACTACTTCCCGTTATGGAAGCCACAGCACCACGAATTTTGATTAAAGGGTCAGAACCTACCTCTCCACTAGGGATGGTAATGTTAAGACCCGGCGTAGTACCCTGAATAGCACGCCCTACATCCACCACTGTGCGTCCTTCCAAATTATCTTTAATATTGACAGTAGAGACGGCTCCAGTAAGATTTCCTCTACGCTGGGTACCATATCCCACGACTACTACCTCATCAAGGGCTGTACCCTGCTCATCCAAATCGATGTTTACGGTAGTTCCTGTAACTATAACCTCTTTGGTAGCATAGCCTACCATCGATACACGTAAAGTGGCTCCGACTTTCGCTTTCACAGAATAATTTCCTTCAGCATCGGTCTGTGTAGATTCTCCCCCCACTACTGACACCGTAGCTCCAGGCAAAGGACCAGACTTACTGGTAACCTTTCCTTGAACAACCTCTTGATCTACCTTTCGATAGGAATCGGAGGTTTTCTGGATCCTGTCTTTATCCTTATTCACCTTCACAAATGAATAAGTAGGGAGAGACATTCCCAGTGCAAGTGAAAATAGTACTAATTTTCGCATAACGTTTATAATTTGGTTATTGCTATAAGTAGATTAATGCAGAGTTAAATTAATCATTCCCGGAATGTTAAACAAGAAAATTTTCCAATTCTTGCCTAATTACAGCAAAAACCAGAAAGAATAGGCATTAATTGTAACAAACCAATAAAAAAGGGAGCTTATTGCTCCCTCCTTTAATATTCTTTGTTTTAAATCAATATGTTAGCTTAACTATTTTACCGTCCATTGTGCTCGCGATAACATATTTTTTGGTTACCAGTGGTGGGTTGACTAAGGCATTGGAAATCTTATATTGCCAAACTACCTCCCCCGAAACAGGATTTACCGCAGATACCAAACCTGAATTGTTCGGCACGATTATCACATCTTTATTGCTATAGATAGCCGACGGAGCTAATTCATAAGGCAATTTGAGCTTGGACTTCCATTCGATATCCATGGAATTAGCATATACCGATACGCCTATCAGCTCTCCGTCCATAGTTTTGGCGTAGACACGCTTCTTGTCGAAAGACAATCCCATAGATTCTCTGACACGCACGGTATCTTTTTTCTCTCTCCAAATCACTTTTCCTGTTTTCAGGTCTAAGGCTGTCATAAATCTATCCGGCGCCACAATGAACACTCTGTTGTTGGCTACTACAGGATAGCATGCCGCTGCGGAAAACATTCTGTTAGTATGACCGTTGTCCCATTCCCAAACCACTTTTCCGGTATGCACATCCAAAGCATAGAAGCCATTGCCCCAAGAGCCGAATATCACTTTTCCATCTGCAATCGTAGGAAGCGTAGAAACGTAGCCTTTCACTTTATCAAAACTCCAAATCACTCTTCCTGTTTTCAGATCTATACAACGGAAGATTCCGTCAGAAGCTCCTATATAAGCTTTTCCTTTATAAATATTCGGAGAGCCTAACACCGCTTTGTTAGCCTTTACACGCCAGATTTCTTTGCCTGTCTTGCTATCCACACCATAGATATGGTTATCAGAAGAACCCACCAC
Organism: Sphingobacterium thermophilum; assembly: GCF_039541675.1. NCBI lineage: Bacteria > Pseudomonadati > Bacteroidota > Sphingobacteriia > Sphingobacteriales > Sphingobacteriaceae > Sphingobacterium > Sphingobacterium thermophilum. The sequence continues at coordinate 167,720 of NZ_BAABGR010000015.1, read as the reverse complement.
TACCACACCATTAGCTACGGCCGGCGTTGAATAAATCTTTCCTCCGGTTTTGAAGACCCAAGCTCTTTTTCCTGATTGGATGTTTAGGGCAAAAAGCTCACCAATAGTATTGGCGGTAAAGGCCAACTTACCATCTGTGGAAATGCCTGCTCCTAGGTCACCATCGTTGATATATTCCCACACTACACGGGCCTTCGTGGTATTGTTAACAGAGAAATCCGGTCTTTTATAATTCTTATGGAAAGTAAGTTTACGCAAAGGCAACTTAAGCCAAGCCTCTTGTGTTCCTACGCCGGGATTACGTTCTTGGAAGAAAACAGAGTCTTTGGTTAAAGTGATTATGTTGTACCCTCCTACTTCGGCTTTAGCACGAAGGTTAGAACGCCCCATAATCCCTGGTATACCATCCCAATCGTAAAGCTTATTGATATGGCCGTGACCACATAAAGCAAATTGTATATTGCGCGTATGTAAGCGGTCCACCAACTCATACCAGTTGTTCAGGGATGAATCCAAAGGATAGTGATTTATGGAAATCAAAGGCACATCTTTATCGGGATGAGCTTTGAAAATGGAATCCAACCACACAATATTTTCTCGCGGAATCTGTCCCGGACTCATACGCATGTTGGGTCCGGACGTCGTACCCACAAACTGAAATCCTTTGTGCTCGAAGAAAAATGTTTCTCCTCCAAAAACTTTTCGGAAAGAGTTAGCACCGCTTTCCGACCAGTTGCTGTCGTGATTACCTGGAATAACATATAAAGGCAGCTTGAGCTCGCTAAGAATCTGCTTGCACAATTCCAATTCATGATCTGCACCAAATTCGGTAGCATCACCCGACAGGATTACGAAATCTATATCTTTCAGCTGATTGAGGTCTTTGACGGTACGGCGCAAATCCTCTTCACCGGTTTGGCCTCCCACGTGAGTATCCGTAATCTGAGCAAATTTAAAAAGCGTCTGGGCACATACAGTAGACAGACTAAAAATAAAGGCAATAGCAATAAATATTCTTTTCATAAGCAAATAAGTGTGCACAAAGATACTTTTTAAAATAATCATTCTTTACTTTTTCTCAATAGAATTTGTTGCCTTGCTTTCCACATTATCCACATTTACAGCGCTCACGCAATAATAGCCGGCTTTTGTTACAGTAGCCTTTGTCGATCTAGTTACTTCTATCAACTCTCCTTCAGCTGTAAGGCTAGAAAAGTAGTACACCGCATAGCGGACATTACTTCCTCCTCCGGACCAACTCAGCTCATTTCCATTCAATGCAAGATTCGTAGGAGTGGTAGGCGCTGCTGCCACCTCTCTTCCTGCGAAAGGCATCAGCACGTTGGCCTTATACAGGTCTGCAAGCTTGTCGGTAATGCCTATCTTGTTTGCCAGAATGCTGCTGGTATTATAGATGGAAGTACCTACTGTATAGTTGTTCTTACGTACTAAGTCAAATTGATTCACCAATTCTTGCGTATTCTGGAAGGCAGGATACGTTGGGTCACCAAACTTATAAAACCCTATCCCTATTACCAGCTTGGATTTACCACGAAACTGCGACCATATGCTTAGGTTTCCTTCAAAAGGGTTAAAAGAATTGCCTATTTCCTGATAAAGCTGAGGGATGAGTATATCTACCCAACCTTCTTGCGTCCATTTGGCTACATCGGCATACAGACTATTATAGTTGTTGTCCTTATTTGCCGCTGGCGAGACCGAAAACACTACTTGAGGTTTGGTAGACTTTATCGTATTGTACACCCCTTCTATGGCTTTATCTACATTACCCCGACGGAATGCTGCCTTGGACGTATAGCCTGAACCATACTGACTAAACTCAGCATCATCATCATGTGTCACGCCGGATGGGACGGATGGATAGAAATAATCATCGAAGTGAATGCCATCAACATCGTATTTGGTAATCAAGTCTTTAACAATATCATTTAGACGTTGTCTTACCTCCGGCAATGCGGGATTATACATCCTTATATTTCCGGGATAATCCTTTACCCAAGAAGGGTCGATAGAAGGATGTAAATCCGGATAAGGAGGAGCACTAGAAATACGATAGGGGTTCATCCAAGCGTGAAATTCAATATCTCTTGCATGGGCCTCATCAATCAAAAATTTCAGTACATCATAGCCGGGATCCTTTCCTCTGGTACCAGTAATCGCCGCCGACCACGGTTCATAAGGCGAATTGTAGAAAGCATCTCCCAAGCCCTTAACTTGGAAAAATACTGTATTGAATTTTAACTCCTTCAAGCGGTCTAAGATATCAATATACTGCTGCTTTTGGGTCGCCATATCGGTAGACTTAGGCCAGTCGATAGACCATACCGTAGCAATCCAAGCGGCACGCATCTCCTTGCGTGGGAATTTCAATTCCGTATTTGTTGGAGGGTTGGGATTTGGATTAGGCTCCGGATCCGGTCCTGGTGTCGGGCTGTCCTTACCACAGCTGCTCACCAGCAATACTACTAATAAGGCAAATATTTTAGTTATTCTCAATGATTTCATAAGATTAAGCGCTGACTTTAATAAAAAGAGATAGCACAACGGTTTGTGCTATCTCCAAATTATAATCTATTCATCTTCTAACACTTTTTTCGGAAATTCGAAGAATACAAATCCTGCATCACTTGCAGCAGAAAACAGCAATAAGCTCTCGTCATTACCCTGACTATCCTTTTTGATGGCCCATCCCGTATTGGATGAAGGAGAAGTGTTTACAGGCCCCATCAAAGAATGTTCGAATACAGGTTTCACATTAGGTGTCGAGTTAAGCGTTGCAAGTGCTTCGCTAACACTTGCCCCCTTAGTGATGTCGTATACGGCAAAGTTAGTAGCTTCTGATCCTGTACGGGCTGCCGTAGTGACGATAAGATAGCGTTCGCCGTTAAAGTAGATCACACGAGCATCCGAACTTCTTATCGGAATTGCCGTTCTGCTCATCTGAAAGATTACCGAGCCGCTTTCGGTCACCAGCGTTACCGGCGCATCGTGTCCTGTGAAGATATATTCAGAGGAGTTGCCTATCCTGTTGTAGGTCGTCCATGATCCAGCTCCTGATACCGGCATATTGAACACAAAAGGATCCGAAACAGTAGTGTAGTTTTCAACCTTAAGACGCAACACTTTTGTTCCAGCATTATCTCCGAAGAACATATAGCCATTGCCGCTATCATCCAAGCTTACAGAGAAGTGGTCTCCATGACGTACCCCAGCATTGGCCACTGTTCCTACATTTAAATCCACGATCATTTGTGGTGGCTCTGCAGGATTTGTCCAATGATAAACACGCATAGGACTGGCAGCGGTATTCCCCGATAGGTTGGCCACATAGATATGGCCGTTTACTAACGCTCCCATATTTACTGGGAAGGTACCCATTGATACACCTGTCATATTCAGCGGAATAGGTGTAGTGTCGTAATTTTTAAGATCAGAAACTTTAAGGAGATGTGTTCCCATCGTCGAACGTGAAACTACCAACACATGTTCGCCGTCGAAAGCACTTCCTCTAGTCATAGCCGTAAAGGTGTGGGCCGGATAAATAGGATTTCCTATAGCATTGTTCGTAAAGTCGTAAATAGTGCCCTTCTCGAAATCGGCGCCATAGACAGGCACTTTCAGACGAATTCTCACATAGTATTCTCTGTATCGTGGGCTATTTATCACTTTTATGACTATGGTTCTTTCTGATTCTCCTTCCGAAAAGGGTACTGTGTAAGTTTCTTGGTCCAGAGTAGCTCCCTCCGACAGTTCGGCTTCAAAACGCAACTTGCTGAAGTCGGTCAACGTATCCAGACGCGGAAAAGTCACGGTTTTCGTGTCTTCATTTACTGTCCCTATGACGACTTCATTGCCGTTAGGTCCCGCATTGACAATTTTTATGGATTTTAGTACCGTAAACTTATCCGAGGTATCCATTGCCCCAGGAAGCTCATCTTTACACGATACCATAGTAAGCACCCCTCCAAAGAGTATAGCTATAAGTATCGTCTTAAAAAATATTATTGGTTTCATAGTTGGTCCTTCTTAATTAAACATTACTAAACACAGACTTAATTTTGTGGCCATCCTTCCGTTTGTTGTAATACATAACCTCTTATCGCGTACTCGTTTATCTGGTTAATACCCACAGGAGTAAGATAAGGATTCACATTCGGAAGATTCAGGAATGGCAGGCGAGGTTTATTGTTTTGATTTTTGTAGAAGCCTACCATGGCTGCTCCATTGGTTCCGTTATACACGATCTCATTACCGTTGAGATCTACCACCGAAAGAATATTCACATTCTTCGCAGCCAACTCACCCGGAAGTTGAGCCGGGAAATTAACCCATCCTCCGGACAACAGGTCCGTGTTCAATGTATTGTCCATATATTCCAACTTAGTCCAGCGCTTCAAGTCTTCCAGACGGAAGGTTTCGAAGGCAAATTCCATACGTCTTTCTCTACGGATTTCCCATATAAGTGCCGGAACGTCGGGATCTCTGCTAGGATCTACAGGCAATGCAGACAGGTTCATAGGTGCTGTCTTCTGCACACCGCGGGAAACAGCCTCTTGTGCTAAAGGACGGTTTCTGATTTTATTTATCGTCTTGTCGATGTCATCTTGGGATACTGCCGGACCGCCTATTGTTGCCAATTCTGCTTTAGCTTCTATATAGTTGAGCAACACTTCAGCATAGCGGATAATAGGAGCATCCGTCTCATTTTTATCGCCTGTAAAGTCGGAAGGCATCGCTCCCCCATCTACTTTCACCAGCATTTCAACTTCACGTGGAATGAATTTATTTACATAATATAATGATCCTCTATTTAGCAATTCCGGCTTGCTATAAAATGTTGCCTCAAATCTGGAATCTCTGGTTTTGATCATATTTTCCAGGTCGAAATTATTGGCACCAGCCATGGAGCTAGCTTCCCATGGTTGACCGTCGTTTAAGAGATATGCTTTCAAAAGGTCTGAAGTAGGGCCGTTGTTTGTAGACTCCTGAAGGTTGCCATAAGAAGCTATTGCATGCGTCACACCCACCGCCGCATCATAGTTGCGAAAGAATACCATATCCTTGTTACCCTTGAGCTCTTTGGAAGTAAACAGCGAACGGTAGTCAGTCACAATATCATACCTATTGCTGTTCATCACATAGGTGGCTGCTTCTACTGCCAATTCCAAAAACTTCTGAGCTCTTGAATTATTTTTATAGTAATATTTCTGCCATGTTCCTTCATAGAGGGCCAATCGCGAAATAAAGGCCGCGACGACATATCGGTTCACATATTGATCGCCATCATCTGTTCGCACGTTGGTCATAGCAAAACGCCAATCTTCATAAACGGCATCCATCACCGTATTGCGCGGATCTCTAGGCTTATATAACTCGTCATAGTCGGTATCCCCTACTTCCCTATCGATGTACGGCACATCACCGTAGGTACGCACCAATCTAGCATATTCCATAGCTCTGAAAAACTTAGCTATACCTAACCAATGGTTTTTGGCCTCATTGGTCAATACGGACCCCATTCTTTCTTCAATACGGTTTACCATAATGTTCAGCGACCGTATAGTCGAATACGACCAGATCGAGCTTGTAGGAACCGCTCTGGTAAAGTTCGGTTGGTTACCCAATACCACGTAGTCGTCGTGATTGACATAACCTACCAAAGGGGCACCATCCGTAGAATACCCACTGCCATAGCCCACAAAAAAAGAAGGATAATATTTATTGGCATACAGACGCAGCTTCTCTTCGCTTGTCCATGCTGTCTCGTCATTCTCTGATGTCAAAGGTGGCCTATCCAGAAATTTCTCGCAAGAAGAAAATCCTAAAGCCAGACAGATCAACAATATTTTTGATGTAAGTTTCATATTATTCAACGCATTAAATTATAAACCAATTTGTAATCCAAATGATGCTGACTTGAACGTAGGATTACCTGTTCCTGTTCTTCCAAGGTTATAGTTTCCATTCGTCAGAAGAGGACTGTATCCGGAAATTGCTTCAGGATCAATAGGTAGGCCTCTCAGATTATCAAACGTGAAAAAGTTTTCCAAGGTGACATAGAGACGTGCTCGGTTCAACTTTACTTTGTTTAACAGAGAAGGGTTGAAGTTATATCCTAAGGTTATGTTTTTAATCCTTAGATAGGACATATCGAGCATATATCTCGACTGCACGCGCATTACGAAACCTTCGTTCGCGCCGTTGAAGTTCCACGCTCTAGGATAGAAAGCATCTGTACGGTCTTCTCTCCAATAATTTTTGGCGATTGCGGAAGGCATACCTCCTTCTTTCGAATAGTATCCCGGAATAGCGAGCTGTCCCGCCCCCCAGATGCTGCGTTTCCCTACACCTTGCAGAAATACCGAGAGGTCGAAGCCTTTAAATTCTCCCCCAAAGCGGAACCCGAAATCGTAGCGAGGAGTAATGTTACCTACCACTACTCTGTCTCCCGGATTTCCGTTGGTTCCATTTCCGGCATCGATGTAGCCATCACCGTTGACATCAACAAATTTTACGTCTCCAGGACTGATCAATAGGGTTTGGTTACCATCTTCAAAATAGGTCTGATATACAGGATTTGGTCCTGCCAATACGTTGGTACGCTTACTTGTTCCGTTGTAGATGATGTCTGTCTGAACAAAGTTGCCATCTGCATCGTACACAAAATCTTCTTTCTGGAACAGGCGGTCAGTCACAAAACCATACACATCACCATACCTTCTTCCTGTGGAGAACGTAGTACTCAACGATCTGTTTTCCCAAGGGGTTTTCCAGTCTGCTCCTTTTGTGGTGAAGGTTACCGCATCTGCAATATTGGCATTAGCAAACAACGTCAATCCGTTTTGGAACTTATGACTGAAATCAAGGGCTAACTCCCATCCTCGGGTCCTCAGGTTACCATAGTTTCCAGAAGGGGAAGATGCACCGAACGTTGCCGGTACCACATCTCCTGCTACGATCATATTTTTTGTATAGCGCTGGAACCATTCGGCGGTAAAACCTAACTTATTATTAAAGAATCTTAGGTCCGCTCCGATATTTAAGTGTTCGATATCCTGCCAAGTGATATTAGCAGATACGGCTCCCGGGGTTCCTAGCTGGAAGAACTGCTCTCCCGAAGAATTCAGCCATGTATTTTTGGCAATAGACATCTGAGGTAGGTACAAGGAGTTCGACACGGACTGGTCACCGATAGATCCCCAAGACGCACGGAATTTAGCAAAGGACAGCACCGGATTCAATGCCTCCATAAATTTCTCGTTGGATATCACCCATCCTCCGGATAGGGAAGGATACCATCTCCATTTCAAATGCGAAGGAAACTTGGATGTAGCATCTCTACGGAGACTGGCTTCAAAAAGATATTTATCACTGAATGAATAATTGATACGCCCGAAGAACCCCACCTGCGATTCCCAGTTTGTTCCTCCTCCAGAAGTTTCGGTTCCTGTGGCAAAGTTAAACTGTGGATTATCGTTATTGATAAGGTTAGTACGTTTTGAATAATGATTCAACCAGCTATAAGCCACCAAGTTTGTTCCCAACAAGAATTTAAATTCATGTTTATCCAACGAAAGATTATAGTTGGTAGTAGCATTAAACGTATGTCTTTTTTCTCTGTAGCTGCTTTGATAAAAGTAGGTATTCGCTTTTGTGGTGTGGTCTGTCATCGGAAACTGGTAGGCCAGCATACCTCCATTGTCCGTTGGATTTCCTTCCTCGTCGACATAGACATTCTGACCATTCTCGTCTTTCAACACTTCTACCCCATACCAGTGTGTCTTTGCACGGACATAAGGGACAGAAGAAGTTTCCATTCGGTTGTCTGTCTGATAGGAATAATCTCCTACTATATTCCAGTTTTTGGTAATATTAAGAGTTGACCCGATATTAAGATTAATATATCTATTGTTGTTGATTTCGTCATTTGACATTCTTGCCGAAAATGCGGGATCGATGATGTCGACACCATTTTCTTGCACACCGATAGGGAATAGACGACTCCAACGATACAGATAGAGCCAAGGGTCGGCGACAAATCCGTCAGCATTCAAGGAGTTAGGATTGCGTTTTGTTCCGTCCGCATAGCGTGCTGATCCGCGCAGTGAAATGATGTCATTCACCTTGGTGTTGATATTCAAGGTAGGCGTAAAGCGCTTATAGTCATCATGACGAGCAGGCTTCATCATACCTTCTTGCCCCAAATAACCCACACTTAAATTATAGGAGGTGTTTCCTGTCTTACCGTTGAGGCTTACATTATGTATTTGCGAATAAGCGAATTTTTTGATCATGGCCGACACAGGATCGTAAAGTCTGTAACCGAATTTCTGAGATCCATCCCAGTACCAGTCTCTGCCGTACACTACAGGATCGTTAGGGCCGACCTTGTCCCCATATTTCTGTTGCCATTCACGGATTTTTTCTAGGCTGGCTCTATCCACACGCCAGAATCCACCAGCGGGCCCGGTCTGCTTCATATTTTCATGAGCATCTACCGTATATTCCAGTCCTTCGATGCCGGCAAGTTGTATATCCGTAAAAGGAGTCTGCCAGATGAAATTATTGGAATAGACTACCTCTGACTTTTCACTTTTGGCGCCCTGTTTTGTCGTGATCAAGATAACGCCAAAGGCAGCTTTAGATCCATAGATTGCACTGGAAGCTGCATCTTTAAGTACCGTAATAGATTCTATATCATTGGGATTTATATATTGAATGCTAGGCACTTCGACATTATCTACCAAGATTAGCGGGTTATTTGAACCGTTTACGGAGCCCACCTGTCCACGGATTTTCAATATAGGATCGGAGCCGACCTCTCCCGAGGGAACCTGAATGGTCAATCCGGGAACAGCGCCCTGCAGACCTCTTCCCACATCCGGAATAGGTCTATTACCGAAAGTTTTTTCAACGTCTACTGATGTTACTGCTCCGGTGAGATGCCCCTTTTTCTGGGAGCCATATCCCACGACAACCACCTGCTCCAAGGTATTGTCTTGTGTAATCAACACCACATTCAGCGTTTGATTGGCACCCACTCGTATGTCCTGGGTGACATATCCCACCGATGAAAAGCGTAAGGTAGAACCTTGAGGCGCATTGATGGAATATCGTCCCTGAGCATCAGTAACAGCTATAGTGGAGGTTCCAACAACCTGGATTGTCACACCTGCCAACGGACCGTTATTGTCGGAAACCACCCCCTGTATGGTGTTCTGGACAATACCTCTGCTCGAATAAACAGATTTGCCATAAGAGTAGCCTTCCGAACTCCTATCCTTAGCAAAAGAATAGTGATTCAGAGCTACCCCGCAAGCTACGGTAAATAATAAATATTTCCTCATACTTAGCATATTGAATTAGATTTATAAATGTTGTAAGGTTAGTTTCAATAAACACTAGGAATCGGCTAATAAATTAATTACAGATTAGTAATATTTAAGTTTATTAATATTACTCGGAACGGCAGATATAGTAATACTTGGTTATCTGGTTAGTTAAGCTCTACAATCCATGCTCCTCCCGCAGGCCGCCATCAATCGTATAGAACCTAAAAAGTTTGATTTTTTGCGTCTTTTTTGTTGAAAAACGCACAAACACTCACCAATTTAATCAAATAAATCTTAATCGAAAAATAATTTTTCAAAAAAATTAATTACTCAGCGTTCATATTGCGTGATAATTAAGAAAGACGTAAAAAAACGCACAAAACGATAAAACGATTTAACAAGCTCATAAAAAAAGGGATGACACTAGTCACCCCTTTTTTTATAGGTATTCAAAGCAGGCCTATTTTATTATTCGGCTAAGGTCTTCGATAAGTTCTCTTGGTGTCTTATATCCTACAATTCGGCCAAGTTCCTTTCCGGAAGCATCCACCACCTTGGTAGGATAAGCATTGATTTTATATTTTTTGCTTATCTGTACGCCTTCACCTTTTTCCGCATTAATTTTCACTGACACAAACTTTGGATTCATAAACTCTCCAACAACTTGTGTGGGAAAGACTTCTGCAGACATGACCTTACATGGACCACACCAATCCGTATAAAAGTCTATGAACACCAACTTGTTGTCTTTCGAAGCTTTCAGCAGAGTCTGCTGATAGTCCAGATTTTCAAATTGAACGCCATTTTTGAACTCAAACTTCTCGTAAGCGTCCAGCATAGGACGAATGATTTTCTGATTATCTTCGGACAGCTCTTTAATGTTCTGTCTCAAAATACGCTTCTGCACAGCATTAATGCTTTCTGCATCGGCTTCTTTACGGGCAAACATATTAGCCATTAGGATAAACTTGTCGCTCGCCGTAAGGTTTGCGAACTCTTCTTCTGCCACTAGCAGTGCCTGTTCTTTATTATCGAACTTAAACCTCGCATCGGCAATTTTTACTAATGCCTCTATATTTTTCTGTTCTATCAATTTCGAGTCGACCAAATACTGTTTGAGAAAAGCATAATGCTGCTCATGGTTCAGGGCCTTGTTGGCCTTATTCCCATTGGCGAAGGCCAAAAGTTCTACCCTTCCTAAACGCATGAGGTAGCTTTGCACTTTTTCTTTTCCTAAAGTCCGCTCAAACGAGACCTGATGCTGAAGCAGGTACTTGATGCGCGGATGCGTAAACTTAGGTGTATATTGTGAAAAGACAAACCAATTGTCAGCACTATGCTTCTCCTCTTCGGAGAGTGCATTAAAATATTCGTGAAGGGCCAGCTCAGCCTCTCTGTCCTTACCTTCCTTACGTAGCAAAACTAAATAGTCCTGCATAAGCTGGGGCGACCTTTCTCCCGCAGCATATCGAGAAGCCACACTAACATCCGAACGTGAGGTATCGAGATGTTTGGCTATGAGCTCCTTAAACTCTGTTGGTGATTTTTTGCCGATAAAGCGAAAAGCCTCCTTGCGGTCTTGTTGCAGCACGACGAAGGTTGGATAGCTTCTCACAGCATATTGTTTGGCCAACTCAACTCCGTAATTTTTCTCCGCATTGACTTTAAGGAAAACAAACTTTTGGTTCATGAGGTTCTTTATGTCGTCTAATGAGAAAACCTCCTTGTCCATCAGCTTGCAAGGTACACACCAGTCGGCATAGAAGTCCAAGAAAATGAGTTTGTTCTGTTGACCGGCTTCACTTACCGCAGCGAGAAACTCTTTCTCAGAGATTATCTCCCGTTGGGCAAAAAGTCCTACAACATGAAGTTGTAGGACTAATAGGGTTAAAATTCTTTTCATATCAGTCTCTTTCTTTTATTGTGTGCTGTTTCTCCACGTCATGCTTTTTACTTTTAGCAATCCTTCCCATTTCACGTCGGCCACTTTGGTCATCACAAGGTTGTTAGGATTTGTGCCTGTGATATATTTCTGAATAGTTCCTTTAGTCTGTGGATTATAAGTAGCCACATACAGCTGGCTACCATTTCCTTGCTGTATATCACAATTGATCATGGTAATTTCATCCTCAAAATCTTCTATGAGATAAAGCTTTTCCAATCCCAAATTGTAGTCATAACCATACAGCTTGCTTCCCACCGCGTAGAACAGAATCTTCTGTGTAGAAGAGAAAGCAAATAAGCTGGCTTTATCGATATCCTTTGCCACATCTGTAATCCTGTAATAGGCCAATTTTGTAGGCAGAGTAATGCCGGTAAGCTTAAGTTCAGGCATTTCACTATCATAGACAATATCCACATCATACCATCTACTGATCTGGCTCATAACATACTGTATAGCGGTTTCTGCGAAATAGAAAAGATTATTTCTCCATGACAGATTCATATCTATATTGGCAGGGCTAACCATTATGCTATCCTGACCCATTACACTCTGCTGTGAAGGACGTAACAACACCTCCTTATCTTTGGCTCTCACCTTCACACTACCTTCCACCAAGGTCGCAACGATGGCCTTTGTCTCTGCATAAGCATTAACATTAAAGGTTGTCCCATACACGAGCACCTCCTACGAAATATTTCTGTTGCGCGCCACCACAATAAAGGCTTTATCGGGATTTTTCTTCACCGCGAAGAAAGCCTCCCCTTCCAGAAGCACCTTTCACTCCTGACTCGCAAATACCGAAGGGAATTCTAACTTGGAGCTGGAATTCAAATCTACCGTACCTCCGTCAGGAAGTGTTATTTTATAACTGCTACCGCGAGGGGTGATGATGCTGTTGATGATATGTTTGGCTTTTGGGGTCAGTGCTGACGAACGAAAGCTGAACACTATATTTCCGGCATCTTTCTTCTCGATGAGAATACCGTTGATCGTTTTAGACTCACCGATCTTAAGATCTTCCAAACTCAGCTTAATATCTTCCGATACGAAGAGGGCTTTATCTTTAGCGGGGAGTGGCTCTCTTCCATTTTTATCATCCGCTATGACATAAGACTCTGAATAGATCTTCTGCTTGTCACCCTGCACTGCAGCAACCTCTTCAGCTTGATTAGATGTTCTGAAGAGATAAACATACAATACGACAGACAGCATCATGATAAAGGCGGCAGCCACCGCCATCCAAGCTTTATACTTAAAACGTGGTCTAATAGGCACAACCGAAACTGGAGCTGCCTGCACAATGGTATCAAATATGGCTTCCTTAGACTGTTCATCCATATCCAGCAGCTCTATATTTCGGGTGAATAAGCCCTCAATCTTCTGGTCAAAAATCTGCTGATAGCGATCATCCGACAAATAATAATATAGCTCCGCCCTTTCAACCTCGTTGATTGAATCACTAAGACATTTTTCGATTAATATGGAAATACGTTCTACTACTTTATCGTCAAGCATAAAATATAATATTAGTCCGGCTATATTATTGAGCTACAATATGTGCTTTTATATTCCAAGACAATTGAAAAATAGAAATGGGGGTATGGGGTTAAAGATTTTTTGAAAAGAAAAACAAGAGCAAGACAAAAGGAAGGTCTTTGAGCTGCTGCTGACAGTAGGTACGTACGCTTTTCATCACTCTTTCGAGGTTTGATTTCACTGTTTCGGGCGAAACATTCAGTCCTTTTGCCACTTCTTCCCTCTTCAGAAACTGTTGTTTGGACAGAATGAATGCCTGTCGCTGTTTTTCCGGCAGCCTGTTTATCGCATCATTCAATATCTGTTGAAATTCCTTTTCGTGCGTATGATAATCCGCTTCCGGAAAAAAACTCATCAATGCTGTCTTGGCCTCTTCCTAGGCATAGACCTTGTAATATTCGGCCTTCTTCATCATGTTGAGGATAACATTTTTCGCTATGCGGTGCAGCCAAGCTTCAACATTCTCTATGGTAGGTAAGGATTCCTTGTTTATCCATACTTTCAGGAAAGTATCTTGCACCACATCTTCTGCCAAGGTTTTCTCTCCTAACAATTTGAGAGCAACCGTATAAATTTTAGGCCTATATCTATCATAGAAACGCCTAAAACTGGCCTCATCCGATGCTACAATTCCTGAAATAACATCTTTCATGTTTCTTTCGTAGAATCCCCAAGATTTATATCGGCCGTAAAGCTACAAAATAACACAGGGCTTCTTGCTACCATTTTACAAATTGATAATCAAATATTTGCAAATACAAACAAAAAAGGAGATGACATATACATGCCATCTCCTTTAATTTGCTGAGCGAGGAAAATTAATTCCAATACTTAGTTTGAGTTAATTTGTAACCTCTTTGCTCGTATTCATTGATTTGTGCCAAACCAACTGGAGCTAAATAATTGCGCTCACTAAATTGGTTACGGTTTTTAGCATTCTGAATAAATAAGAATCCAACAAGTTGATCGGCATTGGTGCCGTCATAAGTGACAACATTACCTGCTGCATTCAACACTTTGGTTACCCCTTTATACTTATCGGCCAACAGACCTTTAGCATCTTGAGGTACATTTACCCATGCACCTAAGAAATAATCTTGCTTTCTGGAGAAGTCCATGTATTCCAATTTTTTCCAGCGTCTGATGTCTTGCAGGCGTGAGAATTCGAATACAAACTCCATACGGCGCTCACGACGGATTTCCCACATCAACGGAGAAACGTCAGCATCGCGATTAGGGTCGTTTGGATATTGATCAAGGATTAAAGGAGCTGTCTTTTTCACTCCTTTTTGAATTGCTATAGGGTCCAGCGGTCTGTTGCGGATAGCGTTGATAGATTTATCCAAATCTTGCTGTGTTACAGGAGCACCGCCGAAAGACTCTGCCAAAATCTGTTTAGCCTCTATCCAGTTTAACACTACCTCTGCCAAGCGAATTACAGCAGCATCAGACGTGTTGGTGTTGGAAGCCCATTTTGAGTAGTCCGGATGAGAAGTAGACAGCTTGTAGCCATCTCTAGCTACAAATTTGTTTCCGTATACCAATGAAGAAGCAATAGTTTCATAATCTGTAGAGAACGAAGCTTCAAAACGAGGGTCTCTAGATTTTGCTAAGTCTTCCAGACGGAAGCTGTTGGCTCCATCTACTGAAGAGTTAGAGTACACCTCTCCATCGTTACAGATATACGATTTCAAGAAGTCTAAGTTTACAGCCTGATTTTGTGCTTCTAATCCGTTTTGGTATGACGCGATGGCGTGTGTTACCCCCAAGGTATTGTCGTAGGCACGGTAAAGGATAACCTCCTTGTTTGCTGCCAAATCCTGCGAAGCAAATAAGCTCTTGTAATCGCTATCGAAAGAGTATTTGCCGGAATTCATCACGATCTCAGCTGCTTCTACGGCAAACTCAAGGTATTTCTTAGCACGATCTTGGTCAAGACCATGATATTTTTGCCAAGAACCTTCAAACAACATCAATCTGGAGATGAAAGCTGCCGCAACGTATTTGTCTAGGTTTTGCAGCCCGTCGTTGGTACGGATATTTGCTAAAGTATATTTGAAATCATCATACACTTTATCCATTACCAAACCTCTGTCGTCACGGTCTTTGTATTGGGTGTCGAAGTCGTTCTCCGCTACAACGCCGTCAAAATAAGGCACGTCGCCAAACACGGACACTAATCTCGCGTACTCAAATCCTCTGAAGAAACGAGCCACAGCCGACCAGTGTTTGTATGCTTCGGTTGTAACTTTTGACTTACTGATATTTTCTACACGGTCGATAAAAATATTGGACTTACGAACCCACGAGAAGTTCCATGTAGGACCACCATATTGTGCAATCCACGAACCGGATTCCGATGTCGAATATCGGGACGAAGGAACCGCATTTTCAAAGCTTGACTGCGCAGCGTTTATGGTAAGGTCGTCCGAAAATGTATATCCTCGAACAGGAGTATAGTCAGTAGTCCAAGAACTGTTATATCCATTGAAATATTGAGTATAGAAACCTTTAGCAAATAATCTTAACTGTGTTTCATCTTGCCAATATTCATCATCAAAATAGGATGTCAAAGGTCCTCTATCTAACACATCTTTGTTACAGCTAGCAAACAGTAACGATGCACCAAAAAGTAGAGTTAATGCTTTATTATTGAATTTCATACGCTTTAGAAAGTTAATTGAACACCAAATGATGCTGATTTAAATGTTGGAGTACCAACACCGGTACGGCCACTGTTATAATTTGATTCATTGAACATCGAGAATCCCGATACTTCTTCCGGATCTATAGGCAAGCCGTTCAACTTATCCCAAGTCAGGAAGTTTTCAAGAGCCACATACACGCGTAAGTTCGATACTTTAACTTGATTCAAAATGTGTTTAGGAATGCTGTAACCTAAAGTGACATTTTTCAATCTCAAGTAAGACATATCCAACAGATAGCGTGTTTGGATCTGCATGTTGTTCACGTTGTCCGAACCACCATTGTTGTATGCAGCAGGATAGAACGCTCCTGTGTTTGTTGGTGTCCAATAGTTGTCTGAGATAGCAGCAGGCATAGCACCGTCCGAAGCATTGAAACCTGCTTGGGCCAAGAAACCTGTACCCCATACTTCACGTTTACCTACCCCTTGGAAGAAGGCAGCAAAGTCAAAACCTTTGTAATCAGCACCTAGACGGAAACCGTATTCAAAACGTGGAGTAGAGTTACCGATAATCTTCAAGTCACCGTGATCTTCAACAGTTTGTTTACCATTGTTGATTTCTCCGTCACCATTGAGGTCTTTGAACTTAACGTCTCCAGGGCCGAAGTAGAATGTCGAAGAGTTTTGCAAGAAGGCTTGGTACACGCCGTTAGGGTCTTTCAGTTTGTAAGCCTGTTTACCGGCATATAAAGAGGTTTCATTCGCTGTTAAGGTAATCAATTGCGGTTTACCGTTAGCATCTAACTCAAAGTCATCGAATTGGTACAGACGGTCTGTCTCATAACCCCAGATTTCACCGTATGTTTTGCCCACGTACCAGTCGTTGATAGAACGTGTGTTGCCGTATTTGGTGATTGTCGAAACAGCGTCAGATACGTTAGCACGTACACTTAATCCTAAACCGTTTTCAAATTTATGGTTGTAGTCTACCGCAAATTCCCAACCTCTAGTACGCAACGAACCGTAGTTACCTTTAGACGCTCCGGCACCGAAAGTTGGAGCCACATCCGCCGCAGGAACGATCATGTTACGTGTGTCGCGCTGATACCAGTCAAACACGAATCCCAAACGGTTTTTCAAGAATCTAGCGTCCACACCGATGTTTGTAGTTACGATATCTTGCCATGTGATATATGGAGATACGGCATTAGGTGTAGTCGTATAGTAATCTCTTGATTTATCGGCATTGATCCATGTCGATTGAGCGCTGTTAAGAAGAGACAGATAAAGGTTATTCGGAACAGATTGGTCTCCGATCATACCCCAAGAACCTCTGATCTTCAACTGATTCGTGAAGTCTGAAGCCCACTCCATAAATGGCTCTTCGGAAACTACCCATCCTGCAGAGAATGAAGGGAACCATCGCCACTGAAGGTCGCCAGGGAATTTGGAAGATCCGTCATATCTCAAGTTAGCTTCCGCCAAATACTTGTTACGGAAAGCGTAGTTCACACGACCGAAATAACCCAATTGAGCTTCCCAAAGTTTTTCGCCACCACCAGTAGTATTTCCGGTAGCTAAAGGAAGTTGTGGGTTATAGATATTACCTAAACCTGTAATCTGCGTCCAATTGGACTCGATTACATCTGCGACACGGTTTACCCCTACCATGAATTTTAAATCATGGCCACCATCCAATGCCATATTGTATGTTGTATAAGCGTTGATAGTGTGTCTTAGGAAGTTTTGAGCCGAGCGATATACGTGGTCGGGGTTGGCTCCCGTTCCGGTATATGTATAGTAGTTCAACTCATATTTAGGCATTGCTCCAGGAGTTGAAGGATCCACCACCTCACCTTCAGCATTTACATAAATCTGACTTCCGTCAGGATTCAACGAAGGAACAGCATTTGACCATGAATCCCCAGCAGTGAATTTCGTTCCCGGTCTGTTCCAGTTTTGTTCTTGGTTAGACAAGGTGTAGTCAAACTCCACTCTCCAGTTGTCCGTCAATTTAACTGTTGTACCTAAATTGATGTTGATGTAATTTCTAAGGATTGAACCTGTGTTAGCTGCGGCTGTTTCGTACTCTACACTACGGATTGGTCTTCCATTGTCATCTACACCCATTGGGTATAAAGAACTCCATCTATAAAGATACAACCATGGGTCTGCTGTCGTAGAGTTTGTAGCATAAGGGTATTGCTTGTTGGTACGGGAGAAAATTGCGCCAGCACGTGCAGTAACATATTTGTTTACTTCTGTAGACAAACGCAAAGATGCATTATATCTTGAGAACTCATCTTTCTTGGCAGATTTCATCATTCCCGCCTGATCCAACAATCCCAAACCTATGTTATAGTTTGTTTTGGCCGACTTTCCTGAAATGGACAGGTTATGTTGTTGGGTTGGAGCCCATTCGCGGATGATATAGTCGTACGGGTTATAGGTACGCACGCCGTATTTGCGGTTGTTTACAGCGTCCCAGTACCAGTCACGACCATAAACCGTAGGGTCGTTAGGACCTATCTTACCGCCATATTTCTCTGCCCATTCTACAGCTTTCTGGTAACTTTCCTCATCCACTTTATAGAAAGCACCTGTCACGTTACTTCCTACACGCTGTGCAGCATCCAAAGAATAACGCAGAGCGCTTAGAGTTCCCATTTCATACTTTTTGAATGGGTTTTGGAAGGAGAAGTTGTTTGAATAGTTTACGTTAGTTTTTTCATCTTTAGCTCCCTGTTTTGTTGTGATCAACACCACACCAAAGGCAGCTTTAGAACCGTAAATCGACGACGCTGCAGCATCTTTCAATACAGTGATACTTTCGATGTCATCAGGGTTTACCACGTTGATACTTGGAATTTCAACGTTGTCCAACAAAATCAAAGGATTGTTGTTTCCTGACAACGAACCGATCTGACCACGGATTTTGATTTTAGGGTCAGAGCCCACCTCACCACTAGGAATAGTGATGCTCAAGCCCGGAGTAGTACCTTGCAATGCACGACCAGCATCCGCGATAGGACGGCCTTCCATCGTTTCTTTGATGTTTACCGAAGATACAGCTCCCGTAAGGTTAGCTTTCTTCTGTGTACCATAACCCACCACAACCACTTCTTCCAAAGTGTTGTCTTCCAGCTGCAAGGTAACATTGATTTCGTTCGACGCCACTTTAACATCTTGCGACTGGTATCCAATGCTTGAAAATCTCAATGTAGCTCCTAAAGGTGCATTGATTTTAAATTTACCATTCGCATCTGTAATAGCTGAACCAGGAACGCCTACCACAGATACGGTCACTCCTTCAAGAGGACCATTAGCATCAGATACCGTACCCTGTACAGTATGTTGCACCAACCTACTGCTAGAATAAGCTGTTGCGGCATGTAGATTCGACGTATTAGCAACTTTAGCATGCGATGCTTCCGTCGTAAAAGTCAAACCCAATGCAATAGAGAATAGTAGTGTGTTTCTCATTTGTAGCATATTAAATAAACCGATTTTTCTCTTTAATAAATAAAAAAGCCTACCTACCTATTCTGCATAAATAGGCAAGCTTTTCTCATTAAGTGTGTGTGCTTTATTAAGGTAGATTATTCAAAATCCTTGTACAACAAATATTTCTTACGCATCTGTTTATAGGCTTTTAGATCTTCAGCCCATGAAGCACGGATCTCTTCCTCATTTTTTCCTGCGATAATCTGCTTTCTAAGTTCGTCCGTGCCGGCAAGCTTATCGAAGAATTCTGCGCGAGAGAAGAATTTCGTTTTATCTGGCATCTTGTTGTAGAAATACAAGATATATTTGAGTGTGAATTGTTGCTTGTTTGGATCCAGATTACGAAGATCTAAGCCGTAAAGTGTTTTTCCTTTTCCTTCCACATGCTTCACCATACCTGCTTTCTCTCCCGGAGTATAAGAGAAGTCACCGTATATAGGGTCATCATGTCCTACTACTTGGAATGGCCAGTCGGTACCTCGTCCCACCGAGATTTCTGTTCCTTCAAATAAACACAAAGAAGCATATAAGCGTACTGACAAGTGATTTGGCAAGCTAGGAGACGGAATCACTGGCAACTCATACATAGTTTTGTGATCCCAGTTTTTCACAGGAATAACTGTCAACTTACATTGGCGGCCCTGTTCCAACCATTTCTCACCGTTGATCATCTGAGCCAGCTCTCCTACCGTAAGACCATGAACCATGGCAATTTTATGGAAAGAAACATTCGACTTAAACTTGTCGTCTTTGCGAACAGGTCCATCTACTTGGTCTCCACAAGGATTGGGTCTATCCAATACAATCAGTTCTTTCCCATGCTTAGCACAAAGCTCCATCACACGATGCAAAGAAGTGATATAAGTATAGAAACGAGCCCCCACATCCTGAAGGTCGAAAATCATAATGTCGATAGAATTCACTATAGAATCCTGCTTCTCATTACCACCATAAAGCGAGTATAGTGGCAAGCCGGTCTTCTCATCGTATTCATTACTTACCTTCTCCCCCCGCTCTACATCACCTCTGAAACCATGCTCCGGCGCAAAAGCGAACCTTAAATCTATACCCTCACGCAGCAACACATCTACCAAGTGTTCTTTGTTGTCACCGACAATACTGGTTTGGTTTCCCATCAGACCTACACGCTTACCCTTAAGTAGCGGCAGATATGACGAAACCTGATCTGCACCGGTAATTACTTTATTGCTTTCAGAAGAATAAGCTGTCGTGGCCGACTTAGACTTGTTTTCTGTTGACTTACAACAAATACAAGAGGTCAACACACATAAAAGAGCTGTAGATAGTAGTATTAAGGTTCTGTTCATATTTAATTGCAACTAATCGCGATTAATCCATAATTTGATTATCAGAGGATAAAAATACGATAAAAAACGCATAAAAAAGCAAGTTTTACTTTTATTTTCTTCGTTATAAAGCACTGATAACGACAAAAAACGCACAAAACCGACAGTTGCAAAAACAACAAATTATGTCTTTTCTCAATAAGTATATCCTAAAAAACACTCATAAATTGAGGTTTTACCTTATGACCCACTACTACTTAGTGTAAAAACAACACTTTTATGCAACATTTATGTTACAATAACACAAACACAAAAATAGCCTTTCAGTTTGAAAGGCTATTTTTGCTAGAAGTATAATAAAATTATTCGTTAGTATCCCACCACACAGGGAACGACCAAATGTCGTCGCTCAATGCGTTTGGATGAGACGCAGCCACATTAGCAGAATTGTAGTTGATTTCGTGCGAAACCTGACGAACTCTTCTGAAATATTTACCTAGAGGGATTTTGATTTGGGCTGCCGCTGTATTTAGATATTCATATGGTACGGCCCAACCTTGGTATACCTCTGGGCTATAGTCGTATCTACGCATATCGTTCCAGTTTTGTTGCGAGTACGCCATAGCAATATATTTCTGTGTCATGATTTTCTTCAACGTAATGTCGCTAGCAGTACCAATACCGTTAGTGATGAAAGCATCAATTTTATCTTGGGTCATTGGCGATTTACTAGGGTTCACATTGCCGTAAGTCGCCAATTTTGAGTTCATCAAATTGATATTGGCTAGGACACCTTCCTTATATGCATTGAAAGCACCAGCTTTATCCCCTCTTTTAAACAACACCTCAGCTTTGATAAAACACATTTCTGCATAAGTCAACAAATATGTTGGTGCATCCGGACGGGAGTAGAATGTTCCTGTTGCTCCTACAGTACCATCTCTGAACGTATAGATATCCGATACATCGCCATTATATCCTATAGAGCTGCTCTTCAAAGATACATACACTGTATCTCCCCATCTTGCCGGATCGGAAGACGATACATACCACGAATGTGCTGAAATCACACGCGTGTTGTTATTAATTCGGATGGTATCGTCTTTTGGGTTATATTCAGCACGCACAGGACCTTTTCCAGAAAAACGGATAGGCGAAGTCATATCGACCCCTTGTGAACGCACAAACTCTTTTGGTGTACCAAACTGTGCCCATGGGATCAATTTATCTGCACGAGGGTCTTCCACACCACGACCATCAAAGTTGGTCAAGATATCCACAAACCACTTAGTTACGCGGAAGTTTTCATTCATCGCAATGTTGTTGAATACGATGGAAGTCTTCAAAGGATCTGAGAATAAAACGTCTCCCGAATTCTCTTTTACATCCTCGTGGTTGATTACGGTTCCTTCAGCGTTTGACAAAGGAGCTTTGCTCAATGCATCCAAGATAGCGTCTGGATTGTAAAGAGATGATTTTTTCGACAAGTTATTCAGCCATCTAGCCTTTAATCCATAGCAAAGCTTTATCCATTTGTTCACGTCTCCGTTGTTCCAACTATCACCGGCGCTCAAAGGAGTGGCTGTAGCCGGCTGAGTCATCTTGAAGTATTCGATGGCTTCATCGATTTCTTTCAGACAGCCTTCAAAGATGGTTTTACCGTCGTCAAACTTAGGAGTAACGGCGGCCCCTAAAGCCTCGGTATATGGCATTTCGCCGTACCAGTCGGTCATCAACATGAAGCCCATCGCACGGATGGCTTTTGCCGCACCGATATAGTGATAAGCTTGCTCAGCTTCCGCTTTGTCGATCAAATCTTGAATGTTGGCTGCGGAACCTACAAAGAAAAACTGATAAGGGGTAGTAGACATACCGGCAATAGGGTTCCATCCTGCTGCTTCACTCTGCTGAGAACCTACCACTATAGAAAGAATTTGCTGTGTGATCAATGACGCACGTACCCCTGCTGTACCTTGTGCATAAAGGAAATAATGCTGTACCCATGGAAGACGCGTACGAACGGCCGCAGTAGTGTTGGATGGGGTGTTAGGGTCAATATTGACATCCAGCCAACTTTTCTTACATCCTACAATCACAGTAGAAAGCAGGAAGGCTAATAATATATATCTTAACTTATTCATTGCTGTCAATTTAGAATTTTAAATTAATACCAAACGCTACACCAGCTGTGCTAGGCACACCGTTGTAGTCTATACCAACAGAACTTGAACCTACTACTCCCGAACCTGCTGCTGAAGTTTCAGGGTCCATACCTTTATAGTTAGTCAATAAGAACAAGTTTGATCCTGTAAGGGTTGCTGTAGCTCCTTTGATAATCTTGCTCAAACCTGCAGATTTGAACAATTGGCCACTCAAGTCATACGACAAAGAAATGGCGCGAAGTCTTAACCAGTTGGTGTTAACCATGAAGTTTGCACTTTCTCTAGCAAAATAATCAGACCAATAGTCTTGAATAATCTTACGACCGCTAGTCTGTACGCCATTGATGTTGTAGAACTGATCTGCTTCGAAAGTGTATGTTCTATCTTCATAGATCGGCTCAGCATTAGTACCTCCGGTACGAACAGCACCTGAAACTGTCAAGGACTCTCTATTTTCAGTACGTTTACTCATACCATTAATGGTCATGAAGTAGTCTGTACCGTTATAGATATCTCCACCGATTCTGAAATCTAACAAGAATGAAAGGTTAAGATTTTTGTAAGTAAAGCTGTTGTTGAAACCTCCTGTAAGCTTTGGCTCACGATTACCGATATTGTAAGTTGTCAGGTTGTCAGAAGTTGGCATTCCGGTATTGGCATCCAAGATAACTCTACCGTCGGCAGTGCGCGACCATTTAGAGCCTGAAATGCCCATGAAGCTACCTCCATTAAATGAGGCTGCCTTAGCATTACCCACCTGTACATCCGTAACATACAGGATCTCAACACCTGGCAATAGGTTGTCTACAGTACCTTTGTTTCTCGACATATTGATAGTAGACTCCCAAGTGAAGTTTTTGTTTACCACAGGTTTACCCGAAATAGACAACTCCATACCCTTGTTGTAGATATCTCCGCCATTCACAGATACGAAGATGTATCCTGTAGATTGACCTAAACGAGGAGAAAGAATCTGGTCATACGAGTTGTTGGTATAATAAGCATAATCTAAATTCAAACGACCGCCCAAGAATCTTAACTCAGCACCCACTTCGAAAGACGAAGTAGTTTCCTGTTTCAAGTAAGGGTTCCCACGTGTCCAGCTGTTTCCGGAACCGATAAAGCCGCCAAGCATTTCTCCTGGAGCCCATAGATATGTGTTGGTCACATAAGGAGCGGCATCCTTACCTACACGAGCCCATGAAGCACGAAGCTTACCGAAGCTCAACCAAGAAACATCTTTCATCAACTCAGAGAACACAAAACTACCACCCACAGATGGGTAGAAATACGATCTGTTCTCTACTGGAAGAGTGGAAGACCAGTCGTTACGACCTGTAACGTTCAAGTACAACATATCTTTATAAGATGCTCTCAATTCACCGTACAAACCAAACAATCTTTTTGTTGAGTGGTTTACCGAAAAGATTTCGTTAGCATCTACAATGTTTTCAAAGCTGTAGAAGTTATCAATTACGAAATCGTACCCCATACGACGGTTGTTGGTTGTTTTGGTTTGCTCCGCGAAATAACCTACTAGACCACCTAAATCAAAATCGCCAACACGCTTATTGAAGTTAGACATAAGGTTGGATGACCAATAATTGTACTTGAAATCACTTTCGGACATCATACCGTTCTGCCATAGTTTCTTCACTGCACCTTGAGCACCGATGATTGTCTGGTTTTTAGTCAAGTAACTGTCCATACCTACACGGTATACCACATCCCACCAGTCTGTAATCTTAAAAGATGCATTGATATTTCCGGTGATACGCTCTGTATTATCGTTAAGGTTATTTCTGTTGATAATCCAATAAGGATTTTCCACATCATCTTCCAATGCTTGACGACCTTCAAACATACGGTACTTGCTTCCATCCGGATTCAAGTAAACACGCATATCATCATTTCTTGACCATCTGTATACCGAAGTCATAGCTCCAGTACCACCTGAGTTGTACAAACCTGCAGAGGTAAGGGTCTTGTCGGTGTTGGCCAATGAATAAGCTACGTTAGCTCCTAAAGTTAACTTTCCATATTTCTGATCGCCGTTGAAACGGAAAGTAGTTTTATCGTATCCTGTATTTGGGATAATACCTTTTTGGTCAAAACGCGATGCCGACAGATAAAAAGTACTATTTGCATTACCGCCTGCCAAACTTACGTTGTGGTCATAAACGGTAGAATGCTGGAAGAAATTTTCTATATTGTTGTAGATGGTTTCATTAGGACCGAAAGCTTCACCCCATGACTGAGTAGTGTAATCGTTCAGTGTTCCTGCATTATTATAGAAACCTCTTTTGTATTTGCCTTGTTGCTCAGGAAAACGGTTGACCCAGTTGTTTCCCGCTTTAGTGCTAAAAGATACTTCCGCTCTTCCCTCTTTACCTTTTTTAGTGGTGATGATTACCGCTCCGGCAGCAGCACGCGAACCGTATAAAGCAGCAGCAGCAGGACCTTTCAATACGGACACATTTTCAATATCTTCCGGGTTAATATCCATTACCCTATTGCTATTGGTAGAAGAAACAGACTGCATACCATCGAAACCGCTGTTTCCACCAATAACTGTAGAGTTATCATAGATGACACCATCCACCACAAACAAAGGCTGGTTGTCTCTTTCCAACGAGGTACCACCTCGCAAGATGATCTGAGCACCGGCCCCTGCAGACCCTGAGGTCTGTGTAACATTTACGCCGGCAATTTTTCCGGCCAAAGAGTTAACTACGTTAGCCGTTTTATTTTTCATCAACTCATTGGCGTTAAGATCTTGAACGGCATATCCTAGGGCTTTTTTCTCCTTTTTGATACCCATCGCCGTCACGACCACTTCCTCCAACAGCTCATCAGAAGACTCCAGTACCACATTATACACTGTACCATCGCCCACCACCTTTAGCACCTCCTTACTACCGATAGATCTAAAGATAAGTTTTTCACCTGGCGCCGCCTGGATGGAGAACGTTCCGTCAGGATTGGTTTTAACTGCACGATTAGTTCCTTGAACTATTACCGTAACGTTACTCAGCGCCTCCCCGTCGGCAGAGGTTACTCTACCTGAAATAGATTTTTGCTGAGCCATCAAACAGGACGCATAGGCAGCTATCCCGAGAAATGTTAGAAGAAATCTTCTTTTCATGTGTTTGATAGTTTTACAAATAATTAGATTTAGTTATAAGTTATAGTTTGCTATGCAATAATGTGTAAAAAAGCACATCTAATCATACGCGCAAACCCCTGATACACAAAGAAGAACCCAATAGATTATTATCAAAATTTAGGTATTGGTTCTTAAAATTGCACGGACAAGTTTATATAAAAAAATGCACATTTAATAATGTTTTTGTGAAAATCAGCAAAAAGACGCATCAGTATTGCCTTTTTTTTTTGATAACAAATTTCAAATCTTACATAACAGACTACGTTTTTTTACTATTTTTCTAATATGTCACCCGAAAAGGCTAAAATTTTATACAGGCACAAGCTTCTGAAACATTTTTTTTACGAATACAATAAAAAAGCCTCCATTTAGGAGGCTTTTTAAGTAAATTCTCTTATTAAAAAGACTTATTGTACACCAAACTGCTTAACAGAAACAGTAGGCGTTGAAAATCTATATCCCGCAAAGCAGTGGTGATATATACGGCCTATCTGTGCATTCCACCAATCTGAATATTCTACAACACTTCCTGCAGTAGAACCCGCTAAAGTCAGATTTCCTTGATCTGATCCGTCCGGTCCTATTAATCGAATACGATAATCTATACGTGCCGTACCTGCTGAATTTTCAACAGTTTTGTTCACCACAACAGGTTCCCAACCTGTGGACTCGCCAAACGAAACCGGTTTACCTAAGTTAAGCCATTCACTTTTCTGCCCGGTAGCATTGTCCACCGTGTATTGAAATTGATATTGCAGCTTCAAATTGGTTGGAATGCCTTCACTTTCATAAAGGAAATTGGAGAACTTAATCCACGCTGTAGTGCCCGTATTTTCGGTTACTGTAGTAGGGAAAGGTATTTCATAATTCACCAATACCGGTGGCTTATTGAAATCGTGCACTACCAGAATATAACGTCCGGCAGGCAAATCAATGTCCTGGTTGTATGCCAACGACAAGCTGGTCACCGCTCCTCTGTATAATTTTAGATTTACTTTTCCCGGTTCCGCTGTGAAGAATTTACTTACAGCACCACTCGGAATAAAGTTAAATGTATTCAAAGGAGTCGTTTCATTGGCCAATAATTTACCGTTTAACTCCACTTTATTGATGTTGTTGGCAACTCCAGAGGATAAAGGCACCATATAATAAATCTGGAATAAAGCCACTTTTGTTTCATCAATAGGATCCGATTTATATTCTACCACATGTTTCTCACAGGAATTTAGGAGAAATATGCTTAGAAAGATTAATAAAAAGCTGTTTATTTTTTTCATTTTCTGATTCATTAAATTAACAGTTCACTTTCTACTTCCTCTATACTACCTTGGCATATCTCCCGGATATGCGAACCATGGAATAGAAGTATGATAATTATTAGCTGTACCTGCTATAGGTTTTAATTTTTCCAATGCTGGGATATTCCACATATATTCTGAGTTATATCTAGGTCTCAGACGATAACAAGGAGATCCTTCATTATAGATATTGTAAGACCCTTTTCTGTTTTGAACTTGTGCCGGCAATAGATAAAGCCCTTTATAGACTTTTGAATTGTCGGTATCCTTTTTCTGTTCCAACTGAGCTTGGATCCAGCCATTGCCATTTGTAGGATATTCACCCGAATACTCTATATCATAATGATATTTACGCATATCTACCCATGCTTCCAAAGCGCCCCAAGGATATAGAGCAGCCCATTTTTGCATCATGATATGGGACAAGGTGAAGTCTGCCAAGCCATTGACAAATGGACCGTTTACATACTCGTTGGCTAGCTGATTAAATAGTTCTCGGGTGATTTTGTCACCACCTGTAGGGCTTCCTTCCTTACCTGGATAAATATATCTTGCTGTAGTAGCCATATCGGCTGCCACCGCCTTTTTGAACGCCTCAAATGCCTCGGCTTTACGGTCTAGTTTCCAATACGTTTCAGCCAAACAGAACTGTATCTCGGCATATGTAGTCAAAATATAAGGAGCATCATCACGATAAATCCAGCGGCCGATACCATCATTAGTAGCTCCTGAATAAGTAGAAGAAGCATTTCTGCCATAGAAGGAAGGTGCTGTACCTACTGAACCTGCCGTTGAGGTGAAACTTCCACCATAGAACTTATACGATTTTACGGTATCCGCATTGCCTATACTAATGTAATTTGGATTGCTCGTCGTTCCTAGCTTCACTGCAACTCGAGGGTCGAAGTGTCCTGATTGATTAACTAATGTATCAGCAATAATCTGCTTTTCAGCCAGCTTATACGGATAGTAGGAATTGCCCTCTACACGAATTTTATCACCGGTAGCAGGATCATACTCCGGTACAGTACCTGTAAATACCTGTACAGCATACTCATGCTGGAAGAAGCTATACGAAAGATTGGCTCTTGCCGTACCCCAAAAGTTATTATAGTTAGAATAAGGAGCACTCTGTGATCCACCGGTAACTTTTACTGTAGCATCATCATCTGCGCTTTGGAAAGACTTTGATGCCGCCTCGATAAGCTCCTGAGCATATTTATCTTTAAAGTCCTTTTTGTTACTCAAGGACGCTAAGTTACGCACAATCACTGCATGAGCAAACTTTATCCACTTAGACTTGTCTCCCGCATAGATAAAGTCATTGGCACTTATTTTGGTTCCGTAATTATGATTATCTTCTCGCTCTAACAACTCTATTGCTTTACGTGCCCATTCTCGAATTTGTGCATAGATTTCGTCCTGATAATCATAATTATGTGATAATAAGCCCGGCACAAAAGCATCTTTCATTGGCAACTCGCCATGCACTTTAGTGAGAGCATCCCAGCTGAAAGCCTTAAGGGCATAGCCAATTCCGGCTAAGGTCCAGTCTTCGGCCTCCAACGACTGATTAATCATATTTTCAAGGTTCATTCCTTGATTCCAATACACCATTCTCCAAAGTTCACCTCCTGCATCGGAAGCTAAAGCATAATAATGGTTAGCAAAAGAGGTATAAGTGGAGTTCGTCGTCCCCATCATCTGGGTTAAAGGACCTATAGCACGATAATCCCAATAAATACCTTGATATTGTTGGATAATATTTGCCAAATACAAGTATCCCTCTACATAGTCCGGAGCATCAACATTCTTATTGACATCCAGATACTTATCACAACTTCCCATCATGGTAAGCAGAGGGAAAAGCATATATAAGAATCTCTTTTTCATTTCTACTTTGATTAATTTAATGTTAAACTCAATCCTACTGAAAAACCGCGTGGACTAGGAATAGACCATACGTCATATCCTTCACCTCCGGTACCTCCCGCAGCAGCGGAAACGGTATTTCCTACCGCATCAATACCTGAGTAGTTTGTCCAAGTGAACAAATCATTACCCACAAAATACACATCCATAGAAGAGAATATTTTTCCTTTCTGTAGGAATGTTTTAGGCAGACGGTATGACAGTCTCAACTCTTGTAAACGCAAATAATTAACATTTTTCTCCAGCCAGTCTTCATCCCCTCCGGCAAAGATTGTCGCTCCATACGCTCTATAATCTACAGCTATGTTGTTGACAGTAGGATTGTCGCTATTCTCATTACCGTCACGCAATACACCGCGGAAGATTACCGGACCGCTTTCCCTCAATGCTACCGACTCCCAGCTTGTACCATTGGTCATCATCGTGCGCTTAGTACCATTCACAACCGTAGCACCTAATCTTCCAGAGAACAATCCTGAAAGACGGAAGTCTTTGTACGACAACGCTGTGGTGATACCGAAGCGAACCTTAGGTTCCCTATCGCCAATCACGGACCAGGTGGATTGAGTAATAGGAAGACCTGTACTTGGACTTATCAAGATATCTCCTTTTTCGTTTCTCTCATAAGCCAACCCCGTAAGGGTAGTGATAGGATGACCTACCATTATACCGTTGCGAATATTTCCGGAGTTCCATGTATATGCATTGTAATACTCTGTAACATTCTCTGGTAGATAAACCACTTTAGACTTACCTTGAGACATGTTCACCCCAACGTTCCATGTAAAACCTCCAGGTTGCTTAATAATGTCTCCATCCAGATGGGCTTCCCAACCCCATGTCTTGAAAGTTCCTACGTTCATGTTGTTCAACACAAAACCTGTAGCGTAGCTCAAACGGAAACCTTTCACAATCTGGTCGGAATTGCGCGTACCAAAATATGTGAAGCTACCATTAACACGGTTGTTGAAAACGCGGAAATCTACTCCGACCTCATGCGCTGTAGTCATTTCCGGACGTAATGTAGGGTTAGGTCCTGTAAAACCATATTTAAAACCTCCTCCCGACTGATCACTATACTCCAACTGAGGATAGATTTCGAGTGGACCTGCATCTTTACCTACCTGTGCAATAGATCCTCTCAACTTGAGGAAATTAATTGCCGAAATATTTTTCACAAACTGTAGGTCCGAAAGGATTAATGATCCCTCAACAGCTGGATAAAAATATCGGTTATTATCTTTTGGCAATGTCGAAGACCAGTCGTTACGTGCCCTGAATGTCACGAAAGCCAAATTGTTATATCCGAACTCAAACTGTGCCGAAAGGGCTTGAATTCTTCTTCTCGTATTTCTTTGAGTACTTGTTTGCGATAATGGATCTGTATTATTAATAGATTGAAAATCAGGAACAATAAATTTGGTTCCGTTCGCTGCCGAACGCGTTACCTTATTCTCCAGTTGGTGATACCCCACTTGTCCGGAAAAAGACAATTTGTCTTGCAAAAACTTATTATTATACCCTGCTAAGATGTTGATGGTAGGATCGGAGAAATTAGATTGCACAAGGTTGTACTCTCCAGAACCGTTATTTGCATTGGCATAATAAGGGTGACGTGATGTTTCGTAAGTCTGCATACCTACGTCCCACCCTACTTGAGCACGAATAAACGTGTTAGCAAAAGGGGTGATGTTTGCAGAAACGTTGCTTAAGAAACGGTCTGATTTATCATACAGCTTATTCTTATACATAGCAAACAGCGGATTTAGCAAATCCAAATCCACATAATAGTCAGGTTTACGCATGTGACTACCGTCAGCATCAAGGTATCTGCTCATATCGTCTACCAAAGGCCACAACATTGCACGATACAGAGGCCCATCAGTCCCTCTCAAAACTTTGCTGTTTCCTGTTTTTGTGTATTGCATAGCTCCATCGAAGCTGAACCATGGCGTCACCGTAGCTTTTCCCGACAAACTTAAGTTTGTACGGTCATAGTCCGTAGTTTTAAGAATACCGTTTTGATTCAACTGAGAAAATGCTCCACGAATGGTAGCCTTTTCCGATCCAGCATCTATAGAAACATTATGTCTTTGCTGGGCTCCCGTCTGCAAAATAGCAGCAATATTATCATACAGCTTCATTCCTTCAGGATATAATCCACCGAAACGTGCTGTATTATAATAGTTTGTGGTACCATAGTTACCGTTGGCATATTTCGTCTGCATTTCAGGATAGCCGTATGCTTTCTCCCATTTAAAGTAGTTTCCGTATGAAATAGTCCCTTTACCTGCCTTACCTTTTTTGGTCGTAATAATAATAGCTCCATTCGACGCATCCGAACCGTAAAGAGCAGCGGCTGCGGCACCTTTCAAAACCGTTATACTTTCGATATCTTCCGGGTTGAAATCACCTCCTCGCGAAGAGAAGTCCAGATTTCGTACAGAATAGGTACTGCTACCGGAACCTGCCATAGATAACGGATCGAAGGTAGAGTTATTCATAGGAATACCGTCCACTACAAATAAAGGCTGGTTGTTACCCGATATGGAGGTGATGTTTCTCAGCACGATGGTATTGGATGCTCCTGGTGTACCACTGGTGGAGGTAACATTAAGACCGGGAATACGACCCGCTAATGCCGTAACAAAGTTCTCACGACCTGACTCACTAATCGTACCGCCGTCAATATGCTGTATCGATGATCCTACGGCACGGCTCACACGCTTCATACCGAACTCGGCAGTAACAACTACTTCATCAATTTCCGACCCCGTTTGAAGAGTAACATTATAGACAGTACCTTCTCCTACCACCTGCACCACTTCCTTACTTCCCACCAGCCTAAATACTAATCTCTCTCCCGGGGCAGCTTGAATGCTAAAGCTACCATCAGCATTTGTTTTTACAGCCCGATTCGTCCCCTGAATCAACACTGTAACATCGCCCAACGCTTCTCCGGATTGACTTATCACCTTCCCGGAAATAGATTTCTGTTGGGCCATCAGACAGGAGGCGTATAACGCGACCCCGAAAAATGTTAGAAGAAATCTTCTTTTCATGTGTTAATAGATTATAATTGTTAGAATAGTTGGTTAATATATATTCACCAAATAACACCTCTCGACGTGTTATTAATATTAATTTCGCTTACTCTATAAATCTACACTTCCTGATTTTTCAGAATTTAGGCACTGGTTTTTAACTGACTAATAGCAATATTAGATAAAAAGCGCGTATTTTGCAATGATTTTTTTGTAAATACGCAAAAAAACGCACGATTAACACAAAAAAAGCGTCTAAAGAAGCTCTTTAGACGCCAAATGTATCGGTTTATTTAATATGCCTTGCACTTAGGCAAGATTTTTAATCTAAATTAGTTGGGATTATTGCCCAGCAGCACAAAACCAATCCCTGTATAACCGCCCGCATAAGTCTGTAATATGTTTTTCCTTATCCAGTCGGATTTAGGATCTCCCGGTTGTTTAAGAACCAAAGAGGTGCTATTTCCACTTACAGGTTGAAATGCTTTGTAACAACCAAGGGCCTGCATCACTTTTGCCAAATCTCCCAAACCTATCCCTTCGGAGAAGTTTGCAACAATACCATCCACAGTCACTACATAAACCTTTTGGCCATCCTGGGTAAGACCTACAGCATTACGTACAGCTCTCGCATCTCCCGTTCCGATAAGGTCATTGTTGAAAACCAACCAGTTTGCCCCCCCTACAAGGTGTTTCATCTGGCTATAATTTATCGGATCGGTAGGATAAGTTGCCTGGTTAGGGCTGTTAAAGATTTCTATCACTGAAGATCCCTTTCGTACCCCTATGTGAGGACGCGTCTGGGCTGTACTTCCTGTAAGCTGCTGTATGACCCTTCCAAACTTAACATATCCTCCTCCAGCAGTGGCCGAAGAGTTTGCATCGCCTGTCGTAGCAGCGATGATCTCCCCCTCCGACGTAGCTTGGTTAAAGCTAACCATATCGTGGATATGCTGTGTTGCATACAGATAATCATTATATGGTGACAAAACCTGCATGGTCACATTAGCTTTGGTAAGATCTATCTCCAAGATGTGCATACTTATAGGCAAATCCAGATTACTGATAAATCTTGCGTGAATATACTCAACCCCTGCACGCGGAGAATAAGTAGTATCCATCTGGAAGGTTTTGACATAGGTGGTATTATCCATGATACGCTTAAATTGGACTGTAGGCGAATTATCCGGTGGGATAATATCTTCTACAGGAGGTTCTTCCACCTCATCTTCAAATTTAGGATAGTCATCTCGCTCCTTGCAGGCCGTCTGCAAATACAGTAAGGATACAAAGAGCAAACTTATCTTCAATATCTTATACAGATTCTTTTTCATAATCATCGAACTAACATGAATGAAATATATGGTTTCATAATCGTTGAGGTCTGTCCTGCCCAGCCTAAGGCGTAACAGGTGTACTGACGTTGATTCAACGTACTTCCGGCATTAGCATAGAAAGCCAATACACTCTCATTGGTAACTGGAGCTCCCGCAGGTCTTACCTTAAAAGTCCTAGTCACCGAACGGTTTAATACTATTCTAGGCGAAATCTCACCAAACTTCACATTGCTGGCCACCAAGGAGTCTTGGGCCGGCGTCTGTGAACCTGCTGCCGTAGAGTAAAATCCGTAATAAAAGTCTACTGCCTCCACGTTAGGAATCAAGTTGATGAAGCGGTATGCCGCATACGATGAATCGGGTAAGATAAATTCTTCTTCCGTCGGAATAACTTTCGTGTTTGATCCTGTATCCGCAATATGAAACGTATATCGTGAACCTCCCTTGATAGTTACGTTAGTGCTGTACAATACCAAGGAGTCCTGCCCATCGTCTTTAGACTTGGGAATACATATCTTGACATTGATATCTCCACCATTTACCATCAAAAACTCTGAGCTTGATGGACCTCTAGTATTGTAACCTCCTCCTGGATAAGGTTCACGTGCTCTGATTAGTGGTGTTACACGTACATCGTTAAATTTGACATACATATATCTGTCGTCAGGATACACGGAAGCCATATTTATCTTCACAATAGACTTGTTATCTTCCATAAATTCGACTTCCCCGAAATCTATGATCATCTCATTTTTGCAACTATTGGTCGTTGCAAGAAAGAGCATGCTTAGAATTAACAATATGAATGAATATTTTTTCATAGTCAGCATCTTTTAATAGGTGTCTAAAACAAACCAAACCGGTTTCACAACGTAGTCAGCCTCCAAACCGCCCCATTTCAGCAACTCTTCAGCATTCCACATATATTCTGAATTATATCTTGGACGTACACGATAACAATAGTCATTATGTACTAACTGACTACCTGCCAACGGAATAAATTGACGGAAAATCTCCGTATCATAACGGTATTTACGCATATCTGTCCAGATATCATATCCTCCCCAACCCCACAAAGCAATATATTTTTGTCCCATAATGTCCGCTAGTGTCAACTCATCTGCAGATTGTGCTACTTCCGACGACTCCATATATGCCTGAATTTCGGCATTCGTAATTTCTGTTGGGTTGTACGCCGCACTAGCGTTCTCATCTCCTACCGCGGTATATTTGTTAACAAAGTTCATGTGCGACCTCACACCATTCAGATAGGCCTGGTAAGCGAGGTCTTTATTTCCCATCTTTAAGGCCACTTCCGCTTTGATGAACTGCATCTGCGAATAGGTCATGATAGGAAAATCCGTCTTATTCTTGAACATATAGAAGTTGCCTACCGCTGGTACTGCACTATTTGACGTTGATCTTCCATCCGGAACTGCAGCAATATAAATACTGTCTGTGGTGCGGAATTTAAGCATCCTCGACAAACGTGGGTCCACAGAAGTCTTTGGCTCCGGATCTGGCTCTCCACGCACCCCTCCAGTCAAATAACTCAAGATAGGCTGTCCTGCTCTGTTATAATACGAACTGTTGAGTAAGGCTTGGTCTGCGCCATATACGTTTGAAGTCTCGGCACTGGAGCCCGCAAATTTAACCACAGCATTATCTGATTCGGAAGCAAATGATAAGGTAGAATATTTAATAACTGAATCAGCATAATTGGTCAGAAAGTCCGGCTTATTGATATAGCGCGCATAATTCATGGCTTTGATGCCATATACAAACTTTCTCCAGCGCTCCATATTACCGTTGTACATATAATCGTATTTGGTCAGCGCCGCACTGTAATCACCAGGACTGTTAAGACTTAGGTAATACAAGGCCGTATCGCACCACGCCTGCACTCGTTTGTACACGTCCGGTTGGTCTCTATATTCAAATTGAAGACGATCCTCATAAGCCCCATCCAAAATTATCGGACCATGATAATCCGTCAACACCTGATAGTCGAAAGCCTTGATAGCATAACCTATAGCAGCAAACTCATACTTTTTGTTAGCAATAGCATCCTTAAGAAGGTTTTCCAAATTCATGCCGTGGTTGAAATATACCATACGCCACATAACGCCCCCCACATCGCTGGTACCTCCAGGATAACTGTGCTGCTCCCATATATAAGAAGCCCTGTCCGTACTAGCTCCTAACATAGCCTGCGTAAACTTGTTGATAATACGCTGATCTTGGCCGTAACAGTTGGCTATTTGATAGATGATAGGAGACAAATACAGCTCGGCAGAAACCTCCTGCGGAAAGGAAGGACTGTAGTTTATGTCCAAAAATTTCTTACAACTGACGCCCAGAGTTGTCAATAATACCGCCCCTGCAGCTAAATATCTTCTGATTTTCATGATTTCCTGTATTTAGAGTTTCAATCTCAAACCAAAGTTCATTCCCAAAGGTCTGGTCATATTTCCATAGTCAATTCCGAATCCACCAATACCTCCCAAACCAGGCGTGTTGGCATTAGACTCCGGATCCAATCCCGAATAATTGGTTAACAACACCACGTCTGTCAAAGTGCAGAACAAAGACATGCTGCTGCGGGTTCCCAAGCGTCTGATGACCTTCTTAGGAAGGTTATAAGACAAGGTGATATCTCTTAAGCGGATGGTCCAAATGTCTTTTTCTATAAATTTCTCACCTGTGATATTATTATAGAAATAAGCCGAAGTGTAATATGGCGTTACCGCAATGGTGTTAGGAGTAGGGAAGTCGGTATTTTCAAGACCATCTTGAAGCACACCTTTTACCACACGTGGCTCCTCACGATTCAAAGTATGTTCACTCAAACCGTAAACATACATACGGTACCCCAACAAGTTGTAAACGTCTCCACCAAAGCGGGTATCCCATAAGAAATTCAAGGTAAAGTCCTTATATCTAAATTTATTAACAATACCGAGCGTGAAGTCAGGGATACGGTCACCCACATAACCCCATGTAGTTTCTGATGGCAATACAGGCAATCCGTTCTGAGGGTTGATGAGGATATCTCCTCTATCATTTCTGGCAAACTGTGTAGCAGAAAGCGAACCTATACTTTTTCCTATAAACACAGCCGAACGAACACCCCCTGTCAACCAAGTGTCCGAATCGTACGTTTCAGGAAGATCCTTTGCCATAGACTTCACTATACTTTCCTGCTGTGTATAGTTCAAAGTAATATCCCATGAAAAATCTTTCTTACGGATAGGAGCAATATTAGCTTGGATTTCACTACCACTGCTTTCTATAATACCTCCGTTGATGGTTCTCAAAATAAAACCGGTAGCATAACTCAATCGTGGTTGGAAAATCTGGTCAATACTGCGTCGACGATAATAGGTATAGTCGAACGTAAATCTTCTCTTAAATAAGGAGAACTCGATACCTCCCTCAACATCTTCTGTGGTTTCAATTTTAAGATTTGGGTTACCACCAGTTACCTGATAAGCAAAACCACCACCCGAGGTCATCTGCGTTTCCAAATTAGAACGGGTAGCATACGAGCGGAAAGGCTCCTTACCTGTTCTTGAAATAGAAAAGCGTAACTTACCGTCGTCCAGCCATTTGTAATTCTCTTTGACATAGTCAAAGTCAGAGAAATTGAACGCCAAAGAGCCCGATGGATAAGCATATACAGGGTGATTAGGCATCAGACGTGAGGAAGCATCCACCCTACCAGTAAGAGTTAAATATAATAAGGTCTTATAACCCAAAACCGCTTGCAGCGAAGCTCCCATATTTCTGCGTCTGTCAATATAGTTCTTCGCTCTTCGTTCTGCCGGATCCGTATTATTGATGTTATAAAAGTTAGGGTCGTACATCTTTCTACCGTACTGCGAATCCGTATTATAGTGGTAGTCGTAGATGTTAGCACTTAAACTCGTCTGTAAAGAAAATTTGTTATCCCAAAACTTATGTCTTGTAGAAGCTCGATATTGCCCAGACAATATTCTGGCAGTTTTGGTATAAATATAAATCTCTCCTAAATCCGGATCACTCGCACTACCCGATCCCGAATATGATTGGGCGTGATAAATCTTGAATCCGTTAGTATTCGAATAATCTACAGCCAACGTAGCTTGCATACTAAGCCAGCTGTTTACCTTGTAATTGAACTGTGTATTCCCTAAGATACGGTTTACATCATCGTAAGCACTGTTTTTATATGCATCCCAGAAAGGATTGTCCAGCTCGCTATAAATATCCGAGACGTGAAGCACCCTGTTTCCTGCACGATCAATCCAGTCTCTTACATCCCACAGAGGATTAAAACGCATCAACGTCATCAGATAACCTGCGTCCCCCTTGTTGGCTTTGTCATTGTGGGAGTTCATAAAACTGAATGTAGTATTCACATCAAGTTTCGAGTTGATTTTTGACGTACCGGTAAGACGTGAAGTGATACGTCTGTAGCTCGTATTAGGCACAATACCCTTATTGTCGAAATACTCATTCGACCATCTGTAAGTAAGAGCTTCGGCCCCACCTTCAATCACCAGATTATGTTTGTGGTTGAAGCCTGTTCTGAAGAAGTTTTTCGTATTATCCTTATAGATTTTTTGTTCTGGATTAAAGCGAGGACCCATCGCGTATGTCGACGTCGCTGAGTAAGTACCGTTGGTTCCTTGAGCATAAACATATTGACGTTCCGGATAACGGTAAGGAGTTTCTACACGTCCGCTGTAAGTA
The DNA here is from genome assembly GCF_039541675.1 of Sphingobacterium thermophilum. NCBI lineage: Bacteria > Pseudomonadati > Bacteroidota > Sphingobacteriia > Sphingobacteriales > Sphingobacteriaceae > Sphingobacterium > Sphingobacterium thermophilum. The sequence goes on along the minus strand of NZ_BAABGR010000015.1, from coordinate 129,755 downwards.
TAAGATACCGACGAGCGGCCCGCTTTACCTTTTTTGGTAGTGATAAGGATAGCCCCTCCGGCACCCATACTCCCAAACATAGCGGTGGCTTCTGCACCTTTCATGATGACATAACTTTCTATATCTTCCGGATTCAGGTCAATAGCCCTGTTAGAGTAGTCGTTTTCCCGGTTTGTTCCATCATACACCAAATCGTGCTCATTGATGATAGAGTTGTCCACCGGTACCCCATCAATCACGATTAACGCGTTGTTGTCTCCGGAGATAGATACAAAGCCACGAAGGACAATCTGCGCAGAAGCTCCCGGCAAGCCATTAGAGCTGTTTACCGACAACCCCGGCACACGACCTTGAAGGCCGTTGAAGAAGGCCTCTCTTTGGGTTTCGGCAACCTCCTCACCCGACACGCGAGGCGTAGAATACCCCAGCGACTTTCTATCCCGCTCAATACCGAAAGCCGTAACAACGACCTCGTCAATAGAGGAAGCATCTTCTTTCAACACGACATTGATCACATTTTCAGAGCCCACTTTCCGCTCCACAGCCACCATCCCTACAGACCGAAAGACCAATGTCGCTCCTTCCGAAACCCGAATGGTATATGTTCCGGAAGCGGAAGACACCGTTTGATTGGATTTTCCTTTTTCTTGGATTGTTACTCCCCCTAACCCCGTGCCTCTCTCATCGGTAACCTTTCCTGAAATTGTTCGTTGCGCAAATGCATTGGCACTAATAAAGATTAGTCCAAACACGAAAAGAAGTAACCGTGCTTTCATAATAGTAGTTCATTTAAGTAATAATTGTTAGTTTATTAGTTTTCTTTAGGTAAAAACTATGGCAATAATTAGGTTAAAATTAGCGTTCGCTTTCTATAACAATAATAAAAAATCAATTTCAAATATTCACACGTTTTTTCATATTTTTTTAAAAAAATGAAAAAACACGCATAAGCTTTTTAAATTCATTTAGCATACCACAATACCAGTAGAGAATGTAAAAACTGAAAGGTTTTTGTCTATAAATAAAAAGGCCGAAACAATTGTTCCGGCCTTCTGTTTATTAATATTTTTATTATTAATTCAGCTTTGCGTCGTAGTCACTCTCATTGCCCAACCTATCCACTGCCTTTACGGCTACCGCATTCAGCTTTTCTCCATCTTTGTATAGGGCAAGTTCTTTTGCTGTAATATTACTAACCAAAATTTCTATTTGCCACTCCTTTCCGTAACGGTAGTATAATACATAATGCCGGATTTGGTCGGGCTGCTTGTGCAACCATTTTGCATGCGCATTATTTCCCTCTACAGTCAATAATAAGGTAGGGCTGAGCAGCGGATTTGCCGGCAACCACGGAGAGCGAGGTACCAAAGCTTTTTTCTTATAAGGTCCTTGAACTAGTGAAGAAAGCATCTCCGGGCTTTTGGTCAATCCTGCAATACTCCAATGTACCTGCCCAGGGCTGTTAGGCACAATCTCACGCGTTGCGGTAATCTGATTAAGAATCTCTGTAGGTCTGTGTGCCGCTTTCACTGCTACGGTATTCAACCCAGGCCACAGATGTCTCTTATACGTATTTTCGGACTCCCACCATTTAAGTAGAGAGACGAAACTTTGTTGTGGTGGCTCGATAGGCCAATAAAGCTGTGGTGTGAAATAGTCTACCCACCCTTCATTAAGCCATAACTTAGCATCTGCATACAGCTCGTCATACTGCGAAGACCCCGTAACCCCCGCAGGATAGCCCGGCTTCCAAATACCGAAAGGGCTAAGACCGAATTTCACGAAAGGCTTTTCTGCTTTAATTTCTTTGTAAATACGCTCGATAAAGATATTGACATTATGTCTTCTCCAGTCTGCACGGCTTAAGGTACCACCATTGTCTTTATAGCTTTTCCATGTCTTGTGATCCGGGAAATCGCCACCATTGTAGCTCGCATATGGATAAAAATAATCATCGAAATGTACGCCATCGATATCGTAGCGTTTCACGATGTCATTTACTACACGAGAGGCATGATCTTGCGTCCTAGGGTCGGCAGGATCAAACCAGTACATTCCATTTTTAAGGCGTACGACGTAGTCTGCTGCTTTCTTAGCCATGGATTTTTCTGTCACCTCTCCTCCGTTGGTATGATGAGCACGGTAAGGATTCAGCCAAACATGCAGCTCCAACCCTCTTTTGTGTGCTTCTTCTACCCAAAAGGCCAAAGGATCGTAATACGGCTCTGGTCGCTTGCCGATCTCTCCGGTCAAAAAATAAGACCAAGGTTCGTAAGAGCTTTCATACAAAGCATCTGCCGACGGCCTTACCTGAAATATCACCGCATTGAAATTATGATTTTTCAACAGATCCAAAAGAGCTATGGCTTCCTGCTTTTGCTGCTCCGTTGTCAAGTTACGCTTTGACGGCCAGTTAATATTGGCAACTGTAGCCACCCATGCCGCACGAAATTCACGCGGAACGACAGGCAAATCCAGTCTTATCTTCTCCTTTTTAACTTCGGCAGTAGCTTTTGAAGTAGCTGTATTAACTGCCGTGTCCTTCTTTGTATTTTCCAGAGGAACTGCAGGAACGCTAACTTCTGTAGGTTGTGTAGCTGAAACTTCAGTCGTCACCGCAGAGGTCGTCGGATTAGGTTTCGGTTTACTTGATTTACAGGACATAGACAAAGCCAACAATAAGCTCGCTGCCCAAACGGATATAACTTGTATTTTCATAGGTTACAAAACTAAGGTATATACTTTTATTTTCTCCAAGATAAATGTTAAATATACCGGAATATACTTATTACCTTATCTTTTCCCCCATAAAATAAACAGATTCCACCTCAAATGTAGAAGAGAACACTAAAACGTTAGCCACAGTTCCTTCCGCAAGGCGACCTATATCTTTACGTCCAATAAGATCTGCGGGATAGAGAGTGGCCATGCGCAACGCTTCATCAAGCGCTATGCCTACCCTACTGACACAGTTTTCCACGGCTTTAAGCAGGGTAAGGGCAGACCCGGAAAGCGTACCATCAGGCAACACATAATGATCACCATTAAGCACGTGTTTATAAATTCCTTTATTGCATGAGGCCACCGCATCTGTTATCAAAAAAAGCCGCTCCCGCAGCAGTTGCTTGCTAAGCTTTACCGCCTCAAAATCCACATGTATACCGTCCACAATGATGGAAGCGCATACTGAAGGATGTAGAAAAGTGGCCCCCGGAACCCCTACGTTACGGTGATGCAAAGGAGACATCGCATTCCATAGGTGCGTCACCGCTCTAACTCCTGTATCGAAGGCAGCCATTGCCTCTTCCCGTGTAGCATTAGAATGCCCGGCACTCAACAGAACGCCACGCTCTAGGAGAAAACGAACACAAGCCTCACTTACATTCTCCGGCGCAATAGTCATCATCTTCACAGCATCACCATGCTCAGCAAAAAGTTCTTTCAAGACAGACACTTGGGGCTCAACGATAAGCTCCTGAGGATGGGCGCCCCGCTTAGCCGCATTAAGGAAAGGTCCTTCCAGATGCAGCCCCATAGCTACCTTCGGTGCAGCTTCCTCAAAAACAGCCATAGCTCTCCTAAACACTTCCAACGTATTTGTTGCCAAAGTAAGATAAAAAGAGGTGCATCCTTGTTCTAACAAATGACATTCTATTTTATGTAATGAGTCTACCGTAAGCTCCGCGGAAAACAGCTCCTCTCCACTGCCATAAATCTGAAGATCTATAAGCCCGGGACAGATATGACTTCCTCCTACATCTGCCTGCTCGTAGCCATCCGGAATATCAGAAATATCCACAATACCCCGAATGGTAGGGCCGGAAATCAACAAGGCTTTATCACGAAAAATGTCATATTCAGAATAAATAATACCATTGATCAGCGCTATGTTCCTTTTCATTATTCAGTTATATTTAAAACGTACCTTGTAATTGCCATAAAGGCATTGTAACTTAGTCTTCCGGACAACAGCTTCTAATAATCGCCCGTTGTCCACCTAACAACCTTCCTCGAGGTCTTTTAATCTTGGAAATTATAAATATTTATACACAAAAAGAGATATGTCACAGAAAATAATTATCAACACCTCAAAGGCGCCAGCAGCCATAGGCCCTTACAATCAAGCGGTAAAAGCCGACAAAACGTTATATGTTTCCGGTCAGATTCCTTTAATCCCCGAAACCATGGAATTGGTGACTTCAGGAATCGAAGATGAAACCCACCAAGTATTCAAAAATATCCAAGCTATTCTCGAAGAAGCAGGATACGGTTTGGAAGATGTCGTCAAAGCTTCAATCTTCCTAAGTGACATGGATTATTTTGGCAAAGTAAACGAAATCTATGCGCAATACTTTACCGCTAATCAACCGGCACGCGAATGTGTGGCTGTAAAAACCCTTCCAAAAAACGTAAATATCGAAATTTCCGTCATTGCCTGGAAAGCTTAACAAATGACAACCTTAAATTTCCAATAGCGGTGTCTTCCAAGGAAGATACCGCTATTGTTTTTAGCCCTCGAAAAATTTTCAAAAAATTTCGTTTTCCCCGGTAACAAAACTTTCAGCCTGTTGATATAATGGTAAATCAGATGGTTGAACATATTAAAATCAAATATTATGAAAACGAAATTTAACTGTACTCTTATCGCATTAGCTCTTAGTGCTACAATATCATTGTTCTCTTGTAAGAACGAAACAGAGGTCATATCTCAATTGGCAAACCCGTCATCGATAGAATTTAACCATATCCGACAAAAAGCTTTAGAAGATATCTCCATCAAAAAAGGATTTAAAGCGGAAGAAGGTTTAGAATTTACAACAGACAAAGGAACTAAAATTAAAGTCCCTGCAAACTGTCTGCTCGATAATAACAATACTCTTGTAACAGGAGAGGTTACGCTCTCTTTTGTCGAGATGTATGATCGAGGCAATATGGTTATCACCAACAAACCTTTAATGGGCAAAAATGAAAATGGGGACTTGCTGCCTTTAATTACTGGAGGTCAATTCAATATCGAAGTATACAAAAACAATCAGAAACTTAAACCTGGATGTCCTTTCTACGTAAATATTCCTGCCGGCTTAACCGGAGGGTTGGATAGTGACATGAAACTTTGGTTCGGAAACATCGACGAAGAAGGTGATTTGACATGGGAGGAAGTTACAGGTGAAGGAAACCAAGGTAAGCGTGCTGGCATAACCCCAAATTCGGACTATGCGACTTACGACATCTGGTCTAATGAATTTGGATGGACCAACGTGGATAGATTTGCCGGAGAGCCTGATCCTAAAGCTCAGATAAAGGTTACCGTACCTGCCGCCTATAACCACACCAATTCTGCCGTTTACCTTTCTTACGAAAACGAACAAAACTTACTGGCTAGGTTAGACATTTACGATTCACAAGAACATTTCTTCACTGAACATTATGGCTTCTTGCCTGTCGGAAAAAATGTACATATCATTTTCACTTCCGAAAGCAATGGATCTATAGTCTACGCCATCAAAAAAGTCACCATAGCACCAAATGCTATCTTCAACATCAGCGAAAACGAATTAGCGCTTACCTCAAAAGAAAACTTGATTAACCAGATTAATAATCTAAACTAAATTCCCTAATGTACTCACTGAGTTGGTACGGGCCATTCCTTCAGGAATGGCCTTTTTAGCTTGTACTAATACGAAACTATTTGCAGCAGCTGTAAGCTTTATGCTGCGAAGCACATCTATTTTTTGTAAATTAGCTGCAAGAGAGATGGCTGATATTTCGTTAATAACTCCTATAGAATACCTCAAAGGTGTAGGGCCTCAGAAGGCCGATGTACTCAAAAAAGAGTTACAGATATTCACTATTGGAGATTTATTGCAATACTATCCGTTTCGTTATATAGACCGCACCAAATTCTATAAAATACGGCAGCTACATCCCGATCTTGTGGGCGCCCAAGTATTGGGACGTCTTGTTCAACTACAAGAAGCCGGTGAGAAGAAATCTAAACGCCTTGTAGGTCTCTTCAGAGACGAAACAGGAACCATGGAGCTGGTGTGGTTTCAAAGTATAAGCTGGCTTAAGAAAAGCCTTAAGGTAGGAGCAGCATACATCATCTACGGCAAACCCTCCCTATTCAACGGACAGATCTCCATGTCTCATCCCGAAATGGAGCTCTTTAACCCGCAGGAAAAGAAGCTGGGCAACCTGACTATGCAGCCTGTATATTCTTCTACCGAAAAGCTGAAAAAATTCAATCTCGACACCAAAGGGATACAACGTCTACAGCAGACTGCTCTAGAGTCCGTATATTCTTCACTGCAGGAAACACTGCCCGCCTATCTGGTTGAGAAGTACAACCTGATGCCGTATCCTAAGGCCATGCTATCCATACATTTTCCGCAGAATACGGAGGAGCTTAATGGAGCTCTCAAACGCTTGAAGTTTGAAGAACTTTTCTTCATACAGCTGAAGCTTCTTCGTAACAAGCAGCTCAACACCCAAAAGTTTAAAGGACACCGCTTTGATAAGGTCGGCGAGAAGTTCAACACCTTCTACCAAACACGCCTTCCTTTTCCTCTGACCAATGCACAAAAACGAGTAATCAAGGAAATAAGACACGACACCAATACGGGAGCACAGATGAACCGCCTCGTGCAGGGAGATGTCGGTTCCGGCAAAACTGTCGTCGCCTTGATGAGCATGCTGCTGGCCGTAGACAATGGCTATCAGGCCTGCATGATGGCACCGACTGAAATTCTTGCTACCCAGCATTATAACGGCCTCAAAGAACTCTTGGGTAATGATATCTGCAACATCAAACTGTTGACCGGGTCTACCTCCGCCAAAGAACGCCGTATCATACACCAAGAGCTGGAAGACGGAACCTTAGATATTCTAATAGGAACACACGCCCTCATTGAAGATAAGGTCAAATTCAAAAATATAGGCTTCGTCGTCATCGACGAACAACATCGCTTCGGCGTAGAACAACGTGCCAAGCTCTGGCGCAAAAACAGCATTCCTCCGCACATGCTGGTCATGACCGCTACACCTATACCACGGACTCTGGCCATGACCTTGTATGGCGACCTCGACATTTCGGTCATCGATGAGCTGCCGGCAGGACGCAAACCCATTAAAACCATACATTTCTCCGAAAACCAACGACTGCGGGTCTTCGGCTTCATGCGACAGGAAATAGCCAAAGGACGACAGGTATATATTGTTTACCCTTTAATCAAAGAAAGCGAAAAGATGGACCTGTTATACTTGGAAGCAGGACTAGAAAACCTTCAGAGGGAGTTTCCGCTACCTCAATACAAAATCAGCATTGTACATGGCAAAATGCCGGTCAAGGACAAGGATTTCGAGATGCAACGCTTCGTGAAGGGAGAAACACAGATCATGGTTGCCACCACAGTCATCGAAGTGGGCGTCAACGTGCCGAACGCCACAGTGATGATTATCGAAAATGCCGAACGTTTCGGACTGTCTCAACTCCATCAGCTGCGGGGCCGTGTAGGACGCGGGGCCGAACAGTCATACTGCATCCTGATGTCGGGAGACAAGCTCAGCAAAGAAGGACGCACACGCATAGAAACTATGGTGCGTACCAACGACGGCTTTGAAATCGCCGAAGTGGATTTGGCCCTTCGTGGTCCCGGCGACATCTCGGGCACCCAACAGTCCGGCGTGCTCAACATGAAAATTGCGGACCTTACACAGGATCAAAACATCCTTCACGAAGCTCGCAACACCGTCATCGACATCTTCAAAAAAGACCCTACCCTATCCCTGCCGGAAAACAGACTGCTGCTCAATTACCTCAACCAGCATAATTCAGGAATATCGTGGGATAAGATTTCGTAGAAAAACTTTTACCTTTGTCAAATGTTGTTTTAGAATAGCTGACCTCAGAATATCAAGCTATTTAACAACTTTGCAAAACACATTTTATGGCAAAAAGATTCAAACTTATAGATACAGCTCCTAAGCAAGAAACCGCTATTCTGGTTTCGGTGGTTACACCCGACATTACAGACCAGATAGCACAGGATTACCTTACAGAATTGGAGTTCCTGGTAAGGACCGCCGGTGCCCAAACGGTGAAGGTTTTTACCCAGAAACTGCCAAAGCCCGAACATGCTACCTTCGTAGGAAAAGGTAAGTTGGACGAAATCCGCGAATACGCAGAAGCGGAAGAAGTAGATATGATAATCTTCGACGATGAGCTTACTCCTTCGCAGCTGCGCAATATCGAACGTGAGCTGAAACGCAAAATATTGGACCGCTCTAATCTTATTCTCGACATTTTCGCCAAACACGCCAAAACGGCACAGGCAAAAACACAAGTAGAGCTGGCTCAGCTCCAATACCTCTATCCTCGACTGACACGCATGTGGACCCACTTGGAACGCCAACGTGGAGGTATAGGTATGCGCGGTCCGGGAGAAACACAAATCGAAACGGATAGACGTATAATCTTAGATAAAATCGCTTTACTGAAAGAAAAGCTTAAAGCGATAGATAAACAGAATGCTACCCAACGCAAAAATCGTGGTGAACTAATCCGTGTAGCATTGGTAGGATATACCAACGTAGGAAAATCTACCATCCTCAACATGCTTTCCAAAGCGGATGTGTATATAGAAAATAAACTTTTCGCCACCCTAGATACTACCGTAAGGAAAGTGGTAATAGACAACCTGCCTTTCCTGCTCTCCGACACAGTAGGATTTATCCGCAAACTGCCACACCACTTAGTGGAATCCTTTAAATCCACTTTGGATGAGGTGCGCGAAGCTGACGTGCTGATACATGTAGTAGACATCTCCCATCCAAGCTTTGAGGATCATATCCGTGCTGTAAACGAAACTCTCAAAGATATCAATGCCTTGGACAAACCTACCATCACGGTATTCAACAAAATTGATGCATACAAACCTGCTGTAGAGGTCGACGACAACGGCGAAGAGAGAACAACAACATTGGAGGGCTTCCAAAAATCGTGGATGGCGAAAAACTCATCTCCTGCGATATTCCTCTCAGCAACAAACAAAACAAATATTGACGAATTTCGGGATACCCTATATGAGATCGTGTCCAAGATGCATAATGCACGTTATCCTTATAATAATTTGCTTTATTAGACAGTTATAAGCCGTGGGCTTTAAACTTTAAGCATCAAGCGATGGGGAACTTAAAAAAATATAAGGGAAGGCAAAAGGTACACGCACTGACGTTAAAGCATTTTGAGACTAGCTAGGTTTCTACAGTCATGCTTAGTGCAGCACATGAATTATACATTATACCAAAGAAATTCATGATAAAATAGCTGTAGAAATCAATATATTAAAACGTATTTAATTGAAGTAAAAAATTAAAAGGCTAATAGCATAATGCATAAAGCCTACAGCATATAGAGATGAACAAAAAAGTTAAATTCATAGACTGGGGATTAGTAGATTACAAAGAAGCGTGGGACAGACAGGAAAAGATCTTCGCTGAAACATTAGCCATAAAACAAGATAACAGAACAAATAACACCAACCATCCTACTCCCAACTATCTTATCTTCACGGAGCATCCCCATGTGTACACCTTGGGAAAAAGTGGACATGAAGAATATCTGTTGCTGGACGAACAGGGATTGAAAGAGAAGAATGCTACCTTCTACAAGATAAACCGTGGAGGAGATATTACTTACCATGGGCCCGGTCAGATTGTAGGATATCCTATCTTGGACTTGGACAACTTTTTCACTGACATACATCTGTACCTACGCACCTTGGAAGAAGCGATTATTCTGACCTTAGCCGATTATGGTATTGAAGCAGGAAGATATGACGGCTACACCGGCGTTTGGTTGGATGCCTATAAAGATAACGCTCGCAAAATATGTGCTATGGGAGTACGTGCCTCACGCTGGGTAACCATGCATGGTTTTGCATTCAACGTCAATGCCGACCTTTCCTACTTCAAAAACATTATCCCTTGCGGCATTGAAGACAAAGATGTCACCTCCATGGAACGTGAATTGGGACATAAGCTCAATATCGAAGAGGTAAAAGAAAAACTTAAAGGTCATCTAGCTGACCTATTTCACATGGAACTGGAGTAAAAACTTATTTCCTCATAAATCAAAGTCGTTTGTTCAAATACTATCGGAGAAATGACTTTGATTTCTTCTTCTGCAAGGTAAAAGAGCGGACTCTCTTCCGTGCGGCGAGCCACCGACAGCGCTATCCCTTTACAGTGAGGACGGAAAACAGACTCTACAAGCTCCACCGTATTGTTTTCTCCAGACAGGTGTCCCAAAATCAGATGTTTCAGTCTGGATGTTTTATTTTCCACAAACACCTGTAGTGCTTCCGCATTGGAAAGGTGTCCCCATCCTCCACGAATCCTATTCTTCAAATAGTAAGGATAAGGCCCGCTGAGAAGCATCTCCGTATCGTAGTTGCTCTCCAGAAGCAACACGTCCGAATGCTGGATGACATGTTTGACATTGTCACATCCTCTTCCCAAATCCGTCATAATACTGATATTGACCTTGCCGTCTGTAACGACAAAGCTGCAAGGCTCCTTAGCGTCATGATACTTTGGAATTCCCAACACGGTGAGCTCTCCCACCTTAATACGGTCATCCGGCTGAATGAAATGAACAAGGTGGCTAGGCAGAGGAAGACGCGCTCCCTCGTAGGTCCCTCGGGTTAGATATATTGGGACCTGATACCGCTTAGAGAAGACCATAAGCCCTCGAATATGGTCGGTATGCTCATGGGTAATGAAGATTGCCTTCACACTCCTCGGATCAATGCCTGCTCTTGCCATACGCAACTCCACATGCTTTCTGTTGATACCCACATCAATCAAGACAGCATCGTCGCCTTTAGCCACATAGTAACAATTTCCATTCGATCCGGAAGCTATAGAGCAGTACTTCATACTTAAAACAAAGGTAAACAAAAAACCCTTGCATGGAAAAGCAAGGGCCTGATTTTATCTTCTTTAACATTCCGGCAAGCTTAGCGGCACTTTCACCGCCAATCCACCGTCTGCAGTCTCTTTATATTTCACATTCATGTCCTGCGCCGTTTCCCACATAGTACTTACCACCGCATCCAAGCTCACCTTAGCCTTATCCGGATTGGACTGCAGGGCCAGCTGTGCCGCCGTAATAGCCTTGATGGCTCCCATGGTATTACGCTCGATGCAAGGAACCTGTACCAAGCCTCCAATAGGATCACAAGTCAATCCCAGATGATGTTCCATAGCAATCTCGGCTGCCATAAGCACCTGTCTCTGCGACCCTCCCAAACACTCAGTCAATGCACCGGCCGCCATAGCCGATGAAACACCTATCTCAGCCTGACAGCCTCCCATCGCCGCAGAAATGGTGGCTCCCTTCTTGAAGATTGAGCCTATCTCCGATGCTGTAGCAATAAATTGGATAATCTTTTCCTCCGTGTATGCATCATGAAACGTGATGTAGTATTGAAGTACGGCAGGTATAACTCCCGACGCCCCGTTGGTAGGAGCCGTCACCACCCTACCGAAGGAAGCATTCTCCTCATTCACGGCCAGAGCAAAGCAACTCACACAGTCCAAGATATAACCGAAATCTTTTCCTCCGGCACGTAAAGCCTCCACCCACGAATCATAGTCGCTATATGTGCGACCTTTCAGCATACGCTTGTTGAGACGTGCAGCCCTACGCTCCACGTTCAATCCTCCGGGAAGCACACCTTCGGTGTGACATCCTTTATAAATACATTCTTTGATGACCCTGAAAATATCCAGAATCCCTTTTCTCGTTTCCTCCTCCGGACGCCAGGCCAGCTCATTCTCCAAAACCAGCTCTGAAATTTTCAGTCCCGTACGCATACAGGCCGACATCAGCTGCTGGGCCGTATCTATAGGAAATGGAAGGTCAACCTCCTTCAACACCGTTTCCGTATCGTTCTCCTGCACAACAAAACCTCCTCCTATAGAATAGTAAGTCTCACTGACGGCCTTTCCATTTTCGAGAAAGGCTTGAAAGGACACCGCATTAGGATGAAAAGGCAAGCTCTGGTCATATAAAAACAAAAGTTGATCGGCATAGCTGAAAGGGATATATTTCTCCCCTCCTAGATGTAATATATTGGATGATTTAATCTGTTCTACCTTCGGAATAACCTGATTCACATCGAAAGTAACGGGATCATCCCCGCTTAATCCTAACAACACCGCAATATCGGTTCCGTGACCAATCCCTGTTTTGGCCAAGGAACCATATAATAGGATTGTGATTTGCTCTACTGCCTGTAGGACTGAAATACTTCTCAGTTTCTGAATAAAACGTTCTGCCGCCCGCCATGGTCCCAGCGTATGTGAACTTGAAGGACCAATCCCAATTTTGAACATGTCAAACACAGAAATCTGTTCTGATGCCATATATACCGATATTAGTTTATAATTGTTGACTAAGTTAGGATTATAATAACGAAAAAAAAAGCTAAGCTTATTCAGCTTAGCTCAAAAACAGAGTGTTTTTCATAGGAAATTAAAGGCCTTTTCCGAAAGTATATGTCTTATTTATTGTGACCGGTAACTTCCCTTTGGTTTTAATATCTTTAAAGATCACTTTTACGGCGGCGCGTTGCATGAAATCTTCATTTTGATAGCCCATAATGATGGACGCACTGCGATCCACATTTACCGATGTCAAAGCATAAGGATTGGTCAACATGACTGTGATGGTACGTCTTCCTGCTATCTTATGGATAAATTCCTTCACACTTTCCGAGAAGTCTAATGTAGGTCTTGGACGTGAACGGTTGTCATGCACAGCCAAAATGATCTGGTTATGCGCTCTGATCTCTTTTATAAGATCTTTGAGCTGCTCTTCGCTTTCTTTACCTGTAATATAATAATTTTTTGCATTAGTAAGACGTGCAGCCATGCCTTTTTCGAAATCTTGTGCTTTGTTAATACCTACAGACACTATGGCTGTCTCCACTTTAGGATTGAAAGCGTGAATACGTTTATTAGATTTCAGCAAAGTTACTGAAGCGTCTGCCATACGTTGGATCAGAGACTTTGTTTCTGGACGGTTTACGTCGGTAATAAGGTTGTTGCGATTAGCGTCTCTGTAGTTATCCAAGCCTAGCCATAGTTTGGCTGCCAACACACGCTTTACACGTGCATCAATATCTGCTTGCTTCAGACGACCACTCTTGATAGATTTTTCTACAAGCTCTATGGCGCGACCGCTGTTTTCCGAAAGTTCCAACAAGTCGTGACCAGCCTCAATAGCTAAAATATCACCTTCTCCGTTAGGGAAAAACTTGGTTACCCCTTTCATGTTCATTGCATCGGTAACAGTAAGACCTTTGAATCCTAACTGTTTGCGCAGAAGGTCAGTAACTACTTTCTTCGATATAGAAGAAGGCATATTCGGAGTGTTATCCAACGCAGGGATAAACATGTGGCCGACCATCACTGCCGTAGCACCTTGATTGATAAGCTCACGGAAAGGATATAACTCCAAGCTTTCCAGACGCTCTTTCGTGAAGTTCAGCACAGGCAGGTCGTGATGTGAATCCACATCCGTATCGCCGTGACCAGGAAAATGCTTGATAGAAGCCAACACTCCTCCATCGATCATCCCTTTCATATACGCCGCCGATTTCAAGGCAACATTTTCCTTGTTATCTCCAAAAGAGCGAAAGCCAATAACAGGATTCTTAGGATTGTTGTTTATATCTACCGTAGGGGCAAAGTTGAAATGGATACCCATACGACGAAAATCTTTGGCTACCTCTCGCCCCATATCGTACAGCATGGAGTTGTCCTGCAAAGCACCCAATGTCATTTGATAAGGGAAAGAAAGGGTAGAATCCGGAAGACGCATTCCTAAGCCCCATTCTCCGTCGATAGTAACTAATAAAGGAACTTTAGAAACCTTTTGATATTGATTAATCATATCGACGTGACGCACAGGACCTCCTTGGAATACCACCAATCCCCCAAGCTGCTCTTTTGCGATGACATTCTTCACAGAGTCAATATACTTTTGGCCCAAATCGGTATGTGCACGCACCAGAAACAATTGAGCAATACGTTCTCTTGGTGTCAGACTGTTAAAAACAGAATCAACCCATTTGTGCTGACTGTTAATAAAAGTCACAAAATCCGGTTTTTTCTGCGCATAAACTCCTAAAGAGCTTAAAATAGCAAGTGAAAAAGCTAAAATAGGTTTCAGCATGATGAAATCGATTTTAATGTATAATTAATACGAAAATAGAATAATATTTGCAGAACACCAATGATTTTGCAAATTCCACAACAAAAGACGCAAAAAAACGCATCAATCCAATTGGTATTTCTTTTCTAGAAGAAGAGCAAGATCCAGCGAGTTATCAATTTCCCCGGAAGCTTCTTTCTTCCACAGCATATCGATCACCAACAGCAAAAATTCGGCCTCAATTTCAGGATCTTCATATCCCAGTTCCTTAAATGCGCGGATAATAATAGGGTGTACGGGCTTCATAAACTGTTCATGCTGCTGCCTAGAGAAAGGAATATGGGAAAGTCTCTCTTGTAATTTCCAGAACAAAGGTTCTTCCGCTACCAGCTTGCCAGGCAGGAAAATCATGTTACGCAGAAAGTCCTTTGCATTTTTATAGGTCATCATACCGCGATGATGTTGCAACACACGTCTATATCCGGATTTGATAAGATGTGCTAGCAAAGAATCCTTATTACCAAAATGCTTGAAAATTAAAGCTTCAGAAACACCAGCCTGATTTGCAATTTCTTTGGTAGATGTGTCAGCATACCCATTCTCTGCAAATAAAGCTAAAGCCGCTTCCAAAATCTTCTCTTTTCTGCTCAATAAGGAACTTTTCATATAAACGTGAACGATGTAGCAAATATATTCATTTTGGGAATAAGTTTGAAGTATGATAACTTTAAACTATAATTGTATTATATATCTGATAGCTAACGGTGAAACCTTTTATTAAACTAAACCTAATACCTATTTTATTCTTTCTATGTTTACATTTAGAACTTAATGCACAGGTAAGCATAAGCGGGACCGTACTGTCTAATGAAAATATCGTACCGGGAGCCACCCTGAAACTTACTTCCGCAGGTCAAGACAGCACTGTACTCAAGACCACCGTATCCGATAAGAAGGGACATTTTGTATTCCAGAATATCAAAGAGGGCAATTATACGCTTCATGTTACAGCCATTGGCTACCAGCCTTTCTTTACCTTGGTGAAAGCTGTAGCCAAGCAGGCATCACCATTGACTATACAGCTGACTTCCGGTAACATCGCCATCGAAGAGGTGGTCATCAACCCTCCTTCCACCATTCTCATGAAGGGCGACACCTTGGAATATGATACGAAAAATTTCCAAACCCGCGATTTTGCGGATGCTGATGAGGTAGTCTCCCAAATCCCGGGAGTAATGATCGACGAAGACGGCAATGTCACTGCTCATGGCGAACCCGTAACTCGCATCATCGTAGATGGCAAAGAGTTTTTTAGTACAGATCCTAAAATAGCATTAAAAACACTACCGGCAGATATTATCGCCAAAATCCAGCTGATAGACGAAAAGTCCGAACAAGCACGCTTTTCGGGATTCGACGACGGCAAAAGAAACAAGGTTATCAACATCGTTACCAAACCAGATAAAAAAAGAGGTTATTTCGGGAAATCTTCGATAAGCAAAGGCGATAGCGATAAATTCTCCATAAACTCCTCAACAAACCGCTTTAATGGAGACAAAAAAATAGCCTTCAACCTCCTTGCCAACAACATCAACGAAACCAACTTCGCCGAACAAGGCAGAGGTGGCGCTCGCCGCGGCAACAACAACACGGACCGAGGGCTTTCCGAAACCTATGCTGCTGCTGTCAACTACAGTAACACTCTCCCAAAACAAAATATGGAGGTCAGCGCCGACTACAACTTCAACTCCACCTCGACGGTGACAAACACCTTGTCCAACATAGAATACCTGTCGGAAAAGCAGGCCAACCAGTTTCGCCATCAACAGAACCGCTCAGACATTCACAACCAGAACCACGACTTTGGCGCACGCGTGAAGTGGAACATAGACTCCTTGAACCGCATCGACTTTACGCCAAACATAAAATATACCAGCAGCAATAGAGAGGTCGCCACGCAGTTCAATACCATTAAAGACGGTAATATGCCCATAAACAATTCGGACCGCTCGTCCGACAGCTACAACGACAATTTCTCTTTCGGAGGGTCACTGACCTTTATGCACCGCTTCAAAAAGAAAGGTCGCACGATGACCGTAACACTCAGCGGCAACAAAAGCTCCAACAATGCCGACGGACTTAACCTCGCCATCACCGAATACTTCAAAAATGCAGAACTGAACCGCGTGGATACTAACAACAATAAAAGTGTCACCAACGGCTACGGTAGCGGCTTCAACAATAGAATAGCATTTACAGAGAATCTCTCTGCCCACAGCAGATTGCAACTGCAATATGGTTTTCGCAATACAGCCTCTTATTCCAACAAGGAGACCTTCGAATACCTCGCCGAAACCGGACAGCTGGGAGAACTTAGAGAAAGACTTTCTAACGAGTTCAGAAATGATTACAACTATCACAATGCAGGACTATCTTACATCTACGCCATCAAAGATTCTTTGCGCATTCAAATCGGCCTGCAATACCAGCACGGTATCCGCAACAATGACCGCATCGTGCCCTACAGCATAAAGACAGTGGCCGACTTCAATAGCATCTTGCCCGCGGTGTCGGCAAATTTTAAGTTCAAAAACAACAAAAGTTTAGAACTGACCTACAACACCCAGACAAATACACCTTCTATTGCGCAGCTGCAAGATTTCATCAACAACCAGAATGAATTGCGCATCACCAATGGAAACCCAAACCTAGACCAAGAATACGCACATACCGTAAGACTACAATACAAAGCGATAGACAGGCAAAGCGGACGTTCGCTGACCACAAACCTTGCCTTCGAATATATTCAAGACAAAATCATCAACAGTATATTTCTTACGGATTCCAGCGTCTATATTCTGGATAATATACGTCTGGGAGCCGGAGGACAATACTTGAGGCCGGTGAATGCCGACGGTGCCTACTCCTTCCGTCTCAACAACAGCTTGGGATTCCCTATAGAAAAACTGAAAATAAACTTTAATGCCAATACCCGACTTTATCTCAACAATGAGCTGGCCGAACTGAACGACGTGCCCATCAGTAACAAAACATTCGGTTACGGGCAAAGTATAAGTATTAACTCCAAATTCTCGAAAAGATATATCATAGGCCTGAATTACCATATAGACGGACGTATCACCTCCAACGTCATCGCCCAAACCGAAAGATATCATGTAATCAATCAACGCTTGAGTACCAACATCTCGCTAGAACCTATTAAAAGCTGGATCATAGGCTCCAACCTCGTCTACATAAGCAATGGCGGCATGCTTAACTACCCAAGTATTGAAACAACACTGCTGAACGCTTCCATAGGTAAAAAGATCTTCAAGCGTAGCAATGGAGAGCTCACACTCAAGGGATTCGATCTGCTCAACAAGGCGCAGAATGTAAGCCGCAGGGTGACGGAAAACAACATTTCCAACGTCATTTCCAATACGCTAAACCGCTACTTCCTGCTTTCTTTCACGTATAACCTACGCCGCTTCGGCGGGAAGAACAGCGCTAGATAAAGATTCCACCACGTTGTAGAAAGAATTCTTTCTTCTTCATGTAGGCATCTTTGTCTATGGCTTTGGTAGCTTTAGAAACCACCGCAGTCTTATAGCCAAGCTCCAAGGCATCCATAGCTGTAAAATGTACGCAGAAGTCGGCGGCAAGGCCACAAACATGTACTTCACTCACTCCTTTATCCTGTAGAAAGCCATGCAATCCCGTATTTCTCATCTTATTGTTGTCGAAAAAACCACTATAGCTATCTACATTAACATCTATACCTTTACGAAAGATTGCTTGGATATGATGGGTATTTAAAGACGAAGATAGCTCCGCTCCTACGGTTTGCTGTACACAATGGTCAGGCCAAAGCACCTGTTCTACGTGGTTGAAAGTGATGGTATCAAACACCTTATACCCTCGGTGTTGAGAAGCAAAGCTCTTGTGGTTGGCAGGATGCCAATCCTGTGTTGCGATCACCACCTCATAATTGCTTTGGATTCTGTTTATATAATTTATCACTTCATCCCCATGTGGAACAGCCAAAGCACCGCCAGGAAGAAAATCGTTCTGAACGTCGATAATTAAAAGAGCTTTCATATGATGAAGTTAACAAAATATTTCAGCTATTAGGGCGGGATTTCAACATATTCCTCTAAAATAGCTACTCTTTTGTAGCAAAACCTTTATCCCTCACGTATTTAACAAGAGCGATTTTATGGTTTTTTAACAGTTTCAAAACGGAATTAAATTATTAGATTTGCACGGCATACTTGCCGGGAGCAGATTTAACATATTATAACAGATTATCCCGCAGGTATTACTTAAATTTGCTTAGCAACGAATATATATGAGGCAATTATTACGAACAACATATTTTAACCTATTAGCTTTAATTCTTATCGGCATATCTTTCACGGCATGTAACAAAGATATGAGCATAGCCCTAAACAGTCCCATGGAAGATATCTCTGTGACTCGCATAGACTCTTTCACGGTATATGCCTCAAGCTATCAGATGAATTATCTCCCATCCGCAAATACGGGAGCTGTTTTGATCGGTAAAACCCAATACGACGGATTAGGCTCCATAAAATCCACAGCCTATTTCCAGATTACCTTTGAGTCGTTCATACACAGTCTTCCTACAGGAGCACAGTTTGAATCGGCGAATATTTATTTCAAGCCTACAGCAGAAAAATATTACTATGGCGACACCACCCAAAATCAGACATTCTACATTCATAAGCTGTCACAAACGTTGACAACAGAGAATATTTTGGGTGATATAGACAACTACAAAGCACCATTCTATGTGTCGGGCCCTACTATTTTCAATTACAAAAAATTCAACTACGAAAATACACCTATAGGTAACGGCACCTTCAAACCTTTCGTCAATTCGGTAGACTCTTTCAGTATAGATTTGGATTACAACTTTGGGAAAGATCTTTTTGACAAAATCGTTTCCAATGAATACGAAGTTTCAACAAACGATGCTTTCCAAGAATATCTGAAAGGTATAGTGGTCGTACCGGATGAAAATAATACCGCCATCCTAGGCCTTAACGACACCGTGTACATCAACATCAATTATTCGTATGTAGGTTCGGACGGCTTCAAAGTATATGACAAAAAAGTCCTTTCTACGGCCACAGTAAGCTATCGTTATAACAACATAGAATACGACCGTACAGGAACATTGTTCGCTACCTTAAACGAAACAAACAATGTGTTGCCGGCACAAGCTACTAACAATAATCTGTACGTGCAGTCCGGAACGGGCTTGGCAACAAAAATCAGTATCCCTTCATTAAACCAGTTTATGGAAAATGAAAACATAGGGATCAACAAAGCTGAACTCATCATTGAGACAGAATCCGTAAATTACGGCAAATTCCCGGTGCCGACATCCTTGATGCTGATGGTGCTAAACAAAAACGGTATACCTACATCGTATGTACCTTCACCATTCAGCAATGCCGCACAACAGGTAAACTTCATCAAGGGTACGGAATTCGGAGAACCGGGAAAATATGTGTTCAACCTGATAGATTATGTCAAGTATGTGAACACAAACCGATATCTTGATACAGAGTTATTAATCACAACTTCGTCGTCAAGTTTGTATAACTCCGTAAATACTTTTAAAATAGCAACAGAAAACGGCAAACCTAAGATTAAGTTAAATATTGTATATACTAAATTCAAATAATTTATGAACAAGAAAAGTTGGCTATGTATTATTTTAGCCTGTGCGTTTACGTTATCAGCATTCAACTCTTGTAAGAAGGACGAGGATGATACTACAGATGATGGTCCTACAGAATGGGTAAAAGCATCGGCATTCGATGGTGATCCTAGAAGTGCTGCAGCTTCTTTCCAAATTGACAATACCGGATATTTGGCTACTGGAATTCTTTCGACAAACGAAAGAACAAACGATGCGTGGTCATTCAAAAATAACATTTGGACTCGTATAGCTGATTTTCCGGGAGCACCTCGTAACGGCGCTGTAGGCTTTGCTATCAATGGCAAAGGATACATCGGTCTTGGTTATGATGGTACTGACGTGTTGAAAGACTTCTACAAATACGACCCTGAAACAAATACCTGGACTCAGGTAGCCTCCTTGCCAGCGAATGCTGAAGCACGTTACGGTGCGGTAGCCTTCACCCTTGGCAACTACGCCTATGTAGGTCTTGGAGCTACCAAAACCCAAAAAACCTTGAAAGACTTCTACAGATACGACCCTAATACCGATACTTGGGAATCTATAGGTTCTGAGTTCAAAAACAAAAGAGTGAATGCTTTTGCTTTCGTAATTGGTAACAAAGCGTACGTAGGCGGTGGTCTTGACAACAACCAATACCCTGAAGACTTCTATTCTTTCGACGGACAAAACTGGAATGAAGAAACTCCATTGAAAGATACTGAATTAAGCTACGACTTAACTCGTCAAAGCGCTTCTACTTTCGTGATCGGCAACTACGGATTCGTAGTAGGTGGCAAAAAGTCAGGCGCTATGGGTAACGTTTGGAGATACGATCCTGCAAGCAAAACATGGGAAAGCAAACACCAAGCTTTACCTCAAAACTCAAGAGAAGGAGCCGTAGCATTCTCTATAGACGGTAAAGGATATTTAACTACCGGTGCTAACGGTACTACCAAATTCGACGACACTTGGGTGTTCACCATGTTAAGATAAGAACAACAAAATCTTTACAACATAAAAAGGCTTTGCATCTGCAAAGCCTTTTTTATTGGTTGATGAAACGGCACAAGACTGCATCGCCAACTGTGCTTATCCACCACCCATCTCAAATAAACCAAAATTTAAATTATTAGCTAGTAAAAAACATTTTATAGATTTTTGTACTAGCTTTGTATGACAATGGATATCTTTGCTCGTTCATAGATACTTATGAGCTTAATACCGATTTGTGAAAAGTGAATTCGAATAAGGTGTTTGCAAACGAAACCTATTTGCTGGAAAGATTTGCTCTTTCGGACGAGATGGCTTTTGAATACATTTTTCACAAATACTATGCAAGGTTATGTCTTTATGCATCAAACATATGCAACAGCAAAATACTTGCTGAGGACATAGCAAAAGAAGCCTTCATGAAAATATGGAAAGGAGAAAAAATTTTTAAATCCCTCGACCACCTAAAAAATTCTCTATACCAAAGCACAAGGCAACTTGCACTAAATAAGCTGCTGTCACTAAAACGTTCCCTCAAAAGAGAAGAAGACTATTATTCGGATCTTCCTCAGCATGAAGAATCGCCTCTACACCGTATCATACATGCAGAAGTTATGGGGGAACTCTACGATGCAATAAACAAATTGCCCGATCAAGCGAAAAAAGTTATCATTCTTTCATATTTGGAAGGTAAAAGTAATCAAGAAATCGCCGATGCATTGCAAATAAACCTTCAAACCGTTAAAAATTATAAACTAAGAGCTATTAAACATTTACGAAGCTCCTTGAAACCTGAATCCTTTATCATTTTTATTTCCGCACTCTATTTAATTGAAAAAAATCACTTTTAGAATGAGTACTTTTTGATGACGGCGCGGTATTAATAGCAAAAATTTGCCCTAAGCATGCACCATCATCAAGAAGAAGTTTCAAGAATAAGTTTTCTAATCCGTAAGAAAATAAATGACCATCTTACGGATACCGAAGAAAAGGAACTCAAATCTTGGATTTCCCAATCTCCTAAGAACAAGGAATTATACGACAGATGTCTGAACACTGCCGAACAACAACAGGCCTTTCGATTTCTGCAAAACATAAATGTTGCCGCCGCTTGGCAAGATTTAAAACTACAGGAAGAAAAACCACAAAAAATAAATAGCCCTAAACTCCTTCAGATTGTCGGTTACGTGGCTGCATGCCTATGTATCATGCTTACTACTGCCGTATTAATTCGAAGAAACCAAGAGACAGCCCCCACAGCTCAACAGTCCGTCAACGTTGATTATAAACCTGCGCAAAACAAAGCTACCATCCGACTGTCAAACGGCAAACACATATCGCTTGACAATAATCACGAAGCCATTATCATAAAATCCAACTCCATAACGTACAATGACGGACAAAAAGTAACATCAACAGAAGAACTTACTTCCGCACAAATAACTACCCCTAGAGGAGGATATTACAAAGTCATCCTTCCTGATGGCACCAAAGTGCAATTAAATGCAGAAAGCAGCATGACCTATCCCCTTGCCTTCAAAGGCGACAAAAGAGAGGTTTCAATAAGCGGAGAAGTTTATTTCGAAGTTACTCCTGCTCGCAATAAGCCTTTTATAGTACATTCTTCTACACAAGTCGTAGAAGTACTAGGAACCACCTTTAATATAAATGCTTATGATAATAGCAAGGTTAAAACTTCTTTGGTAGAAGGAAAAGTCAAAGTATACAGCAAAACAAATAGCTCCCTAGCCCCTAAGTTCCTAACCCCAGGACAACAGAGCATCTGCGCTGCCTCCAACATAGCCGTAAAAGCTATAGAACTGGAGACAGAACTGGCCTGGATCCAAGGAAAATTCAACTTTGATAAAAAAACATTAAAAGAAGTAATGGAAGAAATTTCCCGCTGGTACAACATCGACGTAATCATCGATAAAGATGTCCCTAATATCGAATTTTTCGGAGGAACATTCCGTAACAACAACCTATCTACCATACTAACCTTACTAGAACAAAATGATATCTCTTATACTTTAACCGAAGATAGAAAACTTTATATAAAAAGATTATGAAGAAAGGAGGAGGATTTAAGACGTAAAAGAATATAACTAAACTTTACTAAATCGATTCAGTTATACGAGTCTTGACTTATGTTAAACTAACAAATCGCTAACCTAAACTTATCTAGACATTAATGAAATTAAATTTCTTACTAAGAATAACCAAACTAACCACATTACTGTTTTTCGTCTTCTTTTTGCAGGTGAGTCACGCATCAAACGCGCAGACCATTACTCATACATTTCGAAACGAGTCGTTAGAAAATGTACTGCAAGAAATTAAAAGACAGACGCAATATGAAGTATTGGGAACAAAGTCTATGCTAAAGGGAAGTCTACCTATATCCATAGACGCTAAAAATATGACTTTGGATATTTTCCTACAGCATGTTTTCAAAAATCAACCTATAGGATTTAAAATTGTCAACAGGACGATTATCCTCACCAAAAAAGAAATTAACAAAACAACCAAATCGGAAAGTATAGCTGACGAAACACAGCAAACACAAATTATCCTTAAGGTCATTAATGAAAATAAAGAACCTGTAATAGGAGCTACTATTGCTACAACCAAAACCGACTTGGGAAACACCAATGAAAAAGGAATCTTCCAGCTTAACAGCCTTCCCGATGATGCTCTTATCATAGTAAAAATGATAGGTTTTGAAACCTTGACCATGAAGTTGTCATCAGACAAAACAGATTATGTTCTCGTATTGAAGGAAGAAATCAGCAATGTAGGAGAAGTAATCGTAACCGGCTACCAATCCATTAACAAAAACTCCTTCACGGGAACAGCAATCTCCAAATCAGGGGAAGAATTAAGACAGGTAAATCCTCAAAACGTCTTGCAAGCCATACAGGTCTTCGACCCTTCCTTCAAACTGTTGGAAAACAACTTGGCAGGCTCCAACCCGAACGCTACACCTAACATTACAATTCGGGGAACATCATCCTTACCTACAGGGAACAATGAAATCTTGAGACGAGATAATATTACCACCAACACCAATATGCCGGTGTTTATCCTAGATGGATATGAAGTGAGTGTCACTAAAGTTCTGGATTTGGATATGACACGTATAGAGTCTGTCACCTTGCTGAAAGATGCCGCCGCCACAGCAGTATATGGTTCGCGCGCAGCAAACGGCGTGGTGGTAATCACCACGAGAGCACCAAAAGAAGGGCAATTAAGATTAAGTTACTCCCATGAGACGAATATCAATATGCCCGACTTGACTGACTACAACCTCCTTAACGCAAAAGATAAACTAGAATACGAAAGATTGGCTGGTCTTTATAGTAACGAGAACCAGAATATCGCTCAAATCGAACTCGACAGATTATATTATAATAAGCTTAAAAATGTAGTAGGAGGAGTTAACACAGACTGGCTATCGCAGCCCGTAAGAGCTGCAATAGGTCAAAAACACGGCATTTATTTGGAAGGAGGTGCTCCAACATTTAGATATGGCGTCGATTTACGGTATCAAACCCGCCCTGGTGTAATGAAAGGTTCTTCAAGAAACCAATATTCCGGTGGGGTAAATTTAAGTTACCATCTGAAAAACAAACTCAGATTTCAGAATGAACTCACCATAACTTCCGTAAATGGAACAGAATCTCCATATGGCGACTTCTCTAACTACGCCCGCATGAACCCATATTACCGCATTACCGACGACAATGGTAATATACTCCAACAGTTGGGAACATGGGATCGATTTTACAGCAATGGAGGATCAACAACCGAAAATGTATTAAACCCCTTATACAATGCTACGTTAAGTAATTTTGACAAATCAAAATACTCCGAAATATTAAACAACTTTGCCATAGACTTCGAAATCCTTCAAGGACTAAGGCTGCGTGGACAACTAAGTCTCTTAAAAAGAATCAGCCTCTACGATAAGTTTTTATCGCCGAAATCTAATGAATTCTACAATTACCCAACCTCCCAAACCTCCGAAAAAGGCAGCTATACCAGCAGCCAGAACGATGAAATCGATTGGGATGGAAACATAAGGCTTAACTGGATTAAAAGCTTAGGAAAAAATTATATCAACGTTGTCGCTGGCTCAAATATTCGCAGTGATTTTTCGGACTATAGATCCTTCACCGCCCACGGCTTTGCGAACGATAGGTTCAACAGCATAGGTTTCTCTAAAGGTTATCTCGAAAATGCTAAACCTTATAGCAGCTTAAATCAATCTCGCTTGATCGGCGCATTCCTAAGTACAAACTATTCTTATGATAATAGATATTTGGCCGATGCAACTGTAAGAATTGATGGATCCTCTAAGTTTGGTGCCAATAGAAGAATCGCTCCATTCTGGTCGGCAGGAATTGGTTGGAATACACATAATGAACATTGGTTTTCGTCCGACGTTATTTCTCTTCTACGATTCAGAGCAACCACAGGAATCACAGGAGCTGTCCAGTTTGCTCCCTACATGTCACGGACCACGTACACATACGACCAAAATAATTGGTACTCTTCCGGTATAGGAGCAATTGTCAACAACTATGGCAACGAAAATTTGGGGTGGCAAAAAACTAAATCTACCGATATAGGCTTCGACGCAGGCTTGTGGCACGACAGAATAACTCTCTCTGCAAGATATTATTATAAGCTGACAAATGACATTCTCGCCGACATCAATATAGCCCCGTCAACAGGTTTTGTATCCTACAAAGAAAACCTTGGAGATCTGGAAAATAAAGGATTCGAAATCAATTTCAACGCCTTTGCCATTAAAAATACCGACTGGACCGTAAGCTTTATGGCAAACATTGTACATAATGAAAACAAAATCCTCAAAATATCCAACGCTTTGAAAAGCTATAATCAACGCGTAGATGATGCACAAAAAGGTAATGATTTGATGGGAGTGCCTCTATTACGATACAATGAAGGTCAATCCTTAGATGCCATCTACGCTGTACCATCGCTAGGAATAGACCCTGAAAACGGCCGCGAAATCTTTAGAAAAAAAGACGGATCGCTAACATATGAGTGGGACACCAAAGATATTACCGTGGTAGCTATAGGAACTCCAAAAGCCGAAGGATTTTTGGGCACCACATTACGATATAAACAGTTCTCCGCGGTAGCATATATGCAAATACGTGTCGGAGGAAAGTCCTATAACCAGACTTTGGTAGATCGTGTGGAAAATGCTGACCCTCGCTATAACGTAGACCAAAGGGTGTTTGACGAAAAATGGAAACAACCCGGTGATCGTAGCTTTTATAAGAGCATAAGAGATTTAGGACAAACTCGCGTCTCTTCAAGATTTGTGATGGACGACAACTTATTGAATCTTCAGTCTCTGTTTGTATCTTACGAAACCACACCGGAGTTTTCGAAAAAACTGAAACTCTCCAATCTTCGATTTAGCGCTACTACCAACGACTTATTCCGTTGGTCTTCCATTCAGCAAGAAAGAGGTATTCAATATCCATTTGCTCGTAGTGTAAGTTTTTCGATCCAAGCATCTTTTTAATCTTAGATAACATGAAAAAATCAAAAAGATTGTCAACAATATATATCCTTTTCGTTGCGCTTCTATTAACGTCATGTTCCAAATGGCTGGACATCAAACCGGAAACCGAAATCGATAAGACAGAACTGTTCTCTACCGAGGACGGATTCAAAGAAGCTCTATTAGGTATTTACATCAGAGCCAGCAAAACTGACCTCTATGGAAAAGAACTGACCGTCGGAACTCCGGAAGTGCTGGCTCAGAATTATATGATTTCTTCCATAGATCCCTTCCGATATAAGGCTACGGCTGAGTTTAAATACGATGACCAATACTTTATTGCACGAAAAGATAATATCTGGAAAGGACTCTACAACGGCATAGTCAACGCAAATCTCATACTAGAAAATATCGATAAGCGTCGCAATATCTTTCTCGGGAATAATTATAACATCATAAAAGGAGAGGCATTAGCTTTACGTGCATATTTTCACTTCGATGCGTTGCGTTTGTTTGCTCCAAGCTATAAGCAGGCAGCCACAGCCAAAGCTATTCCTTATGTAACTAAGTATAGTAATCTTTCTACACCATTCGGCTCCGTATCCGAAGTAATTGACTCTATAACCCACGACTTGGAAAAATCAAAAGTCCTTTTGGAAAAAGATCCTATACGCAGCAACTCTTATAGAATAGGCTATCCGACCCAAACCGACACCCTCCTGAACAGCGAGTTGTCCAATCCCGATCTTTTTCTTCAAAATCGAAGACACCGCATGAATTATTATGCTGTCTGTGCAACTTTAGCTAGAGTATATCTTTATAAGGGAGATACCAAAAAAGCTCTTGAAAACGCCAAAGAAATAATAGATGCGAAAAAATTCCCTTGGACCAACACAACAGATTTTATTGCCGTTGAAGAAAAAAATAAAGATAGAATTCTGTACAAAGAACTCATCTTTGGTTGGTACATCCCTTCATTGAGCACAGACTTAAACAGCAATTGGTTCTCTAACGGCTCTTCGGGCATGCACCTTGAGCAGATCGATGCCCAGTCTATATATGAAACTTCAGGTATCGGAGCTACAGACATACGATATATGCATTGGTTTATGACCGTGAGCAGTGGCAACAATTATATTTCTGAAATCGTAAAATATCGAAGAAACAGCCTCTCGGATAATGAATCAGCCAACCTCCACTACCTGATGGCTCCCGCAATAAAGTTAAGTGAGGTTTACCTCATAGCGGCAGAATGTGTATATGATACCAATCCTACGCAAGCAATTCAATATTTAGATGAGATCCGTAAAAATAGAGGTATTGGGCAAACAACATCTGTGAGTGACAAACAAGCATTCTTACAGGAAATACTAAAAGAATTAAGAAAGGATGCCTTTGCCGAAGGACAGATTTTCTATGCCTACAAAAGACTCCATCTCCCTATTGTCGGATTACAGGGCAAGGTTTTCCAACCCGATAATAAAATATTCGTACTCCCTCTTCCTGACGATGAACTTATTTATGGAAATCAAAAAGACTAGACCATGGAAACTAACCTTAACTTCAAAAGTATAATAACTATTCTAGTGATATTCCTTACTATCTCTTCATGCAAAAAAGCTGAATTGATAACCTATAACCATAATGCTGGTATATATTTCAATCTCAGCAAAAACGAAAGAGACAGTATAGTGTATTCCTTTGCTTACGATATCACTAAATCCTCGGATACCATAAATATCCCGGTAAGTATCTCCGGCTTGAGGGAAAATAGAGACCGCGTATACCAAGCGTATGTAGAAACCGACTCTTCCTCCGCTCAAGAAGGATTTCATTATAAAAAATTAGAGGAAGGGTATGCAATCTCCGCCGGAGAAGGTAAAGGCTTTCTTCCTCTTATAGTATATAACACACCGGACTTAGAAGAAAATAGTGTATCCGTGATTATCAAGCTTAAGGAATCTTCCGATTTTAATGTTGATAACCCGCAAATCATAAGAGCAAAGGTGGTATTCTCCGCAAGGCTGGAAGAGCCTATCTGGTGGAGCATGTGGCTTGGCGAATATTCAAGGACCAAGCATCAACTTTTTATCATTGCCACAGACCAAACATCATTGACCATGGACGGGCTCGATGCACCTAAAAACCTGTATTTCGTAGACCTATTGCGCATCATGCTCAACAACCCTTTCGAATGGGTAAATAAGAATCCGGAGAAAGGATATCTACTGCGAACAGATGACAATGGAATAACCTATAAATTCTACCACAAGGATAATCCCGAGCGTACAATCCTATTACGAAAAAATGCAGGCACAGGAGTATTTCAATTTATTGACGAACTAGGTAAAGAGGTTAGATAATGAAAATAAAAGTACAAAAATTCAAACTATTTAGCTATAGCTACTTCTTGTCCTTTGTCCTATTGCTTACTTCATGTTATAAAGACAAAGGAAACTATGAGTATGACATGCCGGTAGAGCCGGTAGTCAAAAACTTAGACACGCTATACAATATTATGGTAGGAGATAGTCTCATCATATCCCCTACATTTGAAAATATAGCTGATGAAGATATTGACTGCACGTGGGAAATCGCCGTACCGGAAGCTGTAGACCCTAGCTACTATACTTTTCAAGGCAAGGCACTACGTATTGTTTTCGGACTACAAGCAAAATTGTATTATGCTCGTCTTACCCTCCTCAATAAGTCTAATGGAATCAAATATTTCTATGATTTCAAAATTCAGGGAAAGACAGAATTTTCTGCAGGATATCTGGTGCTAAGTGAAGAGGAAGGCAAAACACAATTATCGTTTGTCAGACCCAATGGAGAGGTGCTCCCTAGAATTTACGAACTCATAAACTTAAAACCCTTACCTGAAAATCCTTTATCCATTCATTATCTCGCCAATAAATTAACAGGCAACACTCCATTAGGCTATTGGATAATATGTAAAGAAGAAGGCATAAGATTGGATGTTAACAACCTTAAACAAGAAGAACTAAAACCCGGAAGCATTACAGACAACTTCTTCCTCGCCCCTAACAAAATCGAAATTGGAAGCTTCCAAACCCATCCTCAAGGTGTGTTGATGGGAATTATTAACGGCAAATTTTACGGAGGCATTACCACCACGTGGGATCAAGCACAAACCTATGGCATGTTCGGCTCCTACGCAGATGGTGACTATGAGCTTCATGATAAATTTATCCTTACCAACATCAATGACAACATCAGCATCATTGCCTTTGAGAGAAACAGAAAACAATTCTTACGGTTCAATATCTATGGCTCTGTAACCTATTTCGGAACACAATACTCGGTAACCAACAGCAGCATTTTTGACCCTACCAATATTGGCATGGACCTACTGAATATCGTACAGATTAATAATACAGACACCTATGCTTTCTGTCAAGATGCCAACAAAAACATCTACGAGCTTAAATTCAATGTCAATTTCTATGGGCCTTTTACTTTTACACCCCTTCATAAAAGAAACTTTGTAAACCCTCAGATAATAACAGAAAAAACCAAAATGCTTGCCACAAAAACTGGCATCATATATATAGCCTCCGGAAACAAGGTATATAGTTATACACCTATAAACCAGAATCTACAGGAAATAGCTACAAAGTTCAATGATGAGGTAACCATGCTCAAGTTGTCCGATGATGAACAAACTTTGATCATTGGATCAGGATCATCCATCTATTTTACAAATATTTCAACAGGAAATAATGGGGTGCTTATAGACACCATAGAAGGCATACCCGGCTCAAGTATAGATATTACATGGCGTTAAACTTTTAAATAAAAAACTATGAAATTTGTGTATTTATTAATTACTACTGTTCTTTTGTACTCTAATGCATTCGGACAAAACAATAGTTTTCTCATTCAAGGGAAGGCTGATAAACGATTTGAAGGAAAAAAATTATACCTCGACTACCAACAAAACGGCAATTCAATAACCGATTCAACAGTAATCAAAAACGGAAAATTCACTTTCAAAGGTCAGGCAGATGAACCCAACTATGCCCGCATGGTACTCGATACCGAAGGTGTAGGAAAACTTAAAGCACAGTATACTGGGGATCGACTATATTTCTTTATTGGAAACGAAACATATAAATTCAACATTACTGAATCATTAAAAAAAGCAACTATAAGCGGATCTTCCCTTCATGAAGACTTCCTCGAATACATCAATTTTATTGGAGGAGACTTCATGGATATTATCGATCAGGCAAACAGTGCTTTCGCTGCTGTCCCTCTCGACGCTCCCGATAAAGAGCAACAATATGCTGCCATAAAACAGAAATACGACCAAATTCTGGAAAAAAGAAACGATCAACAGCTTATTTTCGCAACACAGAATCCTAATTCGATATTTTCTATAGGAGCCCTAGTCGAAGTGGCCAACAGAAGAGGAACAAAACCTGTAGAATCCGCCTTCTATAACCTCAGCAAAGAACTCCAAAACACCATCAATGGTAAAGAACTGGCTGCCAGAATATATGCCGACAAAAATATCATCGTAGGAAGTATAGCTCCCAACTTCTCACAACCGGATACTCAAGGCAATATGATTCAATTATCCGATTTCAAAGGTAAGTTTGTCCTATTAGATTTCTGGGCCAGCTGGTGTGCCCCATGTAGGGCTGAAAATCCTAACCTAAAAAAGGCTTACAATATCTATAAACCTAAAGGATTAGAAATTTTTGCGATATCACTGGACGACAAGAACAGTAAAGCGGCATGGATTAAAGCTATACAAGACGATGGATTACCGTGGATTCATGCAGCGGACCTCAAAGGTTGGAGAAACGAAGCTGCTGTGCTTTATGGTGTAAAAGGTGTCCCTCAAAACTATTTAATTGACCCAACAGGGAAAATCGTAGCTATAAACATCCGTGGCGAAGAACTTCACAAAGTGTTGGCAGAACATATTAAATAGTTGAAAAAACTTAGCCCCATAATATATGTTGGTATTATGGGGCTAAACCTTTAAAATTATCTATTTAAAAAGCGCTAACGCCTTGTTTACTCTTTCTATCACCTTTTCCTTACCTAACAGCTCGGTGATGACAAAAACATCCGGACCGAACTTCCCTCCTACCAACATAATACGAAAAGGCATCATAAGCTCACCGATCTTCATTCCTGATTCTGCCACCTTTCCTTTAAACATGGGCTCCAGCACTTCGGCAGTCCAGCTCTGCTGAGCTTCAAAATCCTTTACTATATTCTCGAAGAAAACGGTTTTGTTATCATTCCACTTAGGTTTCACTGCATCTACGTCATACTGCACCGGATCTGCAAAGAAAAATGAAGCTTGGTTCCAGAAATCAGACACATACGTCATTCTTTCCTTAACAGCGGCCAACACTCGCTCTACGTAACTATCTTCCACGTCAGTGATGCCATTTGCTGCCAACACCTCTTTGACCTGAGGAAGCAACACGACATCATCAGTCTTTTTAATCCACTCGTGGTTAAACCATTTTGCCTTCTCGAAATCGAATTTAGCTCCGCTCTTACTGATACGTTCCACCGTAAACTTGTCGATAAGCTCTTCCATGCTGAACAGCTCCTGATCAGTACCGTCATTCCATCCCAGCATAGCAAGCATGTTAACGAAAGCTTCTGGCAAGAACCCTAACTCACGGAAACCTTTGGTAAGCTCACCACTCTTAGGATCGGTCCAGTTCATCGCGTAAACAGGGAATCCCAGACGATCGCCGTCACGCTTGCTGAGCTTGCCATTACCATCCGGCTTGAGAATCAAAGGTAGATGCGCCCACTGCGGCATATCGGCTTTCCAGCCTAGATACTCCCACAACAATAGATGCACAGGTGCCGAAGAAAGCCATTCCTCACCACGAAACACGTGTGTGATCTCCATAGCCTTATCATCTACTACCACAGCTAAATGATAGGTAGGCATCCCATCCGCCTTCAACAACACTTTATCATCAATAAGTTTGGTCTCAAAAGACACCTGTCCCCGAATCATATCCGTGAATGTCACCACCTGATCTTCCGGCATTTTAATACGGATAGTATGAGGCACTCCCGCTTTAAGCAGCTCTTCCGTCTCTTCCTTCGAAAGACTTAGCGAGTTACGCAACTGCATACGGTTTTCGTGTGAATATCTGAAGTTAGGCTGTAACTTGCGTTGTTCCTCCAACTCTTCCGCTGTGTCAAAAGCATAATAAGCATAGCCGTCAGCGACAAGCTGTTCGGCAAACTGACGATACGAAGGCTTACGCTCACTCTGTCTGTATGGGCCATATGCTCCCGGCTTCAGCGGACTCTCATCCGGAATGAGACCACACCACGCAAGACATTCCTGAATATATTCTTCAGCCCCCGGCACAAAGCGGGTCTGATCCGTATCTTCAATCCTTAGAATAAAGTCTCCTTGATGATGTTTAGCGAATAAATAATTGAACAAGGCTGTTCTTACTCCACCTAAATGTAGACCTCCCGTAGGACTAGGTGCAAAACGCACCCTTACTTTTTTCTGCGAACTCATAATGCAAAATTACTTATTTCTCAACTAATAAAGGAATTAGTCCGGCAATTAAGGACAATTTAAAAGTCTCACTTTTGCCATAATTTTTTTATTTTGTAGCCTAAACTACAGGATATGAATATACCTTATACTCATAACAAGCAGATTTGGAAATTGCTTTTGTTCATTTTCGCAGCAGCAATAGCCATCGCTTCTTTGGTATATACTAATTATCTTGTGGAGAGCCTCTCCAAGTCGGAACGGACAAAGGCTGAAGTATGGGCCATGAGCACCAAGAGCATCATGACCATGCCCGATGTGGACGACGACTTTATAAGCTTCATCTATGCGGTAAGGGATAGCCTCACACTGCCGGCAATCATTACGGACAAGGAAGGGAATATCATCTTCTGGCGAGACTTGGATAGTACCAAAACCAATATCAAAAGTGACGACTCGCTCAATAGCCGCCTGCAATACGACCCCGGCTATTTCCAGAAAGAACTCCAAGCCATGAAAAGAGCTCACGACCCCATCACCCTTAACCTGGAAAATGGGGAACAGTGGAAAATATACTACAAAGAGTCCAAAGCGCTGCAAAACCTTCGCGTATTCCCCTACATTCAGCTTTCGCTTATCGCCTTGTTTTTGGTTATCGCCTATTCAGTATTTAATTCGATAAAAAAGGCGGAACAGAACCTTGTCTGGGTGGGTATGGCCAAAGAAGCAGCACACCAGTTGGGAACTCCAATCTCTTCACTCATGGGATGGATAGAAGTCATCAAGCTCAAATACAACTCGGACGATGAAGTTATCCACGAGATGGAACGCGATGTCAACCGCTTGGAAACTGTGGCCGACCGCTTCTCAAAAATAGGGTCCAAACCTGTATTGACCAATCATAACGTTTATGAGGTTATCCAAGACTTCGTAAACTACTTCAAGATAAGAACCAGCGAAAAGATTTCATTTATTCTAAAGGGAGACACCCACGTAGAAGCTATGCTCAACGTTCCTCTCTTTGAATGGATTATCGAAAACCTACTCAAAAATGCCGTAAATGCTATTGATAAAGAGGGCACTATAACCATCTCAATAAAAGAAAATATTGCGAAAGAAGAAATTTTTATAGACATTAGTGATACGGGTAAAGGAATACCCAAAGCTAATTTCGATACTATATTCCAACCGGGATTTACTACACGCCAACGCGGATGGGGATTAGGATTAAGTCTCACCAAACGCATGGTACAATACCATAACGGACATATTTTCGTTAAAGAATCAGAAATTGGTAAAGGAACGACGTTCAGAATAGTACTAAAAAGCAATCTAAATTATGAACCAGCTCAAATCTGAAGACTATCCAGCGATATATGAAAATTACGTAGAATCCGTTCAGGGAGATGTCATGGCAGTATTGGAAGAACAGCTGACCTCCTTCCCGAAATTTATCCGCCGCATCCCTGAAAGCAGGCATACCTACACCTATGCCGAAGGAAAATGGACAGTGAAAGAGATTCTTTGTCACATCGTAGACACCGAAAGGGTGATGTCTTATCGTGCTCTGCGCTTCGCTCGAAATGACATGACCGAACTGGCATCTTTCGAACAAGATGAATTTGTAGCCAACGGGAGGCACAACGAAAGATCTATAGACAGTATCATAGAAGAATTCGTACATCTTCGCAAAGCCAATATTGCGTTGTTTAAAAGCTTCAACGATATAGAACTCACCCGCAAAGGTATGGCCTCCGGACGTCTCATCAGTGTCTTGGCGTTCATCTATGTCATTGCCGGACATCTTAACCATCACAAATTTATCTTACAG
Source organism: Sphingobacterium thermophilum (assembly GCF_039541675.1). Lineage (NCBI taxonomy): Bacteria > Pseudomonadati > Bacteroidota > Sphingobacteriia > Sphingobacteriales > Sphingobacteriaceae > Sphingobacterium > Sphingobacterium thermophilum. The sequence goes on along the minus strand of NZ_BAABGR010000015.1, from coordinate 94,935 downwards.
CAAAAATACCTTAAAGATTAGCTATGATATGGAAGAAACCTTTTTCGCTCGATGAGATAAACCAATATTTTGGTATCAATATGACCAAACATCTGGACATCAGAGCTTCAGAAATAACGGATAACAGCATCAAAGCCACAATGCCTATTACGGAGAAGGTACTGCAACCCTTCGGTATACTTCACGGAGGAGCTTCTGTAGTATTAGCAGAATCCGTGGGCAGCATAGCCTCCGCCCTCGTCGTGGACACCGAAAAATACAATGTTGTGGGAATGGAAGTCAACGCCAATCATCTTCGCCCAGGAAAGCAGGGTAGCACGTTGGAAGCAACCTGCACCCCCATCCATCTAGGACGCACCACCCATGTCTGGGATATCAAAATACATGACGAGAAAAACAAGCTGATATGTATTTCCCGCCTTACTGTGGCAGTCGTAAAAAAATAGCTGCTCCTCATTTCACAGAAGAGCAGCTTCCTATAATTTTCGATAGGTAGTTTATTTCACTCTGACAAAAGGTGTCTCCGCATCCCCCACCCACTTGTACTTGTAGATGGTGGTCTGCTGCTGCCCGTCTTCGGACTTACCGTTATGGGAAATATAAAAATATCCGTCGCCTAGAGGACACAGCCCCGTAGCTCCCCATTTGAAATGCCATCCTCGGATTCCCGTCTTTTCATCCTTCGACCCCAAGTCCGCCAAAGATAGCTGCGTTACCTTTAGCCACTTGTCATCGGATTTAATTTTTCCTTTGAATGGCTTTTTGTTTCCGTCAATGATAAATAGATCGTAGTTCGGATATTGTGGTTTGCTCCCTTTATATACTGCCGCCATAAGGTGCCCCGTAAAAGGATCGTAAGCTAGATTCTGTATACCATAGCGTGTATTGCCTGTTTTCACAAAATATTTGTTCAACGGTTTCTTAGGGCCCGAATGATGCAGGTTGTCTTGCAATAGCGGACTGGCATACTTATTCCAGCCACTCACATCATATCTTAATATTACCTGATAGTCATTGTCGTCACGCTCATTATCGCCATATACGCCGTAAGCCACATACAGATACTTCTTACCCTGCTTATTGCCTCCGATGGCAGGAGCAAAAGCTACTCCATCTATACCGGAGCAAGCAAAGCGGTGCGCCTTCTCTTGGCCATTTACCAGCACTTTAGCCTCATAATCCTTCAACACCTCAGGTAGAAATACCGTATTTATGATGTCTTTTTCTTCTTCTGCATTCATCTCCGGACGGACAATCTTAGAGCCGTCAATCACAGCAATATAAAAACCGTTGCTGCTGCCCTCTTTAACACCTAACGCATTGCGGATTCCCTGCCCTATCGCATCGTTCTTATATTCCAGAGAGCCGTAAATCTTGCCGTCCTCTTCATTGAAATCCAGGTCCCCCAGATGTCCCAAAAACCCTGTAAGACTACCTATTAATTTGCCAGAAAGGTCCATTTTTAGCAGTTTGTGCGTAAAGGACATATATACGTATCCATTCTTATGGTCTACCACTACTCCTTGGACGTGGAGCTTGCCTTGCTTTCCGGAATACAGGGAGTCAGGTAGATGGACTGGGCTAACCTGCCCTCTTACCCCCACTGCAAAAACACCTAAAATCAAGGTTAGAAAAATCGTCTTTATGTATCTGTTCATTTCTACGTAATGAGTAATAATTATTAAGGTTTACGATATGGAATATAATTGAGCAATTTAATAAAATATACTTTATTTTCCTTATTTTAAATTATTTTCTCTTTCATTCCAGCGCATTTGAGCAAGAAAAACATAGAACTCATGGAAGTATTACGTTTAACCTTATAAAATTAGAGGGAAAACAAACTTTTTCAACAGTAAAATGTTATCATTTTAGATACCATTAATTTGGTATTATGATACGGTTTAGGTTTTGGAGAGACTTTACCCCTCAAAGTCTCTCTTTTTTTATAAAAATCTTTAACGAATGCCTTTGCAAATTGTTATTTTTTTTCTAAAATCAAATTAAATTTATTAGTCTTGTAAAATAGTAAAAATTAACCAAGTCTTTAGTTTGATCAAATAACAAAAAATCTATCGATGAATTCGCAAAACCTAAGTAACCAGAACGGCAGCTCCACTGTTGGGCCGATGATTATTATTGGAGCTTTATTTTTCATTTTCGGCTTTATTACTTGGCTTAACTCCCTACTGATTCCTTATCTGAAGATAGCTTGTGAGCTTTCCGAGTTTCAGGCATATCTTGTAACCACTGCCTTTTACATTGCGTATTTGGTGATGGCTCCTGTATCCACATGGGTGCTCAATAAGTTTGGTTTCAAGCGAGGGATGTCCATAGCATTGGCTATCATGGCTTTCGGCGCATTGCTGTTTATTCCGGCAGCTTACACCCGAATCTACATTATCTTCCTCTTAGGCTTGTTCATTATAGGTGGCGGATTGGCTATCTTACAGACAGCATCCAACCCATATATCACCATCCTTGGACCAGTAGAGACCGCAGCAAAGAGAATCAGTATCATGGGGATTTGTAACAAACTGGCAGGAGCCGTAGCTCCTATCATCTTGGGATTGTTCCTAAATCTTGAAGCAGCCGACAATGTCTCTAAACAACTCGAGACATTGAGCGAGGCCGAAAGAGAAAGTGCGCTTAGTGAAGTTGCTCTTCAAGTGGTAAACCCTTACATCGGTATTGTCGTAGCATTACTTATTCTAGCGTTTTGGATTGCTAAAGTTCGCCTTCCAGAAGTTCAGGGCGTAGAAGAGGAGAGCGAAGATCACCATGTGATTTCGGAAGGCAAAAAAAGCGCATGGGGATTCCCGCACGTGGTACTGGGTTTCGTAACCTTATTCCTCTATGTAGGGGTAGAAGTTTTGGCGGGAGACACCATTATCTCTTACGGAAGCTCTATCGGTGTTCCTCTTTCAGAAGCGAAATTCTTTACCGGAATGACCATGATTTCCATGGTAATCGGCTATATCATAGGTATTATTGCCATCCCTAAATTTATCAATCAGGAAACTGCCTTGAAGCTTTGTGCTATTGCCGGTATTCTATTCACTTTCGGCATCGTCTTTACTTCCGGCATGACATCGCTTTACTTCGTGGCTCTGTTAGGACTAGCTAACTCCTTGATTTGGCCTGCTATTTGGCCTTTAGCACTCAAAGGTGTAGGTAAATTTACCAGTGCAGCTTCAGGAATTTTGGTGATGGGTATTGCCGGTGGAGCGGTAATCCCTCCTCTTTACGGACAACTAGCACATGCAGTAGGCGCACATCAAGCTTACTGGATTGCATTGCCTTGTTATTTATTCATCCTATTCTATGCCACAATAGGACATAAAGCCGGAAAAAAAAGAATAGCTAATTAACATATACCTAAATACGAAATATAAAAAAGGCAGCTTAAAATGCTTGGGCTGCCTTTTCTATTGGAAATAATGAATCCGTTCGGGGCTAATGCAACACTTTAAAGGAATATCCCATTCCCCTATATCTTCTATATGCTCCACAGGTTCAAAATAGCTGAGACCTACGGTATATACATCCTTCCTGCATTGCTGCAACAGACGGTCATAAAATCCTTTACCATACCCTACCCTGTTTCCTGCTTTATCGACAGCCAGTAAAGGTAAAAGTATGACGTCCAGTTTTTTCTCCTCCACCGGGACAGCATGTACAGGCTCCGGAATACCCCATTTGTTGACTTCCAACTTTGTGTCTCTTTCATACAGAAAATTCTGCATGGTGCCGTTGCTAAAATCAGATTTTGATATAACAATATTAACGGATGGATGTGCAACGCGCATCCATGCTATAAAAAGCGAAGTGTCTGGTTCATTTGCGGATGCTATAGACAAAAAAACATGTACATACTTACAGCTATTCCAGTCAAGCTGTTGCAGATGTGCGAGCAACTGATTGTCGTAGCTCTTTTTTTGGTCTGCGCTCAGCCTATTGCGTAGCTGTTTATATTGCTCTCTTAATTCAGACTTGTACATATTACAAGTATACAAAAAAAAACGGCCTTGTAGTTGGGAACTAACAAGACCGCAATAATCAACCTAAACCTAATATTTTATTTCGTATTATTTTACACGTTCGATGTAATCACCTGTAGTAGTATCCACTCTTACTTTATCACCTTGGTTGATAAATAGAGGAACATTAATCTCAACACCGGTTTCTAATGTTGCCTTTTTCAAGGCGTTGGTAGAAGTGTCGCCTTTCACTGCTGGCTCTGTATAAGTAACCTCCAATTCCACACTTTTCGGTGCTTGTGCCATGATAGGCTCTTCACTTTCGAAGGCCACAATCACGCTCATACCTTCTTTCAAAAATCGTGCCGAATCACCGAATAAGAATTTAGGGATATTGTATTGTTCGTAGGTATTGTTGTCCATTACCACGAAATACTCACCATCTTCATATAAATATTGGTAATCGTTAGTTTCTACACGAGCGATTTCTACCACCTCATCCACACGGAAACGGTATTCTACCAGCTTACCTGTTCTTACATTACGCATTTTTGCTTGGTAGAAAGCACGCAAGTTTCCCGGAGTACGGTGTATATATTCTTCAACAGCAACTAATTCGCCATTAAAACGTAAAATATTTCCTGTTTTTACTTCTGAAGCTTTAGCCATTGGAATTATATTAGTGTTAATAAATTACGAATGCAAAAATAGAAAAAAGTCAGCGTTTATGAAAAATTTACTTATAAGAAAGAACAGATAATTGCTCTTCGCAGAAAGCATATTCTTTTTCCTGGTTAGAACCTATAATGATGACGCGGTCGGCTTTTTTGGTCTGTGCCACAAGATCGAGATACCAAGTCTCGCCATTCTGGTCGAGGTTGCTTGTAGGCTCATCCAAAAATAAAATCTTCGAATCACTGCAACAGGCAAGAGCAAGCTTGACACGTTGTTTCATGCCCGAGGAGAAAAATTTCAAGCCCTTGTTGAGGGACTTTTCCATCTGAAGAAGCGCTACGATACTCTTCTTGTCGAACGATGGCAAGGGAGATTTGAACTTAAAATGAAAGTCTAACAGCTCACTTAAAGTAAACTCTTCAATAAGCTCTATGTACGGCGCAGCAATGCTGATATGTTTATAGATATGTTCTACATCGATGGCCTGCCCTTCATGTTCGTATGTTATAGCGCCTTCACTAGGGGTAAGCTGTCCTGTCAACACCTTGATAAGTGTCGATTTACCTGACCCGTTAGGCCCTAGGATGGCATAAGCTTGGGGAGCGGAGAAGGTATAATCTATTCCTCGGAAAATCCATTCCTGATTAAACCTTCTCCCTAAATTTTGTAGAGTTATCTTCAATAAATATCCTTCCTTTAATAGTTAACTTATTTAGTGTTAAAACCTCGCACTACACCGCGATCGGAGCTGCGTACAAAGCTTAGAATTTCATCTCGTATCTCTGTAGCCTCAAATTCAGCTTCCACGATATCCAAAGCTTTAGAAAGATTTCTGTTTTGCACGAACAGTACTCGGTAGATATTCTGGATTTCGGCAATCTGCTCTGTTGTAAATCCGCGACGACGTAATCCTACAGAATTGATGCCGGCATACGAGATAGGCTCACGGGCAGCCTTGATATACGGAGGCACATCTTTACGTACCAAAGTACCTCCCGTCACGAAAGCATGAGACCCTATTTTCGTAAACTGGTGTACCGCAACTAATCCGGCCAGCACAACATAATCTCCCACGGTGATATGTCCTGCCAAGGTACTTGAGTTGGAGAAAATACAGTTGTCACCAATGATACAGTCATGTGCAATATGGCTGTACGCTTGAATAAGACAATTTTTTCCGACTACGGTTTTGTAACGATCTTTAGTACCTCTGTTGATGGTTACGCATTCACGGATAGTGGTATTATCGCCAATTTCCGCTGTAGTAATCTCTCCTTCAAATTTCAGATCCTGTGGTTCTCCCGAAATAACAGCACCAGGGAATATTCTACAGTTTTTTCCTATGCGAGCTCCATCCATGATGGTGACATTTGAACCAATCCATGTCCCCTCGCCAATAACTACATCCTTATGAATGGTGCTAAAAGGCCCTATTTCGACATTAGCACCAATCTGTGCATCAGGATGTATATACGATAACGATTGTATCATTTACTATAATATTATTTCACTTTAACTATTTGAGCCATTAATTCCGCTTCACTCACGATCTTTTCGCCTACCATACCTACACCTTTCATACGGGCAATACCGCGACGAATAGGTTCCAACAGTTCACATGAAAAGACTATAGTATCGCCTGGATGCACTTGGTTCTTGAAGCGCGCATTTTCAATCTTCAAAAATAATGTCAGCCAGTTTTCCGGATCAGGGACGGTGTTAAGCACCAAAATACCGCCAGTCTGTGCCATGGCTTCAATCTGCAATACGCCTGGAAACACAGGAGCTCCCGGGAAGTGGCCCATAAACAGATCTTCATTGATGGTCACATTCTTAAGACCTACCACATGTGTTTCCGACAATTCCAAAATTTTGTCTACCATCAAGAATGGCTGTCTGTGTGGAAGAATCTTCATGATATCCACCGTATCATACACCGGTTTGGCATGGATATCATAAGTATTGATTTTTTTCTTGCTCTTTTCTCTCCTTATCTGATTTTTGATGCGCTTAGCGAAAGCTACGTTGGCGGCATGCCCAGGACGTGCTGCCATGATATGGCCTTTGATAGGACGACCCACCAAAGCTAAGTCACCTATCATATCCAGCAGCTTGTGACGTGCCGGCTCGTTCTGATATCTCAATTGAATGTTGTCCAAAATACCTTCATCAGCAACGGTAACCTTCTTGTTGAACAGCTTCTGAAGCTTATCGAGCTCTTCATGTGAAACTTCCTTATCCACTATAACGATAGCATTCGACAAATCGCCACCTTTGATAAGGTTATTATTTACCAACATTTCCAACTCGTGCAGGAAGCAGAAGGTTCTTGACGAAGAAATTTCCCTCTCAAACTCATCAATAGAGCTTATAGAAGCATGTTGACTTCCCAATACCGGCGAGTTGAAATCGATCATACAGGTGAGCCTATAGCCGTCCAAAGGCATACCAACGATTTCTACCTTTCTCTCCGGTTCAGAATAATGGATATTTTCCTTTATCTCGTAAAAGTCTCTGTCCGCATCCTGCTCCACGAATCCCACTTCGGAGATTTTCTGCACAAAAATGCTAGAACTTCCATCTAGGATAGGAACTTCAGGACCATCCAAATCAATAAGGACATTATCTACCTGTAGGCCCACCAAGGCAGCCATCAGATGTTCAATGGTACTTACTGACGCTCCGTTTTCCGAAATGGTTGTACCTCTAGAAGTGTCTGACACATTGTCCGCATCTACCGATACGATAGGCTGACCTTCCAAGTCTATACGTCTGAACTTGAACCAATGGTTTTCAGGAGCGGGTCTTAAGGTCAGGGTAACAGATTTACCGGTGTGTAAGCCTATACCTGAAATTACAACCTCAGATTTTATTGTCCTTTGTTTTGTATTCATCTCATCCATCTTATGGTAATAAGTTTTTGTTATTTGTTTTTTATTAACTTTTCCAGCTCACTGATCCGTCTTTCCAGCTCAGGCAGTTTATTGTAAACTACCTGCGAACGCAATTGGCTGGTATATGGTCCGAATGGAGTTCCTCCCCACTTCTTATTTGCTTCCGTAATACTTCTATTGATGCCGGACTGTGCCTGAACTTGTGAACCATCCGCTATGGTTATATGTCCTACCGCACCAACCTGACCACCCAACACGACATGCTTACCCACCTTGGTACTACCCGAAATTCCGGTTTGCGCGGCAATCACCGTATTCTCACCGATCTCCACATTGTGCGCTATCTGGATAAGGTTGTCCAGCTTCACCCCCTTGCGGATAATGGTAGACCCCATGGTTGCCCGGTCCACCACCGTATTCCCCCCAATCTCTACATTGTCTTCAATGACTACATTTCCTATCTGCGGGATTTTCTCGTAGGTACCATCAGCCTGAGGCGCAAAGCCAAATCCATCACTTCCGATGACCACTCCCGAGTGAATAATCACGTTGGCACCTATCACACAGTCGTAATAAATTGTCACACCCGGAAAGATAACGGTGTTGTCTCCAATGGTAACGTTGTCTCCTATATATACACGTGGAAATATTTTTACATTATTTCCTATCTTCACATCACGGCTTATATAAGAAAAAGCTCCTATATATCCTCCCTCACCGATTTTGGCCGTCTCATGTATATATACATTGTCCTCAATTCCGGAACGCTCTGTACGCAAGGCATTGTAAATCTTAAGAAGCTCGGAAAACGACGTATAGGCATCTTCCACACGTATCAACGTGGCCTTTACCGCCCGCTGTAACACCAAACTCTTATTTACAATGACAATACTTGATTTCGTGTCGTATAAATACTGCTCGTATTTAGGGTTAGACAAAAAAGACAAAGCCCCCTCAAATCCTTCTTCAATTTTAGCTAACTGTGAAACTAAAACGTCCGGATTCCCTTCTACTTCTCCATTTAATAATGTCGCTATCTGTTCCGCTGTAAATTGCATGAATACAAATGTATCTTTTTTTCTTAAAATTTTTATTCAAAATTAAATGTGATACCATCCTCAACAAAGCCTAACTCCTTAGGATATATCAAGGCATATTTTACCACTTTCTTCGACAGTGCCTCCAAATTGGATAAATCCGACGCTTCAGCAATATCTAATAGCTTTCCTTTATTGTTAATAATTTTAATAGGCTCTTTGTCAGCACTATAGGCTGAATTGTAAATAGTCTGGTGATAAACAAAATAGTCCACCTCAGCTTCCGAAAGGTCAAAGTGTTGCTTGGCCTTATCTCTGACCATGGCAATCTCTTCTTCCGAAAAATCCTGTGAGCGCAACTCTGTACGAAACAGATCTCTCCGCATCAGCTTGCTACATAACGTGCTCAAGATCTTATCCTCATGGTTTACCCACGATTTAATAGCCGACATGATGTCTGTATCATCCAGCTTCGTAAACCAATTAAGATGAGACTCCTCCGTGGTGAAGTTGTCCGCATTGACTTTATTCTTCAGAAAATGTTGAAGCGCCTGCGTAGCAAACAGATCATACCCTTGATTGCTTAACTCTTTGGCTCTTTTCAAAGCCTTTATTAACATCTGCTCAGCGCCCACCACAGTCTTATGAAGATACACCTGCCAGTACATCAAACGACGGGCTATCAAAAATTTCTCTACCGAATAAATACCTTTTGCCTCTACGACAAGCTCATCATCCTTTACCGCAAGCATCTTGATGATACGATCAAAGGAAATTACCCCTTCCGACACTCCTGTGAAGAAGCTGTCCCTATTGAGATAGTCCATCCTATCTGTATCCAGCTGACTGGAAACCAGCTGATGCAAAAAACGACGTGGATATTTATCGTTGAAAATCGTTATGGCTAAGGTAAGCTTTCCTCCAAATTCCACATTCAAGCGGTCCATAAGCATGGAGGAAATAACTTCATGCGACACCCCTTCGATCAAAGTATGTTCAAGCGAATGGCTAAACGGCCCATGCCCAATGTCGTGCAGCAGAATGGCCACCAATGCGGCCTCTTCTTCCTCGTCGCTGACCAGCACGCCCTTGCTCCGCAAAGTATCTATAGCCAGCTGCATGAGATGCATAGCACCAATAACATGCTGAAAGCGGGTGTGCAACGCTCCAGGATACACCATGTGGGTCATGCTGACCTGCTTGATATACCTTAACCTTTGAAAATAAGGATGTTGAATCAAATCAAAAATAAATCCCGACGGAATTGACACAAAACCGTAAACTGGGTCATTAATGATTTTTTTCTTGTTCAACTGTCGTTCGTTTTTTGAAGTTTGTTATCTTTATATGGTAGATAGCCGCGCATTCGTACGAACACACAACACTGCTAACATAGGGTCAAAGATACGGAGATTGGTGTTAATAAATGTTAAAAATGTAGTAGTTATTTCCCTTTCCTAAGCATTTTTACTAACTATTTGATATATTTTTGAACTTTGACGTCTACAAATTACAATGCATTGACGGGAATCTGTATAATCTGGAGGTCTTTTAAATATTACTATCATGGCAAAAACACATATTTTATGGGCTGATGACGAGATTGAATTTTTGAAACCTCACATCCTGTTATTGGAAGGTAAAGGGTATAAAGTGAAAACCGTAAATAACGGTGCCGACGCCGTGGAGGCTTTCAAAAACGAACCTTTCGACCTCGTTTTTCTGGACGAAAATATGCCAGGCATGACGGGATTGGAAACCTTGAGCATTCTTAAATCCATAAATCCCACCATTCCTAACGTTTTAGTAACCAAAAATGAGGAAGAGCACCTCATGGAAGAAGCTATAGGTGCTAAAATAGACGATTATCTCATCAAACCCGTAAATCCCAAACAGATTCTCCTCACCATAAAGAAATTTACAGAAAATAAACGTATTGTCACAGAAAAAACCTCCATGGCCTACCAACAGGAGTTCCGCAATCTCTCCATGTTAATCAACGACGGATTGGACTACAATGGTTGGGTTGAGGCTTACAAAAAACTCATCTATTGGGAACTTTCATTAGAAAAACTGGAAGACGACAGCATGCACGAAATCCTGCAGGCCCAAAAGTCCGAAGCAAATAACGTTTTTTTTAAATACATTGAAAAAAACTACCTTAAATGGATAAAAAATCCGGAGGACGCACCTATCCTTTCTCACCAGCTGTTCCGCAAAAAAGTCCTTCCTTCCTTATCCGAAGAACGTCCCACATTTTTCTTCCTCATCGACAACCTTCGATATGATCAGTGGAAGCTTATAAACGACATTATCACGGATTACTTCCGTCTAGAGGAAGAAAGCAGCTACTACAGCATCCTCCCTACAGCTACGCAATATGCGAGGAATGCTATCTTTAGTGGTCTTACACCTCTGGAAATGGAAAAACGCTTTCCTGACCTGTGGCAAAATGATGAAGATGAAGGAGGCAAAAACCTTCATGAGGACACCTTCCTCGCCGACCAACTCAAACGGCTGTACCGCAAGGAAATACGACATAGCTATACTAAAGTCCTTACGCATGAGCAAGGGCGCGACGTACTGGACAACCTAAGTAATCTGATGAACAACAATCTCAACGTACTGGTTTACAATTTCGTGGACATGCTTTCTCATGCCCGTACGGATATGGCGATGATTCGTGAGTTAGCTAACGACGAAGCTGCCTATAGATCGTTGACCTTATCGTGGTTTGAACACTCTCCGCTGCTAGACGCCCTGCGTTGGCTGGCCCAGAAAAACGTCCGTCTCATCATCACCACCGACCATGGCACCATCCGCGTGAAAAAACCTAGCAAAATCGTGGGATATAAAAGCACAAACACCAACCTCCGCTACAAGCAGGGGAAAAACCTCAACTATAACAGTAAAGATGTTTTTGTGATAAAAAATCCGCACGACGCTCAGCTGCCCTTACTGCATATGAGTTCTATCTTCGTCTTCGCCAAGGATGACCTCTACTTTGTGTATCCAAACAATTACAACCAATTTGTAAATTATTTTAACGGCACCTTCCAACACGGTGGGATTTCTCTTGAGGAAATGATCATTCCTTACGCCACTTACATTCCAAAGTCCTAACTTTGCGCTATGAAAATAGAGGTCAAACATCTGGAAGAGCTAAAAGAAGCAGCACAAACAATCATCGACGCCTTCCCTCAGGAACGCATCTTCTTGTTCTATGGACATATGGGCGCAGGTAAGACCACGCTTATCAACGAGTTGTGTCTTCTTCTAGGTGTCACAGACCATACCTCTAGCCCTACCTTTTCTATTGTAAACGAATACGAAGCTGCAAAAGGACAGATCTACCATTTCGACTTCTACCGACTCAAGGACGAGATGGAAGCACTGGATATGGGTTATGAAGAGTACTTCTACTCCGGCCACTATTGCTTTGTGGAATGGCCTGAAAAGATATCCAACCTTCTGCCCCTACATTATGTCAAAATCAGCATTTCCGCAATAGAAAACCAACATCGCATCATCGAAGCAGAAAAAATTTAACTTTTTTATGCTACCCGTGCAACCTTTTGCCCCTTGCTAGCGTCTTCCTAATAAACGAACTAACGAATTGGAGAATTCTAAATTACATAGCATCTGGCAAGGCTGTAAAAAGCAAGACAGAAAAGCTCAAGCCGAGCTCTATGAGTTATTCTCCCGAAAAATGTTCGTCATCTGTCAGCGCTATGCGCAGACGACATTGGAAGCTGAAGATATCTTGCAAAATGGGTTTGTCAAAATTTTCACCAAACACCACCTGTATGATGAAAAAGGCTCTTTAGAAGGTTGGATAAAACGCATAATGGTCAATACTGCCATAGAGCATTATCGCAAAAACAAGACATTGACATTCGAAACATTAGAAGGGACACACGAAAATTATACACACAGCGAGCTGTCTTCAACTCATGTTTCATACAAAGACTTGTTAAACCTGATCCGCGAATTGCCGGCAGGATATAGAGCAGTGTTTAATCTTTATGCTATAGAAGGATATTCTCACAAAGAAATTGCTGAAATGCTGGGCATAAGTGAGAGCGGTTCAAAATCACAGCTTTCCAGAGCACGACAGCTACTACAACAAAAACTGACAAAAGAAAAAATGCTTTAGGATGATGGAGCCAAATAACATAGACAAATTGTTTAGAGATGCTTTCTTAGACAAGGAAGAATCTCCTCGTCCTGCTGTTTGGGATAAAATAGAGCAACAGTTGAATGAGGAAACAAACGTTGTTCCCCTATATAGAAAATACCTTCCTGCTATTGCTATAGCTGCGACCTTAGTGCTATTATCTTCCTTGGCAATAATGTTGTTTCAGCAACGCCCACAAGAGAAGGAAGTGAACAGCCACATTATAGCCCTTGCTCCAGACACTGCGGACGACTTGTCAGAGAAGACTTCAACACCTCAAGATGCCATGGAGACACCGCAGCAGCCTCTCTCCATAGAAAAGACAGAAGCTCAAAGCTATCTTTCCTTTGAAAAGACTTCAGACCCGTATGAAACGGAAAAAGAACATGAGACGAGAGCCTCAAATATTATGTCGGAAGAGCTTATTGCAGCGGCAGAACACAAGGTTGAACTCGAAAGTCTGGAGGAAATAGAAATGAAAACCATCTCCATAGAGCCAGAACCGGCGGATATAGACGTAAGTCCGATAGCAATTAGTGATAACCACGAATCCGAGCTGCAATATGCTGTAAACTATCGCGAGACAAAAAGAACTTCTGTAATCACCAGATTCTTAAATAAAGTAGCACAAAATATTGAAATCCAAAAAGGCAAAAACCTCTTCTTCAGCAATGACGAGGAAGGCTCCCTATCTATTAATCTATCACCAGCTTATGTGAGTAAATAACCCAAAACGTAGGACATGAAAACTTTCATCATATTTCTTCGGCTGATAATTCTTGTCGCTCTCCTTTCCTATACCTGCAAAGAAAGAAAGGAAATTAAGCCAGAAAAGAAGCCGTCAAAGACCGTTACAATGTCATTTTCAATAAACATCATTTAAACTCTTAACCTTTAGAACTATATGAAAACTTTTACCTTAAGATTTATACTGTCGGTAGCCCTCCTATGTACTTTACTTACCGGAACGTCATGGGCACAGCAACCTTTCACACTCAAAGGAAAAATAGGACAATATAATGCTCCAGCAAAGCTTTTCTTACAATACACAGAAGATGGTAAACAAATTACGGAAGCTATTCCTTTGACTGACGGCAAATTCGAATTCAAAGGAACACTGAAAAACGCTACGCCCGCGAACCTTTATCTTGTAACAAGCGGCAATGAAGCCGATATTAAGAATGCAGAGTCTTTCGACCTCATCATCAATCCGGCATCTATAACATTGAAGGGAAGTGCTTTGGAAAACGTTTCTGTACAATACACCCACCGCCCGAAGATAGTAACCGCCCAATCCTCATCCTCCGTAACCGGGGAAACGGTCGACACAAAGGCCTCCTCCCAATCGAAATCCGTAACGTTGGAAGTAGGAACCAAAGATGATAAAGACGACTCAGATAAATTCCCACGCGCCTTCGGTGGAATAACCTTTACTCGCCTGGACTGGGGACTGTCCCGCCTTCTCGATGACGGCAAGTTTTCCTTGTCGGACGACAACCAATTTATGAAATATAAAAAAGCTTCCAACTTCGGCTTTGATCTAGCACAATTCGGATTGCGGGTGAGTGACAACTTCAAAACATACATCTCCGCAGGATTCGAGTGGAATTACCTACGCTTAAAACAAAACATCCTTCTGAAACAAGATGTCTCTCCTATTGCTTACGAACAGATAGACCCCAATGAGGTAGAATACACCAAAAATATACTAACCTCGACCTACCTTCGCCTCCCTCTTACATTCGAGTGGAGAAGTGATAAAAACAGCAAAGGAGAAAGAGTAAAAGTTGCGTTCGGCGCCATGACAGGTGTGCTATTAAAGGGTACACAACGCCTTAAGAGCAAAGAACAGGGAAAACAAAAGTTCAAAGACAACTACAGCTTGGCATCCTTCCAATATGGTCCTTTCCTAAGAATAGGATATGACGACCTAGGTATTTTTGCCAAATACTATGTCAACGACTTTTTCGAAAACAGTCCGGCACAGAAAGGGCTAAGCAACCTCGCCTTCGGATTGACGTTAGGATTTTAACATTGTAATTACTTTTTTTAATGTATTTTTATGCCGAAAGTTATTTCGGCATTTTTATTTTTTTATGGCTAACACATCTTCTTGTCAATATATATCCACGGACACACAAAAAATCGGTGTACCCGCCATCTATGGAGAAGGACTCAGTGCAACTTTTGAAGGGAAAGAGAAAGTCACGGCCGTGGATACAGTCTCTTTTGGCATTGAAGAGAAAAAAATCACAGCCATAATAGGTGAGTCGGGTAGCGGAAAAAGTACGCTGCTAAAACTGATATATGGCCTACTAGAGCCGGACGGTGGTGAAGTGCGATATAAGGGATGGCTAGTCCCCACACGCAAAGACAAGTTGATACCGGGACATGACGCCATGAAGATGGTTTCCCAAGGATTTGATGACCTCAACATGTACGCCAAAGTCTGGGACAACATAGCTTCCCAACTGCCTAACACTGACTTGGGGCTGAAGCAGCAACGAACTTCCGACATTCTCGAAAAACTGAGAATAGAACATCTAGCACAGCAAAGGATTGCAGACTTAAGTGGAGGAGAAAGACAAAGGGTAGCTATCGCTCGCGCACTGATAAACGACCCTGAAGTACTGCTTATGGACGAACCTTTCAACCAAGTGGACGCCGCCTTCCGCGATGCCCTCCAACAAGATATAAAAAATATTGTTCAGGAAACAGGATTAACGGTAGTCTTGGTTTCCCACGATCCCTCAGAAGTGCTGGCCATGGCTGATGCCCTCATCGTGATGCGCAACGGTAAAATTGTCGATATAGGCAATCCAAAAGACCTTTACTACCACCCGAACCATCCCTATACGGCTCAACTACTGGCAAAAAGCAACATTCTCACTAAGGAGAAGGCCTCACAAATAGGCATCATGACCGAACATACCATAGCTGTACACCAAGAATGGATAGACGTACAGCAAGATGATTCCTCACCTTTCACAATCAAGAATGTACGCTTCCGCGGCTTCTATCAGGAATATATTTTGGGCAATGAATCCCTCACGCTTCATGCTATCGTAAAAACGCAAGAACCATTGCCCAAAGGCACCAAAATCAAGTTGGAAATACAGAACTTTATTGCTTTCCCACTTCGGCCTTAATGAGTTCAACCATCTTGGTAAACTCCTGATCTTCAAAACCTATAGATTGGTAGATAATTTTGCCGGAACGGTCCAAAACGACATTACGTGGAATAGATTGGTCCGCAAAAAGACCGAAAACACCTCGTTTCAGATCCGGATATACCGGGAACGTATAGCCATTATCTTTGACAAAAGGATCTATCTTATCCCACCCTTCTTCACGTGCCAGCACCAATACCGCAAATTCTTCATTATCTTTCAAGGGCTCCCAGATTTCCTTTTGCAGACGCGGCAGCTCTCTCCGACAAGGAGGACACCAGGTTGCAAAGAAGTTCAACAGCACCACTTTGCCTCTTAAGCTTTCTGAACTGATTTTTTTCTGGTCTTTACCTTCCACCACAAATGAAGGTGCATTACTTCCAAGGTTAACTTTCCAGTCTTGTGCTTTCGTAGCAAAAGCAAAACAAATCAAACCGCATATTAACAAACCTACTTTTTTCATAACTTATAGCTGTTCTATCCAATTTATCATCTCCCTAAACCAATCTTTGCTTTCCATCTTGTTGTTCATCCCAAAACCATGTCCCCCCAACTCAAAAGTAAATAAATAGTTTTTTATACCATATCGATCCAAAGCAGTTGTATAACGATAGCTATTCTCAATAGACACCACTTTGTCATCCTTAGCGTGAATCAAAAAGGCCGGAGGAGTATTTTCTTTTATGTTCTTTTCATTCGAAAAGCGGACTACATCTTCTTCCTTAACATCCGGCCCAATTAAGGATTGCTTCGAACCGTTATGGGTTACCCCGTCCTCCATACTTATTACGGGGTATACCAATACTGAAAAGTCAGGTCTTAAGGAATACCCTCCACTTAGCTCAGGAAGATAATTCGTGTCGAAATGGGTGGATAAGGTAGAAGCCAAATGCCCTCCTGCAGAGAAGCCTATCACTCCAAACTTCAGATTTTGCAACTTCAACTTGTAGATTTCCTGCTGCATCACCACAAAAGCCCGCTGTGCATCCTGAATAGGAGCGATACGCTTATCGACCTGCTGTCTCTTCGCAGGAATGCGATATTTGAGCACAAAAGCACAATAACCTAATGTTTTCAGCCGAAGCGCCACCTGATGCCCTTCATGATCCATAGCATGATGGGTATAGCCTCCTCCCGGAAGTATCAAAAAGACCTTATCCTTAGTAATATTCTCAGGGATATATTTATAAAATTCTGGAATATTATTCTTCAAATCCGCTGTATCGAGCGTATTCGGCAATACGTCGTACAGCTGCATTTTTTCCTGTGCTTGCAACATGCCCCAAAACATGGTCATAAAAAGAAATATGTACGGTTTCATCTCAATTATTGGTTTGTCAAAACCATTAATGACAGATCTTTAAACGGTATGTTGAAGCGCTCCGCCATATCTTTGTTGGTTAGATTTCCTTGGTAAAGATAAATGGCGTTGCGAATACCCGGATGACTCCATATCAAACTGCTAAGCCCTCCAGATTCACCGATCTGCAATAAAATCGGCGTAAAAATATTGGTTAGGGCATAGGTGGCCGTACGTGCTACACGAGAGGCTATGTTCGGCACACAATAGTGAATGACATCATATTTACGAAACACGGGCTTATCGTGCGTTGTAATCTCGGAAGTTTCAAAACACCCACCTTGATCTATGGACACATCGATAATCACCGAATTGGGTTTCATCTTGGATACCGTCTCTTCTGAAATGATGCACGGACAGCGGCCATTTCTTGCCCTCAACGCTCCTATTGCCACATCACATGAACGCACCGCTTTATTCAGAATAATAGGCTGTATGACAGAAGTATAAACTCTAGAACCTACATTATTCTGCAGCCTACGCAACCTATATACGGAAGAGTCAAAGACCTTCACCTGTGCTCCCAAAGCTATGGCAGTACGCGCCGCAAACTCGCCAACGGTGCCTGCTCCGATAATAACAATCTCCGTAGGAGGAACACCTGTAATACCTCCTAACATCAAGCCCTTACCGTCAAACACATTAGAAAGATATTCAGCCGCAATCAAAATGGAAGTAGCACCAACAATCTCACTCATCGCTCGTACCACAGTCAGATGTCCTCCCTCATCCTGTAAATATTCATAAGAAAGAGCTGTCACCTGCTTCTTTATTAACGCCTGTAAAACCTCCTGCTGTAAAAGACTGGGCTGCTGCGAAGAAAATAAAATCTGCTTCTGACGCATCAGCCCTACCTCTTCCAATGTAGGACCCGCTATCTTGACAATAATATCCGCACTATAAACATGAGAACGCTCATAAACAATCTGTGCTCCCTGCTCACTATAATGATGGTCCAAGAAGTTGGAATGGTCTCCCGCCCCAGACTCAATGAGCACCGTATGACCATGTTCTACAAGTAAAGCTACAGAAAGTGGCGTCAGTGCTATCCTTTTCTCCTGAAAAACCGTTTCTTTGGGAATACCAATTACCAAATTCGATTTCTTTTTTCCTAAAGCTTTGGCTAGTTCCTTAGGCTGGCCGAAAATCCCTTCTACCACTTTAGACATATAAAAATTACAATTTTAATTCAAGTTTAATAAATATAACTTACAGATACACTGACAAATCGCGTAATAAAACAAAAAAATATAGTTTTTATGATGGTATTTTTTAGCTTTGTAATATTTCCATACCTTAAAAGGACCTATGAGATTTTTCAAAGCAATAAATCACGTAAAAATCTTACCTAGATGGGTAATATTTTTCTTGGATATGACAGCAGCAGTAATCGCTTTTCTGCTTGCTTATTACATTTATCAAGATACCAAAAATATTGTATTCAGTCCAAATGATTTTGCGCTTCAGTTCCTTCTCTGCCTTGGAGCTACAGCAGCGTCATTTATAGTATTCAGACTTTATTCCGGAATTGTGCGGTACACAAGCTCTACCGACTCCATCCGCATATTATCGTCCAACATCCTAACGATTATTATTCTTTTCATTATAAAACTATTCTGTTTGGCAATCCGTACAACCCCGCCAATTGAAAATTCCCTGATTATCATCTATGCGTTACTGCTATTCTTAGGGTTGGTGACCTACAGAACATCTATCAAAGTATTCTTTCAGTATTCCAAAACAGCGAAGAAGGTTAAGAAAAATGTGGTGGTCTTCGGCGCAGGGGAGATGGGAATAGCCGTAAAAAGAACTTTTGACCACGACCTTACAACAAACAAAATCATCGTTGGTTTTCTGGATGACAATCCCTCGAAAATTGGAAAGTCTATTGACGGTGTCAGAATTTATAAGTCTGACAAGTTGATAGAGGTCATCAACCGCCTGTCAGTAGACGAGCTGATTATTGCAACACCGGCCATACATCCGGACCGTAAATCGCAGATTATAGACATCTGCCTAGAACAAAATGTTTCCGTATTAACGATTCCTCCTGCTCAGAAAATTATAAATGGAGACCTTTCCGTCAATCAAATCAAAAATGTGAAGATTGAAGATTTGCTGGAAAGAGCGCCTATCAAAATAAATAATGAGTCTATCCTCGAACAGCTGAAAGGGAAACGTGTCCTTGTAACAGGGGCAGCAGGGTCAATAGGTAGCGAGATTGCATCACAGCTCGGTAAATACGAGCCTCAGATGATTATCCTCTGTGACCAAGCCGAGTCTCCATTACATAATTTACAGCTCGACTTACAGGAAAGGTATAAAAACCAGATTTTCCATACCTTCATTGGCGACGTTAAAGATGCTTTAAGGATGGAGTATCTTTTTGAAGAATTACGCCCGCACATCGTTTATCATGCCGCCGCATATAAGCATGTGCCTATGATGGAAAACCATCCTATAGAAGCTATCCGTACCAATGTGTGGGGGACATATAACATCGCCAATCTGTCGGTTAAATATGGCGTCCAAAAATTCGTGTTCGTTTCGACAGACAAAGCCGTAAACCCTACCAACGTGATGGGCGCTTCGAAACGTATTGCTGAAATTTATGTACAATCGCTAAACAATAAACTTTTGAAGGAAAATCCTAACAAAGGAACCCGCTTCATAACTACACGATTTGGAAATGTGTTGGGCTCCAACGGATCTGTAATCCCTCGCTTCAGAGAACAGATTGAAAAAGGAGGCCCAGTCACCGTTACTCACCCGGAAATAACCCGTTACTTTATGACGATTCCGGAAGCATGTCAGCTCGTGCTCGAAGCCGGAAACATGGGCCAAGGAGGAGAAATATTCGTGTTCGACATGGGTAAATCCGTGAAAATCGTAGACCTAGCGAAAAAGATGATTAAGTTATCCGGATTGGAACCTAATAAAGATATTGAAATAAAATTCACAGGATTACGTCCAGGAGAAAAACTGTTCGAAGAGCTGTTGAATGACCATGAAAATACGTTGCCTACCCATCATGAAAAAATTATGATCGCCAAAGTACGCGACAATGACTTCGAGGAAGTAAAGCAGCATATGGAAGAACTATTCGCCTTGATAAATAGTCAAAACAATACTAACATCGTGCGAAAAATGAAAGTCATAGTTCCTGAGTTCAAAAGCCAAAATTCGGAATACGAACTATTGGATAAAGAGTTAGCGCTGAAGAGCATAACATCATAATCATTTTTGCTTTTTGTTGCTTTAAATATTGTAAGTTTTCAATAAAAGTGTATTTTTGCGTTCCATAGTATTATTTTTAATATAAACTGATGTCAACAAACTATAATTCAGCGGATCAGAAAGGATCATTTTTTCAAGACAACCAAAAAAGCCTAATCTTCATTTTAGGAGGTGTTGTAGTTTTAATACTGCTTTACATAGGTTACCAAAAATTATATTTAGCTCCTCGAGCAGCAGAAGCTGCCGACGCCATGTATAAGGCGGAAGAGCTCGTGTTGATTGACTCTTTGGAACAAAAAGCTATAGAGGGAGACGGAAGCTTCCCTGGTCTAAAAGAAATTGCCGAAGAGTATTCGAATACACCGTCGGCAAACATTGCCAACGCTTACCTTGGAGGTCTTTATCTACGTCAAGGAAAATTCCAAGAGGCTATCAACTACCTAAAAAAATATTCTGATACAGGTAGTGACATCATCGATCCTCTAGTAACAGGAATGATTGGCGACGCTTACTCAGAAAGCCACGACTACAAAAGCGCGGCGGAATATTACAAAAAGGCAGCCGACAAGTCCAACAACTCGTTCACCACACCCCTGTTCTTAAAAAAATTAGGCTTGGTGTACGAACAGTTGAATGAGTACAAAAAAGCAGAAGAGGCATATCAAAAGATCAAAACAGAATATCCTCAAAGTAATGAGGCTGCATTGATCGACGGACCTCTAGCGCGCGTGCAGGCTAAGCAATAATTATTTAAACAAAAGATATTGATTGAGGCTGCAATATTGCAGCCTTTTTAGTTCATAATAAATATGGCAAGTTCATTAAAAAATTTATCAGACTTCTCACATCTTCAAGTCAAATCGGCACAGGGACTTAAATTCGCTATAGTCGTGTCGCAATGGAACGCTCAAGTTACCGGCGCCTTACTCAACGGCGCTATAGAAGGGCTTACCAAACACGGAGCCGAAGAAAAAGACATTAAAATTATCGAAGTTCCGGGAAGCTACGAACTGACTTCAGGAGCTGATATTGTATTACGCAACAAAGACATCGACGCCGTAATCTGTCTGGGCTGTGTAATCCAAGGAGAAACTAGACATTTTGACTTTATTTGTGACGCTGTAGCCAACGGTATAGCCAACGTGTCCATCAAATACAATAAGCCTGTAATTTTCGGTGTACTTACTACGGACAACCTCGAACAAGCATTAGACAGAGCGGGAGGAAAACACGGTAATAAAGGTAAAGAGGCCGCTATTACCGCAATACAAATGGCTCACATCAGCAAGGAAAATTAGTTTATCATTACACAATAAAAAAGGAATCCTGAAGGATTCCTTTTTTATTGTTTTATCGTGAAAGAGCCTCTTCTTTCGGGCAAGTCCTGCTAATATATAAATATTCTACAGAAACTTTTTTCCTAACAAAAAAGCGCCTCCATAATCTCGGGAGACGCTTTTCAATTATAAAACTACACTACTAATTATTTTCTTTCTAATCCTTTTGCAACAAGTCCCTCTACATAATTTCTAACGGCTTCGTTAGAAAATCGGGATGTTACATCAAAAGCAAAAGCATGTACAAGTAATATTCTTGCAGACTCTTCACCAATTCCTCTTGCTCTTAGATAGAATAAGGAATCGTCTTCAAATTGTCCCATGGTACAGCCATGTGAACATTTCACATCGTCAGCAAAGATTTCGAGCTGTGGCTTAGTATATACGGTAGCTTTGTCACCCATCAACATGTTGTTGTTTTGCTGGAAAGCATTTGTCTTCTGCGCATCCTGACGAACAAAGATTTTACCGTTAAACACCGCTGTTGACTCTTCCTGAGGGATATTCTTGTACCACTCGTATGATTCACAGTTAGGCTTAAGGTGATCCACAATAGTGTGGTTATCTACTAGCTGTTTGTCAGCTAATAGGTTGATACCATACAAATGAGACTCTACATTTTCGGCATCTAGGCGCACGTTGATATTGTTGCGCACGAAAGATGCTCCCGGGAAACTACAGTTGTAGTTGTTGTATAAGCTGTATCTTGTTTGATATACTTCCGTATGGGTGAAATAGTTACTCTCCTTAGCGGCAGTCTGAAGGTAGTAATGCTGTACTTTGGCATTTTCTTCCACCACGATTTCTGTTACCTTGTTGTGCAGATTGTAGGCTGCTCCTTCCACAGTGACAAAAGATTCTACAATCTCCACCTCCGCATTAGGTTCGATAACATACAAGTTTCTTGTCTGCGCGAAGAACTCCTGTTTTCCTGTAGCTACATGTATTATATGCAAAGGCTTTGAAAGCACTTTACCCTTAGCCACTTCAAGATATAATCCTGAAGTATATAAGGCTGTGTTGAGAGCTACCAAAGGGTTATCCGACTTATCGGCATATTGCGCAAAATGCTTCTGGAAATTAACTTCCTCGGCAGCTTCCTCTATAGGTTTCACTTTCAGTCCTACCTCATCCTCCAAAGAGGAGAAGGCCAACACATATTGTCCGTTTACCAACACAATGCGATGGGCATCCAATTCAGGGATGTCTGCTTTACTCAAATCAATGTCGGCAACATCCACATCCTCGTTCAGCAAATACGTTTTGCTTACCAATGGATGGATATTGGTATATTTCCATTCTTCATTCTTAACAGTCGGAAAACCTTCCTTCTGAAATCTTGCAAAAGCCTCCTGACGAAGGGTACGCAAAAACGAAGGTTCGTTTGTAGCTTCCAGCTCTTGAAAGGTAGAAGTTAACTGTCCGAATAAAGAGTTTGCTACTGTTGTACTCATGTTATTTGTTATCAATCCGCTCATGACCTTTTAGTTTTATCGATGACCAATTAGGCATTTTGCGCATCTAATTCTTTCAACCAATCGTATCCTTTTTCTTCTAGTTCTAATGCCAATTCTTTTGGTCCCGATTTTACGATACGACCATCGTACAATACGTGCACAAAATCCGGAACGATATAGTCCAATAATCTTTGGTAGTGCGTAATGATGATGAAAGCGTTGTCTTTTGAGCGCAATTGGTTCACTCCATTGGCTACGATACGCAAAGCATCGATATCCAATCCGGAGTCTGTCTCGTCTAGGATAGCCAGCTTAGGCTCCAACATCGCCAACTGGAAAATTTCGTTACGTTTCTTCTCTCCTCCCGAGAAACCTTCGTTCAACGAACGGTTTGCTAGGTCCGCAGAGAACTCTACCAGCTTCTGTTTCTCCTTCACCAAAGTCAAAAATTCTTTTGCTTCAAGGGGAGGGAGACCCTTATATTCACGGATTTCATTTAAAGCAGTCTTCAGGAAGTTGATATTTGACACACCAGGGATTTCCACTGGATATTGGAATGCTAAGAAAAGACCTTCGCGAGCACGATCTTCAGGCGATAAATCTAACAAATCTACCCCATCTAACGTTACCTCACCGCCAGTCACTTCGTACGACTCGCGTCCGGCCAAGACGTTTCCTAATGTACTTTTTCCGGCTCCGTTAGGTCCCATGATAGCATGTACCTCACCAGCTTTTACTTCTAAGTTTAATCCCTTTAATATTTGTTTGTCCTCTACAGACGCTTGTAAATTCTTTATTGATAACATTTCTTTTAATATTTGGGAATTTGAAAGATAATGGCAGAGCAGACTCAAACAATCTTATTGCGATAGCTATCGCTCTTTAATTATCTTGCTTTTTATTATCTAATTTTCAAATTATCCTATCCAACAGATCCTTCCAGCGAAATTGCCAACAGTTTTTGTGCTTCAACGGCAAATTCCATCGGAAGCTGGTTAAGCACTTCTTTGGCATAGCCGTTTACAATTAAACCTATAGCCTTCTCCGAATCGATACCTCGCTGATTCAAGTAGAAGATTTGATCTTCCCCAATTTTTGAGGTTGTAGCTTCGTGCTCCAGCTTCGCCGTTTTGTTTTTGTTTTCTATATAAGGGAAGGTGTGTGCACCACAACGGTCTCCGATTAATAGGGAGTCACATTGTGTGAAGTTACGCGCATTGTCCGCATTAGGACCAATCTTCACCAAACCACGATAGCTGTTGTGGCTTGTTCCGGCAGAGATACCTTTGGAAACGATTTTCGAACGTGTATTTTTCCCAAGGTGCACCATTTTGGTTCCTGTATCTGCCAGCTGCTTGTTTCGGGTCATCGCCACCGAATAGAACTCTCCTACTGAGTTATCCCCCTTCAGGATGACACCAGGATATTTCCATGTGATGGCCGAACCTGTTTCTACCTGAGTCCAAGAGATTTTCGAATTATCGCCTTTACAGATTCCTCTTTTCGTTACAAAATTGTAGATACCGCCTTTACCATCTTTGTCACCAGGGTACCAGTTTTGTACGGTAGAATATTTGATTTCGGCATCTTTCAACGCTACCAACTCTACTACCGCAGCGTGCAATTGATTTTCATCACGCATAGGTGCCGTACATCCTTCCAGATAAGAAACGTAAGCCCCCTCATCGGCAATGATCAAGGTACGTTCAAACTGGCCTGTATTCTGTGCGTTGATACGGAAATAAGTAGAAAGCTCCATAGGACAACGTACGCCCTTAGGAATATATACAAACGAACCATCCGAGAATACGGCCGAATTCAACGCCGCATAAATGTTGTCCGTCTGAGGTACTACCGACCCTAGATATTCTCTCACCAAATCCGGATACTCCTGCACCGCCTCCCCGAACGAGCAGAAAATTACGCCCTGCTCTTTAAGCTTCTCACGAAAGGTGGTCTTTACCGATACCGAATCGAAAACGGCATCCACAGCCACCACCCCCGCCAACACTTTCTGTTCGTCCAACGGAATACCTAATTTCTCAAAGGTAGCCAACAATTCAGGATCTACTTCATCCATGCTTTGCAACTGCTTTTTAGGCTTCGGCGCAGCATAGTATGATATAGCTTGAAAATCTACTTCAGGATGTTCAAAGTTTTGCCACGTAGGCATAGTCATAGCCTGAAAATGACGAAACGCTTTCAACCGCCATTCCAAAAGCCATTCAGGCTCATTCTTCTTCGATGATATTAGGCGAATCGTATCTTCATTCAATCCCTTCGGAGCAATATCCATCTCAATATCGGTCGTAAAACCGTATTTGTATTCCTCTTGCTCCAGTTCTTTTAATAATTCGTCGTCTTTGGTACTCATATTATATGTTTCCCTTCTCTTCGGTCAAACCTTTTCAGTTGATCTTTGGGACTACAAAGTTACGATATAAATACCAATAATATAGCATCTTTTAGTCCCAATAGCATCAAAAATGTGACAAAAATCACTTCTGTTTATGCCCCAGGCAATTTTTTCATTTTTTTATGACAGAAATATGATTGACAATCAACAAAAACTATATTTTTTCGTTTAAAATATAAGATTTATCTATTCAACATAGAAAAAGTCAACCTATTTATGACACAAACAATACAATCCGAAGAAAAGTAACATCGAGCCCCTTCGCCCCTTGTGGCTTTGAAAAAACAAATAATAATACAATATTTGTTATATTTATAAGGTGAAGAAAAGAGTATTATGTCCTATCAATTAGATAAGCTTGATCTTAAGATACTACGACTATTACAGGAAAATGGCCGTATTACGAATTTACAATTAGCGACAAACATTGGTTTATCGCCAGCACCAACATTAGAACGTGTCCGTAAACTGGAAAATTCGGGTTATATCAAGAGTTATCATGCTTTGGTAGATGAAGAAAAACTAGGTTTAGGCATTAAATCTTTTATACAGGTTTCGCTGGATTTCCACACGCACAACGCCATTCCAGAATTTGTGGAAGCCGTAAAAGCTATTCCCGAGGTTACAGAATGCCACCACGTGACCGGAAACTGCGATTTTATCTTAAAAGTCTATGTGAAAGATATAAAAGCTTATGAGGCTGTCATCATGGAAAAGATTTCAAAAATTCCTTTTGTGAAGACATTCCAGACCATGATGATCATGTCCACATCGAAGAAAGAACCAATTATACCTTTAGAATATTAATGAAAATCAACTATCAGGATTTTGCCATAATCTTGACATGGCCGGATGCCACGATCCGTGGCGATGAAAAATGGATGATGTTTTTCAAAAAAATAGGCCTTGTCAAAAATCTTAATTTTAAAGTTGGTCATACAGGCATCGTCATCGTCAACCGACAAACAGGAGAGATGCTCTTTTATGATTTCGGAAGGTATATCACCCCGCGAGGATACGGTCGTGCCCGCTCCAAATTTTCAGACCCCCTACTAGACATCAACTTAAAAGCCAAAATAGAAAACAACACCATCGTCAACCTGGAAGAAATAGTACAACTTTTCGAAGAAATGAAACCTGCCATGTATGGCGACGGAAGGCTTTTCTTTTCTATCGTTCATGGAATAAATTTCAACCTAGCAAAAGCTTATGGCGATGAATGCGTCGAGCAAGGCACGTACCCGTACGGCGCCGTAGCCAAGAACAACAACAACTGCTCTCGCTTCATCACACGCATGCTCATGAAATCCTCCAGAAAGTTCCACTTCTGGCACTACATCAACTTCCCTGAAACCATAAAATGCAGTCCCGTAAGTAACTTGGTCAATGCCGTGGACGACCGCATCATCTACTCCTACACCCCGGAAGAAGGATTAAAACGCTTCAAGATGAACCGCTTCCAATCGTTTTTGTTTTTGCTGAAACAGCTGGGAGACAATATCTCTTCGGCCAAAGCCTCCCAACTTCCGGACGACCTCATCATCGGAGGAATGACATACCGCTCCAAACCAATTACCATACCTAAAGACGCCCATTATCTGGGCGGTGTAGGAGATGGAGCTTGGTACACCATATCTCCATCAGAAAACGAGAATCAGTTTATTATCAAACGCTTTACCTCCTCAGGAAAACTGGAATATGTAGTAAGGGGCGAAACGACAGAACCATTCTCCCTAAACGAGCCTTGGGAGATAACATACGACAGCCACCTGCTTTTTACCCATGTACAACAACACGGAAGAAAAATAAGAATCAACCATCTGGAAAGGCTGGAAAGTCCCAAATACGACTTCGAAAATATCAAAGAACGTTACGCCTGATTACAACCGCCAGTCTATAGGTTGCTTGCCGTGTGCCTGCAAATAGGCATTGGCTTTAGAGAAGTGTCTACAACCGAAAAAACCCCTGTATACCGATAATGGAGAAGGATGTACAGCCTTCAATACCAGATGCTTACTAGCATCGATGAGCACTGCTTTCTGCTGGGCATAAGAGCCCCATAACAGAAATACCACATGCTCCAACTCGGAAGAAACCTTGGCTATAATCTCATCCGTAAAGCGTTCCCACCCTTGCTTTTGATGTGATGCCGCCTGATGTGCCCGCACGGTAAGCGTAGCATTGAGCAGCAACACCCCCTGCTTCGCCCATTTGGTAAGATCCCCTGAAGAAGGTATCTGAAATCCTTCGATATCCGTAGACAGCTCCGCAAAAATATTCTTCAGCGATGGAGGAAAGGCTATACCCTCCGGAACGGAAAACGAAAGCCCATGAGCCTGTCCCACATTATGATAAGGATCCTGCCCTAAGATTACGACCTTCACCTCCGAAAATGGGGTCAGACGAAACGCATTGAAAACCAATTCTTGAGGAGGATACACCTCATAACGTCTTCGCTCTTCCTGCACAAAGGCAGATAGCCTTTTCATGTATTCTTGCCTGAACAAAGGCTTAATAACGGGAGCCCAGCTTTCGTCATACAGTTTTTCCATACAACAAAAGTAATTAATTTACTCGTATAGAAAGGGTTGAAAAAAGCGCATTTATTGTCCAGAGAATGCTTTAATAATTTGCATAACTACTTAAATTAATGGATATTTGCGTGTTAGAAAATAGAAAAAGAGATGTCAAATTTAGTGCGTATTATTATTTGCTGTTTACTGTTGGTAGGTACAGTAGTGTTATTCTGGTTTGGATACTGGGGTTGGGGAATTCTAGGAATATTAATCACCATCATCGCGTGGGTTACCGTATTCTTTCACGAATACATGCTTATCGCACAATGGTATTTCCGCAAGCAAGATGTGGCTAATGCCGAAAAATGGCTAAGCAAGATTACCAACTACGAAAAACAACTGATTCCTGCACAACACGGATATTATCACCTTCTGTTAGGACTTATAGAATCACAACGGGCTCCATTGCAATCCGAAAAATATTTCAAAAAAGCTCTTTCCTTAGGTCTACATATGGATCACAACGTGGCCTTAGCTAAATTGAGCCTAGCAGGTGTCATGATGGCAAAACGCAACAAACGCGAAGCTGAAAAATATTTGCAGGAAGCAAAACGTGCAGATAAAAACAAATTGCTCGCCGAACAGATTAAGATGATGAAAGACCAGATGGGATTGCTCGATAAACAGCAGTTCCGTTACTCACGATAAACAAAATCCCCGAAATTCGGGGATTTTTTATTTTTTGTTTCCCTTTTGACTTATTTCCTTCCTTTTAAAATCTAATCGATAGTCTTCCTATCTAGCAGAATCGATTCATAACCAATATTTAGCTATTTACATCCTGAAGGATTAATGAATAATTTACAAAATACTAAGACAAGAAAACTTATTAAAGGAGGATAAGACCACAGGAGAACTTACTTTTCGGGCTAAGGATAGAAGAAATAGAAATTTTCTTTTAAGGTTTTCCTTCTAAGCAATCACACACTATAAACCAAATGTGTTTGAAGCAACTGAATCAAACCAACTCCTATATCAGTATGGAGGATTTACTTTTTGTGTGCAATGTAGAAATAAAAAAGAGGCTGAAATGGCCTCTTTTTTATTTAAGCTCTTACTAATTCGAAGATAGTAATTTCCGGCAGAATGCCTACTCTACCCGGATATCCGAGGAATCCGTACCCTACATTTACATAGAGCTGCTTGTGCCCTTCGGTATATAAACCCGCCCATTCATTGTACACATATTTAGCGGGACTCCATTGATAATGCTCACCACGTACGCCAAACTGCATGCCGTGTGTATGTCCAGCAAACATCACATCCACATCGGTATCCAACACCTGAGCTCTCCAATGCGAAGGATCGTGAGACAACAGCAACTTCACCGCCTTTTCTTCTGTCCCGGCCAAAGCCTTCTTCAGATCTCCTTTCTTAGGAAAACGGCCCGTACCCCAGTTTTGTACGCCTACCACGGCAATCTCTTCATTATCTACCTTGATGGTTCTGTGCTCGTCCATCAACAAGTCGTATCCCATCACCTTATGGGTATCTATAAGCTTTTGCAGGTTTCTGCGCTTAGCGGGACTGTCCTCCTTACCATAGAAATAGTCTCCATAATCGTGGTTCCCTAGTACCGAATAGACCCCAAGGTCAGCATGCAACTTTGCGAAGATATCCTGATAGTTGCGCATCTCGCTGGCAACATGGTTTACCAGATCTCCCGTAAAGAAAATCATATCCGGCTTTTCTCCCAACAGCATCTCCACACCTCCCAACACGGCTTTCTTATTATAAAATGAACCGGAATGTATATCCGAAATCTGGGCTATGCGCATACCATGAAACGCCTTAGGAAGATTTGGAAGCACCAACTTCTGGTAGCGCACCTCATAATCATATGCCGAAGAAAGGACACCCCATGCCAAGGGAAATACAGGCAAAGAAGCCACCACAATACCCGACTTCAGCAAAAATTCGGACCTAGAAATCTTGTTGGAATGATCTTCCGTCTCCGGCAAAGGCTTCTCCAGCTCTTCCAGATTGTCTTCAACGGATTTTTTAGGATTTACGCTTAAAAGCCTAGAAAGCCAAATACCTCCTCTTCGCAGATCATCTATCGCTAGCACTAGCACATAAATAAACTTGCTTACCGCCGTCAAAAAGAAAGCTACAAGAATCATAGAGCGGTAAATAAGAGGAATATTATACTTAAGCGAAACGAAAAGGCCGATGAGCAAAGCTATAGAGTAACCCCACCACACTATACCGAACCACTTCTCTCTGACGAACCTGATTTTTGTCGACCGAAGAGAAAAGAAGATATAGAAATCGAGGACAAAAAGCAATATAGCGTTAAATACTAACATCATCAATCTCAGTTGGAAAGGACCAATCGCTTCAAGGATTGAATCCATTTCGGATTATCATTCAAACTTTCCACCATCACCACCTCTTCACCTCCCAGCTCTTTGAATTCGTTGGCGTACTCTACCTGAATTTCATCCAATGTCTCTATACAGTCTGACACGAAAGCCGGGCTAAATACCAACAATCTTTTCACTCCTTTGTTTGCCAGCTCATGTAAGGTATCCGAGGTGTAAGGCTGTATCCATGGCGTCTTACCCAGACGGGACTGAAAACATACCGTATAGCGCTCTTCAGTGATGCCTATGCGCTTGGCGATAGCCCGCGAAGTAGCATAACATTGGGAAAGATAGCAATACGGATTCCTTTCTTTCTTACATCCCGTACATCCGAAATCCGGACACTTCAGGCTGCCGCTAGGGTCCACCTTCCCCAACTGCCTCACCGGCAAACCGTGATAGCTGAACAATATATGATCGAAAGAATTAACATCATGTTTCATGCCATTTTCGGCATAAGCTTCGATCATCAGGTCATCCTCACAGAAGCTGCTAACGAAAGATATTTTGGGAATGTACTGCCAGCTGCGGACAATCTCCATCACCTTTTCGATTACCGAGCCCGACGTTGCCGAAGCATATTGCGGAAACAATGGTATTACAGTCAGGCTTTCCAAAAGCATTCCCTCCAGTTTCTTCAAGGCTGAAGCTATAGAAGGGTTCTGATAGCGCATGGCGAGCTCTACATGATATTCCTCTCCCAACGCCTGCTGTAGCAGCTCTTTCTGTAGCTGCGAATAGTGCATCAAGGGCGATCCGTGCTCTCCGTGCCAGATGGTCTTATAGGTCTCTGCCGACTGCGCCGCCCGCTTAGGTACGATAATACCTTTCACCAAAAGATTTCTACCCAAGACAGGGATATCCATCACGCGACCATCCATCAAAAATTCGGTCAAATATTTTCTAACCTCAGGTGTAGTAGGAGCATCAGGAGTCCCCAATTGCACCAAAAGAACACCTTTTTTACCTTGATAATTCATTGGCACAAAAATAAAAATTATTTATAAGCCCCCTTGTAGAGTTATCGAAAATGATAATGACATGACGGGTATTAGAAGTTTTCCAATGCTCTTTTCACATCTTCCATAAGCCACATCGGGGTGGATGTAGCACCACAAATACCCACTGTATCTCCTTCAGCGAAAAGTGTCTCATCCAGCTCTTCCGGTCCCGAAACAAAGTAAGTATTGGGATTGGCCGACTTGCATACATCATAAAGCACCTTGCCGTTGGATGATTTTTTACCGGACACGAAGACTATTTTGTCATACTGCTTGGCAAAATCACCCAAATCCTCATAACGGTTGGATACTTGTCGACAGATGGTATCATTGGCCTTCACGTCATACCCTCTCTTGATAAGTTCCTCTTTAATTTCGTAAAACTTGTCCACACTTTTGGTCGTTTGGCTATATAAAGTAAACGACTGAGGTAGATTTATACTGTTGAGCTCTTCTAAATCTTGGAAAACGATAGCTTCATTATTGGTTTGTCCCTGCAGACCGATAACCTCGGCATGGCCATGCTTACCGAAAATAAGAATCTTCTCATTCTCATCGTAAGAGGTCTTGATACGGTTTTGCAGCTTCAACACTACCGGACAGGAAGCATCAATAAGGGTAATATTATTTTCCAAGGCTATGCGATACGTTTCGGGTGCCTCTCCATGGGCACGAATCAGCACCTTCTCATTCTGCAAGGTAGGAAGAACGTCATGGTTAATGATACGGAGTCCCTTTGCCTTAAGCCGCGCCACCTCCTCATCATTATGCACAATATCTCCCAGACAATACAGATAGCCGTCTTGTTCTAGAATCTCTTCGGCCATGTCTATGGCGTATACCACACCAAAACAGAACCCCGAATCTTTGTCGATCGTAACCTGCAGATTTTTTGACATATTACAAAGTTACTAAATTGCCGTCTTATCAAAAAAGTTTGGACCAATAACTAAAAAACATTCAATTTAATATTTCTTTATATTTTTTCAAAATCTTTACCTTTGCAAAAAATTTGAGAAAACAAGCTATGGCAACGAACAGAACTTTTACGATGATCAAACCAGATGCAGTAGCAAATGGTCACATCGGCGCTATTTTAAATGACATTATTGCCGGCGGTTTCAAAATCGTGGCAATGAAATATATTAAATTGTCAACAGAAGCTGCTAGTCAATTCTATGCAGTACACAAAGAAAGACCTTTCTTCAACGATCTAGTAAGCTTCATGACTTCAGGACCTATCGTCGCAGCTATCTTAGAGAAAGAAAATGCGGTTGAAGATTTTCGTAAATTAATCGGTGCTACCAACCCTGCCGAAGCAGCAGAAGGTACTATCCGCAATAAATACGCAAAATCTATCGACGCTAACGCTATTCACGGTTCTGACTCTGACGAAAACGCAGAAATCGAAGGTAACTTCTTCTTCTCGCAATTCGAAAGATTCTAATTTGAAATCCGCATAAGCAAAAAAGGACAATCCGAAAAGATTGTCCTTTTTGTTACAAAACATTTAAAAATTTCTTTTTCCCAGATATTCGTCCTCCTTAGAGGTCATCAGCTCTTTATCTTCCTTTTTCTTATCCAGATACCCGCATAGGTGTAGCACACCATGGATAATCACGCGATGCAGCTCATCTCTCTCAGTAACACCGAACTTCTCTGCATTTTCGCGCACACGCTCCACCGAAATGAAGATATCGCCCGCAATAACATTTTCCTCCTCCGAATTGTCGAAAGTGACAATATCGGTATACGTGTCATGATTAAGGTATTGCTGGTTTATGTTCAGCAGATAGGCGTCCGAACAGAAAATAAAATTCAGCTCGGCAACACGCTTGAAACCTTCCGCCTTGACAGTTTCTCCTATCCAAGCTCTTATTTTGCTTTTATCTTTTAAGGTGAAGTCAATATCCTCACTAAAAAAAGAGATATCCTTTAATGCCATTATTTAAAAACCTTTTGATTCCATATATGATTGCAAGATAATTGTCGCCGACACCGTGTCGATCAACGCCTTACTTTGTCTTTTATTTTTGCGCATACCCGATTGGGCAATAGCCGAAGATGCCATCTTGGATGTAAACCTTTCGTCCACCTCCACCACTTTAATCGACGGAAATTCCTTCTGTAACTTGCGGATAAATCCTACCACATGCTGTGCCGATTCTGATGCTGTACCATCCAGCTGCAGTGGCTTCCCTACCACGAAAGTTTCAACCTGTTCGGTTTTCAGGTATTCCTTCAAAAAGGTAAACACCTCATCAGGATGTATCGTAGTCAGGGACGTTGCTATTATTTGCAGCGGGTCCGACACCGCAATACCAATTCGTTTGGTTCCATAGTCAAAGGCCATCAATCGCATAGGCTTCCAAAATTTTAACAAAGGTACGATTCCATTTTGAGGATAAAAATCTATAAATTTGGTAGAATTTATTATACAATCATTATGCGACAACTTTATTTATTTGTTCTCATCATCTTCCTTCCCTCTTTTGTGAAGGCTCAATCGTATGAGAAAGAGATCGAAGAATACCGCAAAACCATCAAAACACAGCTCGAACAGGACGCCTACGGCCCTCTGCGCAAGGAGAATGTACAATATCTATCTTATTTTCCGGCAGACAAAAAGTATGTCGTGGAAGCGAAAGTGAATTATTTATTTAACGAACCTTCCTTCCGCATGCCTACCTACGACGGCACCAGCAACGAATACAAACGCTTCGCCCTGCTAGAGTTCGAACTCAACGGTGAAAAAACTACGCTTACCGCCTATCAGAGTGTTTCCCTACTCCAAAACCCTAAATACAAAGATTATTTATTTTTACCCTTTTTGGATTTGACAAACGGTGAAGAAACCTACGGTGGAGGACGTTATATCGAGCTGGATGCTTCGACCATCAAAGACAACAAGATTGTCATAGACTTCAATAAGGCATACAACCCTTATTGCGCATACAGCTCCGGTTACAGATGTCCTCAGCCTCCGGCAGAAAACACCATCTATCAGAAAATATTAGCCGGCGAAAAGAAATATGTCGGCCCAAAGAACGAAAGACCCGTAAATAAAAATATGGCACAAGGATTTACAGATAAAGAAAAAGCTATTATCCTCAGTGGAGATAAAGAAAGCAAGATGCATGTATATCAGGTTACGGATGAAAAAGAACTTGCCGTCCTGCGCACGCCCTCCCAAGACGTGAAGGTCGACGACCCTCTGTTGGAAATCTTGGAAAAAAGAATGCTGCTTACCGTTCAGGATCCTGATCATCCCGGCGTAGGTATTGCCGCGCCACAGGTAGGTGTCAACAAAAACCTTATCTGGGTGCAACGTTTCGACAAAGCCGGCGAGCCGTTTGAATTTTACATTAATCCTAAAATCATCTGGCGCTCCAAACTTACTCGGCTAGGGGCGGAAGGCTGCCTCTCTATCCCCGACAGAAGAGAAAACGTGAAACGCAGCTACGCCATACGTCTACAATACTGGGACAAAAAGGGTAATATCATCGAGGAAAACATAGAAGGCTTTACCGCTGTTATCTTCCAACACGAAGTAGACCACCTCTACGGTATACTCTATCCGGACCGCCTGGAAGAACAGGAGAAAAACCCTGATGTCCCACTAAACGATAAAATTCAGTTTTCCATAAATCCGCAAGCAGTAAGACCCTAATAAAAAACGCCGACAGAATCAGTCGGCGTTTTTTATTGTGTTTATCGTTCTATTAGTTTGATTTCAAATAGTTGTGGCCACAGTTTTCCGGTAACGAAAAGACGTTTACCTTTGGCGTCATATGCTATGCCGTTAAGCTCATTGTCCGTCTGTTTTCTCCCTTCAGCCTCCGTATAAAGCCCCACAAGATTAATCCTTCCTTCGACCATACCGTTTTGTGGATTGATAATAACGATAATATCCTGACCGTATACATTAGCATACACCTTTCCTTCAATATATTCCAGTTCATTTAGATTGGCAACAGGGCCGTTTTCATCATACACCCCAATAAACCCTTCTTCTTTTCCGGTTTGTGCATTCAGAAAATACAGCTTGTTACTGCCATCCGACTTGATAAGACGGCTGCCATCGTAAGTGAGCCCCCATCCTTCTCGACTGTTGCCATACTCAAAGGAACCGATCTTTTTAAAGGTATTCTTATCGTAAAAAAACCCTTTGTTATGCTCCCAGGTCAAAAATACAATCTTATCACCCACTATGGTCATCCCTTCACCAAAGAAATCCTCATTCGGTTGTTCGATTTTGATAATTTCACCTGTGTTAAGGTTTACCTTGCGTAGAGAGGTCACTATTCCATCCAACATGCTCGGCTGTCCCGTAGTCTCGTACAAAACCCCGTCGGCATATTGCAGACCTTGTGTATAAGCTTTGGTGTCATGCGGGTATCTGTTTACCACCTCAAACCCATAATTTTTTGCGGCTCCCGGCAGCACCACAATATTGCTGTATGCTATATCTTCCTTACCTTCAGCATACACCTTAGCAGAAAGAGAGCGGTCTCCGAAGCCATAGTTTTTAGTGTCTAACTGTACACTAGTGGTGTCTGTCTTTCGGGCAATAACTTCTCCATCCACCGAGTACACCACAGAATCTATACTGTTGAAAGGAATATTCAGCTTTAGGGTTACAACCTCTCCGAAAGCCACCCTTGTACCTGACTCAGGGTGAATAAACTCGAACTTCCCCTTTGTGGATTTACATCCGAAAACACCCAACACCCCTAACAACGCCATTCCTGCAAAATATCTGATATTCATATTGCTTTGTTATTTCCTGTTAATCATTCCAAAAAGCATCTTTGATAAGCTCTACCCTGCCATCCGCCAAATATACCGAAACAATATCAAAACGTATATCACCCTCATACTCTTGCTGTTCGATAAAATTTTCGGCAGCCTCCTGCAGGTGTTGTCTCTTCTTCTGATCCACAAAATCCACAGGCTCTCCAAAAGACGTCATGCTACGGCTCTTCACCTCAACAAAGACCAAAACATCCCTTTCCTTAGCCACAATATCAATTTCCCAACGTTTGTAACGCCAGTTGACGAAAAGTATGCTGTACCCCTGACCTTCCAAATATCGGGTTGCCAACTGCTCTCCGTATTTTCCGCTTTCCAGATGTTTAGCCATAATCTATTTGACAACCGTATTGCCCAACAGCTGTCCCAGCATCTTCTCCGCTTCTTTCAACTTCTGGTATTTGTGCAGCTCTATCTCCATATCTTCTGGAGAAAGATTCTTCTTCAGCTCTTCCCGCACACGAAACATTTCCCGCTCAAACTTACGCTTTTTAATCCTGTAGATTGCTTGTATGACCAAGTCTTTGAGATGTTCTATTTCCTGTGAAACATAGATCTTACGCTTCTCATCATTCCACTTCGGGCTTACCTCATACTTGCTGGCCACACAGTCTATAGCCAATGCCGACACCTCAGGATCTTGGCTGGAGACAAAGTATTTTGCATCCGGCACCTCGAAGTTTTCGGCCTTCCTTCTGAACTCCTCCACAATTTTTGCTGAAGCAGCATCTTCAAAGGTCACATCCTCAATACTTCCCAGCAGATAGGGCGCTACAGGAGTATCTCCGTCCCCTTCCCATGTCACCAGTTCCTGACCATAGTTCAATAATATGCGTATGATTTCTCTTTCCTGCAATATGTCGGAGGTAAACGAAGTGGCCACTGTCGGCTCGTTGCTGCTTCCCACTCCTCTTTCTTCGTCCGTCAGGAAAAGATCCGCCGGAGACTCCTGCGGGCTGACAGTCACCGCCCCCTGTTTGGATGCAGCCTGCGCCTTTTTCTCTTGCGAACGAGCCTTGCTGATACGCATCTTGTTGAGCTCTGACAGCAACACCCGTTCCTCAATATCCAACAGCGTACTACACTGACGTATAAATAGAGAAACCTTGATTTCATCAGGAATCAAAGCGATGCTTTGCACAACCTCTCGGATAACTTCCGCTCTTTTGATAGGATCGTCATGTGCATCCTTAAGTAGAATATGAGTCTTGTAGAAGATAAAATCTTCCTGATGCTGTTCTATATACTCTTTGAAGGCTGCGGAGCCTACTTGCTTGACATAAGAATCGGGGTCATTGCCATCCGGGAAAAGCAAAACTTTTACGTTAAGTCCTTCCTCCAAAAGCATGTCGGTACCCCGCAAGGACGCTTTGATTCCCGCCTCATCCCCATCGTAGAGGATGACAACATTTTTCGTAAAGCGTGAAATCAGCCTTATCTGCCCCGTAGTGAGGGAGGTTCCCGAGGAAGCTACCACATTTTCTACGCCGGCCTGATGCATGGCTATGACGTCGGCATACCCTTCCACCAGATAGCATAGGTCGGCATCCATAATAGCCTTCTTCGCAAAATAGATACCGTAAAGGACATCCGATTTATGATAAATCTCGGACTCTGGTGAATTGACATATTTCGGAACAGACTTGTCGGTCTTGAGCGTCCGCCCGCCGAAACCTATCACCCGCCCCGTAAGATTATGGATAGGGAAAATAACACGCCCTCTGAATCTGTCGTACAGCGAATGGTCGTCTCGCTCTATAGCAAGGCCTATCTCTTTAAGATACTCACTCTGGAAGCCGGCCCTCTTAGCCTCATCTACCAAAGCCGTCCATTGGTCAGGAGAGTAGCCTAGCTCAAACTTCTTTATTATATCTTCTCTGTAACCCCTCTCCTTGAAGTAGGACAACCCAATAGACTGTCCTAACTCCGTCTCCCATAGATTTTCTTTAAACAACTTGCTTGCCCACTGGCTTAGCACAAAAAGGCTCTCACGTTTATCTTGCGCGGCAATCTGTTCCGGCGTACGTTCTACCTCCTCAATTTCGATATGGTATTTATTGGCCAGATAGCGGATAGCCTCCGGATAGGAGAACTTCTCCAGCTCCATGACAAACTTCACTGCATCACCTGCCGCGCCACACCCGAAACATTTGTAAATACCTTTAGAAACGGAAACGTGAAAGGAAGGCGTCTTCTCGTTATGGAAGGGACATTTCCCGATTAAAGAGGTGCCCCGTTTCTTTAAATCCACAAAATCTCCTACTACCTCATCAATACGGGCGGTATCTAGCACTTTATCTATGGTTTCTTTTGCTATCAAGATAATTCTCCTTTGATGTTCGACGCGCTTTTCCTCAAATTTAGAAATTATCCCCCATATTTAGGGCGAAATAACATTTTATAACACTTCTATGTGAAAAGTACTTACAAACATTTATTACTTTTGTTAGTAATATCAAAAACAACAAAATGGCTTTTCAAATAAAGAAAATATGCTGTATTGGTGCCGGTTACGTTGGTGGCCCTACCATGTCCGTTATCGCTAAGCAGTGTCCTGATATACAGATCACATTAGTGGATGTTAACGCTGCACGTATAGCGGCCTGGAACGACGACAATTTGGACAACATTCCGGTGTACGAACCAGGACTGGCTGAAATCGTAGGAGAGTGCCGCAACAGAAACCTCTTTTTCTCAACCGACATCGACAAAGCCATAGATGAGGCCGATATGATTTTCATCTCCGTGAATACCCCTACCAAAAATTATGGTAGAGGAAAGGGGATGGCAGCGGACTTGAAGTATATAGAGCTCTGCGCAAGACAGATTGCTCATGTAGCGAAAAACGACAAAATCGTCGTAGAAAAATCTACCTTGCCAGTACGTACGGCAGCAGCACTAAAAAGTATCTTGGACAACACGGGTACCGGCGTAAACTTCCACATTCTGTCCAACCCCGAATTTCTGGCAGAAGGAACAGCCATCAAAGACCTGCTCGAACCAGACAGAGTGTTGATAGGAGGTGAAAACAAAGATGCCATCCAAGCGTTGGTGGACATTTATGCCCGCTGGGTGGATAGAGATAAAATACTGACCACCAACCTTTGGTCTTCAGAACTTTCCAAGCTTACGGCAAATGCCTTCTTGGCACAGCGCGTCTCTTCTATCAACTCCATTTCGGAGCTGTGTGAAAAGACTGGCGCCAATGTGGACGAGGTTGCCAAAGCCATAGGTATGGACTCGCGTATAGGCCCTAAATTTTTGAAAGCATCTGTAGGGTTTGGTGGCTCTTGCTTCCAAAAAGATATATTGAACCTTGTATATATCGCCAGAAGCTATAACCTTCACAAAGTGGCGGACTACTGGGAACAGGTCATCATCATGAACGACCACCAAAAACACCGATTCGCCGACAACATTATCCAGACCCTTTTCAACACGGTCAACGGTAAAAAGATTGCCATATTAGGCTGGGCCTTCAAAAAAGATACTAACGATACCAGAGAGTCTGCATCTATCTACGTGGCGGACTATCTGCTCAACGAATTGGCCAACATTTCGGTCTATGACCCTAAGGTGCCGGCAGAAAAAGTTTTTATTGACCTAGACAACCTGAACTCTCGTCCTTCGGAAGAAAATAGAACCTTAGTAACCGTAGAGAAAGACCCTTATCTGGCCTGCAAAGATGCGCACGCCATAGCCATCCTCACTGAATGGGATGAATTTAAGGATTACGACTGGAAACGTATTAAAGAGCATATGATGAAACCGGCCTTCATCTTTGACGGACGTAAGCTGCTCAACCGTAAAGAGATGGAAGCTCTTGGATTTATTTATTATGCTATTGGAGAATAAAAAACATAAAAGGTCGAGAATATTTCCTCGACCTTTTATGTTTTATCCCTTAACAACCTTTAACCCAAAGCCTTTGAAGAATCATGTTTGATATGATCCAGCAATGTTGGGTTTAAGATATTACAGCTTTTCAGCATATCCCGGACAGGATATTTAGCTACCACTTCCTGCAAGGCTGCTAGATGTCGATCATGATGCAAATCCGTACCCACAAAATCATACATCCCCGATTTCAGAAGCGTCAATGCTGCCGATTTGACCTCTACACCGTAATAACGACTGATAGAAAGCAAATTCAGCTGCATAAGACATCCAGCATCACGGATTTGGTGATACATGTTGAAATTATAATGATAATAATTATAACGTTCCGGATGAGCAAGCACGGGCTTATAGCCTAATTTTTGAATATCTTTAATCGTTTGAAACAACGCCTTGGACTCGGAAAGATATGACATCTCAATCAGCACATATCCCCCAGGCATGACACATAAGTTATCACGCTCGATCAACGGCACAATGCCATCGTCAATCATATGCTCTGCGGCAGGAAAGATTTCCACTTTGGAATTTTGCTCCGCAAGAGCTCCTTTTAAAGCTTGATATGCCGTCTGTATAGTACTTTTGGTATTAGGATGTACACCATCCATTATATGTGGAGTACAGATAAATTTACTGAATCCTAAACTGTTAAGACCTTTTATCAACTCTAACGATTCATCAACAGATTTACTTCCATCATCAATGCCCGGCAACAAATGGTTATG
The DNA here is from genome assembly GCF_039541675.1 of Sphingobacterium thermophilum. NCBI lineage: Bacteria > Pseudomonadati > Bacteroidota > Sphingobacteriia > Sphingobacteriales > Sphingobacteriaceae > Sphingobacterium > Sphingobacterium thermophilum. The sequence continues at coordinate 53,818 of NZ_BAABGR010000015.1, read as the reverse complement.
AACGTCCACTTCTAAAAAGGCTAGCTTTCCAAGCAATCTCACCTTACTATCCGCCTCGCCTCTTTTTCCAAACAGTCTAGAGAAAAAATTCATACAGTTTTACATTTTCTTTATTCATATATCTTATTAACGACAACAAAACTCGTTTTGCTACATAATTTATTTTATTTATCTTAAGATATATATGGACAAAAATACAATTTTCATGCCATTGCTTCCCATAGGTTTTGTAGCAATATCTTTACAAAAGAGATAAAATTGCATAAACAAGTGTTCTTAGATAATCTGAGATGGATATTGAGTATATTTGCTCCACCATAAAATAAAAGAAATATGATTATAGCAGTAGATTTTGACGGAACCATTGTGGAAAATAAATACCCCGAAATCGGAAAACCTTTGCCTTTTGCCTTTGATACATTGAGACAGCTGCAAAATGAAAATCATATCCTTATTTTATGGACCGTCCGGGAAGGTCAATTGTTGCAAGAAGCTGTTGATTTTTGTGCCAGACATGGCCTCATCTTTTTCGCTCATAATGCCAACTTCCCTGAGGAGGACAGAAGCACAGCTCCCCGTAAGATCAATGCAGACCTCTTTATTGATGACCGTAACTTCGGAGGCATGCCTGATTGGGAGTTTATTTATCAAGCCATACACCAACACAAAGGTAAAAATTTGATTTTCGCAGAAGAATTAGTAGCAAGAGAAAATAAAAAGAAGAAAAAATGGCGATTATTTTAATGAAATGCCTATGAATAACAAACTTCAGCGTTGGGCTGCTTTGCTCTTTATACCATTTGCAGCCTGTAATAATATATCTAACACCAATACGAAAGTAGAAAAAAAAGATACCGTATCTCAACAAAATATCTTGACCAAAGTAGAAGATTTTTGGGAGAATTACGATTTTACTGATACTGCAAAAATCAAAGATCCCGATTATGGCGAACAAGCATTTGTAGATTTTATTAACCTTTTTCCTAACAGCTCTGAAGAATCTATTACAAAAGGTATTGACAGATGGATAGAAAAGTCTGTGACGGCAGGGAAGGAGGTTTTCAAATCCTTCGATAGCATTGCGGACAAATATCTTTATAATGTCAACTCACCTTATTATAACGAAAAATATTACGCCTTAATCCTCAAACAGTACATCCAGTCACCCGTAGTAGACAAACTACGGAAAGAAAAATATAAAATCCTATTGGATCTTATCAATAAAAACAATGTGGGTACTCCTGCCACAGATTTTACTTTCAAAACGCAGGAAAATAAAAACTATTCTCTTTACCGAATAAAATCCGACTATATCATTCTATTCTTCTACCAGCCGGGATGTCCTGTCTGTGAACAACACATTTCCTTGTTAAGGGAAAATACCCTATTCCAGGACTTATTAAAGAAAAATGTAACTATGTTGGCTATATATCCTGATGGAGACGAGAAAAAGTGGGAGAATTACAAAGAGAATATTCCTGTAAGCTGGATTAATGGGATGGACAGCAACAAAGACCTCTTGAATAAAAGATTGTATGATCTTAAAGCTTCGCCAACCATTTATCTGTTGGATAAAGACAAAAAAGTGATCTTCAAAGACGGAAACATTTCCGATATTCTGACGTATCTCCAAAGAAGATAATTTCCTTTTATAAAAAGATAAGGCCAACATAAAAAGTTGGCCTTATCTTTTATCTAAGAATAGTTCTTAAGCCTTTTGAAAGAAGGCTTTTAACTTTTTCCATATTGACTTATTATCGAGATGCTCTCCGTAACCATAGCCATAGCCGTAACCATAACTATAACCATACCCATATTTAAGCTTTTTAAAGTTCACTCCATTGATGATAAGATTCATGTTGGTCAATGTTTTCTCATCATGTACCTTTTGGATGGTTGCCAATTCTCTTTTATCCATTACACCGGAGCGAATCACAAACACTGACACATCTGAGACTCTGTTTACTATAGAACCATCTGCAACTATTCCTAGAGGCACACTATCTATCAATATATAATCATACTGCTCTCTTAATTGCTCTATAAGACTATCCAGACGTTTGCTCAACAGCAGCTCAACGGGGTTCGGAGCAATGATTCCCACAGGAATAATATCTAACCCAGGAAATCCCAAGCGGTCTTTATAGATAATCTGATCCGCTGTAATCTTAGAATCTGCCAGATAATGTGTCATACCCGTAGGCATCGGTACATTAGTACGGTTGGTTAATGTTCCTTTACGCAAATCTAGATCAATAAGGATTACCTTCTTTTTCAGGAAGCTTAAACTAACGCCAAGGTTAAGGATGGAAAAAGTCTTCCCTGCTCCTACATAAAACGAACTAAAAGTAATAACTTTGGCGTCTCTCTCACCAGCACTTAAAAACCCTAAGTTTGTCCTAAAAATACGGAATGCTTCCGAAATCTCGTCGACTCCCTGTTCAGAGACTATAATTCCCCGTGATGCAGACTTAACACTTTTCGACAATGGAATTTCGGCAATAACCGGAACAGAAGTACTGTTTTCCACATCACGTCTGCTATAAATCTTATTGTTAAAAATTAAGTCCAATAAGAAGATAATGGTAGGAATAATCAATCCTAATCCAAGACCTAATGCCACCTTAGTAAGTTTTGTTGGACTAACAGGAACATTAGGACCATATGCTGCATCTATAAATCGAATATTGTCATCCTCCATGGCTTGACTTATGGCATTCTCTTCCCTTCTGTTCAGCAAGAGGATGTATAGCTCCTCTTTAACTTTCTGCTGTCTTTCCGCAGACAGCATCATACGTTGTTTAGAGGGAAGACTTCTAGCTCTGTTGATAGCCTCATTTTCTTCTCTTTTCAGATTGGCGATTTTTATGTTGTAGCCCATGATGACATTGTCAAATGCCTTCAGGATGCCTTCGTGTATGATTCTTAAGGTCGTATTAAGCTCCTCGACCACAGGATTGGAAGAACTTCCTTCCATTAGCCTATTTCTCTTTAACAATAAGCTGTTGTATTCAGCTATCTGTGCTTCAATAGTTTGATCAAGAAGTCCTGTATTAGAAGGGATTAGTTCATCTTTGTTGGAAGCAATAAAGCGTTGACGCATATCTTCTACCAACTTTTTGGAAATTTCCAAATCCTTACTGCTAGATTTATATTCCCGCGTTTCTGACCAATACTGTTGCCCTGCTTCCTTAACATCGAGACCTAGATTGGAGGTTTTTATATTCTCTATACTTCCTTCTATGGATCCTAAATCTTGCTCAATAATCTTTATTCGTTCTCTAATAAAGTCCGCCGTGACTTCAGCTATTTTATTTTTATCTCTGATAGATTCATCATTATACATCTGCACAAGCCCTATCAAAATGTCTGCAGCTCTATCTGGAGACTGGTCCTTCAAGTTCATATCCAGCATAGCCACATCTTCCATTTGCTCAACTTGCAGATTAGCTAAGTACTTGTTGACAGCAACATCCAACGGAAGCTTCTCAACTATAATTTTTTTGTTGATGAACTTATTAATAGTTCCTGCATTGTCGGATTTTCGGACAATAATATTTCCTGCTGGTGTCTTCTGAATCTTATTTAGCTCGAGGTCCTGCTCAAACAATTCAGACTCTGTCTGTTGGCTAAAGCGTACTTTACCATTTGGCTGTATCTCTAATCCAAACTTGGTATAATTATCGGAATCGTTTACAAAGTCTACTCGGAGAGGAGAGTTCTTATAAAGTTCATTCATCCGCAGACCTTCCTTAATTCCATAATTAATGTGGGCATTAAGTTTTTCTACTGTCATACCCATTAAAGTTTTGGACTTCAACTGCAGGATTTCTGCATTTACATTTATCGTCGGCGCATAATAATTTTGCCGAGTAAGCTTCGCTACAGATAGTGTATTGCTAGTATTCGTTTTTACTAAGACTGTTTGTCTTTTTACATATGTAAAAGGAGAAGCACTGTAATTATAATAATAATAGCCACAGAAAACTATTAAAGAAAGCAAATACCACTTCCACTGTCTGGACAAATATTTCAACACATCCAAGACATTCAAACCCTTGTTATCCGATATCTGATTCATAAATGATTATTTAGTAGAAATTGCCCAAACTGTTGTTGCCACACTAATAACACTTAACACTGTACTAACTATTCTCCATGAACGCTCCTCATCTCCTCTAGGAAGCGCCGCTTTCGGCTCTACATACACGATATCATTTTGTTTCAAGTAGTAAACAGGAGAGTCGAAGAATGTAAGACTCTGGATATCATTCTTATAGATTTTTCTTACCCCATCTTCTTCTCGAATTACAACAATCTTATCTGCTGCGGCATTTCTGCTTAAGCCTCCTGCATCCGTGATAGCCTCTAACAAAGTTATTTTACCATCAGGAGCACTAATAATCTTATTTCCCGCTTCTCCTACTACAACAACTTTTAGATTCATCAATTCCACCTTCACAACAGGAGAGTTAATCAAATTGTTTGCAACCAATTTCTCTTTGATAAAATCTCTTAAACCATCCAATGTCATGCCTTCCACATGCAAAGTTCCCAACACCGGAAAATCAATATTTCCAAACTGATCCACCAGATATCCTCGCTCCATAGTTGAACTATTTACTGCTCCGCTTTCTGAAACAGTAAAAGCTCCTGCCTGATTATTAAAAGGTATAGCCAATTCAGGATTTCGAGCGCTCACTTGCACACTTATCCTATCATACTTCTGAATTTTCAATGGCGGAATGGGAGTTGCTTTGTATATAGAATCATACTGCACATCCTTGAAATAGACCACTTTCTTTGAATAAAGACAAGAGTTTAAACACATCAACAACGAAACTCCTATAAGTAAAACTAAACTTCTCATAGTTTATTTGTTATAATTCTGAACATGACTAAAGCATATTTGGGCGGCTTCCTTATCCGGAAGACAATGTAATTCTCCAATTTTAACTTTATCAATAATTACTACTAAAATATTAATTAATGTTGAATATAAGTTCAAATTCCAACGAATTGCCGAACAGCTTGGCAACAGTGCCAATAAGGCGTCCTTATCCTCTTTGACATAAAAAATATTGTGAGGAGCTTGTCTTAAACGAACCAAAGCCTTCAAAGGCCTACTCTCTGCTCGATAACATGGAGTCTTTCCACTCCATGGTGTGCCATAAACCCTTACCTCTTCATCCACTATACGTAAGGCTGGGTTGTCATCATTCAACAATTCAAAACCTTCATTATGTGTAAGCCATAGTTTGCTGTGTGTACTCTTTCCTGTACCACTTTTACCTAAAAAAGCATACCCTCCTTCGTCATTCATTACCACCGATGCATGAATCATCACACATTGATGCAACAAAGCCGATTGAGCAAAAGCCACCATACAAAACCAACTGATAAGTTGATTCTTAGGCTTATCTATTGGTCCGCAGTATATAACATTCTTTCTGAAATCTTTACTACTACGCATTTTCCACTGGATGGATGGATCGTTCTCTGTCTTGATAAGGATATAATACGCCTCCTCTGTCTCATAAAAAGTAAAATTATCTCCCCACACAATAGAAATATCACTCAACAATTTAGCTTTATCTCGCTCAAAAGGGAACTCTTCCTCCGTCACCGTCACACTGCAAGAAATAGGCTTATCAGACTGAAAACTTACTCTGAACGGCTCAAAATTGGGTAGCAACTCAGGCAGATTACATTCCGACGGGAAAGTAATATTCAACTGTAAGTCTGCTATACTGTAATATATTGATTGTGTCGTCACAAGCCTAAAATTTTAATTAAAGATTAATTTAACATAATATGTTTATTACAAAACAAGGTAACTTTTTTATCGTGTGTCACAAAAATAGCAATCTTCTTTTCTAACAAAGGATTGATTCTCTCTAAGAATAAATCAGTAGTCTCAGCATCCAAAGCCGAAGTGGCCTCATCAAACAACCATATTTTTTTGTCTCTCAAGATAGCTCTAGCTATAGCTATGCGCTGAGCCTGTCCTTCAGAAAGACCTAATCCAGACTCCCCTACGTAAGTTTCCAACCCCTCTGGTAAATCATAAACAAACTCGGCACAAGCATAATGAAGCACCTCTCTGATACGCTCTTCACTTACCATCTCATTCGTTGCGACAATATTCTCTCGGACCGTTCCTTTTAGCAGAGTATTTCCTTGTGGCACATAAGAAAAATTTTCTATATGCTCTATAGCTAATTCACTAACCGTACCGTCACCTGAAATTTTCACACTCCCCTGATTAGGTTTCAGCATGCCCAACATCAATCTGATCAGGGTCGTTTTTCCCTTGCCGCTAGCACCCGTAATCGCTACCTTATCTCCTAATTCAAAACGAGCATTAAAATCGTCAATGATACGTTCCTCACCGTAGCTAAAGCTTACCTCTTCAAATGATACATAATCGATTTGACCGAATTCGACCCCTTTCCGTTCTCTCTGAAATTCTACATTATTGAGATCCTTAACACGTTGTATTGCTACCTTGAAGCGGATGAAAGCAGGCACAAAAGCTCCCAAAGTCAAAATAGGGCTCTGAACTTGGTTCACCAGCTGCAAAAAAGCTGTCATCGTACCATACGTAATTACCCCCTGTTGAAGACGATAAACACCCCACACAAATGCCACCACATATCCAACACTCATAGCGGTACGCATTGCAGTCTGCGACAATAAAGAAAACCTTAGATGGGCAAGCTTAAGGCTGCTAAACGTATTTTGCTTTTCTATCACTTTACGAAGTCTTTTGGCAAGAATTCCCAAAGAGCGCAACACCGTCCGATAGCGTAGATTTTCCTGCATCACTACCCCCAACTCACTTTCCGAAGCTTTTACATCTTCGTTGAGCTTCTTCATTTTCCTAAAATAAATTTTGCTCAAAAAAAAGAGTGGTGTTATACACAAAATAATTATTGCCAACGACTTATCCAGCGTAAACAAAAAAATGAATGAAGCCAGAAGTTTTATAACGGTGATGACAAAAGCAATCCACGTAGAACTCAGCATCTGCACAATTTCCACACAGTCCGTATTAAGGCGAACTAGAATATCTCCTGTATCCCAGCGCTTTATAACACGCCAAGTGGAAAGCATCTGCCGCTGCAAAATTTTATACTGCACACCTTGCAACATCCGTATCTGCGTCTTCTGATTAACCCATTGACTAGAAGTTCGAAAGACTATGCCCAGCAAAACCAATCCTACCACGTAGCACAAATTCCATTGTAAAGAGCCTTCTTTAACGCCTAAAGCAATATCTATGGAATTTTTTGAAAAGAAAACAAAAAATAACGTACTTATAATGTTCAGTATCTCCAAGAAAAAATACAGCATCATCTTTCCTCTATATGCATTAGCTATAGAGAAAAGCCACCTGTTGTCTGTAAAAGAAATACCGAACATCCTTATCTTGCAAAAACTTTTGTGTACGCCTTATATAGAGGATACCAAAAAACTTCCTGAGGTACGATACGTAACAGAAATACTAAATGCGGCATTATTCTCTTAAAGACCGCATCACGCTTGGAATATCTCTCTGAACGCTTGACCTCGCCTTTTCTATAACGTATGTCATGAAAGCCAAAATTTCCACTATGTAAGATATCTTCCAACAACTTCTCTGTGCTCTTCTCCTCTGTTTCAGTATAAGGACTAAACTCTTTAGGAAGCCCCAACTTCAACACCAAGAAACTGTACATCAGCCGCATCCATCTTTCTAAGCCCAACTGTTTATAGATTTCTCTAAGCTTCTGTGCTTCTCTTTCATCGGGCTGGGTGATACTAAGCCTTGCCACATCACAAAACTGACGGAGCCCCACCCCAAAACCCATATAATGCTTTAGAATATGAGAGCTTGCCTGTACATGCGCCATAACAAAAGAGGGTGTCTGCACCTCTACATCTTTAATTCGAAAGCTCCTTCTCTTCCCTCCCTCTTCTTCCATTAACACAGCTAGGCGCTCCTGCACGAAAGGATTAAAAATATCTATCATCTTGGTGTGGTGTTCTACCTCAACTTTTCGGAAAAGATAGATCCTGCTATTATGGTCTCCTTTCTTTACCCTAATACCTTTGGAGGCCACCAAGGAGTTGGCCTTATGGAAATCTTCCTCCGACGCAAAATAAAGATCCAAATCGCCTCCTACACGCACCGAAGGTTTAATATAATTATTGCCTAGCCCTAACCCTTTTAACAACATGAAGTCTATGCCTTCTTGTCGAAATCCTTTGGTTAGGATATATAAGGCTTCCGAAAGCTTATTATTATTTCTTTCTATGGAATCTATGCGTGCCACCCACGACATCAAAAGTGCCTGTGGTGGATAATATTGTTCCGGCAGCAATAGTATACCCTCATATACTATTCCCTCAACCGTCTGTGCCTTAGCTACCTCCATAACAAGAGACCACTCCTCCGCCTGCAACGGGAATACAGACAAATCCTCTTGAGAGTTGTGCCACAACCCCATCCGAAGGAGCGTTAGGAAAGCTTCTCTTACTACGGACGTCATGTTGTTTATTGGATTATGAGTGCATTATCTTTGAAAAACTGGATAAGGTCAAGCATATCCTTCTTCAATTCATCATCCGACAATGCATCGACATCGTACTGCTCTCGCACCAATGCAATCATATCGTCCACCTCAAAATCCTTACCGTCCAACTGCTCCCAAAGCCAAGCGGCAGTTTCATTGAGAGTGTAAACCTTTGACATGTCGACCATGCCCTGTTCCGGAGACACAATCACATAATCTTTACCTACCTTACGGACTGTAAGTCCTTCCTTTAATCTCATAGCAATGAATATGTTAGAATATTTTACGAATCTTGAAAATCAACCAACGCAATGGCCGCAACAAAAACCAGCAAATCCCCATAAATACCTGTCCATTGCTGTTGACATCGACCTTTCCTTTCACTCCCTCAGCATATTTCACATATCCCAAGATGCTGGTACGCTCCACCTTTTCCACTTGAACTAAATTATTATCTCCCGCAAGCCAAACGTAATTGCCTCTCTTCCATACCAGCCTATGCAGGACATAACCCCAATCAATTCTAGCTAAGACAATCCTTCCCAATTTCAGGTCATCAGCAGTGATAGCAGACAACAACACCTTGTCCCCATGAGATAAAAAAGGCAACATACTATTTCCCTTGATGTGAAACATAACGTCCTTTCCCGACGCTAAAAAAACCTGCACCTCTTGGAAAAAAATGTCATTTTCTATTACCTTCTTTCCTATCCCATTTTCCTTGTTGTCCATATCAATTGTGCCAAATTAACAATTATTTTACAATATATTAACTGAATAGCCTGCTTCTTATGTCTAATTGTAGCTGTATCTTGATTTAATAAACTTATAAGTAATTCTATAGGATAGTATTATATATATTTAATGTCTTATCAATCATGGCATCCATGGTAAATACCGTATCGAAGCGGGTTTTGGCGCCTTTGCCCAACACCATACGTAAAGATTCGTCCTCACCTATTTGTTTGATTTTTTTCGCGAGATCTTTTGGATCTTCACGTTTACATAACAATCCGGAAACGCCATCCTGATTCACCCAGCTAACACCAGAACCCGGGATATCTGCCGTCACCACAGGTTTACCGCATGACATAGCTTCAATCTGCACTATCGCAAATGCTTCTGTCTTCATGATCGAACTCAGCACATATAAATCACAGGCATGGAAATAAGCGTGCGCTTCCTCTTCCGATAAAAAGCCTAATAGCTCAACCTTATCTTCTACCTTTAGTCGTACAATAAGATCTTTCAACGCTTCATGCAAGGGTCCCTTTCCGGCAATAATTACTTTATAATTGACCGGAAGATGTACTGCCGCCTTTATAAGATACTCATAGCCCTTATATTCCACCAACCGACCAATAGAATAAATCAAAAATTTATCCTTATACTTTTCCCGAATAGTTCTAATCTTTTCCTCCGGACAGGTTAAAGGATCTATCCCAATAGGGATATAGTCCATCTTGGATTGATAATCTTGGAGAAACGGCGATTGCTGTACGTATATTGGTGTAGTCCCTACGATATAATCAGCCCTTTTAATCAGCCAGTCTTGTAGCGGCTTATAAAGTTTCATCAAATTTTTCTGCTTCACAATATCGCTATGCCAATGAAGCAATACTTTTCCTTTGTAACCCGATAAGAAAAGCGCCAACGCCGCCATAGGATCCGGATGGTGTACATGGATAATATCATAGTCATTTGCTATACGTCTCAACCGCCAAAGCATGGAAGGAGCCAGCATCGTAGCAGCAACCTTCAACGCCGTAGGCATTACGAACACATTAGCATATGCATTAATTCTAATATCTCCCGCGGGATAATCTTCGGTAGAAGCACACAACATATCGCATTGAATTCTTCTTCGCGACAGCCCACGCATAATATCATACATCACCTTTTCCACTCCTCCGCGAATAGGATAAAACTTTCCTAACTGCAATATTTTCATTTCTTATCAGTCAATAAAAGGTTAAATAATTCTGCCCACGTATCTGCTTTAGGTTCGGCATATTCAATCTTTGGTTGAGCCTTCAAAAAAGAGTAGTCTCCAGTAATAAGTTTCTTCATCTTAAAAGCCAACTCTTCCGCAGATTCCGGATCAAAAAACGAAACTTGGACGGCTCCTGCAGAAGTTTCATAGGTATAAGGTAAATCCGCCAGAAGCATAGGCTTGTCATATGTTGCAAATTCCGAAATAGGAAGCCCCCAGCTTTCCACCTTGGAAGGGAATATAAGACAATGGCTTTTCTGATAATATTCTATAAGCTTATCTTTCGGCAAAAAACCTAAGAAATGTAGACATTTCAGATGTCCCCATTTCTTTTTAAGCCACTTTGCATACTTGTTTTCACTACCTTCCACTGTTATATATGCATCGAAGTCGGTAATTCCTTCTTTTTCTAACAGCTCTACGGCTTGGCAAATTACTTCAAAGTTCTTATGACTGTTGGGTGATCCCGCAAAGACAAAAGAGTAGTCATCAAAAAGATTACTACTTTCAGATTTCAAGGTCAGCGGTTGTCCTGGCTTGGCTACGATAATCTTAGCTTCGTCAATATCAAACATTGTGGACAACGCCGTCCTAAACCATTGTTGTTGGACTATAAGATACCTGTTCTTATGAATATTAGGTTTATAGATATATTTCGTGAATAAAGCAAACAAGGCAATTTTAGGAGCGAAGATGAGGTCATGCAACTTCCACTTATAGAAAGAATAGGCATTGTGACAATAAACTGCGCGACGCTCCGCAATAACATTCGGAGTCGTGTCATGTAAAGACAGCCACAGATAGACCGGGGCAAGCTCCTTAGAGATCTTTCGCATACTCACATACTCGTACCACAACCTATTGACCCATCTTTTCTTCGGCCACTTAGTTTCTATATACTCTATGTTAGGAAACAATGCCAAATTACGGTCATATACTATTGCAACAATACGATATTGTTGAGCTTTGTTAAATGCCGAAAGGTACTGAAGACACTCCCTCAGTATAGCCAATGTACCGGCTTCCAATAGGTTTACCGCAGAGACAACAATAGTTTTCTTTGTCATAATCAGTTCATCAAACCCTCAAAAAGAGATATCCATCGTTGCATAATTTTTTCCTCACCATAATTTTTTGAATTATCTATCGCTGCAAGCCCCATCCTTTTGCGCAAAACATCATCTTTCATAAGCAGAAGAAGCTTATCCGCAAATTGGTCTTGATTACCCTCTTCCACCAAAAAACCATTTTGGCCATCCTTAATTACATCTTTAGGCCCACATTTACACATATAAGACACCATGGGAACACCACACACTTGGCTTTCGAGAAGCACCATCGGCAACCCTTCATATCGCGATGTCATCACCAAAATTGAGCTGTTCAGATATGCCTCTTTAATGTTGCGCACCGGAGCAGCCAGCTCTATACTTTCTTGTAACCCCAGTCCATCAATCAATGCTTCAAAAACTTCCTTTAATGGCCCATGGCCATAAATCTTCAACTTCCAACCCGGTGCTTCACTGATTACACGTTTCCAAATATGGATAAGGTCATCAAAGCCTTTCTGATAATCATAACGGCCTACTGCAATAACCTGCTTATGCATCAGAGAGGATTTTTCATCCGACTCAAAGCTGTTGGCATTCGGAATCACCACAATATTATCCAATGCCCCCCAATAATTCTTGTCTTCTTCCGTCAGTACGACAAATCTGTCATACCGCTTTACTATTTTCAAATCTCTGCCGCTGCGAACCTTGTCAATCCAACCCATCAATCCCTTCCGCCCATATTGCAAACGCTTGAAACGTGAGAAATGTATCTCTACAACTTTCTTACTGCCATCCTTAATCTTTGGGACAAAACCAACATCATTATCAAACATCGAAACCACAATATCTGCCCTCAAGGATTTAAGATGAGACTCCAGAAGGCGGCGATGTTTCTTCTGCTTAAAAAAAAAGGACATAATGCGGAACAAAAGGCCTTTGTCCAAATCCTCTGTATAGTTTATTCCCAGGTCGATGCACTTTATGTCGGGATGCAAATCATAGAATGAAGGTCTTCCCTTCTGGTCAGTAGTAATAATAGTGACTTCATGTCCAAGCCGAACCAAATAATTAGCCTTGTTGGACAGCACGCGCTCCATCCCTCCCGAATTGAATGTTCCTAATATGGTGTAAACTATTTTCAAGATACTATAATTGAAATTTTCTAAATTCTAACTTCAATATTAACTATACCAAGCTTACTTGTTTTTCCGGAATAACTTGTTCTTCGTCCAGAAACTTATCTATAGAATAAAAAAGGGCATATATGAAAAATATATCCGTCGAAACTTTCACCCAGATTAAAAAGGTAAGAATCAAAAGGATTACAAAAAATTTCCACAAGTTAGGAACCTTATACATAAAGGCAATAGCGTTATACACAAAAAGCAGGGCAAACACCGAAAATCCGGTCAAGCCACAATACAATATAAACCTACAGTATCCAATGTCTGTCCCAAATTCAAAGTTTCCAAAAATACCCGTTCCTATTATCCAGGTTTTTGTATCCTCCGGCCATATCCACATTTCGTCGTTCAATTTATCTGTAGAGTCCGTACGCCACTCTCCGGTTTCAACCCAGTTAAAAAAACCTTCAAAAGCAAAACGTATATTCTCATAAAAATCTACATCTGTATAATATAAATAAGCTGTGATGGCTATAGCCAAGGTAAGTACAAACGCAAAGTTCAACCCTAGCTTTATCGAATCAAAGAAAACACGAACCTTAATAAGTCCTGAGAAAAAAAAGAAGTATAAAAAAGCAGGGAGAAGACCGACAAAAGTAGTCCGTGAAATGATATTTCCTACCAAAGCAACAAAGAAAAAAGCTACTAATATGAGAAGAGTTTGCTTTGTACTCTTTCGTATTTCGGTATCCTCACTAAGTAATACTCCGGTCATTAATAACACCACAGCAAAACGAACACCAGCAGAATCCAAAGCAGCACCAATACCGTATAGACGATTAATCTTCTTATAGAAGGATTGTCCTTGACTCACAACACTGTCTACGACCTGTTGTACCTCGGGAACAAAGTCAATCAGCAATGCCATAATGCACTGAAAGACACATACACCTAACATATAAAAGGTCAAATACTTAAAACTAAACACGCCATAATATGCACGAATGCATGCCCCCACAAAATATGCACTAAACATCCATATAGCATAACTCATAATGTAGGAAGCATAGGAATAGTCCTTTGTATTATTTATATCAGAAGAAATTAGACAGATGATGGAAAAGATCAATGCAATTAAAGAGGAGACTAGAACACTTATATTTAACTTCATTGAAACCACCTTATGGTCAAAGATAAACCAAAGCCCCCCCAATGCTGCCAAAATTATCTTTGTATTAATTTGCGGCGCAAACGAAAAACTTATCGGAAACAAATAAAAACTTGTAACAACCCCAAGAAGAAGCTTTATTATAATCCCCATAATTTTATCTATATATTATTCCATACATCACTCTCTGTACTAAAAAGTGGTAAAGTCTCAAAAACCAATATTGTCTATGATAAGCCATATATTGTAATAACTTAATCTTTTTTGATACTCGATTATTTTTCAAAATAAAGGAGTTAGCTTCACTATACCACTGCCCCCATTCTTCATAATTTTCTCTTTTATCCGAAATGAGCAAGGGTAACTTTATATTAAGCTTTAAATAGTTAACCCACTCTCTCCACTTTTCCTCCAAATAGCCTCGGCTCTGTGAAAAATAACTGTCTAATGCTTCCAAATTTAACGAAACTTCCTTCTTGTGTTTGTCACTATATATATTGGTAAGTGAATTTTCATTGGACTTGTCATAGAAATACATTGCCCTATCAATCATTTTGACCGAAGATGCATGACTAAACAACTTAAACATAACCAACATATCCTCCCCCATATTTATTCCATCCAGAAAGCGAATAGCATTTTGCTCATATAACTGACGGTTTACCATAAATAACCATAGATTCCACCTCATCACGCCCTTGGCCATCATTTCTATGGCACCTATTGGATCACACACCTGCGGCTGCTTCATCTCCCTTGCGTCTTTTTTCATCTTCAGCCACCAATTACACCCCACAATATCTATACTTTCTCCTTCCATTGAAGCAATAAACGTAGAAATACAATCCTCTACAATATAATCATCCGCATCCACGAAATATACGTACTGTCCTGAAACATGCTCGAGCCCCGTATTTCTGGCACTGGCAACCCCCTGGTTATACTCGTGAGTAAGCACAACATAGGAATAACCTTTCGCATGAAACCGCGTACTATATTCTTCTAAGACAACTTGCGAATTATCTGTACTGCAGTCATTTACTACCACCACTTCAATATGTGGATATGATTGATTCAAAATTGAATCCAACGATATAGACACAGATTTTTCTGCATTGTATACCGGTATAATTATAGAAACCGTTAGCTTATTCATTTCTATTTCTACCATGTGATCCAATCCTTCCTCCTGTTACAAATGCCAGAGAATTAGGACTGATTTTTTTCCAAACTTTAAATATTACAACACACAATATGGTACATACTACCGGAATTAAGAAATATCCAAGAAATTTCATGACTATTAAATCCTCTCCTGCTACCCTCACCCAAAAACCTTTTAACCAGTTGATTATATAAATTTCATGGATTACATAAACAAGGAAAGAAGCTTCAGCATACAACAACGAATACTTCTTTACATACTCATTTTGAGAAAGTTTTGAAAAAATATTAAATAAGCTCCAAACAGCGCAAAGAGCATAAATATTAAGTATATAGGGATGTAATGTTTCTCCATTCAAAAGAGTTGAGCAGAACAGCAGCACAATAGTCAAAAAACCAAAGATCCACTTATATCGTTTAGAAAAAGCCAATACATCCAAACGCAAATAAGAAAACATTGCCCCCATCCCAAAAAAAGCCATAGCGGTGGAACTCAGCCCAGGAATACCCGTATCTGGAAAGGCAACTAAAAGCAGTAAAAGAGGAATGATCCCATATACTTTTAAATAACGAAATAGATAGTAAAAAAAAGGCCAAATACATATCATGACTATTAAATCCCTCATATACCATAGAGGAAAGTTGACAGGATCTTTCCAATACCAATCAAAGAAATTTGTTTCTTTTAAATATAGAAAACCATAATCCACCTCTTTTCCCCATTGAATAAAGATTCTATTCTTTATCCAGAAGGCAAAAATTAGCATGGTATTCCAAAAAAAATAAGGAAAGAAAACTGTTCTAATCTTTTTTGAAAGGACACTTTTGTATATACTGAAGTTTAATTTATCAAGTCCCTTGAATACGTTGAAAAAATAATATCCCGAAATAAAAAAATAACAAGGTACTGCTACCGCACCAAAATTATGCGAAATCAACTCTGTAATAAAAACATACAACATGTTGCCCTCTGTAAAGTCCAAGCTAACGCGAGGATAATAAAGAGGAGTCATATGAATCACGACAACAAGATAAATCAAAGGAAACCGCAACATGTCTGCGATAACCGAAAAACTTGGTCTATTAATAGAATTATTATCCATGGGGATTATTTGCCTTCTATCTTGTTCATTAACTTAAGCCTCATAACTTAAGTTTTTATTACATATTAATTTCTCACAAAGAGCATTATTATATATGTTTTTTTACGTTGATTTCTAAAGCCTATTAAGTTATTGCATGATAGATTCTTTCTACTACCGCTATTTGATCTTCATTAAATTTCCTTGCAAATAGATAATCACTATCCATTAAGATATTGTAATCTTTCTCCTCCCAGATATGTATTCTTCCGTTATCCCACTGTATTTTTCTCATGCAGCCTATAGCTTCATCCGACTTATGGTAAATTTTATCCCTGAAATGAGAATTCCAACATATTGTATGTTTATATATTTCATCACTACAAAAGGTATAACGACAAAATGCTAATACCTCCGCCTTGTGGGCCAAAAGACACTTCACAAAATCATGTGTGACACTAACCCATTGAACTCCTTTCTTGAAAGAAATATCTGTATTTCTTAAATAATTTATCCATTCTTGAAATTTGATGAAAGCAGCTCTTACCCCTCTTTTTAACCAATATATAAAATTTTCATCTTCTGCTCTAAAGCTTCTTGGAAAAAGATGTATGCGATTCATCTTACGCTCCACCTCTTTGGCATAATCATATTGAGCAAATCCTATAAATTCCTTGCCGAAATGTTTGGCAAAAAAGGCATGAATATATTCTTGCGATTTTAGAGGCATATCCACGCCGGAAAGCAGATGGTAATAGCCATAATCTCTAACGACTGCAGCCTCGAACAACTTATATTCTGCCTCCACGATAGATTTATCTCCCCATCGAATATCTACACGGTCATCTAAAACAAATAGCTTTGCTTGATATGTAGTAAAAGCAGGAAGTTCTTTTATTTTTTTATCAAAGTGTATATAGATATCATTTCTAGAATCGTCTAATGCAGCAATAAGATATCTTGTCACTTCGAAATTATTATGGGCTAAAATCAAATACGCATGTCGCTTCATATCCTTGGCTCAACAAAATTTTCAAAGACTAAGTATTCACATTCTTATATCTTAGGAATCTATAAATATTCTGAGCTAACAGAAAAAACTCTCTACATATATTTATCTTCAAAAGTTTATACAAAAAATATATCCTTTGGGATTTAGAAAATAAACTATTCTTTTTCAGCACTGCAGGAAGACGCTCATAATAATCCCACCATTTGTCAAATTGTACGGTATACATTTTCCACGGTTTCCCTCCCGTATAATGGATATTACCATAGGATTGTATAGCTTCCCAATCTTCCTCCTTATAGTACTTCAAAAAGGTCTTTTTATATTGAGGCAGAAAAAATGTCCTAATACTATTATATATAGGTTGAATAGGCAAAATCTTACCTTGACAAACTTTATTAATTGCATCCTGATCAGGAAACAATAATCCCTCTACATTCGATTCCTCCAATAATTTTCTTACGACATTCTCTTCTCTTAGCTTTTTTAAATTTAGTATCAGAAAGCCAGAATTGATATATTCTCCAGGCTTTAATCCTAAATTGTTAATATATTCTTCCTGAAATGGAAGAGTGGCTTCTACCACTGCTGCCAAGTAATATCCATCTAAATTCGCTTGAAAAAAGAGCTTGGAAAGATCCGTCCTTACAATTACATCACTATCTAGATAAATAACCTTATCCTCATAAGGCAGTAAGTCCGGTAAAAGCAACCTATATAAAGCCGCTTCCGTAAAACGATTATTTATATTGACATTAAGATGCTTTTTTGATAGGTCTATAAAACTAAAACTCAATCTTTCTTTACTTATAGTATATAACATCTCTTTTATCTCTTCTGAAAGCGGTTGGGAAGAGAGACATATCACTTTCAGCTTGAAGTTCGGAGCAAGATTATCCAAGACAGAAAGTATGGTTGTTGCTGCCGGAACCACATAATTAGGAGTAAAAGCCAATACTATAGGTATATATGGAGGTATCATGTATTGCTGGATTATGATGATTTATTTAAATATTCTATCGAAAAAATAACGAACAATCATCATCATCCTATCTTTTAAGGATAGAAATCTGAATCTTTTAATCAATCCTAATTTAGTTAGTGGAAGCCATTTATACACCTGATTATAAAAATCATATCTGCACTTTATGTAAATCTCCCTTCTAGTAAAACTCTTAATCATAAAAGCCTCATCTCTGGAGGTTGGTGATGGAAACTTCAAATCAAATAACCATTGATAAAACTGATTATTTGCTTCAAGTTTTTTCTCTAACTGCGTGTTACTGCCTGAGAGGTGAATATTTGATCTACGAAAATTAAAAACAAACTCCATCGTACTGCAAACCCCATTGGTTGAAATATTATAAATCGAAGTAATATCGGTGCAAAACGCACTAGGAAAATCTACAAATCCTTTTTCTTGTATTACTTTAGTTCTAAACATATAATTTCCAATACATATAAGTATTGTTGCTCTTTTCCAATGATATAAAAATTCGGTGCTAGTACAATATTCTGGGATTAGACCATCTAACTCTAAAATATTATCGTGCTCATCAATCTCTCTCACCCTTCCCCTGAAAACGTCTACTTCAGGAAACTTATTTGCCAATTGTATCATTGTTGATAAATAATTTGGCGAGTAAGTATCATCATCTGCCGCCAAAACCAAATAATCTCCTTCTGCATGACGAATAGAATGATTCCATTGCTTTACCAAGCTTTCCCTTCCTATATTCTGTTGATTCCTATAATATTTTATCCTCGGATCATTATAGCTATTGACTATTTCCAATAAATTCTCCGGAGAGGCATCATCCACTACTATAAGTTCAAAATTGGTGTAATCTTGACGCAGAATACTTTCTATAGCCTGGGGCAAAAACTTAGCTTTATATGCAGGCAAAACAAACGAAACCTTCATCCTACTAGAATAAATATTGTTCTTTTCTAGTTACAACATCTAATATTACACAAAAAGACGCACTCCTTCTGCCTTCTATTTAATCTTAACTACCTATCAGTGCATTTCTCTTATTTTATTGAAATATCTTATACTTCTCCTTTAAAGGAAATGGAGCAACAGATAACAATTTCTTCTGCAACTCCATAATGGAAACATGCGGAACTGCTATGTCCTTATTTTTCTCAAATAGTTCCATCCATTTCTCTTCCGACTCCAAGATACTTTCGAAGTTTTCAAAACCAGAATAATTTGGAATTCCTACAGAAGCAAAATAATCCTCAAATTTAAACCCATCCGTATCTATATATCCATGTTTTATCCATAATGCAGGCCTATTATAGGCGTGAGGTACGATTAATCCATGCAAGGAGGACGAAAGAATATATTCACAGTCCAAAATCTGATTCATCACAGATTTTACATCTCTGGTCCTGAGATCAATTATATTGTATTTGCTCCCAAATCTTTCCTTAAAAAATTCGGTCTCCTTCCAATGTGGAATTATACCTAACTTATATCTTTTGTGTTTCTTCTCCGGAATCCATAAAGGCAATAATAATGCTGGATCGCCATAAACATCCGTCCCCCTGCCTCCCAATTCTTTCAACTTATTATTTGTTAAAGGCCCTCGTACAGCATACACTTCACCGCCGGAAAACTTTTCATGGTTATTCATAAAACCTGCCCCCCAAATCTTCGAATGTTTATCCGCCCAACAAAGTATAGAACCTACGCATACGTAAGTCGTCTGCCAAGGAAATACTACTTTAGAAATCAACTTTGGATTAACCTTAATTATAGCAGATAGAACAAGACGCACAAAATTCTTCAAAAAAGGGCCTCCCTCTTTATGTACAGTTTTCTTACCTGTTAACTCTTCAATTAAGTCTTTGTTCAGAATATCTCCGAAGTTATCAGCCTCCCAATATATTAAGTTGATTTTGTCCTTACCTAAGATTTTAGATATCATTATATTGAATTGTAGGTTAATAATCAATCAAATATTCCTATTTACCAATAGCATAGAAACTATTCATATTAGCTCCCTTTCAGAATCTACTCTATTTTGTTCGGCAGAATTACATTCCCTGCAGCTCTGTTAATCTTCTAAAATATTCAGACTTGTTCTTTAGCTCTTCGAAATTTCCTTGCGCAACAATTTTTCCTTTTTCCAAGAGATACAAACAATCTGCGGATTTTACCGTAGACAATCGGTGTGCAATAGAAATGATTGTTACCTTACCCTTGATAGACTCCAAACTTTCCTTAATTTCATTTTCAGTTTCCGAATCCAAAGCGGAAGTCGCCTCGTCCATCAATAAGATTTCCACATCTCTATACAATTCTCTGGCTATAGCTATACGTTGCTTCTGACCTCCTGAAAGATTGATTCCGTTATTTCCCAACATAGTATCCAATCCCTCCGGCAAGCTGTCTATAAAAGATCTAAGAGCACACATGTCGATGATCTTTTCCAGCTTGGCTCTTTTCTCCGGTGTAGGCTCATCCCAAAACGTTATATTTTCAAAAATATTTGCATTAAACACTGCCGATTCTTGAGAAATATATCCAATCTTGGACTTGAACCTTTGATTGTCGAAAGTTTTTATGTCTTTACCATTCAACAGATATTGCCCTCCATCAAATGGCAACAAGGTACATAGCACATTAATCAATGTTGTCTTTCCCGATCCGGATTCTCCTACAAAAGCTACTGATTGATTCTTCAGGATAGTAAGCGAAACCCCATCCAATACAATAAAATCATCATATTGAACCTTTATGTTTTGTAAATCTATACGCTCTATTTTATCTATAGGGTCTTGTCCTATATAAAAATAATCTTTATTTCTATCAAGATATTCCTGATAGTTCATGATATTCTCTATAGAGCCTGTAAAACCAAGATAGTTGTTCCAGTTATTTTGCGTGTCAATAACTTTATTCATGACTCTATAGAACAATAGAAGAATGATGATAACTCCAGAAAGAGGCGCGTCAAATACAGTTACGTGCAAAAGAATTACAACACATATAACAAGTACGGTCATTGGTTCTCGTAATGCTGTAAGCAAAGCTCCCAATGTCGATACTTTAATATTATTTCTTACCAGATCTTCCAACTCTCGCTGAAGACGGTTGAAAAACAACTCACTTCTTCCTGTTGCTTTGAAATATTTAAAGTGATTTATTACCTCTACGACCAACCCACCATAACGGTGATTGTTTTTGGTGATTTTTCGGGAAAATTCTTGCGTCTTTACATAGAAATACTTAAAGATGAAGTTCGTGATTACTCCTCCCAATATTACCAGTACCGAGAACTTCCAATCTATAAAAAATGCGAAAATAAGATAAACAATTATAAAGAGTCCATTTTTCAATGCTTCCAAGTATTCCACACACCCTCTCACCACTTGCCACACTTCATTTAGCAAAGAGTTTTGCATACGCCCCACATCCGCATTTACAAACTCTTTGTAGCTCAATTCCTTGACACCCTCTCCCAAGCGTGTACGCATTATTAATGCTACTTCATGCTGTGCTATAGCATTAAATTTATTAGCACAATAGTAAAAGATTCCTTTCAAAACAAATATGCTCGCTATCAGTATCAACATGTTTACCACATTGATATCCATATGCAGAAAGTTGAAAGTCTTTTCTACCCAATAAGCGATCTTATCATTGGTCTCATTGGTAGACATACTCTCCTTATCCGCCACCTGCAACAAAGGAATGAACAAGGTCATGCCGACACTATCCATTACAACCATCAGAAAGGAAAAAGTAAATAGGGCATATAATTTTCTGCCAATATATTGGTAGAAAAAATACAGTGTGGAAAACTTGTTTTTAAGAAACTCCTTCACAATAAAAAAATATAACCTAACAATTATTCAAATCGGATTGCACCATCTCTTTTACCATCTCTTCCAATGTGTACTTCGGCTCCCAACCTAACACACGCTTAGCTTTGGACGGGTCACCGATGAGCAGGTCTACCTCTGTCGGTCTGAAATATTCAGGATCGACCTTTACAACTACCTTTCCGGGCTCCAGCTGATACTGTGGATTGCTGCTGCTTCTAACTATTGCTATCTCCTTCTCATTTTCTCCCACAAAATCTAGTTCCACTCCCACTTCAGCGAAAGCCATGCGAACAAAGTCACGCACTGAGGTGGTTTTTCCTGTAGCTACGACATAGTCATCGGGCTTTTCCTGCTGCAACATCAACCACATCGCCTCTACATAATCTTTAGCATGTCCCCAGTCACGCTGCGCATTCAGATTACCCAGATAAAGGCATTCCTGCTTCCCCTTGGCAATGCGCGCCACAGCCATCGTAATCTTACGCGTCACGAAAGTCTCTCCCCGGCGTGGCGACTCATGGTTGAACAGGATACCGTTGCAGGCGAACATGCCGTACGCCTCTCTATAGTTGCGCGTAATCCAATAACCGTAAATTTTGGCGGCGCCATAAGGTGAACGTGGATAGAAGGGCGACGACTCGTCGTAAAAGCCTTTCGCATTCTTGTTGGCGGCCATCCCTCCGTAAAGCTCCGAGGTAGACGCCTGATATATTTTGGTTTTCTCCGTCAATCCAAGAATACGTATAGCCTCCAACAGACGCAAGGTGCCCACAGCATCCACATTAGCCACATATTCCGGCATGTCAAAGCTTACCTTCACATGCGACATGGCTCCCAGATTATAGATCTCATCAGGTTGCACCTCCTGGATGATACGAATGATATTTGTAGAGTCCGTTAAATCTCCATAGTGGAGTTTGAAACGCACATTTTCTTCATGAAGATCGACATACAAATGATCAATACGCTGTGTGTTGAAAGAAGAAGACCTTCTTTTTATACCATGAACCTCATATCCCTTCTCCAACAACAGTTCTGCTAAATACGAGCCATCTTGTCCTGTAACCCCTGTTATTAATGCTTTTTTCATTATGTATTGATCTTAATATTTTATACTATAAAAATTCTGCTTTCAGCATACGAGACAGCCCCTCCTCCAAGGTGTAGGGAGGAACGAATCCCGAATCCCGCATTTTCGTGGAGTCGTATTTGGTCACCGCACAGAATTTTTTCACTCTGACAGAACTTATAGGCAGCTTCTTTCGTGTGATAAAGGCTAATACGTCAAAACAATAGCCGCCAAGCATTCCCAAGGCGTAAGGAATCTGGATGGAAGGGATATGCTTCCCTAAGATTTTGCTCGTAAGAGCTACCAGATCCTTTGTCGTGAAGTCCGGCTTATCCACGTAGTTGAATACATGATATCCTTCCCTGTATTGCTCTATCAGAAACTGAATGAAAGCTACCACATTCCCCACATAGGACATGGACTTTTCGTTATTTCCCTTACCTACCATCATAAACTTGCCCGAAGCAATCTGATGCAGCAAGTTATATACGTTCCCGCGGTTTCGTTCTCCGAAAATCACGGTCGGACGAACGATATTGATGTTCCAGTCCTCATGCGTTTTGTACCACTCCTGTAGCACCTGTTCCGCCTCCCATTTGCTTTTGCCATAATGATTGAACGGATCCGCCGGGAAAGATTCATCCGGATTATCTTTATCCAACCCGTATATCGCTACCGAACTGGTGAACACCAAACGCTTAACACCGTTGGCTTCCATAGCCTTCAGCGTGTTGCGCATACCCTGCACATTCACATCGTAGTAAAGACTGACAGGAGTCACATCATCTCTATGCTCTGCCGCCAATAACACCACCAGGTCCGTATCCTTCAGCAAGGTAGTTATCTTCTCCTCGTCCAAAACATTCGCAATGTGCGTAATCTCTTTAAACAATTCACTTGGTGCCTTGTCAATATTTTTGAGGGAATATCCTTCTTGTTGACGCAGACGTTCTAGCAGTCTTGTGCCAACGAACCCCGAACCTCCTATTATTGCTACACGCATGTTTAATATTATTTAGGAACTAACTCTGTTGAAGTTTAACCGCATTCTTGCTATTCACCCAATAATTAAACAGCACCGTGATTAAGAGCCATAGAATAATATCAAACAGAATAACAAGATTATTACTAATATATTGAACTGTAATCAGATTGAAAATAGAGAAAAATAAGGAAAGTCCCAAAATAGTGAGCATAGCCCCCCTGTTAGAAAATCCACTTCGTAGAAGTTTATGATGAATATGGCTTCTGTCTGGCTTAAAAAGCGGTTTCTTTGTAAAAAAACGGATTAATATAACTCGGACAACATCAAAGATAGGCACAATAAGTGTAGAAAAAGCCACCACAATAGCTCCTTCAGCAAAAGGTTTTATCTCTTTCAGGTTCATCGAATAGCTTATGGTCAAGAAAGCCACCGTATAGCCCAACGTCATACTTCCCGTATCCCCCATAAAGATGCGGCGACGGCGTTTGGACACGCCGAACACATTATAGTAAAAGAACGGTATAAGCACTCCCGCCGTGATGAAGGCCAGAATAGCGTGCACCCAGGCCCCATTATAGAAGAATAAGCCTCCCATCACCAAACAGCTCATCATCACCAGGCCCGAACATAGACCGTCCAGTCCGTCAATAAGGTTGACCGCATTGATAATAAATACTGTGGCAAATACCGTCAGGGCTATACCTATCAGATGAGGCACCTTCACGATAAAACATACGCCATAGAGGTCATTTATCCACAGATTGGCCAGAGGGAACAGCATTACCGCCCCTATCTGGATTAAAAACTTCCACTTGTAATCGACGTTAATCAGGTC
The DNA here is from genome assembly GCF_039541675.1 of Sphingobacterium thermophilum. Classification (NCBI taxonomy): domain Bacteria; kingdom Pseudomonadati; phylum Bacteroidota; class Sphingobacteriia; order Sphingobacteriales; family Sphingobacteriaceae; genus Sphingobacterium; species Sphingobacterium thermophilum. The sequence goes on along the minus strand of NZ_BAABGR010000015.1, from coordinate 28,937 downwards.
ATCAGCTACCCCCATGATGTATAGGATAACCATACCGCAACACCACACCACAAACATAGGCATGATCACCCACGTAGCAAGCGATGTAGAAAAATACGTATAAAAATCAAAATTGAAGATGACGACCATGGTAAGGGCAAAGACACAAACCTGTATAGGCATAAAAGCTATACCTCCCAATCGCGGAATTTTGGTTTGATGTACCTTGCGGGAATCCAGCGGGTCAAAAAGTCTTTTTTTATAGGTAACAAGGAGGATATAGGGAATGATGGCCCTACTTAACAATACAGCTACAATAAAGGGGATAATGAGGAATAAATATTGCATATTATTCAATACTTACACATAAAGTACAATTGTGCAATCTCTAATCTATCTTTAGATAGAAATTGCACAAAAGTAATATTTAGATTCTATTCTTATTGGTTAGATGTATCTCAAAATTCAACTGAATGTAGCTATTATCAGACAGCGATTACACTCTACTTTGTTTTTTCCCAAACATCCCCTTCAGCTTCCCAAACAAGGACCTGTCCTCTTTCTTCTCTCCATAACCGTAACCATAACCGTAGCCATAACCATAACCACGTTTGAAGTCTACGTCGTTTATCACCACAGCCATGTTTTTCAGCTTGCCTTGCTGATAAAGCTCTTTAGGCACATTGAGCAAACGTCTGTCCAAATAGTTAGCGCGAGCAACATATATTGTTAAATCAGCGTATTCCGAAATCAGGATAGTATCTGTCACAAGACTTACCGGAGCCGTATCCACAATGACATAGTCATAATGCTCTCTACCGTAGTTAATAATATTGGCAAAATATCCATTCATCAATAGCTCCGCAGGGTTCGGTGCTATATACCCAGAATAGATAATATCAAAATTGTACGGTTCCGGCTTCTCTATCACAATCTGCGCAATATCAATCTCCGGATTAATCAAATACTGGGTAATCCCAATGTTGGTGTGCTGCAGATGCGACAAGCCCAAGTAGTCCAATACTCTTGGCGAACGAATATCTGCTCCTAAAAGCAAAACCTTCTTACCGGACATGGCCAGAATCTTAGCCAAGTTGGTAGCTATAAAGGATTTACCCTCTCCGGAAGTTGTGGATGTCACATAAATCACCGAAGAATCCTTCTTATGCCCCAACATAAAATTAATATTCGTACGCAAAATACGTATAGACTCAGCCAAGGAGGATCTATCGTTGTCCTCAATAATATTGTGTTCCGAAGATGGCACCTCTCCCAAAATAGGTGCAGAGAACGCATCCTCCACATCCTTTCTCGAGTGAATCTTATTATCAAGCATAAACTTGATGTATAAAATTAAAAATGGCAAAATAAGGCCAAGAATGAATCCTCCCAATAATATTATCGGTTTTTTAGGAGACACAGGAATCGAGGAGCCATAGGCTTCGTCGATTATCTTTAGGTTTGCAGGAGTTGCAGAAGCCTTAATCTCGGTTTCCTCACGCTTTTGCAACAAGAATAAGTATAAGGACTCAAAAATCTGCTGCTGGCGTGAAATATCTTTATAATCCTTCTCTTGGGTTGGAAGCTGCCCCAACTTACCGGTATATTTGCTGGTCTGCTCTTGAATAACGCCTACGTTTGTTTGCAACACATTTCTATAATTCTGAAGCGAAGAAATCAGGTTTCTCTTGACCTCATTAATATTCTTTTCGAGATTTTTTACGATAGGGTTGTCCGGCGTTGCCGACTTCAACAAGTCTTCTCTTTCAAGGACCAGCTCGTTGTAAGAACGTATAGTAGCCTCAATAGACGGGTCTGTCAACCCTATATTAGACGGCAGCAGCTTCATCTCATCCGTCACCGACTCACGCATCATGTCTGCCAAGCGCAGCTGCGTCTGATATTCTATCAGCTTACGCTCATTCGTCGCAGCACTCTCCATGTACATCTGGACCTCCGAACGCATATCAATCAGATTGTTCTGATCTTTATAAGTAGCAACTTTGCTATCCGACTGCGAAAGGTCCTTTGTAATCAACGCCAAACGGTTGTTAATAAACTCCGAAGTAGCCTTGGTAAGCTTCAGCTTATCTTCCTTGGCATCCAAATCGTACTGCTCGATAACCGAATTAATAATAAGTGCCGCCTTTTTCCGATTGGTATGGTTCATGGAAAGATTAACAATATAAGACTGCTTCTCTTTACCATTTGGGGTAATATTGATACTATTTAACAACCCATCCACCACATTCTCTAACGGCACAATATCTATCTCCAATTCACTTTCGAACTTACGGCCTTTTTGCGGCATAAGCATAATAGCCCCTACCGGCGTATTTATCTTCTCACCGAAAACATATTGATCTATGATTTGCTCTTTATCCGAGAACTTCACCTGACCATTATCTTTCGGCGTTAGTCGAAAAGTATAGGTTAAGGAATCAAGCTTCGGATTATCCTCATCCAAGAGGATAACCTTCACCGGCGATTCACTTTCCAAAAGTTCCGACTCCATAATCTTCCCTTTGGAATTATAGACTATATTTAGTCGGTTATTATTTACTACTTTCGTCAAGATCCGACGCGACTTCATCACATCAATCTGATCCGACACAAAAGCAGAGGTAGGACTTCCTCCTCCCGTCACAGAAAGAAGCTCTGACAGTCCAGCCATGTCTCCAGCCCCGGACTTTTCATCTTCCAATAATATTTTAGCCTGCACATTATATATCTTAGGGGCATATCGCAGGTAAAGAAAGGCTCCTGCCAGAAATACAACGACAGATAATATAAACCACTTCCAGTAATAAGCATACTGCTCAATATACTGTCTTAAGTTAATCTCGTTCTCTTCCTGTATATGTTGTGGATTTTCAGTATTCATGCAATATTAATTACGGACGATTAATGTGATTAAACCAATAATAAGGCTGGCCACAGACACAAAGACGGAGGTGTTCTGTGTGTATTTTGACGACTGTATACGCGCGCCGTTAGGCTCCACATAGATTACATCGTTTTGTGCCAGATAATAAACAGGCGAATTCAAGGCCTCCGGAGAAGTCAAATCTATACGGTGTACCTTCTTCTCTCCGTTCTGCTCACGGATAACGAGCACATTCTTTCTGACGCCGTTGATCGTCAAATCTCCGGCCAAGCCCAAAGCTTCCAATACCGTAATGCGGTCGTTGTTCACAGGAAACGTACCCGGATTTCTTACTTCTCCCAGCACAGTAACTTTAAAATTCCTCACCTCTATACTGACCCCCGGGTCCACAATAAAACGGCCTACTTCTCTTCGCAAATAATCCAAAGCCTCCGTCCTTGTCTTGCCGGCCAACTTAATCTTGCCCAGTTTAGGAAAATCTATATAGCCGTTGTTATCAATAGTATAGGTCGGAATAAAAGGATTCGTACCCTGCAACGTCCCAGCAGCTCCCGCATAAGAAGAAATAGGATTAAAAGGTTGAGTTGCTCTTATATCATCCGCTGTTACCGATATCGCCAAGATATCTCCCGGTTGAAGCTTCGGAGCGTTATTTTCATAGGCTGTAATCAAAGCTGCACTGTCCACACTTTGAAAATATACCAAGTCCTTCCGCGAAGCACAAGACAGACAAAACAAACTGATAAGAGCAAAACAAAGAAGTATTCTATTCATAACCGTTTTATAAAAAACATAACAAATATTAAACCACAATATTTATTATGTCACACAAAAGTAATGCTTATTTAGCATAAAATTAAAAGCCTGACATTTTTCTTTTAGGTAGAATAAAAACTATTTCCTAAAAAAAACATAATATATTAAGAAAGAACGTATTCCGTGTTCGAGAAAGACTATTCTATCTTTGTTTCGCAGTAACCAGACGCATGATAGTAGCCTTAATCCTTGCTCTATCCTCATCCGTCAGATTTGAACCCGAAGGAAGACATAATCCCTTGTCAAACAAATCTTCCGCCACTTTACCACCATAGTACGGAGCATCCGCAAAGATTGGCTGCAAATGCATAGGCTTCCACAACGGGCGCGACTCTATATTTTCTTCCAGCAAGGCCAAACGTAATTCTTCCCTTGTAAAGCCAGCCTCTTCCGGCTCAATAACAATGGCTGACAGCCAGTGGTTGGCAAAATACTTCTCATCCGGCTCGGAAAACACACGTACACCTTGCACTCCGGCAAACAGCTCTTTATAAAAGTCGTGCATAGCTCGGCGTGCCACCACACGATCCTTCAATACTTCCATCTGTCCTCTACCTATACCCGCACAAATATTGGACATCCTGTAGTTGTATCCTATATGCGAATGCTGATAGTGCGGCGCATTGTCGCGTGCCTGCGTAGAAAGGAATACGGCCTTATCTTTATCTTCCTGTGTATGACATACCAAAGCCCCTCCTCCGGAAGTAGTAATAATCTTATTACCGTTGAAAGAAAGCACACCGAATCTGCCGAACGTACCGCAGGCCTTCCCCTTATAGGTAGAGCCCAAAGCTTCCGCAGCATCCTCTATCAAAGGTATATCAAACTCCTTGGCTATTCCTAACACCTCTTCTACGTTGAAAGGCATGCCGTACAAGTGTACCGCAACGATGGCCTTAGGCTTCTTTCCTTTAGCTATGCGATCTTCAATAGCCTCACGCAATGCAACAGGACAGATGTTCCACGTATCAGGCTCAGAATCCACAAACACAGGCGTGGCACCCTGATAAACTATAGGATTTGCCGATGCCGAGAAAGTCATAGACTGACAAATCACCTCATCGCCATGACCTACCCCACACTCTATAAGCGCCAGATGCAATGCCGCCGTGCCCGCAGATAGTGCCGCAACTTTTACTTCTCCTCCCAGAAACTGCTCCAAATCTTGCTCAAAAGCATTCACATTGGGACCCAAGGGCGCTACCCAATTCGCTTCAAACGCCTCATGAATATATTTTAATTCATTACCTCCCATATGTGGTGAGGATAACCATATTTTTTCTGACATACTATTGTATTTATTTTCAAACTAAAAATTTCTTTGCTTTATAATCTTCCCCGGGTTTCCTACTACCGTACATCCGTCCGGCACATCCCTTATAATCACTGCCCCAGCACCTATGGTACACCACCTGCCAATCTTGATTCCCTGAATCACTGTCGCACCTATGCCAACGTGAGTACCCTCTCCCACAGAAACGGATCCGGCGAGGCTGGCATTGGGCGATATATGCACATAGTCCCCCAACACACAATCATGATCTATGGAGGCTGCTGTATTGATAATACAATGTTTTCCTATACGAGCATCAACATTGATAACTGCCGCAGGCATAATTACCGTCCCCTCTCCAATCTGCACATATTCAGAAACTATAGCTGTCTTATCTTGTATAATGCCAAAGGGTTTTCCACGAAGCTCCTCCACAACTTTCTTACGGATTGCATTGCTCCCTATAGCTACCACCCATCGCGAAGCACCATACAAAGGTAAGTTTTCTGTCTTCAAGTATATAGGATATTTAGCTAACAAATGCTCTCCCCCTTTGTTTGTGTCGATGACACCTTTTATCGTCCATGCTGTGCCCTTCGCCATATCCGCGATGACTTTAGCATGTCCGCCGGCTCCATACAGTATAAGGTCTTTGTTTTCCATATTCTACATTGTTTCATTGCCGGTAAACGGCTCTATCGTAACATGCCCTTCTGCTGAAATACCTTCTCGTTTGAACACCTTTTTAATCGTCATCAATATAATTTTGACATCCAACACGAAGGAAATATTATCCACATACCAGACATCGTAATCAAATTTTTGTTTCCAAGATATGGCATTACGACCATTTACTTGGGCCCAACCCGTAATACCGGGACGCACCTCATGCCTTCGGGCCTGATGTGTATTATACAAGGGAAGATATTCCACCAACAAAGGGCGCGGACCGATCAGAGACATATCCCCTCTAATAACATTTATCAGTTGTGGAATCTCATCCAATGAAGTCTTACGAACAAAAGCTCCAACAGGCGTCAAGCGCTCAGCATCCGGCAAAAGTTTACCTTCTGCATCACGCTTATCATTCATCGTCTTAAACTTTATAATCTTAAAAATCTTTCCCCCCTTGCCCGGTCTAGATTGAAAGAAAAAAGGCTTGCCTCCATTGGCAAAAAATAAGCCTATAGTGACAATAAGAAATACCGGAGACAATATCACAAAGCCTAATAAAGCAACAATAAAATCTATAACTCTCTTAAAAAAGTTCTTATACATGAATTTTATTAAAAATTTTTAAGTACTTAGACGATGCCACTTCTAAAGAATACTCAGATATCGCTACTGTCCTAGAATTCTGCTCTTGCTCTCTATGGAGATTTATATCCTTGGAATACTCGACAAACTTAGACACAGCCTTGTCGTCTAAGGAAGGAGGTAAAACATATCCAATATTCCTGTTTTCAATGACATCAGCTTGCCAACCGTAATGATTGATCAAAACAGGTTTTCCCGCAGCCAATGTATCAAAAAACTTATTGGCACTATTGGCCCATAGCTCTTGTATTGGGGCCACAAAAGAGCTTCCCATAGATACGGATGAATAAATTTTATCCAAATCTCTCTTACTTACCGGATCGGGAAAAAAAACATTCTTATTGAATAGTCCTCTTTTCTTCGCAATTTCAATAATTTCATTTTTCTCACTACCAGACCCCATAAGAATAAAACATATAGAAGAGTCTAATTGAATTACTCTTGATGCCAATTCAATTACATAATGAATGTTATTAACCTTTCCGAAGGTCCCGGCATACAATATAGAAAAGCGAGGCTCAACACCCAACCATTCTTTTAAATTAATTTTCTCGGTCATTGAAAACCTGTTAACCTCTGCTATATTCTCTACTACAAAGGGAATTTTCCGCTCTAAATACGGATATCTCGCTGTGATGGACTTCTTCATATCCACCGATAAAGGAACTATAATGTCCGATTTGTTGTATATAAGCTTTTCTAATAAGTATAGTACTTTTTGAACTAATCTATTTTTAACAGCACCAACAGCAATTACTGCCTCAGGCCAAACGTCCCTTACCTCAAAAACCAAAGGGGTTTTATGAAGTGTTTTTTTAAGCAACGCCGGTATGCCGATTGTTAAAGGTGTAGAGGTGGCTAATAGAAGATCTCCTTTTATTTTTAATAATCGCACACTAGCCAAAATCATAAACTTTAAAAAAGCTATACACCTCTCAAAATAAGACATAGAATTATCGTAAGGCAAATAAAGATAATGAACTTCTATGCCATCACACATTTCTACCTTCCATCTGGTGTTTTTATACTTTTCATTGGAAGTCGTCGTCACCATATAAACATAATAACCCGACTGAACAAAACTCTTAGCCAAATCATAAGACCTTGTTCCCCCATTTTCACTAGGTGTTTTGAAATATTGATGAAGATAGATTACTTTCATTTCAAATATCCTTCAAAAGTCTTTTTAGCAATATTTGACACACAATGCATTTCACTATATTTCAAAGCATTCACACACATTAAGTGGTAATCTTGAGGATTTAATGCAGATATCTTAGTAAACACCTCTTTATCGAACCCAACTCCGAAATTGTAATGTTCTAAATCAGAAAGAAGATTAGTTCCCTCCGATAAAATTTGTGGAATACCCTTAGCCAAGGACTCCAAAACTGACATAGGATAACCTTCTGACCTACTAGTTAAAATATGAAAGTCTGTGTTTCTTAAAACCTCTTCTTTTTTTTCTCCAAAGACTTCACCTTTAAAAAATATTATATCAAGAATATTTTTCTCTTTACATAGTCTCTCCAAATAAGTCTTATATGGGGAGTTGGGCCCATACAGATTTATTTGTATTTTTCTTCCTCTTATTATAGTTTGATCTAAAATAACTTGATTAATTAGCTTATCTAAGCCTTTTATTTCTGGAATGAATCTGCCAATATAAGTTATTGTTATAGTATCTAAGTCCTTTTTTCTCAAATCTGTCAATCTCAAGATGTCGTCCCCCTGAATTGAGTTGCCGCAAACAAAACTAGGGAAGTTTATAAATCTAGATAATTCCCTCTCTCTTTCAGTCAAGTAATGAATAGAAACATCCAAATTTCTAAACTTAATAATAAAGAAATAGAGAAAACTATATATTCTTTTCTTTAAACTATAATGATTACGAGAACTAAATGCTCCTCGTGGAGTCACTATTATTTTTATCTTCTTTTTTACCAGAACTAGTATCTTCAAATACTGTAAAAGAAAAAAACTATTTAAAACGACTATATTATAACTACTTAATGCACTTATATCTAAATCTTTATTATTCAAATTAATTAAGTCACACTGTATCCCAATAGCTTTAAACCCCTTTATCAAATTGGGGATGCTAAAGGACAAGCCACTCGCTTTATTTTCTTTAATTGCCGCTACCTGAGCTATTTTCATTTACCAGAGTTATTATTTTTAATATTTAATTCTTAATAATCCTTGTTTTAAACGCAACTCCTCTTTCTTACCTTATAATCAATCGATTCTCAAATTAGGTGTCCGTTTAATAGTTTGATCAAATAGATACTGGTTTTGAGTGTTTTTATTAAATTGAGACTGTAAAATTCTCACATTTTTAAATTCTACAATTATTTTATCGTAATATGTTTCGTTGTATAAAAAACTTGTTTTACTATTATCTATCCAAGTAGGATTATATATGTTAATTTTTCCTTCTGCAGAATTCAATTCATTTTTTTTTCTTGTTCCTAGAGTAGTAGCCAAAGCAACTGTAGAGCACTCATCAGTATGATTTATAATATTAACAGATACCTTATTTGAATTTTTTCTTTGAAGATTACTCAATGATACGATGATCCCATACCAACGATTATTAAACGTAACTATATCTAATAATTCTATATTCCTTATAACATCATTTGAGTTATTAGGTTCAATATCGATTCCTGCCATTGGATTATGACCAACAGTATTAGATATTATGCAGTTTTTTATTAGAATATTTATTCCAGAAATTATTGAAATGCCATTTCTTCTATTATAATCAAGCATCGAGTTCGTTATCTTTATATCTTCATTAGATTTTCCTCCCAATATGCTTCCTAAATAAATAGCATCTCCCCAACATTTTTCAATAATTGCTTTATCGATTAAAATATTTTTACTCCCTCTTATACTAATCCCCATTCCCCACTGACCTGAATTGTTAAAATGTTTCTCTCTATCTCCAATTATCTTCAAATTATATATTTTTACATTGCTAACAGCATGCAATCTAAGAATAGCATAATTTGTATTTCCATTTGGTTCCATTATTAATGATGATCCTTCTCTAAAAATCAGAGTCCGATTACTCCATATATTTAATCCTTTAACATTGACTTTAAGAGGAAAATTCGGAAACTTTAATACTTTGTATTTGTTTATAGCAGCCTGAATGTAATCTGTATAATCTACTGACCCATCCCTCTTATAGCCTTTTGGCAATATATTTTCGATTTCAAAACCTTCTTTATCAATTGCTAGTTGAACACTTTTTTGAAAGAACCTATTAGAATATTTAGTTGGAACCGGATGATATTTATACTCAACTTGAGCATAAAGGCCTAAAAAACTCAAATTGAATAATAAACACAAAAAAACATGTAGCCTAAACATCATATAATTATTAGTATTATTTATAAATCAGTTGAGGACTATTTCTTCTAAAAAACAGAAATAGTAAATATGGTCCTAAAGAATACCAAACAAAAGATCTAGTCATGTCCAAAAACTGTCCCCTAGAATACATCAAAAAAAAGGATAAAAAGCAAGAAAGCACAATAATGTAGATAGATTTAGTATCAGCCAATTTTTCTAATTTCACTAGACTACGCCCCAAAAAAAACAAGAATATTAGCCCAAAATATGCAAAGTTTATATATGCCTCAGCAATAAATGAAAATCCAACTCCCCCTCCTGTTTCAGCTGCCCATGGATTTATTTCTCTAGTTAACCATTGAGCATAGTTTGCATGAGTAATAGCCGGGTGTACTTCTTCATTAAAAAAATTAGGAAGTAAACTTGTTGTTGCCCACAGATACCCTGTGCCATAATCATAATCACGCACAATTGGAACCAATTCCATAGTATATCCAACAGTTTTAGCACTCCCTCCCATTTCTCGCAAAATAGCCATTTCTTGAACAGACTCTATAGTATATTTAACTAAATCTCCCACAGTTGCAGACTCAGGAGCATTTCTAAAATTTTTTATTAGTGGGAATACGACAAAAAGAAAAAACAATCCAATTATAGCTACTTTTTTAGTATTAATTTTGCGATATTGTTTGTCGTATAAAAAAGCAAAACCTAAAATAGGCATTATTGCGTGACCTCTATATCCTATCATAAATAGCATTATTGAATAAAAAAACAATAAGATTATCCAGATTCCACTTGTTTTTTTCTTTAGCTTAACATCGCACCAAAATAAAATTAAAATAGAAGGTACATAAAAATCCCTTAATATTTTTGGTATGGCATTAACCCCTACTCCCTTTTCTAAACTATAAATAGAATAGTAACCAGATTCCATTGCAACTTTCAAAGTTTTAAATAAATAATCAAACTGGAATCCTATTGAAATGAGTAATAAAGTCAAACCTATTCTTCGAAAAATTAAGATATCTTTCTGTTTTAATTCTAAAATAGTAGATGATGTCGGTTTTCTTAAGAAAGATATTGCACCAAAATATATAAATGAAAAAGAAAGAGCTATTAATAGAAGAGCCTTTTTCCTAATTGATTCATCCTGTATTGGTTCCATCAATACAAAGGTACGGGGATTAAAAATTTTAACCATAAATTCTCCTCCATTAAACAAAAAAGCAGCAAGGAGGAACAGAAAAATCACACTCATTACCGTACCCTTTTTTGTATATATATCTACAGTTTGCCACAAAAACTGTAATACTACGATGATACTTAAATAGTAGTCAAAATTTTTTTCTTCCTCAAAAAAAGCATATGTAAAAACAATCAAAAGAATAAAAACAAATTGAATGAGTATAGTCCCTGTTTTAAGCATAATTACGCCCCTTTATAAATATTTAATAATTTGTTAGCAGAGACACTGATATTTAAATCAGAAGTTTCAATTATACTTTTAGAGTTAAGCTTATGAAAACGATTATTAATCGGCGTATATGTTAATACTTCTTCAATAGCTTCAGCCCATGTCTCTGCCGACTCTTTAAGAGATATGATTTTAAACAAACTTTCTATTTTAATCACATCTCTTGGAATAGAACTTGAAATTATACTTGGTAAACCTGCTACTTGAGTTTCTATTAAAGAAATTGGCATTCCTTCATATAGTGAAGGAAATAAGAAAATATCAAAAAGGTTAGTCATCAAATCAGGTACATCGTCCCGCCCACCTGCAAAAACAAAATATTTTGTTAACCCCAAGCGGAAAACTTTATCTTTTATATTGTCTTCCAACTCACCAGATCCAACTAAAATAATTTTAAAATTATTGATTCTTTGTGTTAACCTTTGAATAATATCAACAATAAAATCATGATTTTTAGGAATACTAAATCTTCCAACATGTCCAATAACTCTATCTTCTTCCTTTATTCCAAATTCCTTTAGATATTTTGCTCTTAGATTAACATTCTTATCATTAAACTTTTCTACATTTATGCCGTTTTCAATTACTTTAAAACTATAATTGCCATACAAAGATCTTCCGGCTAAATTTGAGCAGGCCAAACGTTTGGTAGCGAATCTTTTAAGAAGAACTTGAGTAATCTTTAAATATGCTTTTCTAATAAGATTAGCTTTAAAATTTATTAAGGATTTATCGCTATGACTATGAGAAACTCTTATTGGAATGTTAGCTAACCAAGCCACAAACATTATTAGTCCTGAAAAATTCAGTAAATGCGAGTGCACAACTTGAAATTTATGTTTCTTAAAAAAGAAATACAAACGCACTAAAAACAAAATATTATTAGAAGAATCGATTCTAAAGATTTTAGCACCTTTACTTATCAAATCTTTATCAAAATAGCCTTCACTATTTTTTGTAGCAATAAATGAAGTTCTGACTCCCAATTTTTTATGGCACTCGAAAAGCTCCTTTAACCAAACTTCAACGCCACCTCTGTCAAGTTTTGCAACAATATGTACAACCTCTATTTCTTGCATAATGCTTTACTAATTAGTAATTGTGTAGCGGCTATTTGAACGATAAATACGATTATAAGACTGTAAACAACACCATTAATCCCAAATTTGCGGATAAAAACAAATCCCAAAACCAAGTTTAAAAGTAAAACAAAAGCATTTATAAAAGGTTGGGGTTTAAAGATTTTCATTGCTGTCATTATATAACCTAATGAAGACGCTAAATACATAAAAATGCCTGAGAACATAATCCATTGAAACAATTTATAATAATTAGCAATCTCTTTGTTAAATAATATAACTAAAATCTGCTTACCCCATCCAAAAGAAATTAAGAAAGTCAAAACACCAACGGCAAAACTAATTAAAATAAACCTCCTACTTAAACTTTTAAAGGCCCTATAGTTTTCTGTATCATAAAGTTTGCTCAATTTGGGAATAAAGGATTGTCCAACCGCAGCGATAATAAAATTACCCATAACTAATAAATAAGATAAAGTTGAATACAATCCTTGATAAGCAGTTCCTAAAAAATGCTCAACAAAATACTTCAATACGTTTGTATTTAAAGAAATTATAAGCATTACAACAGCCAAGGGTAAAGATGTTATAAATAATGCTTTAAGCTTTTCTATATTTAATTTTACTAAGGATTTTTCCCTAATAATAGGTCTACATAAATAATAATCATTATATAACACTACGAGAAGCACAAAAAACAAAGAGATTAACAATCCAATAGATAAACTATCAAAGATAAAATATCCTAAAAATGTTCCTAAGACTACTGCAACACCTTTTAAAATAAAAGAAATTGCAACATTCTTCATCTGCTCATTTAATTGTTGCCTACTATTAAAAATTTCAGAAAATCCTTCTAAAATTTTTAGAAAAACAATTATAAAAAGTTGAAATACATTTTTGGGATTTATTATTAAAGAAATTATTGCTACTATTACTATACTTAATAGACAAGAAATAACACGAAGAGTAAAAAAGTCTGAAAACCTCCATTTCCCAACTGAATCTGTCACTTGAACAGCTCTTAACTGAAGATTTGTAAACATAAAAACAGGAGCTACTATTGATAAATAAAGAGTAAAATTTCCTAATATTTCAACTTCACTCCATTTAGCAATTATAGTAAGTTGCAACCATTGTGCAAAAGCATAAAAAACGTTTCCTATTAACATCCAAGAAACGTTTTGCTTTAAATTACTCATCTTATTACTCCTACAGTTTGCTGTCTACATTATCCTTCAACACCCCTTTCACATCATACACAATTGCTGTAGTTTTCTTCAGGCCATCGATATTTAGATTCAAAAATTCCTTATGTGCTACGCCCAATACTATAGCATCATATTTGGCGTCAGGTAATTCATTTACAGATACCTTACCATACTCATGCAGTACTTCAGCCGGATTAGCCCAAGGATCATAAGTGGTTACCTTAAGACCATACTCTTCCAAAGCGGAAATAACATCTATGATTTTAGTATTTCTTACATCCGGACAGTTTTCTTTGAAGGTTACACCCAGCATAAGCACTTCCGCTCCATTTACGTTGATGCCCTTTTTGATCATGGTTTTTACCACCTGCGAAGCTACATACTCACCCATGGAATCATTAAGACGTCTTCCGGCAAGGATAATTTCGGGATGATAGCCGTGCTCCTGCGCCTTCTGTGCCAGATAATAAGGGTCCACGCCGATACAATGACCACCTACCAATCCCGGCTTAAAAGGCAAAAAGTTCCATTTCGTACCGGCAGCTTCCAAGACGGCATGCGTATCTATATTCAGAATGTTGAAAATTTTAGCCAGCTCATTGACAAAAGCTATATTGATATCACGTTGTGAATTTTCTATAACTTTTGCTGCTTCCGCCACCTTAATCGATGGCGCCAAGTGCGTTCCCGCTGTGATTACCGATTTGTAAATTTCGTTTACGACTTGCCCTATCTCTGGAGTAGACCCGGAAGTCACTTTCAAAATTTTCTCTACGGTATGTTCTTTGTCTCCGGGGTTAATACGCTCAGGAGAATAGCCCGCAAAGAAATCTTCGTTGAATTTTAATCCCGACACTTTTTCCAGCACAGGAATACATTCTTCTTCCGTAACCCCCGGATATACAGTGGATTCATACACCACAATATCGCCTTTCTTCAGCACCTTTCCTACCGTCTCTGAGGCTTTGTATAGAGGGGTAAGGTCCGGTCTGTTATGCTTGTCTACCGGTGTAGGTACCGTAACAATATAAAAGTCAGCAGTCTTTATATCCTCCAGCTCGCACGAACAGTATAGGCCTTTCTCATTTGTGATATGCGGATTATCCTGAACCAGTACCGCCTGTAGAATATCGTCTTCCACCTCAAGGGTCAAATCTTTCCCTTCCCGAAGCTCTTTAATACGTTTTTGATTGATGTCAAAACCTACAACAGGATATTTGGTGGCAAACAAACGGGCTAATGGTAACCCAACATATCCAAGACCTATTACTGCTATTTTTTTCATATTCTTTTTCTTGCTTTTAGTTAAAAATATTATTATTTCAAATTTTCCCAATACCACTTCACAGCCTCTTTCAGACCGTCACGGATAGCATGAGTAGGTTGATAACCCAACAAACGCTTAGCCTTGTCAATAGAAGCTAAAGAATGCGGAATATCACCTTGACGGTTAGGGCCATGAATCACTTCTACCTTTGCTATCTCCGGATCATATTCCGACAAAAATTCCTTCAGATAGCCTACCAGCTGATTCAAGGTAGTACGGTCTCCCACTGCTGTATTGTAGACGGTATTGACCGCCTCCGCATTGGTGGTAGTCATCGCCAGCTCATTCATCTGGATGACATTATCTATATACGTAAAATCACGCGAATAATCGCCGGCACCATTGATTACCGGACTCTCATGATTCATCAATTTCTTCACAAACAAAGGAATTACCGCAGCGTATGCCCCATTAGGGTCTTGGCGACGGCCAAAAACATTGAAATAGCGAAGACCTATGGTTTCTATCCCATAGATTTTGGAAAATATATCGGCATATAACTCATTCACATATTTGGTAATAGCATATGGCGATAAGGGCTTTCCAATCTTATCCTCTACCTTAGGCAGAGACTCCGAATCACCATACGTAGAAGAGGAAGCAGCATAAATAAAACGTTTTACCCCTGCATCCCTAGCCGCTACCAACATATTTAAAAAACCGGAAACATTCACCTCATTGGAAGTCTGAGGATCCTTTATGGAGCGAGGAACCGAACCCAATGCCGCCTGATGCAATACATATTCCACACCTTGAACGGCCTTTACACAATCTTCCGTATTACGGATATCTCCTTCTATTAAAGTAAAATTAGGATTATCGAAATGTTGCTCTATATTATGACGAAACCCCGTAGCAAAATTATCAAGAACAACGACCTTATAACCCTTATTTAAGAAATACTCCGTTAAATTGGACCCAATAAATCCAGCTCCTCCGGTTATTAATATTTTTTTCATTTTTTCTTAAGTAATACCTTATGTGAATATTGTTTAGGTTTTATTATTTCACAGATAGATAGATGTAAGATAGCGCTAAAATTAGCGCTGCAAAAAGATATCAAAAAAGTTTTATTTCTACACATTAATTTATATACTTGCTAATATATCGTCACCACCCGCCGCAGATACTCTCCATACCCGCTTTTGCGTAGAGGTTCAGCCAGCTTTAATAGCTGCTCTTTATCAATATAGCCCATACGGTAAGCTACTTCTTCTATAGCACCGATTTTGAGTCCCTGACGTTCTTCGATCACCTGCACAAACTGACCTGCCTGCATCAACGACTGTATGGTCCCCGTATCCAACCAGGCTGTCCCTCGGTCAAAGACCTGCACCCTTAGCTTTCCTTTCTGCAGATAGGTATTATTCACGTCTGTGATTTCCAGCTCCCCTCGTGCCGAAGGCTTTATGCTTTTGGCAATCTCCACCACCTCATTGTCGTAAAAATAAAGTCCCGGAACGGCATAGTTGGACTTAGGATGCTGAGGTTTCTCCTCAATAGACAAAACCTTCCTCTCTTCGTCAAACTCCACAACACCATAACGTTCAGGATCGGTAACAGCATAAGCAAAAACAATGCCGCCATCTGGATCAGCACAGGCCTGCAACTTCTTGGACATCCCTGACCCATAAAAAATATTGTCGCCCAGAATCAGAGCCACCTTATCTTTCCCGATAAATTCCTCGCCCAAAATGAAAGCTTGTGCCAAGCCGTCCGGCGAAGGCTGTTCCTTATATTCAAAGTGGCAGCCCAACGAAGAGCCGTCACCTAACAGTCTTTGGAAATGAGGTAAATCTTGAGGCGTTGAAATGATGAGTATCTCCCGGATTCCGGCCAACATCAGCGTGGATAAAGGATAATATATCATAGGCTTGTCGTACACCGGCATCAACTGTTTCGATACCGCCAATGTCAGAGGATGCAAACGCGTCCCCGATCCTCCGGCCAATATGATTCCTTTCATATCTTTTTTATTATTTACTGTTTTGTGAGTTAATCTTTGCCAACATACTCTGCAGACTATCCTTCCAATACGGAACTTCTAGCCCAAACGTCTGCTTAATTTTTGCTTTATCCAAAAGCGAATACTTCGGCCGCTTCGCCATAGTAGGAAATTCTTCCGAAGAGATAGGTCTTACCACACAAGATTTTCCTGCTAGCTCTTTGATGGCTACGGCAAAATCGTACCAAGAAAGCTGTCCCTCATTCGAATAATGATAGACTCCCGGCACCCATCTCTCTGCCTTGAGGATATCCCTTATCGCTGTCGCCAGGTCGGCAGCATAGGTAGGAGAACCCACCTGATCGTTTACCACACTTATCTCTTCCCTTTCATCCATCAGCCGAAGCATGGTCTTCACAAAATTGCGCCCATACGAGGAATACACCCACGATGTACGGATAATGATGGCGTCAGGACATATCTTCTGAATGGCTTTCTCCCCCTCCAGCTTCGTGATACCATAGCGGTTTATAGGCCGTGTTGGTGCCTCCTCATTGAGTGGCTCCTCCGAAAGTCCATCAAAAACATAGTCGGTGGAGATAGCAATAAGCTTTACCTGGTGATGCCGGCAATAGCGGGCAATTTCTGCACAAGCCAGATGGTTGACCTTGTCGGCCAGATCCGCTTCTTCCTCAGCCTTGTCCACAGCAGTATAAGCTCCGGCATGAATGAGGATATCCGGTGCATAGCCGGACAACAGCCCTTCAATAGCTTCCGTCTGTTCCAACGGCAGCTGCTGCCGGCCTAAAAAAACACAATCCCACAACGGCTCTCCTGACAAAAGATCTTTCAGCTCGGACCCCAGCTGCCCACTGGCTCCCGTAATCACTATTCGCTGCCTGTTCATCATGCTATCTGAATTTACGGGCATTTTTATCTTTTTCAGACAAAATCATCTTCTCACGCGGAATCTGCCAGTCGATATTTAAGGTTTCATCCAACGGAAAGACCCCATCCTCGGATTCTTTATTATAGAAATTATCGCATTTGTAGGAGAAAATGGCCGTCTCGGACAATACCGCAAAGCCATGTAAAAAGCCGCGAGGAATGAACAGCTGTCTTTTGTTATCTTCGGAGAGCTCCACGGAAACATATTGACCGTATGTAGGAGAGCCTTCCCTGACATCCACGGCAACATCCAACACTCTTCCCTGTATCACACGTACCAGCTTGGCTTGAGCGTGCTCCCCCCGCTGTTGATGAAGCCCCCGCACTACGCCATAGGTCGACCGCGACTCATTGTCCTGCACGAAAGAAGGAACATAACCCACCAACTCGGCAAATTTCTTCTCATTAAACACCTCGAAAAAATATCCGCGCTCATCTTCAAATACCGTAGGCTCCAAGATAAAACAGCCCTGCAGCTTCGTTTCCTGTGCTTTCATGCTTACTTATTGTATTGATTTTCGTAGTACTTCTGATATTCTCCGGAAGTAACGTTTTCCAACCATTCCTTATTGTTCAAAAACCAGTCTATCGTGATGGACAATCCTTGTTCAAAAGTCACCGACGGCTTATAGCCCAATTCCTTGTTGATCTTGGTGGCGTCGATGGCATAACGTAAGTCGTGCCCCGGCCTATCCTTCACGAAAGTGATAAGCTGCTCCGCCGTACCTTGCGGCCTGCCCAACTTCTCATCCATCTGGCGACATATCTCACGTACCAAATCTATATTCTTCCACTCGTTAAAACCACCCACATTGTAAGACTCCCCAACCTTTCCATGATGGAACACCAAGTCTATAGCACGGGCATGGTCAATGACAAACAGCCAGTCTCTTGTGTTGCTGCCATCCCCATAGATAGGTAGCGGCCTGCTATTTAGAATATTATTGATACATAGCGGGATAAGCTTCTCCGGAAAATGGTTAGGACCATAATTGTTCGAACAGTTGGTAATAACAGTAGGCAATCCATAGGTGTCATGATACGCCCGAACAAAATGGTCGGAAGATGCTTTCGACGCCGAATAAGGAGAATGTGGATCGTAGGCCGTCTCTTCCGTGAAAAGACCTTCCGCTCCCAAAGTGCCATATACCTCATCCGTAGAAACATGATGGAACTTCTTGCCCTCGTAATGCCCCTCCCACACGCGGCGTGCCGCATTCAGCAGATTGACCGTACCTACGACATTCGTCATCACAAAAGCCGTAGGATCCGCAATAGAACGGTCCACATGTGACTCGGCAGCAAGATGGATTACCCCGTCCGGCTTGTACGTGTCAAAAATAACATTTACCCTTTCCGCATCCCGAATATCTGCCTTTACAAACGTATAATTGGGCTTATTTTCTATATCCTTCAGATTTTCAAGATTGCCGGCATAAGTCAAAGCATCCAGATTGATAATATGATAGTCCGGATATTTATTGACAAATTCCCGGACAACATGCGAACCTATAAAGCCGGCTCCTCCTGTTATAATGATGGTTTTACTCATGTTATTCATGAAATGATATAATTTCAATTTCAGACGTCAAGCATTGAAGTTTACAACCTTGTATCTGAAACTTCTTTATTCCAAATGGATTTACAATCAAAAATCACACAATTATCAGACTGAAGTTTTTGTAGCTCTAAATCTTTAAAACAGTCATGTGCAACAGCCGCAATAATGGCATCGTACTTGTCTTCATAAATACGCTCTATATCCAACAAATGTACTCCATAGTAATCTTCCACCTCTTTCTTATCTACCCATGGATCACAGATAGCAGGCTGCGTCTCGTATTCCAATAGTTCCTTGTAAATATTGATGACGCTCGTATTCCTCACATCAGGACAGTTTTCTTTAAATGAAAATCCTAAAATAAGAATTTTAGCTCCTTTGACAGAAATCCCTTTTTGCAACATCAGTTTTTATGGTTTTCGAGGCAACAAAGGCTCCCATTTTGTTATTCACTCTTCTGCCGGACAGAATCACCTCAGGAACATACCCCAACTTTGTCGCTTTATAAGTCAAATAATAAGGATCTACAGAAATACAATGTCCTCCTACCAGTCCGGGTTTATATTTTAGAAAGTTATATTTTGTTGCTGCAGCATTCAATACTTCCGAAGTTTCCAAACCCATCTTATCAAAAATCAAGGCCAGCTCATTCACAAAGGATATATTAAGATCCCGTTGTGCATTCTCTATAACTTTGGCTGCCTCCGCTACTCGGATAGATTCCGCCTTATATGTACCGGCTTTTATGATGACACGATAAAGATTATCAATAAATACTGCCGCCTCCGGTGTAGAACCAGAAGTAACCTTTACCACATTTTCTAATGTATGTATCTTATCTCCAGGATTAATTCTTTCCGGAGAATAGCCTACATAAAAATCTTTATTGAGCTTTAAACCTGAATATTTCTCTAAAACCGGAATACAGTCTTCTTCCGTACAACCCGGATAAACGGTAGATTCATAAATGACCGTATCTCCCTTTTTCAGCACTTCACCCACAGTCTTTGAGGCTGCAAGCAAATACGACAGGTCGGGAGCATTAAACTGATCAATAGGTGTAGGAACAGTGATAATATATATGTTCGCTAGGGCTATTCTCTCCGAATCTGAGGTAATGATATATCCCTTCTCATGTGCTGTATCATCAGATATACGCATAACCCCCACCAAAGTCTCTTTTGAAACCTCTTGCGTCCTATCATATCCAGATTGGATCTCTTGAACTCGCTTAATATTAGTATCATAGCCTATTACAGGAAAATGTCTAGCAAACGCAACAGCTAAAGGAAGACCCACATATCCCTGACCGACCACAGCAATCTTATTCATACTTTAAAGTAATGAAACACAATGAACAAAAATACATTTATTTTCCTCATATTGACTAAATTTCCTGCAATAATAAAGCCGTCTCATATACAATGAAACGGCTTTATTCTCCTGAATTAGTAGATTTAAATTTTTTGAAGACAAGAGAGTAAATGTAAATCTACCTGTACAACAGCTTAGAGATATTTCTACTATACCACACTTTTTCTCAACGCATAAGGCGCTAGCTCAAAAATATTTGGCTTAGGCATTTCAATTACCTCCTGCGTCAAAGGCAATGCTTTCTTAAATTTCACTCTTTTGTTAGAAGCCGTAATGAGCTCGCCTTCAATAAATACACGTACACGTTTCAGGTCTTTTCTCAACACCTCGCGATCCCCACGTACACCTACAGAAAACGCGGTATGTGGCTCCACTGGTGCTTTAGCACTTATTCTGCCATGAGAACGAACCTTCAGCTTCGGTGTGTTTACTCTTACACTATCTATATGCAAAGTCTTGAAATCTCCCTCTACCGATAGTAGATCCAAAACAATCATTCCAAAACGTGCCGATCTGCTCGAAACAGAAATCTCAGGAAATTGACAAGAAACATTTAGTTTGATAAAATCATCAAACACTTTGCGTTTCTTTATTTCAGATAGGATAAATACTCCTAAGGTTAAAATTCCTGCAACCAATATTATAACATACACATTCATAGGTCATAAATTATTTTATACAAAGATGCCCAATAAAAAAACCGGGGTCATCAAAACCCCGGTTTTTTTGTCTTATTTTGTAGTTATTTCTTTACTTCTTCATTTTCTCGGCTTCCTTCTGAGCTACAATCTTGCGTAAGCCTGAGCTGGAGAAGCGATGATCACGACTGTTGAAGTAAAGCTCAATGCCTTTCTCTTCACAGTATTTTCTACCCGTAAAGTCACGGTCTTTATACTCTTCACCCACAATACGGACGTCAATTTTGAACGAACGCAAGATATCTTCCAAGTCTTGCTCCGTAGAGTAAGGTACAATCTCATCTACATATTTACAGCCTCTCAACTGGATGTATCTTTCTACCACCGTCTGAGTAGGTGCATTTTTCTCCGGCCGGTCCAAAGTAGGATCTATCTGCAAACCACAAATGAGATAATCGCATTGTCTCTTAGCCTCTTCCAGCATCATGATATGACCGGCATGCAATAAATCAAAAGTAGAGAATGTTATACCTACACGCGGCCCCGGATTATAATCCTTTCGAGGCTTTGGCTCCTCCTGCTTCAGTTCTTCGTTTTTTGTTTCTTTCATATTTTCTGATTCTTCCATATTTCAGGCAATTAGTTAATAGAGAATTTATAATAAAGGTGAATTAGCAGCCTCAAGCTCTTCATACAAGTGCTTCACATCCTGAGAAGCACTCTTTTCAACTACTAATATTGCATCTTCTGTATATACCAAAATGGTATTTTCAACCCCCAAGAACGACACCTGACGGTCTGTACCTATGGCCATATTTCCGTGACCGTCAACAGCATGTCCCTTCGTCTTTAGATAATCGTACATAGAATCAAACGACCCCATATCGGACCATACAAAATTCGAAGGAAGGACCTTAAGACGCTCACTGCGCTCCATCACGGCATAGTCTATACTCTTTGAAGGAATTTTTAACGATACTTCCAGCGGCAAGACGCCGTTTTCCGCCCCTTCAAAAGCTTCCTTCGCCGCTCGGTACACCTTAGGCTCAAAACGGAATAGCTCCTCCAAATAAATCGAAGCCTTAAAACAGAAAATACCCGAATTCCATAGGAAGTTTCCTTTCTTCAGAAACTCTTTGGCTGTATCCAAATTAGGCTTCTCACGAAACGACAATACGTCATTGCCCTCATATTCTATATAGCCGTATCCTGTCTCCGGTTTGGTAGGACGGATACCGAAAGTAACTAGATAGCCTTGCTCGGCAACCTTTACCCCTTCCTGCAGCACTTTCTCGTATTCCTCCCGATTTTCTATCAGATGGTCCGAAGGAGTAACAATCAAAATGTCATCCGGTTCACAGGCCATGGCAGCAAAAGCTATGGCCGCCGCCGTATTGCGTGGTGTCGCCTCTACAATAGTAGATGAACCGGCCGGCAAAAAGGCCTTCGCCAAGTCTACATTCTGCACACTGCCCACCATCAACATCTTATCTACTATTGGCTGATTGCGCAATACCGTAAGCTCAAATAAGGATTTGTTATCAAATAGCGGAATATATTGCTTAGGTCTCGACTTTCTCGACAATGGCCACAACCTGGACCCTACACCTCCCGACAAAACGACATTAACGATTTTTGACATATTAACTATTTTATTACTATTTGATTCTGTTCTAAAGCCTTCTTGGCCAAATCTTTTTTCATATATAACAATGCACTGGCCCTAGCATCGGAAAGTGCATCATGCGGGTCCAACTCCACTCCCATAATATCACACACCAAGCTCAGCTTGGTCTTCTCAAAACCTTGTTGCTTGTAAATTTTGCTCGTACATTCCCACGTCTCCGGCAATCCCAAATCTTCGTACACCAACCCATAATGCTGCATAGTCCTTTTCAGCACCTTGCGGTCCAACTCCTCATTGTGTGCCACCATAAGCTGACCATACAGCAAAGGCAGAATCTCCGGAAACAACTCCCCAAAGGTGGGTGCATGCATCGTATCCTTGGCCTTAATGCCATGCACTCTGGTGGTCTGCCACATATACTTGTTGTTTGGCGGCTGCACCAAACTATAAAACTCATTTACAATTTTGCCGTTAACCACACTCACCAGCCCTACAGCGCATACACTATTATACTCTGAGGTAGCTAATTCAAAATCAATCGCTGTAAATGTATGCATTAGACAAAATTAAAAGGAATAAATCATAAAGCAAATCCTTCACGTCCGAACTTTTTTAAGGATGTAAAGTTTTATCGATATATGACAATCCTAGTATCGATACTTGTCTTTCCATCTTTCGCGCAAAGCAGCTCTGAGCTTATCTTCTGACGCATTTTTGCCGGGATCATACAGCTTCAACCCACTAAGGCTTTCGGGCATAAACTCCTGCTCAACAAAGTTTCCCGGATAGGCATGGGCATATTTATAGTCTGTACCGTAGTTTAACTCCTTCATCAGCTTCGTCGGCGCATTGCGCAGATGCAGCGGCACAGGAAGATCTCCCGTCTCCTTTACCAGCGCCTGTGCCTTATTGATGGCCTCATAGGCTGCATTGCTCTTGGCCGAAGAGGCTAAATAGGTTACCGTCTGCGACAAAATGATTCTGGATTCGGGCCAGCCAATGACGTTGACAGCCTGAAAGCAGGTGTTGGCCAACAGCAAAGCGTTGGGATTCGCATTGCCTATATCTTCTGAAGCCAGAATGAGAAGCCTTCGCGCTATAAAAGAAGGATCCTCCCCCCCCTCAATCATGCGGGCAAGCCAATATACTGCGGCATTGGGGTCCGACCCACGGATAGATTTGATGAAGGCCGAAACAATGTCGTAATGCTGCTCGCCCGTCTTGTCATAGCGCGCCATATTCTGCTGTACCTGACGCAGCACAAAGTCGTTCGTAATGGCTATATTGTAAGGGACAGCAGCATCCACCACCAGCTCCAACACATTCAACAGCTTACGCGCATCACCTCCCGAGATGCGTAACAACGCATCGTATTCCTTGATGTCTATATTATCATTCTTGAGAAAGTCGTCCTCACGGATAGCCCGATTTATCAAGCCTATAAGGTCATCCTTGTCCAACGTCTCAAGCACATATACCTGACAACGGCTGAGCAAAGCCGAGATAACCTCAAAAGAAGGATTTTCTGTAGTAGCACCGATGAGTGTCACTAATCCCCGCTCTACCGCTCCTAGCAACGAGTCCTGCTGGCTTTTTGAAAAGCGGTGGATCTCGTCAATAAAAAGTATAGGCTGCTCCCCATTGAACTGTTGCAGCTGTTCAGCCTTATCTATAACCTCGCGAACCTCCTTGACTCCTGACTTGATGGCACTCAGACTGAAAAAAGGACGGCCCAACTCCTTCGCGATAAGATAGGCTAAGCTCGTCTTACCCACCCCCGGCGGTCCCCACAATATCATAGAAGGAACATTCTTGCGCTGTATGGCATTATACAGCACCGCTCCCTCGCCCAGCAAATGACGCTGACCCACATATTCCTTGATCGTGCGTGGACGCAACCTTTCCGCTAATGGTATCCGTGTGGCCATAAATTTATCCTTCTAAAGTTGTTACAAAGTTACACAAATGATTTGGCTCAAAAGTTGAGTTCTTTTTATACATTTGATGAAATATTTATAATATAATGAAATTTATTTTAACATTTTTTTACATGTTCTTAATAACAGCGAATCTTTTCGGGCAGCAAACCATGGACCCTTACGGCTTCGTCAACAAATACGATCCGCAATTCAATGGTATAGGACCCAAAGTATATATTCTGCCTTTGCCCCGCTCCTTGGAAGAAGAAATGAAAGATACCTATACCGAAATTGCGGCCTTCAAAGACACCATAAATCGGGGACTTATGTTTTCTGCCCTTCTAAAAGGATTTCATCTTACATCTAACCACCAACTTATAGAGGCCGAAGTAGCACTGGCTGCACCCGCAAAACTCATAGAGGAAAGAAAAACGCTGCATGACCACGGTGCTCTCTATGCCCTCTATAATCTCTTGGCAAATAAAGCTTTGGCCGCCAAAGAATTGGATAGTGCTGCCCGCCTTCTGGACTCGGCAGACCGATATAGCTGGTTGAGTAACCACACCTCCGACCGTCTGCTAATCCGCTCTAATAAAGCTGCCGTACTGCTCATGCAAGATGCTTTGGAGCAAGCATCAGCCTTGGAAAACGAACTTATCGCTTATTACTCTTCTCAAAATGACAATAACAGAAAGGCCGAACATCTAACACGTGAAGCTCTCATCTCTGCACACAAACAGGCTTATACGCTGGCAGAAAATACCATAATCCGACAGGTGTTTCCTATATACAATAAGACCAAAGACAAAAAAGGTAAAATACAAGCTTGGATTACTCTGGCTAACATTTATCACCTACAGAACAAACATACAGAGGCTCAGTGGTTTTTGCTACAGGCAAAAACAGAAGCTACAACACTGAAAAGCGCAGAACTCTTAGCCGTCATAAATTATCTTCTCGGATATTCTAAATCCGTGCAAAAAAACTATGCCGTGGCCGAAAAAGAGCTGTCCGTAGCCCTGCAACTCACGGAAGAACTGCAAGACAACTATCTGAAAATAGCCATCGTAGAGGAATTAGGTCGCACAAAAGTAGCTTTGGGTCAGTACGAGGAGGCCAAGTCGCTGTACACAGAGTACAAAAAACTGCGCACAGCCCTTTTCCGCTAACATTGTTACATTATCCTGATTGAAAAAATACCCAGATTTGATATCTTGTAAATAATGATTTATGAATAATTTTTACTTATTTTTAGCTGCTTATTAAAATAAGAGGTCTATATAAGAATGTTTCTTAACAACACAATCAATATGTTTAAAAATTTATTTGTTTTACTAGCTTTCGTTACGGTGTTGGCATGTGGCTCCAAACCAAGAGTTCTCTTGGATGAAGATACCACTACGCTCAAGCCGTCGAAACAACATGAAGTGATCGCGAAGGATGTTGTGAGCATACTTCAAAACTACAGTTACAAGAAGGTCGCTCCTAGCGACTCCATCTCCCAAATTGTTTTCGACAATCTGATAAAGTCATTAGATGAAGGGAAATACTATTTTACGCAGGCCGATATCGACGACATGTCGCAGTTCCGCAACAACATCAGTCAAGATATGGCCAAAGGGGATCTGTCTAGCGCTTTCTATATTTTCAACAAATTCAATCAGAGAGCGATAGAATGCCTAGAATATGCTTTAAAGCAAATTGACGCTGCCCACGACTTTTCTAAAGAAGAGAAATATGTAAGCTTCAGAGATAAGCTGGACTGGTTCAAGTCGGACCAAGAGCTCAAAGACCACTGGCGTAAACGCATCAAATTCGACCTGTTAAGTCTGAAACTTACCTCCGCCGAAGGAAAAGATGAGAGCGCCAAACATAAGGAAACGTTGAAGAAACGCTACAGCAACCTGCTGTCGCAGGTCAAAAAGACCAACTCCAACGATGCTTTCCAATATATCATGGCGGCATATACAGATGCCATAGACCCTCATACAACCTATTATAATCCGGCCTTTGCACAGCGCTTCAATGAAGATATGTCCAACACATTGGAAGGCATAGGAGCCCGTCTGCAGCTGGAGAACGACATGGTGACCATCAAAGAAATCATCGCCGGAGGTCCTGCCTACAAAGATAAAACCCTGAAAATCGACGACCGTATTATCGCAGTAGCGCAAGGCGATGGCGAGTTTGAAGATATCATAGGATGGCGCCTCGATGCTGCCGTAGCAAAAATTAAAGGCCCTAAAGGTACGGTAGTACGTCTTAAAATCCTCCCTGCAGGACAGGACATCTCGGCACAGCCCGTAATCGTAAAACTTACACGTGAAAAAATTATCATCGAAGAAGAATCAGCGAAGAAAACCATTAAAACCGTAAAAGGGGACGACGGCAAAACATATCGTATCGGCGTCATCACACTGCCTAAATTCTATATAGACTTCGAAGGTTACAGAAGAGGAGACCCTAACTATAAGAGTACCACACGCGATGTAAGCCGCATTTTGGACACTTTGAACCAAGAAAAAGTGGATGCTGTAGTATTAGACTTACGCAACAACGGCGGTGGCTCTCTCCAAGAAGCTATAGAACTTACTGGACTCTTTATCGAAAAAGGACCGGTAGTGCAGGTGCGAGGCGTCCGCAATGACGTAGAAGTGCATGAAGACCGCGATAATAGCGTGAAATGGTCTGGTCCTTTTGCAGTGTTAATAAACCGTTTCTCGGCATCAGCATCGGAAATCTTCGCCGGAGCAATCCAAGACTATGGTAGAGGCATAATCTTAGGATCTCCTTCCTACGGCAAAGGAACCGTACAGTCTGCCGTAGATATGGGCCGCTTTATCAGCCCTACAGACAAGTTGAAAATACGCGCCGCAGGAGCAACAAAAGACCAGGATACCCCTGTAGGCGCTCCCGAATTCGGACAGATCAACGTGACAATAGCCAAATTCTATAGAATAAACGGAAGCAGCACCCAACACAAAGGTGTACATCCCGACATAGAATTTCCTACTCAGTTTACAGCCGATAAATACGGAGAAAGCTCCGAACCAGCGGCTCTACCGTGGGATCAAATCAAATCCACAAACTACAGCAAGATCGCTGATCTAACAAGCATCAAAAACAAACTGAAAGAACTTCATGATGCTAGAATGAAAAATTCTGATGAATATAAATTCCTGTTGGAAGATATCGCTGAATTCCAAAAAATGCAAAATGAGGTTACGGAAATAAGCCTTAGCGAAGCTCAGCTCAAAAAGGAAAGAGAAGATAACAAAACAAAAAACAGAAACCGTATCAACAGATTGTTAGAACTACACAATATGCCTCTTTGGAAAGAAGGCGAACCTCAACCAAAAGTTGAGTTCGACTTTATCCTCGATGAAAGTTTAAATATTGTGAAAGATTTTGTCAATCTTCTAGCCAAGAAATAATCTCTAACACATAAACAAGAAAAAGGGAACAGTCTACTGTTCCCTTTTTTATTAACATCGTTCTTAACTCTCCGTATTCTTCTCTTCAATGGTTTTAGAGTACAACATAAGGAATAACTCTTGCCGGAGACATCCGCTTTAATTTTTGCTACTTCGTTGACACTTTATAAAACGTTCAGTACGATGCAATAAGTCTCCCTGCCCTATCGTGATATAGTTAATAAGTTAAGTACTGCCTTGCTTATCCTAACTACCCCTCACTTACAAATTCCTGCCATACCTTTCAGTAGCAATCCAATAAAATTGCATATAAACAACTAAAAAATCACCTATAACCGAATACGCTATTCAAGGTGCCCCTCAATGCACTATCTCTCTAAGACAGACAACACTCAGCTATTTAATAGATTCTGATTCTCTGTGTATTATAGTTTAAAGCTAAACGGAACTGTTTGAATTAGGAAAAATCTTTCACGATCTCAAATAAAGATAAATTCAAGAGCATATGTTTAGTAAGATAAATAAAGGAGGTTTAAATTCTTAGGTTAGAAAAGCACAATCCCAATATGTTAAGCAGGGAAATAATGGGATATATCTAGGAAGCGTTGTAAAACAAAAAAGCCTTATCGATATGGATAAGGCTTTTCTTGTTTAATAAGGGCAGGCACCGACCTACTCTCCCACCTGTTACGGCAGTACCATCGGCTCTGGCGGGCTTAACTTCTCTGTTCGGAATGGGAAGAGGTGATCACCGCCGATATA
>NZ_BAABGR010000014.1:0-51635 GCF_039541675.1 Sphingobacterium thermophilum | reverse complement strand
TAGTGGTTACTAGACGTAACTTAAAATTGAAATTATACTTCTGTTTTTTACTCATAAAAATGCCCCAAATAAGTGTCTAACTTTTTGGGGCATGTCTATAACTCATGCCTTTTTTATTATATGATGGTAATCTTTTATTATTCCCCGTGTAACCAGGCTTTCTTAGCCAACAATTCTTCTTGGGTTTCTACCACATTTTCGTCTTCCACACAACAGTCTACCGGACATACGGCAGCACATTGCGGCTCATCATGAAAGCCCACACATTCTGTACATTTGTCCGAAACGATATAATACACTTCGTTCGAAATAGCTTCCTGTGGTGCCGACGCATCTATAGTAACACCATCGCCAAAATCGATAATTCCATCCAAAGCAGTACCATCCGAAAATCTCCATGGAACACCCGCATCATATATCGCATTATTTGGGCATTCTGGCTCACAAGCCCCACAATTAATGCATTCGTCAGTAATTTTTATCGCCATTTATAACCTCACAATTAATAAATAAACTAATTTTGTACTGTCAAAAGTAAAAATCGATTTCTAACTTTCATAATAAAAGTATACGTAATCAGTAGAGTTTTTACTTATTTGACAAAACAAAGATAAAGTAAATAATTATCAGAATAATTCTAAATTACATATTTTGACAAAGAACGAGAGAATCAGAGCTTTTGCAACATTAGGAGAATGGATGTGCAATCCTGACAGGGACAGTTTATTCCGCATAGAAAGCATCCACCTTCAGAATGCCTGGTACACTAAAGAAAATATCCTCAAGCAGTTTCAAACGCTTGGCCAAAACCTTACTGTAGAAAAACTGGAACAGTGGACTTCGGCCTACCCTATCCAAGACGGGATGAACAACAAAACCGTGGGACTAGTCCTTGCCGGCAACATTCCGTTGGTAGGATTTCACGACCTACTGTCTACACTTATTACAGGCTTCACGGCACTGGTCAAACTATCTTCGGATGATGCGGGGGTCAGCAAGCTCATCATCCACAAACTTCTAGAAATAGAACCACGCTTCCAACAGCATATACATCTGGTGGATCGCCTTTCCAATTTTGATCTTGTCATCGCCACAGGGTCCAACAATACTGCCCGATACTTCGAATATTATTTCGGAAAAAAACCGAATATCATCCGTAAAAACAGAAACTCCGTGGCAGTACTGACAGGAAAAGAATCTACAAAAGAACTTCACCTGTTGGGTTACGACATCTTCGACTATTTCGGTTTGGGATGCCGGTCCGTATCAAAAATATTCTTGCCTTCAGGCTACAACATAGCGACTTTCTTCGAGGCTATCGAACCTTTCAAAGATATCAAGGACCATTTCAAATACAGCAACAACTACGATTATAACAAATCTATATACCTTGTAAACGGAGACAAACATTATGACAACGGCTTCTTGCTACTCAAAGAAGACGAAAGGATAGCCTCTCCCCTGGCAGTAGTTTATTATGAAGAATATGACAGCTTATCCGATGTAGAGTCTTTTATCAACAACCATGCAGATCAAATTCAATGTGTGACGTCTATGACGCCCCTAAATATCCGTACCCCTCAATTTGCACTGGGCGGCAGCCAATGTCCTGCATTAAACGACTATGCTGACGGAGTGGATACGTTGAAATTTCTGACAGACCATCAATAATTGTTAAATTGATAAGCTTATAACAGGCAATTCATAAAAAATTCTAACTTTGTTTAACTATGTATGTAATCAAAGTAAAAGGTGTGGCAAAAATTCCTGACTATGTCCAATTGCGCGACGACGCCTTCACGCTCTTGGCCTACTTCAGGGTTGACAGACCCGACAAATCTTTGGAAAAAATCGGGTTAGGAGATAAAGCCGAACAAATCATGAAAATCGTTCAGGAATTGCCTTTCGGACAAATAAAAAAAATCAAACTATAAGATGGTAAAAAACACAGTAATACGTCTAAAAAACGTAGATATATATCAACAAAAACATTTAGTACTATCCAACGTTAATCTTGAGATCGACAAAGGTGAATTTATCTATCTTATCGGTCAATCGGGTTCCGGAAAAAGTTCCTTATTGAAAATCATATACGGCGATCTGTATATCGCCAACGGTGAAGGTTTGGTAGCTGGCTTTGACCTTAAGACCTTGCGCGAAAATGATGTACCCTTTCTTCGAAGAAAATTAGGTATTGTCTTCCAAGATTTCCACTTGCTAAACGACCGTACGGTAGAAAAAAATCTTGAATTTGCACTGAAAGCTACCGGATGGAAAGACAAAAACCTCATCCAAAACAAAATGATAGATGTACTGGAAAAGGTGGGATTACGCTCAAAGATACACAAGATGCCCCACGAGCTGTCCGGAGGAGAACAGCAACGTATCGTTATAGCAAGAGCTTTGCTCAACGATCCGGAAATCATTCTTGCGGATGAGCCTACAGGAAACTTGGACCCCGCCACTTCAGAAGAAATCGTACTGTTGCTTCGTGACATAGCCGCTTCTGGTACGGCTGTACTTATGGCTACACACGACTACCAGATCATACGTAATATGCCATCGCGTATTATACGCACCAGTGACGGCGCCCTACACGACAACGTAAGTATATAAAACTGACAAAAACTATTTTAATCCGACATTTTGGACGTGTTTATTCATCAAGCACTGACAAGGTGTCGGATATTTTATAATGGCAAAATTATTGAAACCCCTACTTGAGCTACTCAAGTATCTAAAAAAAATTGTGATCATGAACGAAAAAGAAAATATTCAAGACGAAAAGCAGCAAAACGAAAACGTAGAACAGAACGAAAAAGAACACACGCAAGAACAAGAAACATCTGCAGAAACTCCGGCCCCTTCTCAGGAAGAAGTGCTGAGCAATCAGCTTGCCGAAATGCAGGATAAATATGCACGTTTGTTTGCTGAATTCGATAACTATAAGAAGAGAACAGCGAAGGAACGTATAGAATTGATTCAGACTGCGGGCCAAGCTGTAATCTCTAAACTATTACCGGTTTTGGATGACTTTGACAGAGCATTATCAGCGATGGCTACAGCTCAAGATATTGAAGCTATTAAGCAAGGCATAGAATTGGTAAACAATAAGTTCCGCAAGATCCTTGAAAACGAAGGTCTCAAAGAAATTAAAGTTATCGGAGAGCCTTTCGATGCGGATTTTCAAGAAGCAATCACTGCCATTCCAGCGCCTTCAGAAGATATGAAGAACAAAGTTATAGACGTCGTTGAGAAAGGATACACTTTAAATGACAAAGTTATCCGCTATGCAAAAGTAGTGATTGGACAATAATAGCAACTATTTATGTCAAAAAGAGATTATTATGACGTACTTGGCGTTTCGCGTCAAGCCGATGCAGCAGAAATAAAATCAGCTTACCGTAAGTTGGCGATAAAATATCACCCGGACAAAAATCCGGACGACCCTACCGCTGAAGAAAAATTTAAAGAAGCTGCAGAAGCTTACGAAGTGCTGAGCGATCCGGAAAAAAGAGCTAGGTACGACCAGTTCGGCCATGCAGGAACCTCATCCAACTTTGGTGGTGGCGCCGGCATGAATATGGAAGATATCTTTAGTCAATTTGGGGATATTTTCGGCAGTGGAAGCCCTTTCGAAAGTTTCTTCGGTGGAGGCAGAAGTTCCAGAGGAGGACGTCGTGTACCTAAAGGTACCAACCTGCGCATCAAGGTTAAGCTTACCTTAGAAGAAATTGCCAAAGGGGTAGAGAAAAAGATAAAAGTAAACAAGCAAGTAGTCTGCCGTACCTGTAACGGTACTGGCGCTAAAGATAAATCGTCATACCACACCTGTAGAACATGTGGTGGTTCAGGATCGGTAAGACGCGTTACCAACACCATTTTGGGACAAATGCAAACCACCAGTACCTGTCCTACCTGTAACGGGGAAGGTATAGAAATAAGCGCTAAATGTACTACCTGTCGTGGCGAAGGATTAGTAAGAGGGGAAGAAACCATCTCTATCAATATCCCTGCCGGCGTAAGCGAAGGAATGCAGCTATCCATGAGCGGCAAAGGTAATGCAGCCCCTCGCGACGGCGTACCAGGCGACTTGATTATCCTCATCGAAGAGATTCCGCATGCTACCTTAAAACGTGATGGCAACAATGTTATCTACGACCTTTATGTCAACTTTGTAGATGCAGCCCTAGGTACCAGCGTGGAAGTTCCAACAATAGATGGGAAGGCAAAAATTAAAATAGAACCGGGAACGCAAGGAGGAAAAATACTCCGCCTAAAAGGAAAAGGTATTCCGGAAGTAAACTCCTACCACAAAGGAGACCAGTTGATTTACGTCAACATATGGACTCCGAAAGCTTTGTCGCCAGAAGAAAGAGAATTGTTAGAAAAACTAAGGAATTCTCCAAACTTCAAGCCTCAACCCGGAAAAAGCGAAAAGTCCTTTTTCGATAGGATTAAAGAATATTTTGAATAACAAATAAAAAAGAGCATCGTAAAGATGCTCTTTTTTTATACACCTTTGTAGGTCTGCAGCGACAAAGGATCTTCCAACTCAAAGGAAATATTAAGCTCTTTATCTCCTCTTCTTATCTGCATCTTAATACGTTTACCTTCACCGGACTGAAGTTTAGCCTTTATATCCTGCAGCTTCATCTTTCCTACCATTCTGCCGTTAATTTTAAGAATCTGATCTCCAATTTGAATACCAGCCTGCTCTGCCGGAGAGTTAGGCCTTACCTGATTGACAATATAGGTCGCATGCAGCTCAATAAGATAATTCACCTGGGTGCTAAACACAATGGTCCTACCTTCCATACGCTCATTTTCTCCCATATCCTGATACAACATACGGTGACGTACAAATTCAAATCCATCGTGTACAATTTCCAGTCCACTCATATCCACCACATAAGGCTTGTGGAAGTTTTTGTTCACTCGCAAATAAATACGCTGGTTTGGATAATCCAAAATGACATGAAAGCGACTCAAGATCTGGTTGCCTATGGATCCAACTCTGTTTTTCGATATCTTAACTGGATCATAGCTGTTGCTGTCAGGATAAGCGACAATAGGATATTCGACAACATACTTTGCCCATCGCAAACTTTTAATCCTGTTTTTATAGCCAAACACAGCCCCATTGAACCCCATTCCTAAATATTCCCGGATGTAGGGAGGCGAGATAACATAATGAGACAACTGACGCTGAAAAAGCATCATAGGATTCGAATTTCCTAAATCTAAGAGTAGCTTTTGGTTCTCAAATCTCTTCTCTTTAGTTTCAATATGAGCTTGGGTATAAACACGGTCATTTTCCAGTATTAGGGGAAATGAATCATACTTATCCACTTTTAATCCTAAATCTGAAGCACTATGTGCAACAGTAATCTTCTTCTTAATATAGTCTATAGCAACTACGTTACTTCTGAAGAATAAGCTCCCCAAAATTCCGTGAATAGGAATACCTATATTGCGCGAGAGGTTGAAACTAGTATCCGTAATTACATAAAGATGATGCACTGAATCGATTAAAGTACCTACCTCCAGCTTATTGCGTAGAGAAACCATTCCTTGAATAGGTCTCCCAATACCAAAACCCTGAAACGTGACAGCAGAGGTATTCTTCAGGAAGACGGAGTCCACCTGTCCAAACAACAACGTTTCCTTTACTCCATTGTCCAATAAAAACGATAAGGGTTCTCCATTAAGTTTGACAGACAATAAAATGAGATTATCTACAAAGTCGAAAGGTATCACAACCTTCTTATCATGTGGAAAATGCCAAAGCTGAGCTCGAAGCGGTCCTATATGCAATAGGAAGAAAAAGTATAGTAGGAACCGTTTCATAGGACAGACTTTTTTATATTAAGTTAACCAAAATTATCCTATAAAGCAATATAACTATGAACACATGCTAAAGAACAAGTTAGAAAGCTATTCTTAAGCCAAGCATTTTATGTTTTTACTTCATAAAAATTTATTAGATAATAATAAAAAAACGAGCCTAAAGCAGGGCTGCTTTAAACTCGCCTATTAACCAATTATAAACTTAAATTATGAGACCACAAAGGTACGCAAAATAGTTTACCATGCAAATTATTTTTGCGTTTTTTTGCGGTTTTCAATTATCGGTCGACTTCTCCAAGCACAATATCGATAGATCCTAGAATAGCTATTAAATCTGCTATAAGGACTCCTTTTCCTAATTCCGGAAGAACTGAAAGATTATTAAAACTAGGGCCTCTGGCCTTAACACGACGTGGAATATCGGTTTTTGCTTGTGTTTCAAAATAAAAACCGAGTTCTCCTTTAGGATTTTCTGCACGTACATAATATGCTTGTTCTTTTAAAGTTACTTTTTTAGGAACCAAGGCCCGTGGGTCAAATTCCGGAGAACGTGCAAAATCCGACATCAGGCGATCGGCACATTGCTCAATGATTTTAATAGATTCTTTAATCTCATCGACACGCACCTTATAGCGATCCCAACAGTCCCCAACAGTCCCCATCAAACCTTGTCCTATAGGAATGTCGAAATCCAATTCAGGATACACGGAATACCCATCCACACGTCGTAAATCCCACTTCACCCCACTGGCACGCAGCATAGGCCCTGAACAGCCATAGTTAATGGCTACATCTGCCGGCAAGACACCAATGTTTGCCGTACGTGCGATGAATATCTGATTGTTGGTAAGCAAGTCATCCAGCTCGTCCAACTTAGGACGAAAGTAGCTTACAAACTCCTTGCAGCGCTCCTCAAAACCTACAGGAATGTCATAGAAAATGCCTCCTACCCAAATGTAGTTATACAGCATACGGGATCCCGACGCCCATTCTAACATATTCATTATATGTTCTCGGTCGCGGAAACACCACAAGAATGGAGTAAACGCTCCTATATCGATACCGTAGGTTCCTATGGCAATGAGATGGGATGCTATGCGATTCAGTTCACAGACTAAAACGCGTATATACTCTACCCGTTTCGGAATTTTATCGGCTATTCCCAACATACGTTCTACTCCCATCACATAGCTGTGGCTGTTGTTCATAGAAGCCAGATAGTCCAGTCGGTCCGTGAAAGGAATGGTTTTGGGATAGCTCAACGACTCAGCATGTTTATCAAAACAGCGGTGCAGATATCCCAAGTGAGGGATGATTTCCTTAACAATTTCACCGTCGGTAATCAACTCCAAGCGCAACACTCCGTGCGTAGAAGGATGTTGTGGTCCTAAGTTGATGACCATCTCGGTAGAACCTATACTTTCTATCTTCTCTTTATATTTCAGGTAACCCTGATTGTATTGTTCAAGCATGTTATTCACCTTTTATTGGTATTCCGTGGTACGATTCCGGATCTTCATAATCTTTACGCAGAGGAAAGCCCTGCCAATCGTCCGGCAGCAGAATTCTTCGCAAGTCAGGATGTCCTGAAAAAAATATACCCATAAGGTCAAAGGCCTCCCTCTCGTGCCAATCGGCTGTTCGCCATACACTGCTTACGGAAGGTACTTCCGGCAAATTGTTCTTATCTCTATTTTCCATAGTCAGCTCCACGCGGAGAGTCAGCTGTCTTTGAAAGGGAAGAGACGCTAGATTATATACTACAGCAAATCTATTTTCCGGAAAATAATCCACCGCAGTAATATTTGATAGAAAGTCAAAATAGTATTTACTATCATCTCTGAGATAACGGCAAACGTCAACCAAAATATCTTTCGGCAGTGTGATGGTCTGCTGCAGTCCCCCTTCCATGGGCTGTATGTTTTCCACACCGAACTTGCTCTGTAAATCTTGTATCAAATTGTTCATTAGGGTGCTAGTCTTTTTTTTGTCCAGGAGTTATTTTCCGCT
The DNA here is from genome assembly GCF_039541675.1 of Sphingobacterium thermophilum. Classification (NCBI taxonomy): domain Bacteria; kingdom Pseudomonadati; phylum Bacteroidota; class Sphingobacteriia; order Sphingobacteriales; family Sphingobacteriaceae; genus Sphingobacterium; species Sphingobacterium thermophilum. The sequence goes on along the minus strand of NZ_BAABGR010000014.1, from coordinate 43,775 downwards.
TTTGTATATACAATCCTGTCATGCAATCGAGAGCTTCTTCCCTGCCAAAATTCCATGCGCACAGGCTTCACCAAATATCCGCCCCAAAAGGTGGGGCGTGGCACCAAGGGTTGTCCGGCAAACTTATCTTCATACGTTGCCACACGTTCCTCCAATACGGACCTGTCGGCAATAACCTGACTTTGAGGGGATGCCCAAGCACCTATTTGACTGCCACGAGGTCGTGACGCGTAATACTCATCGGAATCTTCTGCCGGCAACTTCTCCACTATACCTTCAATACGAACCTGACGCTGTAACTCCGGCCAAAAAAACAACAGACTCACCTTGCCATGTTGTTCTATATCTTGTCCTTTCTGACTAGTATAGTTGGTAAAAAAACTAAATCCTTCAGACTTCAAATCTTTAAGAAGGACTACCCGAGATGAGGGGAAACCTTCACGATTTATAGTCGAAAGAACCATAGCGTTAGGTTCCACCACCTCACCATCCAAGGCCTGCTGAAACCACCGTTCAAACTGTTCTATAGGATTGCCTAATGTGTCATTTTCCGATAAAGAGCCCTTCGCATAATCCTCCCTTATCGCAGCTATATCCTTATGTTCGATTGCCATAAAAATCAAAAATTATTTATACAAACTTAATAAATGAAGTGCATAAATCTACCTAATAAGTGGGATTTTGACAGACACATTTCACTTGTTGAAACGTTTTTTGTAGTTTAGACTAAAAATAACATGGAGAGAAAAAATTATGTTTAATTCGAATCCACCAAAACAGGGAAGTTTGCTGCTTTCAGAGCCTTTCATGTTGGATCCCAATTTTGAGCGATCTGTAGTATTGCTATGTGAACATAACGAGGATGGCACGATAGGTCTTATTCTGAACCAACGGTCAAGCTTGTTGCTGTCGGATGTGGTGGATATGGATGTCGCAGACTTTCCTTTATATATTGGAGGGCCGGTACAGCACAACGCCATCTTTTATCTGCACCGTGCTCCCGAGAAAATAGAAAACGGCAAACTTATCTACAAAGACATCTACTGGGGTGGGGATTTCGAAAAAGCGGTTTTTCTGATTAACGAAGGTATACTTTCCACAACAGAAATAAAATTTTTCCTTGGCTACTCAGGCTGGTCCCCGGGACAACTTGACGAGGAAATAAATCAAAATTCTTGGGCGGTACATAATGAATACAGTACTGAACTCACCTTCCTCACCGATGGAGAAGACCTATGGAAACAGGCTTTGATAAGCTTAGGGCCTAAATATGCTCATGTAGCCAACTTCCCGAAAAGTCCTTATCTGAACTAAATGAACTCAGATTAAAAAAGCGAAACTGATGAGTTTCGCTTTTTTAATGCAATTAATACAGTAGTTAATGAGTTTCAAACTCATGCACAGAATATATATTGAAGTTGTCAAGAAATATTCTGTTAGCAGGAGAACTGATACTGTTTCCTGTGACAAAACGTACCCTGATGGTAGAGATTACCGTATTGGTTTCTGGCTTCTTGATATATAAGTAATGGAAAGAATTATTCCATAAATTTTGTTCTACCAAAGCAGACTTTGAATCAAAGTGATTTAAGGCAATGGTCTGGGAAGTGGTACCATCCTCAAACTGACAGCCGTTTTGAAGTTCTACTGTAAGCTTATTGTTGTCGGGCTCGCCAAACAAAGGCGCATACGCCACCGCGTTGAAGCTCAATACCAAAATACTGTCCTTCTCTATTCCACCTATGTTTCTGCTTATAAAATCAGCACCATAGTTATCCTTTCCAAGTTTTACATGCTCGAATCGGCCGTACACATATGCTGCCTCCTGGTCCTCTCCTACCGTAGAAGTCCATCCATTCGCCAGCTGTGTAGAAGTCCAGCTTTGCATCAACACCTCCCTCCCTTCATCCAAGGGATTTACCACGCCATAACGTAACCAACTAAAGTTATCACTAAACCGGCGTGTATATCCTTGTGTGACTGTGACAAATCCTCCATCAAGATCTTCTGTGATAAGAGATAACACACTAGTTCTTAACTCAAAAGTTTCCTTCAATGGTTTAATATCCAATATGACATGGTACAGGGAATTAGATACTTTTTCCACCTTCTCTATACTAATCCAATTTTCTGGATCTGCCTTTTCACTCGAAATAGAAAATTCTTTGTCGGTCAAGACATAGAGTGTATCTTTTCCTCCGGAGATATCTACCTTATAGGCAGACTTAATTTGATCTTCAGCATGAACACTCGAAGATATGATAAAATCTGATGCGGAGGAGGAAATCTCTTCTTTCTCACAGGATGTCAGACCTAAGGAGAAGAGTATTAAACCATATAGAGCCTTATTTAAATGATTCTTTAACATAACAATCTTTAAAAATTAATTCCAAGTAATTACAAGGTCAGCGATAATGGGTAGATGGTCGAGGTCATTTAATCCGGTATATGGTGCCGACACATTAAAAATCTTGATATTCGAAGAAGTAACTATATTATCTATGTTACCATTCGTATCACCTCGAAATCCTGTTCTCAAGGCTTTACCACCAGAGGTGTTGAACCATCCCAAATGCCCTCCATTGGCAATATTAAACCCTTGTTCAGCAAACTTCAACTGGTTAGCATCAGGAGCATTCATATCCCCCATACAGATAAAATACTTATACTTCTTAAGTTCTTCGAGAAGCATACCGAAAGAATGGTCATGGATATTCTTCTGCCAAGGGATATGTGTTGAGATGACCGTTATCACCTCATTCCCAATATGCAAATCCCCTAACACAGCGTAATAATCGCCATCCCACTTTTTCTCTCTTATATTGGTTATTTTATAATTTGTCGCAAAGCCATTAAAAATCCAGCGGTATGGGGTACCCAATACCACGGTGGAATAAAAGGGATCTAATAGCTGTTGTTGTGCCTGATATACGCTATCCTTGTCAAAGTATAGATTCCATTCATTGAAAGAAAAAATATCAAAACCTTGAACACCTATCCATTGCTTCCATCTGATAAGTTCTGCGGCCGCGACCTTCTTATCAAGCTGGAAACCACCCAATGACCCTTGGTTAAAATGTCCTACATTATATGAACATACCCGTAGCTTCACCGGCATGCTTGGTGTTTGCTGTGCAACACCTAATGTTGCACAGCAAAGAAAAATCAAACTATAAATCAATCGAATCATATCTATTTATTATATCGAACGGCTAGATAGCCAATGCCTGTATTTGAAGCGGCAGTCATAGGTTCTGACGCATACGAATTACCATCACTAGCCAAATTTTTATCCACTATCAACCGGATATAAACAGTTGATTTACCTAACATTGCCAATGGAAGCTTGAAGTTATAGTTCTTATAAGCTGCAAGCTGATGTATGGTTGTATTGGCCCACAAAGGCATATCGGTAACCGTAAAAGTTCCTATAGTATTCCACGCTTGATCCATGTTTCCATGCTCAGACCATTCTACCCTCCAGTAGCGAGGCGCTCCTTTTCCTGTCGCACCAGTCAGGTTGGACATAGTAAACTGAAGTGAGAGCTGAGACGTATTTACCCCAAGAGTAGAGAATTCTAAGATGAAGGCCTCTCCTCTCTGTTTAGCTTCATTCCACCACATGGTATTGGCAGCAATAGCGGCATTTACTACCTGCCCCTTACCATCACTGTTTGTGTTGGCTTCCTGATTCTGTTTAGTTACCCCCACAAGAACTCCATTTCCATATTGATTGGTATTCCCCAGATTCGTAGCTCCTACAGGTCCTAAATAAGAGTAATCGAAGCTGCGCGTCAGGTTAAGGTTAGCTACCGAAGATTTTATCGTACCCGAACCGTATGTAGCCTTGGCCACACCATTCTCGATAACAGGATATTGGAATTCCGTCAGCAAGCCCGAGAAACCTTGATTAAAATCCGAATTGATTTTGATATCTTCTTTTGCCAGATGGCGGATTTGATATCGACCTATATTTCCATATTTATCTTCTGTTGGAGCATCTTCGTATTCAAAGCGTGTAAATTTCTCATGGACGATGACGCCGGCCACTGTACCCGAGCCGTAAGGCAGCATAGCTCCATCCCGTCTATAAGGAACATTCGTATTGGTCATCAGGAATATGGTGTTCCCTTGAATATCGCGCATCAACAAAGGGTATTTCGCAATACGGTGTGCGCTGAACAAAATAGAATACCCCTCATTTATAGGTGTAAAAGAACCCTTTCGGATAGGAAACTCCACGTCTTTCAAGGTGACAAATGTGAAAATATCGTCGTCCGTAAGCTCGCTGATATATTTACTTTTCACCGCAAGGTCAGAAGCTCTACCTTCTTCTTGGCTTAACACCATCATGGATGTCACTCCTGTGATAGTATAAAAATCGGGATTCGATTCCTTATTCACCGTAGTGCCCTTCAAAAGAATTTTCACTTTGCTATATCTTTCGAAGATATTGTCATTAGCCGTACTAGTGACAATCTTAAAACCATATCGGCCATCGAAACTTTGGATATAGGTAACCTTATCGTTTTCGGTATAGTTGATTGCCGTAGGTGTAGTCTGTAAATATTCGCTAGCGTTAGGGTTCTTAGCATCAGAGATGATATGTCCTTCGATATAAATATCGGAGGTAATACGTTCTCCAGCCCATGCCCTCACCTGTGGAAAGTCGACCAATGTTCCAAATTCATTATTTGCATTGGCCTGCACCAAATATAAGGTGGAGGATATCTGCGCTCCCCAACCATCCACGTAGGTAAGCTTCACCTGTACGCTACGCAAGTTTACTGGATCGGGATTGGGCTGCACGCTGAATGTCAACAAAGAATCCTGAGCATGATAGTTGAAATCTTCATTCACCCATGGTTCTACACTTGCATCAGGATAAATCACTTGAATATCTATATCCTCAAAAGGAACATTGGCATTCAAATCTACATTAACCGTTCCCCCGTCGCCCAATACCGAGGTATTGAGGACTGGGAATTGCATCTTGGCTTCCATGACGCCACGCTGCTTGATATACACGGTATCGTAGCGTCCATATTGTTCGGAATGAAGAGGAACTACTGCCATTCTATTGAAAGAGTCATTCGCTTCAAAGCGGAAAGTGATGGTGGTATCCCCTCTGAAAGACTTGCCATCGGTCTTCAGCCAAGTGTCTTCGGGACTTATATCTACTGTAAATTCCGAATTGGACAACACTTTTACCTTCACTTCTCCCGCAGTATTAGGAACGATAAACTCATTGGTTTGTGCCCCTAATTCCGAAAAAGGCACAAGTTCTACCACATCCTTCTTACAGGCCTGGAATGCTATAAGCATCAGCACCAAAGGAACTATATGTTTTAAAATTTTACTTTTCATCGTATTCAGACCTTATTGAATATAATTAATAGCTACTACACCGAAGCGCACATTCACCGCACCATGGGAGGCACTCACCGTACCGCCTTCACCTCCATTAGGACTGTCTACTGCACAAATGTTGCTCTTAGGTTCTATACGTAGATAAACATTATCCTGACCGAGAAGGCTGTTAGGCAATTTTATCGAATATGGGTTAAGTCCCAAAGCGGTAAAATTGTGGTTCAGTCCCCATCCAGCCAATGGCCGCACCGAAAAATCAGAGTTAGGCACAACGGCATAGTTAACACCATCGGTAGAATATTTCACATGCCAGTACACTGGTACGTGCAATGTTGCTGCCGTTCCCGACCCACCTCCAATGTTAAAGTTCAATATCATTGTTTTTGCGGATGCTATATTTTTGGTCGAGAATTTTATGATCATAGCCTCCGGAGCATTTTTTGAACCATCCCACCACTTCTGGTTAAATTGGAATGCCGAGGATGGCACAGCCTTAGAGTTAGGATCGCTATGATATAGAGGATTGGCTCCCAAGGAAGCATTAACTCCAGTAGAAGGAAGTATAGTTCCCTGACCTACAGCCGGAAGATAGCCGCTAGTTCCATTTCCGTTTAGCGTCCCTCCTGCACTCAAATTGTCCGGATTGAAGTAGCGCCATTCTACCAGTTTCTCAAAAGTATTATTGTTATATAATTGAACATCAGCCTTATTTACCGGCCTTATGCTGTAGCGCCCAATCTCTCCGGCTCCGGCGCCATAGCGTATGATTTTGTTGTGTACAATGATTCCTGCAAGGTCTCCTACTCCTTTTGGCAGCTGATCTCTACTCCAGCTGTTGGCTGTATTCACTATCATCTTGATACTCGAGCCTTGCTGGTCGTAGATACTGGTAGGAATAGCATCCAGATAGGCTACGTTAGCACCGGCCCCTTGTGTATTCCAAGAGGTAGTTCGCGCATATCCCATATTGATATTGGTAAAGGCGCCATAAGGAATAGCTATCGTTGTCTCTTTCAACTTCAGATAGGTATGCACATCTTCATCCACCAGCTCCCCTATATATTTCGAACGGATAGTATAGTCCGTCGGTGCTACATTCTCTACCTGAACAATATTACCAGAGGTAAGCCCCTTAATTGTATATCGGGTTGGGTTAGCTTCTTTTACTAGAGTAAGGCCGTCGACCATAATAGAAGCTCTTGTAAATCTGGACAGAATGTTGGCTGCCTGTGTACCAAACTTCAAGCGGAAGCCTGATGTGCCATCCTCCGTCTGTATATAGTTTGTCTTCAACGACTCGGTAAAATCTATGGCGTTGAATGCGGTATTCGGGTTCAGGTCCATATTGTTATTACCGGCATCCCCCACCACTATACCTTGAATCACTTTCAGCGGTGCTGAAATGCGTATTTCTCCTGTTGGTCCCGGAATCATAGCCTTGAGAGCATCAAAATCTATAAAATCGTAGTCTTGCGCTGTCTGTATGACTTTGTGAGTCAAATCCACATAGGTCACTCCTTTGTTTACCAGTTTCAAATTCACGTTGGCTACACGCTGCTGACCTGACTCGTTGGCACGTACGGCAATAATCAGCAAACTGTCATTAGTAAGTTCCACATTCTCTATCCACCCACTACCATTTTCATAGGAAACAGTTTTTTCAAATTCAGGGAATAGTGCGCTAACATTTCCTCGTACGATGACCGTATCCATCTTAGGCCTTCGGGTGAGATAACTTTCGGTGGTTTTCTGCGTCAATGTCGGGTTTGTAGTGGTCTGATCCACATCAGCATATACCGTATACTCTTTGTCATACGCATCAAAAACAGTAAGATAAATCCTCACCGTCCTTGTACGGTTATAATTGTTTTCCAACAGGTCAAACTCAAATCCATTTTCCGTAAGGGCGGCATTGGTAACCCACTTCTCAGAAGTCTCATCGTCATATAGATATTCGACCAAAATTCTGTTGATATTGGACTGCAAATCATTGACGATAGGTAATGTAATATGAAATGGATTTCTTGTCACTGTATATTTCGACTTAGAAAACCTGAAAGCAGCATTCTGTCCGCTTTGAATGATGACAAGCTCCTTTTGTTCACTGCCTTTGGTGATGAGCAAGGTGGCTTTTCGTGCAATACCGAAATTTCTACTGTACGAAAATAAGATGTCGCCATTGCCGGTTCCGGATTTGGTATTCAGTGTCAGCCAGTCCGTCTCTTCTTTTACAGCTACCTGCCATGGACCGTCGGCATAAATCATAATCTTGGTTTTTCCTTCCGTCGCTTCGAGATGAATCTCTTCAGTAGAGAGGGCCAAAGAGAGGTCTAATTCGTATTTCTTCTCACACCCCACGACCAGAAGAAGAAACCATAACCACATCCATCTATACACTGAGCGACAGAAAAACATATTGGTCAGTCTTTTCATCTTAAATCTTTTAATTTCATTTATTTAAAATCTGCACCATCATTGGAGGATGATCAGAATACACTTCTGTAAATTCGTCATAGATAGGCATAGCCTTTACCACTTTAGGTAAAATAGCCTCCGAACCAAAGATGAAGTCAATCCTACGGGTAGGATATCTGAAATCATAATTGGCCGTGCCGTTGAGTTTATAGCCATGCAAATGGTGGATGACGTCCGTATATCCGGCATTTTCTACCTCATCCAGCACCACAAAGCTCTGGTTAGTTGTATTAGGTTCATAATCTTTACGGTTTACGGAATTGAAATCTCCCATGTATAGCCAATATTTTTCATTGGGGAACTTACGTATGGTGCTATCCAAATTGATATTCACCTCTTGAAGTCTATATTCGTCCCCTCTTCCGTCACCCACAGCTTTCCAATAGGCCTGTGGCCACAGGTGAGTGGTTACAATATTGATCTCCGTATTTTTGAGACGCGCAAAAATAGCCCCATGGGAAGTATACAATGTAATCCTACGACGTGACTCCAAAGGGTATTTAGATGTCAAAGCTACCGGAAAATTATCCGTAGACTTCAAGTTGGTGATGACATATTTATGTCCCCAGCGCGAGGCCAACTGCTCTAGCTGCCTTTGGTTGAAGCCGTTGGCTTCCTGAAGTGCCAACACGTCCGGTCCATGGCTTTTCACCCACTCCACAAACTTGTTGTAATTATTAGCTCTATCGTTTTTCATCCCTTCGAGGATATTGTAGCTAATAATTTTTAATGTATCCGGCAATTTCTCTTCTTCTACCGGGTTTTCAATATCGTCTTCCACAGGTCGGCTTTCTTCCTTTGAACAAGAAAAGAAGAAAACCATCAGTAAGCAAGCAGTAAGCTGCAGGATAACCCTATATCTATTTTCTACCATAGAATTCATACGCTTTATTGTCTAATGCATAATTTGATTTGACTACCTCCATATCCGGAATCGGATAATATTCATGACATGGCAGCATATTGTTTTTAAGAGAAGCATAATCTGTATAATCATAGGTTATCTGATACCAAATTCCCCAACGTACTAAGTCATATTTACGTTGGTATTCACCCAGCAGCTCTCTTCCTCTTTCCTTTTGGATTTCTTCTCTCAACAGATCCCAGTTGCGGAACTCATACATAGGAAGCCCCGCCCTTTTGCGTACCATATTCAGATAGCGGATTGATTCGTCAGCATTTCGCAGTTCCATATAGTTTTCAGCCTGCATGAGCAATGCGTCAGCATAACGGAAAACGCGCTGGTTGTTGCCATCGGCAGAGTTTACCATATTGTACGACCAGAATTTAGGCCCCAACCAAGGTCTTGTACCCACACTGTTGAAAGTCACACCATTGTATTCCCAAGCGAGAAACAGAGGAAGGCGCAGGTCACCACTATTGCGACGCATCACCGTCTGTACAAAATAGGAGTTAGGACGCAAGGCAGACCATGTCGTAGCGGAATTTCCCAATTCCGGAATCACCACACCATCATAGACATTATCTCTGTTGCGGGTAGGCATGCAGATGGCTGCTGAGTTGGTTACCACCTGCAATCCTGTCTCAGAATAGGTAAATTGCACTTCGAAAATGGATTCCTTAATATTTTTGTTTTTCAATGGCAGGTCACTCAATGGATATTGGTCGAGTGAACCATAGATTTTTTCCAACTCCTTCATTGCATCGCGGGCTACATCCCATCTTTTATTCCATTGGGCTAGTTTACCCAAAATCATCCATCCCATAGCCGCCCCACACCGGTTGCCGTCTACATCACTGGTACGTATCTGTGGCAGGTTAGGAACATGTTCTAACAGCTCGTCGATAAGATAATTACGAGTTTCCACAGCCGACATCCTTCCAAGTTTGGATATCCTGTCCAGCACCTCGGCATTAGCCACATCTTCGGTGTAGAAAGGCACATCACCGAAAGTAGAAGTAAGAAACCAATAATAATAAGCACGCATCACTATACCTTCAGCTAGCAATGGCTTTTTGACTTCTTCAGGAATAGGTGCTTTTCTTGTTGCCTCAATAATGGAGTTACAATACATCACACCTCGATATCCCTGGGTCCACATGGTCTGTCCAAAGCGAGGTTGCGCAGGCGAAATATCCAATTGAGCATCCAACGTTCCTGAAGCGATATACATGAGGTCTGTTACCCCTTCCGTAGCTATCAAATAAGTATAGGTATAAATAGTTTTCAGCGGTATATACGTAGCGTTGAGCCCTGAAATAATCTGTGCTTCCGTCTGATAATAATTTTCAGGATTGACAAAAGATGTAGGCTCTTCCTCAATAGAACAACCTACCAGAAGCAAGCTCAACAGCAGTCCCTTAAATAATCTTTTCATAATTTCTAACGAATTAATATCTGATTTGAATAGATCCGACAACAGTTCTAGGCTTAGGATAAGCCCCAATATCCACACGTCTCAATGTTGAAGTGCTGCTTTGTGAAGAAACATCAGGATCAAATCCGTTGTATTTTTTCCATACATACAGATTCTCTCCAGCTAAGCCAAGCTGCAAGCTCTTCAGCTTGTTTTTCGTCACCTTACTTAAGTCGAAATTGTATCCTACAGCCACTGTTTTGATTCTCAGATAGCTTGCATCGTGAACCATTCTGTCCGACGCTATATTATCTGTGCTTCCTGCTCTTGGCAGGTCAGAGTTTGGATTTCTTATTGGATGCCAAGCATTCAGCTGATAAGCGTACTGGTTGGTGATATAACCACCATTTCCTAGCCACTGCTCAGCGATATTATAAATCTTTCCTCCTAAAGAATAGTTGACAAACACATTCAATGTAAGGTTCTTATAACGGAAGTTATTCTGCAAACCTCCATAGATAAAAGGATCCGCATTTCCCAGATATACCTGATCGTTTTCGTTAAATACGCCATCGTGATTGACATCAATATAGCGTGCAGAACCTGGTTGGTACTGACTGGCCGAAGCGGAGACGTAAGACTTGGTAATCTTGTTACGTTCGATCTCGTCTTGATTTTTCCAGGTTCCTGCATATTGGAAACCCCACAAAGCATTCAAAGGATATCCTTTGATATAGCCGTACATCATATAGCTATTGTTGCCATAGGAGCCATACACATTCACGAAGTCGTAATGCCCTATATCATCTACCATTTGCCGGTTGTGCGAAATAGAAAAGCTAGAGCTCCATTCAAAATTCGGTTTTTCGATATTTCGAGTTTCAATGCTGAACTCCACTCCTCTATTTGATGTTTTCCCCACATTGGCAAAACGGGTCGAAAAGCCTGTCTGTGTCGGCGTCTGCACATCCAATAACAGATCCTTGGTATAAGAAAGATAACCTTCTACCGTTATGTTTACCCTCCTATTGAATAGTGATATATCCGCTGCAAGGTTGTACATATCGGTCTTTTCCCAAGAAAGTTTATCGGAAGCTAAACGGGAAGGATAGAATGCCACCGGCTGTGAACCGTTAAAAAGGTAGCCCGATGTGGTGGAAGCCAATGCCGCCAACGATCGATACGATGAAATACCATCGTTACCAGTTCTTCCGGCACTAGTTCTCAGAGCCAACTCATCTATCCACTTAATGTTTTTCATGAAACTTTCCTCGCTGACGGTCCATTTCAGTGCTCCAGAAGGGAAAAACGCCCACTTATTGTTGGCAGCAAAGTTTGATGCCCCATCTCTACGCCCTGTAACAGTGATATAGTATCGATTTTTAAAATGGTAATTGGCACGGGCAAGAAAAGACATCGATGTTTTGTTATTGTTGTTCGAGGTGGCGGTATAATTCTCCTTATCCGGAATAGCATTCATATTGTTCCACAAAATGGCATCCGACTGATAGCCATCCCCTTGCAAGGTAAGGTTGTCGCTCCACACCTTCTGTCCTATGAATCCTAAGGTGAAGTCGATATGATGCTTATCGAAATTTTTTGTATAGTTCAATGTATTCTGACTCATCAGATTGTACTCCGAATACTCTCCGCGGTAAGCTAGCGCTCCCTCATTAGGAGCTTTGGCGGGCAGCGTGCTAGGCTCAAAACGGAATGTATGTTGGCTATAGTTGTAATAAGTCAGCTGCGAGTTGATTTTCAGATTACGGACAGGCTCAATTTCAACATACCCTGTATTGGTAGAGCCATCTCTTTTCAGGTTGCGAATCACGCCCATATCAAGGATAGCTCGGGGAGAGTTAAAAGTTTGTCCCGAATACCACAGATCATTAAAATTATCATACACTTTGATCATAGGATTCAGATAAATGGCTCCATTCCACCAGTTTGTCCCTCCTATCGTCACTAAATTTTGGTCCTCATCACGCTTGGTAATATTATATTTCCATCCCACCTTCATCCATGGGAAAAGCTTATAATCAATATTTACCCTGCCTGTGATTCGAGAGAGTCCGCTTCTTTCGATAATTCCTTCCGTATTGTCATAGGATAGAGACACAAAGTAGTTTCCTCTTTCGTTTCCTCCCGAACCAGAAAGGTTATGTGTATGATAAGGTGCTAGTCTTGTTATCTCATCTACCCAGTCTGTTCCCTTACCCAATGACAAAGGATCCGGGTATGGATAATCCGACAAAGGCGAATTGAGATTGATACTGCCATAAGGGTCGGCAGAGGTAAACAAAGCGTAATCATTTCTGTATTGTGCATATTGAGACGCGTCCATGAGGTCAAGCTTTCGTGGCAGCTGAGACACTCCGAACGTACTCTTCAGATTGATTTGGTCCTTGCCGCGTTTCCCTTGTTTCGTAGTAATGATTATTACCCCATTGCTTCCACGTGAGCCATAGATCGCTGTAGCGGAAGCATCTTTAAGTACGCTTACCGACTCAATATCAGCAATATTGATATCTGAAAGATTACTTATACCGTCGATGACGCCATCCACTACTATCAAAGGCTCGTTGGTAGCCGTAATAGATCTTGTACCACGAATGCGGATAGAAGCCGGAGCTCCAGGTTCACCGGTCGAAGCCATGATATCCGCTCCGGGTACCCTACCTTGAAGAGCTAAGTCTACAGACACCACCGGTGCGTCTTTAATTTCATCCATCTTGACATTGACCACAGATCCTGTCAAATCCTTCTTCTTGACCTCACCGTAGCCTATGACTACGACCTCATCTACCTCGGCAACGGTTTCTGCCAGTACTACTTCCAACTCTCGTGTGGTGGTAATCCTCTTCTCCAGGCTCTCATACCCCAACATGTTGAAAATTACAGTCGTTGGGATTTGGGAAACCTTAATAGTAAAGTTTCCTTCGTTATCCGATACGGCGAGCGATTTGAGAGTATTCTCTCTGATAGTAACACCGGAGAGAGGGTTACCATCCTTATCCTTTACCTTACCTCGGATGATGATTTCCTGTATGAAAGGTTCATCCTCCCTACTTTCTTTCAACGAAACGATTGGTGAAGGTTTGGTCTTCTTCACTACCACTACACTGTTCTTATGCTTCTTAAAATCTAGGTCATATTTTGAAAGGATTTCCGTCAAAATCTTTTCTACCTCCTCCTTTTCATAGTTGACAGAAATTTTAGGTCTGTTAAGTATCAGCTCATCAGCGTAAAAAATGGATAAGCCGCTCTTATGCTGAATTTCTTTCAGCACACTTTCTAATGTTGCATCCGAACGCTGCAAAGTGATTTTCTGTGCAAAAATGGAGGCATTAACCTGCAAGACTGATACTAATAAAAGTATCCAAGTTAACTTCATGACAAACAATAATTTAGGTTCAATGAGGTTATTGGGGAATTTATACCTTAACCGTATTTTTTTCATACATTTGTAAATGTTGAGTTTGTTTAACAACGAATTCAATAATCTAGGTTTTAAGACTTGGTTTCGATACAGGGGTGGCTCCAACACTCCTGTATTCTTTTACTTGGTTATCGGTTATTTTATGAACTAGTTCTTGTTTTATTAAATTTTTATCACTGTTACCCTCCTTCCATCTATTTTAAATTTGATTTTATTGGTCATCTCTATAAGTTTTAGCACTTCGGAGAACTCTTCCATGCGCGAAATCGTCCCAGAATAGGTGATTCCGGCAAAGTCCCCCTGATAAAGTACATCTATATTGTACCAGCGCGCTAGGTCTTCCATCACCTTTTTGATGGAAGCACGCTGGAATGCAAATTTTCCTATACGCCACGCCGTAAAGTAATAGGTGTCAATGTTGCGTTTGGACATCTCACCCGTCTGTGGGTTGAATTCCGCCTGCTGGTCAGGTGACAACAATAGTTTTTCTTTACCCTTTTCAGACGACAGAGCTACTGCCCCCTCAACAAGGGTAGTGTACACCTTTTCACTATAGGCGTTGACATTAAATTCAGTGCCCAATACTTCTATGAGTTGATTTTTGATTTTTACCATAAAAGGAATTTTACCTTTCTTACCATTTCGGCGTACAATTTTGAAATAGGCCTCTCCTTCCATTTGCACCTCTCGGTGGTCTTCGGCAAACATTATCGGATAGGTGATGCGTGAGTCACTGTTGAGCCAAACCTGCGAACCATCGGACAACATCAATGTATATTCCCCACCCACAGGTGTGTATATAGTCGTATATGTCGATGTCAACTTCTTATCGATGACCTCATAAGAAATATTGCCATCCGTCGAAAGTCTGACTTTCAAGCCTTTATCCAGCAAGACAGTATCTTCCTTGATTTTGTCCAAAGAAAGTATAGTTCCATCCTCAAACTGCATGTGTGCGTTTTTGGTTCCCGGAACAATATTCTGCTGCTCTATAGCAGCCAGACGTTCTTCGTGTTCTCCTTTAGACCAAAAGATATACCCCATTCCACCTACCAAAAGCAATACTGCTGCCGCAGCAAACTTCCTATACGAAAAAGAAACAATTCTTCTTGGCTTCGACGGGCGCGAAATCCTCTCGTCCTGCAAAATATGCCCAAAAATCTTTTCCTTACTGTTTTCTAGCCCGTTGCTTCCTACAAGATCTATATCATCATTCCATACTTTGTACAACAATCTCTTCCCCTCTTCATTTGCCAGAAATGAAGATAGCTCTTCTTTTTCATCAGAGTTTAATGTCCCTCGATGGTATTTTTTCAGCAAATTGGTTAGTCTCTGTCTTTCCATCATCTATATAATCGAAAGCTGATGACAAAAAGACCAATGGACTATAAATTTTTTTTAAAAAAATGTGTGATAGATTTTGGAAAGACTGCCTCGTACATGGTGAGTAGCCAGACGAAGGTGATTTTTTACAGTGTTTTTAGATAGGCGCAGCGTATGAGCAATATCTTCCATGGACATATTTTCATTCGAAGACATGACATATACCTGTCTTTGTTGAGGAGGTAGATTTTCTATGATTTTCTGCAGAATAGAATTCAATTCAGCGAAATCTATCCATTCTTCCGTACTGTTGTCCGTATAGGACCAATATTTTTCCGCCTGCTGGTGGATATTTTGCACACTAATCTGCTTTCTGAAGTAACTTATGGTTAGCCGCTTGGCAATAGTAAACAATAGGGGATAAATATCTCTAGTGCTTCTGATCTTTTCTCTCCCCAAAAAAAGCTGCACAAAAATTTCCTGCACAAGCTCCTCCACATCTTCAGTTACAGCACATTTGGACTGCACATATCTAACCATGATAGGGTAATAAAAATCGTACACCTCACGAAAGATGTTTTTATCCCCTTTCACAAAGGCTTCGATTTCGATATTAGGCAGCTTAGGTCTCATGGTTTATAATTGGACAATCAATTCTTACATAGCAAAAATGCTAAACTCTAACAAGCTCATCATGTCTGGAATAAAACCTCCATTCCGACATTGTGTGATTTTTCCACTAAAATAAAATGTTAAGATTAATTAGGTATTAAGTTTATATAAATCCTAATTGGTTACACGAATATAAAAATATCCGAAACGGAAGACAAATAAAATGAAACAAAAAAAAGCGAAACAAAACTGTTTCGCTTTCTGTATTTGAGGGTAAGTAGTCGGGCTCGAACCGACGACCCCTAGAACCACAATCTAGTGCTCTAACCAACTGAGCTATACCTACCGTGTTTTAAGGTGAAGCAAAGATAAAGGTATATCCTAATATTTGCAAGAGGTATATATAGATTAATTTATAATACAATTATTATGAAGCACTTATTCTGTCAAAGAAACTGTAAATCTCACCGGTGATAACGGAAAATCCTGTTGATCCGTCTTAAGGCGGCTTATGGCCATGATTACATCCAACCCTTCGTAGATCTCTCCGAAGACGGTATAATCACCGTCCAGACGGGGTTGCCCTCCTTTTTCTAGATACACCTTTCGCTGTTCGTATGTATATTTAACACCTTTCTTTTCTTCCAACTTACGTAAGTCTTCTTCCGTAACAGTCTTGCCTACGACAAAATATATCTGATTCAGAAAAGAAGCCTTCTCGGAATTATCATCCCGTCCTGCTCCAAGCGCACCAACTTTATGGAAAGCCTGCTCATCAAACTCGGGACTGAGTCGTGGCTTTTTTGCCATCGGATCCGCTGCCTCCCTTCTTGCTATATCGATATCATGTTCGCCTCCCTGAACGACAAAATTTTCTATAATCCAGTTGAACAACGCGCCATGGTATGTAGAATCTTGAATGCAGCGTAACATCAAATCGCGGTGTTTCGGCGTAAAATCGTAAAGCACAACCTTTATAGTACCGTAGTCGGTCGTGAAAACTACCTTGCGGGATTGCCCATAGGACAATGAAAGCTGTAAGACAATAAAAAGTAACAAAACAAATCTTCTCATAATAACGAATATAAAAAAATGAAGTATAAAAAAATCTTTTTCTAAAAGTTAACACACAGTAAGAGAAACGATTGTGGAAATCTCCTAAAATGTGCAAAAAGCAGGGTACCTATTCTATTTTTAATTCCTTATTTTCGTACGTTATAATAGTGCTAAGTGAATGGAACTAACTAGACTTGAAATCAAAGGATTTAAAAGTTTTGGTGATAAAATCACAATCAATTTCAATGAGGGGGTTACGGCCATTGTTGGGCCTAACGGATGTGGAAAATCGAACGTGGTGGATGCCATACGTTGGGTGTTAGGTGAACAGAGTACTCGTGTTTTGCGTTCAGAAAAGATGGAAAATATCATCTTCAATGGAACAAAAACACGAAAGCCG
Source organism: Sphingobacterium thermophilum (assembly GCF_039541675.1). Taxonomy (NCBI): domain Bacteria; kingdom Pseudomonadati; phylum Bacteroidota; class Sphingobacteriia; order Sphingobacteriales; family Sphingobacteriaceae; genus Sphingobacterium; species Sphingobacterium thermophilum. Next base: position 26,782 of record NZ_BAABGR010000014.1, on the reverse strand, counting down.
GCAAACCTTGCCGAAGTGTCACTAACCTTCAACAACAACAAAAACATCCTTCCTACCGAGTTCACTACGGTAACCATTACGCGTAAACTTTACCGCAACGGTGAGTCGGAATACCGACTGAACGATGTGAAATGCCGTCTCAAAGACATCACGGACCTATTCTTGGATACCGGTATCGGCGCAGACACCTACTCCATCATCGAACTTAAGATGATTGACGAAATCATCGCTAACAAAGACAACTCACGGCGTGCGCTCTTTGAAGAAGCATCAGGAATCTCCAAATATAAAGTCCGCAAAAAACAAACACTTAGCAAGTTGAAAGATACGGAAGCCGACCTTTCCCGTGTCGATGACCTCTTATATGAAATCACAAAGAATCTTAAATCCTTAGAAAATCAGGCTAAAAAAGCTGACAAATATTTCCAGCTGAAGGAAGAATATAAAAAGGCAAGCATAGGCTTGGCTTATTATAAGCTGGACACCTTCAGCACCGACCTTAACGCTCTTACCGACAAGGAAAAGGAGCTACAGCAGGCCTTGGGACAGACCTTAGAAGATATTGATCGCAAGGAAAAAGAACTCCGTAGCGGCAGGGAAGAGATTTTGGTCAAGGAGAAAAGCCTTTCCGCTCAGCAAAAAGCAACAAATGAGTTCAACAACAAAATACGTGCTTACGAGTCGGAAAAGAAAATAAAAAATGAACGTCTTAACCACCTCAAAGAACGTGAATCACGTCTAAGCACAGAACTCAACCTTGACAAGCAACAGCTTACCAACGTAGAATATACTCTTAAAAGATTAAATGAAGAGCTGTATGAAGAACAAGCTAAGCTAGACGTTGCCCAAGGGGATATCCAGAAAACAAAAACGGAAGTGGAAGAGCTTAAAGCTCAACAACAGTCCGCAAAAAACAAGCTGGATAGATTTGTACAGGAAAACAACGATCTTCAAAACAAAATCTATAAGGTAGAGAAAGATATCGCTGTACTAAATATCCAAAAAGAATCGCTGGAGCAAGAATCTTTACGCAATATCAGCGATGCCTCTTCCAAAGCGGAAGAACTTTCACAGTTTAATATAGCGGTAGCAGAATTGCAGGGCAAACTGGACGCACAACAGCAACAATACGACGAAGCCGTACGTATAGAAAACGAGCTCAACAGTCAAATCCAAGCAGCAGAAGACCAGCTTCAGGAGACAAGAAATCTGCTCAACAAAGAATCACGCCTTGTCGACGCTAAACAAAACGAATATAACCTAACGAAATCACTCGTAGACAATCTGGAAGGTTTTCCGGAGTCTATAAAATTTTTACGCAAAAACGCGGGATGGGCAAAAGCCTATCCACTCTTTTCGGACATTCTATTCTGTCAGGAAGAGTATCGGGTGGCAATAGAAAATTACTTGGAGTCGGTGATGAACCACTATGTTGTGGACACCAAACAGGATGCCATTCAAGCGATAAAACTGTTGAGTGATTCCTCACGCGGTCGAGCCAATTTCTTTGTATTAGAATCGGTACTGGAAAATAAAGACGCCGACTACATCGTTCCCGAAAATATGATTCCTGCCATGCAGGTAATTAAAGTAGACAAAAAATATGAAAACCTTTGTCTGCAGCTGCTCAAACGCGTCTATATCCTGAAGTCTGATGACCCTAAAGCCTTGGAAGTAGATCTTCCTCATAAGGATATCATCGTGTTGCACCATGAAGGAAAGTTCAGTAAAAACAAACTGGGCTTCAGTGGTGGTTCAGTAGGTTTGTTTGAAGGAAAACGTATCGGACGTGCCAAAAACCTAGAAAATCTCGCTAAGGAGATCAAAGAACTTAACGTCTGTATCGCTGAGCTACAACATACGGAAGCTGAACTTGTAGAAAAGATTTCTTCCCTAAAAGCACAATCGCAAAAAGAAACCATCGACGAGATACGCATCCAGCTGGCTCGCATTCAAAATGAATGGACGTCCGTGAAAACCAAGCAAGAGCAATACCAAGCGTTTATATCCAATTCACAAAACCGCAAACAGGATATCGAAAAACGCCTTGCCGAAATAGCGCACGAACTCACCAAGGCGGAGCCAGAGTTGAAAATCCTTAAAGTAGAAGCCGAAGAACGCCAAAAACAACTGGCCGACCTCCAAGCAGCCTACCAAGAGTTGAACGATATCGTACAGGAAAAATCTACGGTCTACAACCAAGAGAATATCAGACTTCATCAACAACAAAATAAGGTTGCAGGCATCCAGAAAGATTTGGAGTACCGTGAAAGTCAGAAAGAAGCGTTGGAGCTGCGCATCAACAAAAGTATCGCCGAGCTTGAACAGATCAAGACGGACATGAAAGATGCTCTCACCTTCACCGAAACCAATGATGACGACCTCAAAGGATTGTACGAGCAACGTGAAGCATTGGAAAAAGCTCTACACGAAATGGAAGAAGAGTTTTATAGCTTCCGTAAAAAGCTCAACGACCTAGAGGAAGAAGTCGCTACTTTGCGCAAGAACAAAGACCAGCTAGACTTCTTGATTACAGAAGTAAAAGATAAGAAAACATCCCTACAGATAGACTTAAACACACTCAAAGAAAGACTATCAGTAGAATTTAATATAGATATCAAAGAGCTCTTGGAAGGTGAAATGCCTGAAATCGAGCAGTCGCAGGAAGAGCTTGCAGAACTATGTCGAAAGCTCAAGAAGCAGCTGGATGAATTCGGAACCATCAACCCTATGGCTAAAGAAGCATACGACGAAATTCAGCAACGTTATGAATTCATCAACAAAGAGAAAAATGACCTGCTGGAGGCCAAAGAGTCACTGATGACAACCATCAAGGAAATCGACGACACCGCCAACGAGAAATTTATGAACGCCTTCAATACCGTGCGAGAAAACTTTATCAAAGTGTTCCGCTCCCTATTCAACCAAGAAGACAGCTGCGACCTTGTCCTTAGTAATCCAGACAACCCTCTGGATTCGGACATCGACATTATCGCCCGACCAAAAGGAAAACGTCCTCTTTCAATCAACCAGCTTTCTGGTGGAGAGAAAACCCTTACGGCCACAGCTTTGTTGTTCTCACTTTATCTACTCAAGCCGGCTCCATTCTGCATCTTCGATGAGGTGGATGCTCCGTTGGATGATACCAACATTGACAAATTCAACAAAATCATCAAAGAATTCTCAAGCCAATCGCAATTTATCGTCGTGTCGCACAACAAACGTACAATTGCTAGCACAGATATAATTTACGGGGTAACTATGGTAGAACAAGGTATTTCTCGCGTGGTGCCTGTTGACCTTCGTGAAGTAGCCTAACAACATTATAATACTAATAATGCTAAAAATCCTCTGACCTAACAGTTAGGTCAGAGGATTTTTTTATACAAACAAAACCTCTACTCACTTGTTAGCATATTATACACCAACAGATTTTTATGTTATGGATAAATTAAAAAAATTCGAGTTGATGGCTAAGATTGTGCGTGAGTTGGAAGATGTAAGAAAAAGTCAGCAGGCTGTATTAGAAAAAATAGGTAAAATCGAAGTAGACAACATAGAGTTGGGCGACAAACTTATCGAATCCAAAATGCCGGAAATCTATGGCCGCACAGCAGAAAATGCAGAAGCCATACGGCAAATATTGGAAGACTTTCAACAGAAAACTGACGACTTTGCCGGCAATAACAATATAGACAAGCTTAAGGAACAACAGGAAATAAACAATTTGAAGTAGTTATCAAAGATAAGAGCATGTAGAGCACATGCTCTTTTTTCATCATGTCTTAAAAGCAAATCTAAACTACAAGCTTCCACCCCAGGACCTGTATCTCCTCTTTCTTAATTAATCGTTTCTCGGCAAAAAATCAACAAAAGTATTCACCGACATATTTCGGAGTTCTACCGAATTTATAGGGTCATTGGTCTAATCACACTAAAATCTCCGGCTATATCGACATAATTTTGAGGTATCAAAACAGAAATGATATCGACAATTAAAAAAGATAGAAAGCCATGAAAAAGACATTGACCTCAGCAATAGCAGCAGCATTAGTTTTTGTATCATTAAACTCTTTTGCTTCATCTCCTAGCTCAACAACTATCGAAGAAACAACAAAATCGATGGTAGAAACGTTTGTAACTTCGTTGGTAAACGGCACTGTGTCGTATGACAAAAAAATGTTTGCTAACAATTTTGAATATATAAACACAGCCAATAACAATAAATTAAACAAAAAAAAGTTTTTAAAGCTGTTGGAACAAAATAAAGGACTTGAGTTTGACGCTAAGACGAGCTACGAAATCCTTGAAGAGACGAATGACATCTGTATTGCGAAGTCTGTATGTCAGTTTTCGGACTTCTCAAGAGTGGATTATATCACTTTGGCTAAAACCGGCGAAGGCTGGAAAATCACCAAAGTTATGACGACCTACCCTTAATTATTTCTTTATTATTGGGTGTTTTTGTTTAGTAAAAAAGGCCTACATCCCCTGTAGGCCAATTTTATTTTATTACTAAACGCATATTATAGGTTTCCTTTTTTCATTTCCGAGATAGCATGATTAGCTGCACGTGCGGTAAGAGCCATATATGTTAAGGACGGATTTTGTGTCCCTGTAGAAGTCATGCATGCGCCGTCGGTCACAAATACGTTTTTACAATGATGAAGCTGGTTATACGCATTCAACAAAGATGTTTTCGGATCTCTTCCCATACGTACTCCGCCCATTTCGTGAATGTCCAAGCCAGGATTTTGGTTGCTACGGTTTATATAGATATTTTTCACGCCGGCGCGTTCTAACATTTCCGCTCCTTGCGCCAAAAAATCTTCCATACTTTTATAGTCATTTTCCGAATAACCTATGGACGTTATAAGCTTAGGCAAACCATATTGATCCAATTCGTCACTCAGACGTACGTGATTCGATTCATTGGGAATAGTTTCTCCCTGCATCATCATCCCTACATGCCAGCCACCTAACTTAAGCATATTATCTTTATAGTTCCCTCCTACCTGTCTACCTTCTGTAGGCACTCCTGCCGCACGATAGGCACTGAAAAATGAAGCGTAGCCCCGTAAGAAGTCCATTTCCTGCTTCTTGACGTTTCTGAAATTAGGAATTATAGGTTGAGTAGGACGCCTTCCATAATAATATTTATCTTCGAATCCTTCAACACTGCCGCCCAGCGATCCCATATAATTGTGAAAAGCAACAAACTTACCCAACAAACCGCTGTCATTACCTAGTCCGTTAGGGAACCTTTTGGATTTAGAGTTCAACAGAATAAGATTTGTATTGAGGGCGGAAGCATTGACAAAGATAATGCGTGCATAATACTCTTCCGACTGCTTGGTCTCTCTGTCGATGACCAATACTCCTTTGGCTTTCTGACTCTGCTCATCATAAAGGATGGAATGTACAATTTTGTTGGCCTTCAAAGTCAGATTACCAGTCTTCTCTGCCCATGGCAAAGTAGATGCATTGGAAGAAAAATAACCACCAAAAGGACATCCCCGTTGACAGAGTGACCGCGCCTGACATTGGGTACGCCCCTGCGCTATATGGATAGGCTGAGGCGAAGTGATATGAGCACATCGTCCCTGAATGACACTTCTGTCCGTATAAGCTGTCTTTATCTTTTGCTTGATCATCTTTTCTACCGCATTCATCTCAAAGGCCGGCAGAAAATGACCGTCAGGCATCATCCTATTGTTGTCACGATTTCCCGCGACGCCGATAAATCTTTCTACATACGTATACCAAGGCTCTATATCTTTATATCTTATAGGCCAGTCCACGGCGAAGCCGTCACGTGCAGGCCCTTCAAAATCGTAATCCGACCAACGCTGCACTTGACGTGCCCACAACAAAGACTTACCTCCCACCGCATCAGCACGTATCCAATCGAAAGGCTTCTCCTGAATATATTCTTGTTCATTATCTTTTAGGAAAAAATGTATGGCATCTTCCTTGAAAGCATAACATTTAGAAGCTATAGGATTTTCTTCCTTCTCGGCTAAGGTTAGCTGTCCTCTATGTTCGAATTCCCACGGATCCAGATTCGCTGTAGGATAATCCTTAATATGTTTTACTGATTTACCCCGTTCTATAACTAGTGTTTTTAGTCCCTTCTCACAAAATTCTTTTGCTGCCCATCCACCGGAAATACCGGACCCCACCACTATGACATCAAAATAATTACTTTTACTCATATTAGGTTGATTCAATTCGGTGCCTAAGATAAAAATATTACACCTGATTCCCTACACTCTTTCTTTTGCCCTCGGACACAACACCTTATTTTTTTGGCACAATATTTGGCCTATTAAATTGAAAACATAGGAATTAACGTTAATCGTTATTTTATATACAACATTCTTCCGGCCCACCCTAAAAAGTGGGCCTTTCCATTTATCTTTCCACCAGTTCTTTAACCACTTCACCATAACTATCCACTTTTTCAGTTTTCATCTTCATCAGATGAAACCATTTTATGAAAGCATTCACAAAAACTATAAACATCAGCACAATCGCTAAAGCTGCCAATGCAGCAAGTAGATACTGTCCATGAGGGAGATAAATGGTAAAAATCTGCAAATAGCTGGCCCAGAACGTGATGATAGCCATCACCACACCTGGTATTGCCGTGCATAAGGCGTACTTACCCCTGTTCAGGCGTATCAGCATAGTGGTACAAACAATAAGACCACACGCTGCCAGCAGTTGGTTGCTGATACCGAAAAGCGGCCAAATACTGCTTACATTCCCCGTATAAACCAGATATCCCCAAGCAAAAGTGAAAAGAGCACTACTAATAAGAATTCCCGGAAGCCAACTCTTATTTTTAAACGCAGGAATAAAATTGCCCATCATCTCTTGTAGAAAAAAACGCCCCACCCGTGTTCCCGCATCGATAGCTGTAAGAATAAATACAGCCTCAAACATGATAGCAAAATTGTACCAATAAGCTACGACATCATCCATAAAAGGTATCTTATCAAATATATGAGCCATCCCTACCGCCAGAGATACTGCTCCTCCCGTCCTTCCATATAAATCTATCCCTATTCTATCCATGAAATGATCCAAATCCACAACCTTCATATCCGGGAAGGCAGCCAGAAAAGAATCATATTTTGCGACAGGGGTGTTGATAGCAAAATAATCTCCCGGCATCAAAGTACAGGCCGCAATCAAAGCCATCAGTGCCACAAATCCTTCCACAAGCATCGCTCCATAGCCGACAAAAAGCACATCACGCTCCTGTGCCAACATCTTCGGTGTAGTGCCCGTGGCAATGACCGCATGAAATCCAGAAATCGCACCGCAAGCTATAACGATAAAGATAAAAGGCAATACAGGACCACCGATGACCGGCCCTCCACCATGAATGAAAGATGTAATTGCCGGCATCTGAATAGTGGGCTGCACAAAGATTATACCCACTGCCAACATAAGAATAGTTCCTATCTTAAGATAGGTGGACAGATAATCACGTGGAACCAACAACAGCCACATCGGCAATACGGAAGCAAAAAAACCATACACCGCAATAGCTATAGAAATGGTTTCCACATCCCAATGGAAAAGATTAGCTATATGATCATATTGCATCAGACTATGCCCTCCGATAATTCCTACGATAAGCAAGACCCCGCCAAGGATGCTTGCCAGCAGCACGGAATCTTTCCTATACCGCATCAACAACCCCATGATAATCGCTATAGGCATTGTTATCAATACCGTAAAGAGAGACCATGAAGCCTCATGCATGGCACTGATGCAAGCCAATGATAGCCCTGCCAAAGTCAAAATAAGAATAAACAAAACCGCAAAACCGGCGATATACCCTGTCGTCTTCCCAATCTCTTTAGATGCTATGGTCGCTAAACTTTCCCCCCTGTGACGTACAGAAGCAAACAGCACAATCATATCGTGCACTCCTCCCGCTAAAACACAGCCTATCAAAATCCATAATGCTCCAGGAAGATATCCAAACTGCGCAGCAAGTACAGGACCTACTAAAGGACCTGCCGCCGCAATAGCTGCAAAATGATGACCAAACAAAACGTTCTTGTTGGTAGAAATATAATCATGGCCGTCAGCAAACTCTACCGCCGGCGTAGGATGTGCATTATTAAGACGTAAAACCTTATTCGCCATAAAAATGCCATAAAATCTGTAAGCTATGGCAAAGAGCAATAACGCCACAAAAATTAAAGTCAATGCATTGATACCGTTTAAAAATTCCATAAGGTTTATGATTGGTTAAATCGTATTAAATATCCAATATTATCAAATATTTTTCAAAAAAAAGAACCTCAAATATAAAATATTTTAAAATAACAGCTCAACAAATACCTTAGACTTTATCCTCCCAAAAGGAAAAAAATCGAAACAAAAAAACATATCTGTTTGTTATAATACAGGATAACCGACACATAATTACCTATTATTTTAAATCTTGAAGTTTTATTTTTTGTATCTTCGCAAACTTTACTTAATCATTAAATGTTGAACAATATATCGGCCCAATAAAATAATTCTAAAAAGGCCGTCATATCAATATGGAACAGGAAAAACAAGATTTAAGATTATTTGATTTGGCTCGTAGACAGCTGAATCTATATCCCAATCTAACCATTTTTGCGCATAAAGTTAACCATGAGTGGAAGGAAGTGAAGACTTCAGAATTTCTGGCTCAGGTTGATGCCATATCTAAAGGCCTTATAGCTTTGGGCGTGGAGCCCAATGAAAAAGTAGGACTTATAGCCGACAGCAGCATGGAATGGCACATTATGGACTTTGCTATCCAACAAGTGGGAGCTGTATGCGTGGCTATGTATCCTAATATTACGGACGCAGATTATCAATATATTTTTAATGACGCAGAAATAAAACTCTGTGTAGTCAACAACAAAAGCCTTTATAACAGGATTACAAAACTTCAGGAGTCCTTATACACCTTGAAATATGTATTCTGTATTGCCGAAATCGAGGAAGCCCGTAACTGGAAAGAAATAATAGAACTGGGCAAGAATATTAAGGATGAAACACTGCAACAACGAATGAACGCCGTAAAACCGGAAGATCTGGCAACCTTAATCTACACTTCCGGTACTACAGGCAAGCCTAAAGGCGTAATGCTGACACATAACAACATCATGTTCAACGTGATGGCTGCCCGTGAAATCACTCCTTGTCAGGCTTACGACAGGGCGCTAACCTTCCTGCCGCCATGTCATGCTTATGAGAGAATGGTGATTTATACCTACATGTATATCGGTATCACGATCTATGTGGCGGAATCGCTCGAAAAAATAGGACAAAACGTCAAGGAAGCACAACCCCATATCATGACGGCCGTACCACGGATCTTAGAGAAAGTGTACGAAAAGATCATGAAAACCGGACAGGAGCTTACCGGGGCTAAAAGAAAAATATTCGATTGGGCTGTCAAAGTAGGGGAAAAATACGATCCAGATTCTAAAAAAAGATCTTTTGCCTACAACCTACAGCTAAAAATGGCAAAAAAACTTGTCCTTGACAAATGGTATGAAGCTTTGGGAGGCCATCTAGTTACGGTAGCTTCAGGTTCCGCATCCCTCCATAACAAGCTAGCACGTGTATTTATGGCTGCCGGTATCCCTCTTTATGAAGGCTATGGTATGACTGAAGCCTCTCCCCTCATCTCGGTAAACCATTATCAGAAGGGTGTCCGCGTAGGAACTGTAGGTATTCCCGTAAAATATGTAGAAGTAAAATTGGCAGAAGATGGGGAAATCCTTATGAAAGGCCCTAATGTTATGCAAGGCTACTACAGAAATCCTGAAGAGACAGCAAAAACCATTATCGACGGCTGGCTGCATACCGGAGATATCGCCGTGCTGGAAGAAGGAAAATTTATAAAAATCATAGACCGTAAGAAGGAGATGTTCAAAATTTCCGGAGGAAAATATGTCATCCCACAGCCTATTGAGAAAAAGCTGGTAGAATCTTATTTCATCGAGCAGGCCATGGTCATAGGAGAAGGACAGAAATTTGCCTCAGCCTTTATTGTGCCTAACTACGGTCACCTGATGGACTGGAGCCGTTCTAGCGCTCCCGAGCTTATAGGTATGTCGAAAGACGAATTTTTAAGCCATCCGACCATCGTCAAAAAGATAAACAGTGAAGTTCGCCTAGCAAACAAACATTTCGGAAACTGGGAGCAGATAAAAAAACCGATTATACTTCATAATGAATTTACAGTAGAGGGAGGTGAACTTACACCTACCCTTAAAATGAAACGTAAGGTAATCCTCGAAAAATATAAAAAAGAATACAACGAGCTTTATAAGTCTGACAATGACGAAGAATAAAAAAGGGGGCGATAATCGCTCCCTTTTTTTATGACCTTGGATGATATTGTGTAATGATGGACTGCAGATAGTCCTTATCGATATGGGTATAAATTTCAGTGGTAGTAATACTCTCATGTCCCAACATGTCCTGCACAGCACGTAAATCAGCCCCTCCTTCCACAAGGTGGGAAGCAAAGCTGTGACGGAAAGTGTGGGGGCTGATTTTTTTCTTTAATCCTATTTTTTGCGCTACCTCCTTAATAATCAAAAATACCATGACACGGGTCAGCTTGGCCCCCCTTCGGTTGAGAAAGACCACATCTTCGTGTCCAGCTTTAACCTGCTGCTTAGCACGCACTTCCTGAAGGTAAATCTTCAAATATTTTATTGCCTGTGCTCCTATGGGGATAAGCCTTTCCTTATTTCCTTTTCCTTCAATCTTGATAAATTCCACCTCCAGATGCAAATTCGATATTTTTAGTTCTACGAGCTCACTGACACGAAGACCACATCCATACAACACCTCCAACATAGCTTTGTTGCGCATCCCTTCCGGGTGAGAAAGGTCAATGGCACTAATAAGCTCATCGATCTCGTGTACCTCTAGGACGTCGGGAATTTTGCGAGTAAGACGCGGTGTTTCAATAAGCTCAGCAGGATTCGTAGATAGCTCATACTCAAGCTGCAAAAAATTGAAAAAAGATTTTATGCCCGATATCAGACGCGCCTGCGTGTATACCGAAATGCCAAATCCGTTCACCCACTCCAAAAAATGCTGAACATTTTTTACATTAATTTCTTCTATATTGAGCTGGTGGTCTTCACAGAAAATTTGCAGCTTCTGAATGTCATTTAGATAGGCAGAAACGGATTTTTTTGACAAATTGCGTTCAAATAAAAGAAATTTTCTAAATTCCTGGATTACCTTCTGCCACTGCAACATAAAAAAACAACTGTAAAAATCTACTCCTCTATTTTCTAATCAGATAGAAAACACTTAATTTGTTATAGAATTAACACTCTAAATTAATGAAAATATTAAAACCATTAGCTATTGCATTGCTATTACCTGCTTCATACATCGTCACAGAGGCAGGCACACCCGTTAATATAAATACGCTTCAAGCTACCCAACTTTTAAAAGACAGCATAAATTGGAATGCGCCTCTTCCCTTCGACAACGAAGTGAAAGTTGGTAAGTTGAAAAACGGATTTACTTACTATATCCGCAAAAACAAAGAGCCTGAAAAGCGAGTAACTATGTATCTGGGTGTCAAAGTGGGATCGATATTGGAAACAGAGGAAGAACGCGGCTTAGCGCACTTCTTGGAGCATATGAACTTCAACGGGCTGAAACATTTCCCTAAAAACGACCTCATAGACTACTTGCAGAAGGCTGGTGTACGGTTCGGATCGGACTTGAACGCTTACACCTCTTTCAACGAAACCGTCTATGAACTTCCTATCCCTTCAGATGACCCTGAGTTATTGAAAAACGGACTTCAGGTGATGCGCGATTGGGCTCAGGATGCGCTACTCACATCAGAAGAGATTGACAAAGAACGCGGTGTCATCATGGAAGAGATGCGCGGCAACCGCGGAGCTCAACAGCGTATGCAGGACCAATACCTTCCTGTGCTTTTCAATGGTTCTCTGTATGCCGAACGACTTCCTATAGGTACCGAAGCTGTAATCACAGGATTCAAACATCAGCTCATCCGGGACTTCCACAAACGCTGGTACAGACCTGAGCTGCAGTCTATCGTCATCGTCGGCGATATCGATCCTATAGAAATGGAGAAAGAAGTTACGCGTCTCTTTTCCGATATGCAGGTACAGAAAAAAGCTGCCGAACGGAAGAAAGTGGGCATAGAGCTGCTGAATAAGAATCAGTTCAAAGTAGTCACAGACCCAGAAATGCCACAGACGGTGGTCTACATGGTAATCAAACATCCTTTTGAAGAGACAAAAACATATAAAGACTATAAACTAGAGCTTACCAAAGGCATATACTCACAGATAATTAATGCCCGTCTGTTTGAGATTGCTCAGAAACCTGATGCTCCTTTCCGCAACGCCGGTGTAGACATTGATGGATTCCTCAACATATTTGAAGCAATGAATATTTCCATCATTCCAAAACCGGGACAGCTGGAAGAAAGTATCAAGGTTGTCGTTCGTGAGTTGAAAAGATTCGAAAAGTTTGGTGCCACAGAAACCGAATTACAGCGTACCCTATCGGATTATGCAAAGTATTTCGAGAACAGTTACAATGAAAGAGACAAGAAAGAGTCTTACGTCTATGCCAAAGCATATCTCGACCACTTCTTAAACAACAGTCCTGTTTTAAGCAACGAAGACTCTTACCGGATTACAAAACAAATCCTTCCTACCATCACGCTGACGGATGTAAATGCTGTAGCAGAAAAATATTATGCCGAGGTAAACCGTGATATCATCATCCTAGGTCCAGAAAAGGATAAAGAGAAGATGCCTTCCGAAACAGCAGTAAATGGTTGGTTAGCTGCGTTGAGCAGTGAAACATTAGAAAAATACGAGGATAAAGTCTCGGAATTACCATTATTGCCGTCTACTCCGGTAAAAGGAACAGTACAGTCCACCAAAAACTTAGAAGCTATCAAGGCTAAAGAAATAACCTTGAGCAATGGCGTGCGTGTAATCTTGAAACCTACAGACTTCAAAAATGATGAAATCATCGTACGTGCGCAAAGTGAAGGAGGACACTCCTTATACAGTGATGCAGATTACTTCTCAGCTGCCTATGCAGCAAACCTCGTAAATTCTTCGGGGCTAGGGAACCTGACTTCCGTAGAGTTTAAAAAATATCTTTCAGGCAAAAATGTAAATGTCAACGCCTTCATCGATGAGCGTTCGGAAGGACTTAGTGGCTACAGTGACAAAGAAGGATTAAAAACCTTATTTGAGATAATCTATGGATATTTCACAGCTCCTCGCTTGGATGAGGATATCTACCAAGCTTTCGTGTCGAAAACCATAGCGTCTATGCAAAACAGAGAAGACGACCCTAACTTTGTCTTCAGAAGTAGCATCAATAAAGCATTATATGGAGAAAATATCCGTCGCAACCTGCCTTCGGAAGAAAATATACGCTCAATAGACAAAGATCGTGCATTACAGATTTTCAAGGAAAGGTTTGCTGACGCTTCAGACTTCACCTTTACCATCGTTGGGTCGTTCAAGGAGGAAGAAATCTTACCTTATCTGGAAGAGTATTTGGCCGGCCTACCATCCTCAAACAGTAAGGAATCCGCCAAAGACCTCAACATCCTTCCGCCGGCGAAAGGAATTAACGTAGAAGTACATAAAGGTAAAGAGGAGAAAGTGCAGGTAAACCTAAGCTTTATGGGCGACTACGCTTACAATGACCAAGAAAACATTAACATGGATGCCTTGGAATCTATCCTCAACATCAAATTGATCGAAAGATTGCGCGAGGAAGAATCTGGCGTATATGGTGTGGGAGCCGGAGCCTCATACAACAAATTCCCGAAAGGTAGATATTCATTCTCTATCGGTTTCGGCACCAGCAAAGAAAAATATCAATCGCTGATCAAATCCGCTTTAGATGAAATTAATAAAATCAAACAAAACGGACCTTCAGAAGTGGATTTGAACAAATTTGTAATGGAAAAGAAAAGAGAATACGAAATAAAACTACGTGAAAACAGCTTCTGGCTAGGATCCATCTCTTCTGCCTACCGTCTACAAGAAGATCCGGCAAAAGCATTGCAGTATCTCGAAAATCTTCAAAAGGTAAATGCAGAATCAATCAAAGCCGTCGCTAATAAATATTTGCTGGAAGACCGCCTGTTCAAATTTATCCTTCTGCCGGATAAAAAATAAAATACAATATACTCCATATAAAAAGCGTGTTTAGCAAGGTGAGCTAAACACGCTTTTTTGTATTTTGAGTGTAAATCAAAACATCTCTTAAGGCATAGACATTGTTAATCTAAGAGTAGACTTAACAAAAACTGCTATTATTAATCTCTCTCCTCGGTTCGAATCTGATGATGAAAGTGTATATAAAATCGTCTGTTGATGGTTTAGAAATTGACTTAAAACAGAAAAAGCTTCATCTACCGATGAAGCTTTCCTTGCGGAGAGTGAGGGATTCGAACCCCCGGACCTGTTACAGTCAACGGTTTTCAAGACCGCCGCATTCGACCACTCTGCCAACTCTCCGCCACAAAAGTAGAAATTATCCCTATTTCTGCAAAACGAAATTTATCGGATTTTCTTTATTCACTGTAAATGAGCTCAATTAATTTAAATCGACAAATGTACCTCCCCTATTCTTAAGGCAACAACATCTCACGACAGTGTTTTTTGATGTTATCGGCCATTCTATCTATAGGCAAATCGTCCGAATCCGTCCCAAAAGGTTCTTCGATAGATTCACCAATCATCTCTATGGTAATGAGAATATAAAAAATGAAAGGCACAGCAAAACACACAAAGTATCCCATGGAAAAAACGTATCCTATAGGTAGTGTCAACGTATAGATAATGATAAAGACCTTGATAAAAGAACTATAAGCAATGGGAATGGGTGTATTTTTGATACGCTCACAAGCCCCACATACGTTCGTCATGCTGGTTATCTCCTCGTTCAATAGACGCAGCTGCTCCCCCGAGAGCTTACCTTCCCTATATAAACTGTTAGTCTTATTAAAAAGTAAAGACGCCACCTGATTAGGGCCGTGTTTCTTATCATCCAAACTTATTATTTCGGGATGGTCAGCCTCATCCAACATAAATTTCGTATACTCCGACCTTAGAAAATTATATAAGGTTTCGGCAAACAAAGGAATGGCTTTGCGATAAAAACTTCTGTTGATCTTATCTTCCCTCTCCAAAAAAGCATTTAACTTGATAGATAAAGTTCGACTTACATTGGTCAATGTTCCCCACTGTTTGCGTGCTTCCCACCACCGGTCATATGCTGTATTAGTACGAAACACAAGGATAAGCGACAGGACAAAGCCTAGCAAACTATGTACTGTAGTGATGTTTTTTACCCAGCTTTTATCCGACAGTTTAAGATATTCCAATTCCAGATAAGCTATTGACCAAGAGAACAATCCCAGACCGATGATAAGAGGAAAAATTTTCTTCGTATGCTCGGCACTTAACAGATATTTGATGGGATAAAGCCAATCCTTTGGGTTATAGACTTTCATGAAATTAGTGTTGTTATAAAATCCTAAATACCTTATTTTAGTTCGCAATATGGCGAAATATCAGAAAAAGCGCAAACAAAATCTTGTCTCCACAGCCAGTGAACGTAAAACCTATTTGTTATGGAGTATCGTCATTCCCGCCATATTGATTTTCCTTATCTGTCTTTGGAATTACCGCTACAGTATCGTATACTACTATCATATGACTTTCAATAAGGAAGTCAAAAATGATAGCAACGAAAAGAGCAAACACGACGCCCGTAACATACTTTTGATGAAATCCCATAGAGACAAATGTTTCGGCATAGATATCAGCGAATATCAAGGCAAAATATTATGGGATTCAGTACGTCTGATCAACGAGGAGTTTCCCATAGACTTCATCTTTGTCCGTGCAACGATGGGCGCCAATGCGCAGGACCGTAGATTTCAGAAAAATTGGGAAGCAGTAAAAGATATCAACAAACTTCGCGGCGCCTACCATTATTTCCGCCCTAACGAAAACTCTATAAAACAAGCCACGAACTTCATCCGTACGGTAAAACTCGGCCCCGGAGATCTTCCTCCTGTATTGGATATAGAAGAGCGTCCCCGCGTGCAGCCTATGGACAGTCTTAAGGTAGGACTGAAACGCTGGCTCGACAAAGTAGAAGCTCACTACAAAGTAAAACCTATCATCTATTCTGGTGATAGCTACTTTACCGATTTCTTAGAAAAAGAATTTAAGGAATATAAGCTCTGGATAGCCAATTACAACTTCTGGGTGGAAAATCCCAAAGCCCATTGGGACATTTGGCAGTTCTCTGAAAAAGGAAGTGTAAAAGGTATACGTGGATATGTAGATTTGAATATGTATAAGTCAGATGTGGAAGACTTGGAAAAACTTACTATCCCCTATTAAAATATTATGGCAAATTTTAACGAGATAATCCAAAAGAACAACCTGGTATTGATAGATTTTTCTGCAGAGTGGTGTGGTCCCTGTCAGACATTGGCTCCTATCCTCAAAGAGGTAAAACAACACTTCGGCGAACAACTATCAATAATTAAGATCGATGTGGACAAAAACCAGGCACTAGCACGTAACTTCGGCATACAGGGTGTACCTACATTAATCCTGTATAAAGGTGGTCAACAAATATGGAGACAAAGCGGACTATTGCCTAAGAGCGAACTGGTACGTATCATCAGCCCCCACCTTGATTAGTCCATATTGTCGGCTTCAGGATAGTCGTCCTTAATTTTCGTCAGCACGACCTTGTCTATCCTGTTGCCGTCCATATCTATCACTTCCAGTTTATATCCTTTATAGGTGATAGACTCTCCTTCCGCAGGCACGTGATCCAAAAATAGGAATACCAATCCCCCAACGGTGGTTATATTGGACAATTCTTCCTCATCTTCGTCACTTAATTCTATATTGAAACGCTCGAAGAAGTCATCCAGCTGATAACGACCATCCAAAATGAAAGACCCATCTTCACGTTCTCTCACCAACCTTGACCGACTTTCCTTCGTCTCATCGTCAAAAGTCCCCACCAGATTGGACAAAATATCTTTTAACGTGATTATGCCCTGAGGACTGCCATATTCGTCAATAACCACGGCTTGATTCACTCTACTGCTTTTCAATACCTCCATCACGGCGTAAATGCCACTATTTTCATTGACGAAAGGTATAGGTTTTATGAGCCGCTGAATATCCGGATGGTCATTGTTCAAAAAAGCTTTCAACAGATCTTTTGCCGACACGATACCTTTGATATTGTCAAAATTACCGTCACATACCGGGTATTCTGTATGGTTGGACCTCAAAATATAGGTTCTCACTTCTTCAAATGAATCCTGCATATCCAAATAGGTGATATCGTTTCTATGCACCATAATATTGATAGCCTTTTTATCTCCTATTGTCAACAGTCTGTCCACCAAGTCGTGCTCAAAACCTTCGATAACACCACTGTCTACCCCTTCGTCTACCAATGCTTTGATCTCTTCCTCCGTGACGGTATTTGCCGAACTTTTTATATTAAATAATTTGACAATAAAATCAGTAGCTATTGATAGCGTCCACACAAAGGGCTGCATAACCTTACTTAGAGTATTCATCGGTATGGCGATGAAGGATGCGTATTTCTCGGGGATAGCCATGCCTATACGCTTAGGTACCAGCTCCCCAATCACCAATGATAAAAAAGTGATGATAAGAACTACCAACCCTACTGAAAGATGATCTGCATATTTGGCTACCCCAGGAATATGAGAGATATATGGTGTGATAAATTTGGATATGGAGCCTCCTGAGAAAAAACCGGTCAGAATGCCGATTAAAGTGATACCGATCTGTATGGTGGATAAAAACTGATTGGGATCTTCTTTCAACTTCAGGGCAGTCTTCGCGCCTGCATTCTTCTGGCTCAAAGACTGTAATCGCGCTTTTCTACTGGAAACTATCGCTATTTCCGAGGCGGAAAGGATTCCATTCAGAATCATTAACACCAGGATGATAGTTATTTCTGTTATCATACAAATTTTGAAAGTCTATTGAACGAATATACTAAATTCGTACAGATATTCAGTGTATCTTTACTTCACATTTTGTGCAATCGTTTGATTTTCATAAAGTATTTCTTAAATACTCAGAATTTTGGATATTGCGTATTCTTATACAGATAACTTTATGAGCAAATCTGATAACTTTTTAAAAGACATTATTTCACATTTTAATATTGAAGGGGATGTAATTGGTATAAGTAAATTCGGCTCTGGGCATATCAATGACACGTACCGTGTTGACTTAGAAAATTCAGCAACCTCTTTCCTACTGCAACGTATTAACCATCATGTGTTTCCAAAGATTGATGTTCTGATGAACAATATCCGTCTGGTGACCGAACATCTCAGACAGCTGTTTTTGTCATTGGGAAAAGATCCACAAAAACATACGCTCACCATTGTCCCCTGCAAAGACGGTAAGCTATACCATGAGGATGAGGAACACAACTATTGGCGGATATTTTATCTGATAGAGAATGTTAAAAGCTACGACATCGTAGAAACACCGCAACAGGCTTTCTCTGCTGGCCAAGCTTTTGGACAGTTCCAAAAGCAGCTTTCCACACTAGATGCCCAACAAATAGAACCTGTGTTACCCAACTTCCACAACATAGACTTCCGACTGAGTAACTTGAAAAAGGCTATACAGGAAGATAAAAAAGGACGTGTCAAAGAGGTGGAAGATCTTATCCAATTCATCGAACAGCGCGAAAACAAGATGCGCACCATCCTCGATATGGGAGAGAAAGGGTTGCTACCAATACGTATTACCCATAACGATACTAAATTTAACAATGTTCTTTTGGACGAAAACGATAACGTTCAGTGTGTCATAGATCTGGACACCGTCATGCCAGGCTATGTGGCTTATGACTTCGGTGACGCCATACGTACTATCATCAATCCTGCAGCCGAAGATGAAAAAGACCTTTCGAAAATCACCTTAAACCTACCGCTTTTCCAAGCCTACGCAGAGGGTTATCTTTCTGAAGCTAAAGACTTTCTAACAAAAGAAGAAATCGAATCTCTCTTCTATGGGGTACTGCTATTGCCATATATGCAAGCGGTACGATTCCTAACAGATTATATTGATGGTGACACTTATTATAAAATTCACTATATTAATCATAACTTAGTTCGTACACGTACACAAATTAAGCTCGTCGATGAGCTGGAAAAACACGAAGTAGAACTAAAAAACATTTTGAACAATTTCGCGCCAATCAGTATATCATGAAAAGTTTAGAAGTCGAAAAGATTTATATTCCCTCCATTACATTTGAAGCACTACAGTTTGCCTTCAGAGATTTGAAGGTGCATGAAATTGCACACAACAACTGGCCGACAGAATTTCCTTACACGCCGGATGTAAAATTCCAGATAGGCTACGACCGTAAACATATATTCTTACATTATGTAGTGGAAGAAGAATATGTTAAGGCTACATATATACGTGCTAATGAAAACGTTTACGAAGATAGCTGTGTGGAGTTTTTTATCTCTTTGGATGGCAAAAAGAATTATTTCAACTTCGAATTCAATGTTCTCGGCACAGGTCTTATAGGTTTTGGGCCTCAGGTGAAAGGAGAAAGAAAAAGACTTGACAACGAAACTATAGAAACGGTAGATACCTACACCTTCTCACAAAAGGTGAATGGCCATAAAACTTGGGAAATCTATATAGTCATCCCACAGGAAATATTGCAAGTAGACAATTTGGAAGGGAAAACCTATCACGCCAACTTCTACAAATGTGGCGACGGCCTTCCTAACCCGCACTTCCTCTCTTGGAGTCCTATAGATTTTCCGAAACCAAATTTCCACCTTCCTGAATTTTTTGGAGAAATCAAATTTAAATAAATAAAAAAGGGACCTTAGAGTCCCTTTTTTATTCCGCTACCAGCTTGTTGTGTATCATGGCGTAATTGTATCGCTGAATGAAAGCTTTCAAAGTCTTATCCAATGAGTCTGCTAAGCTTCTATCACTCAAAAGATCTTTTTTTAGAAATTTATCTTCCGCAATGTTATAAATCGCTGTGGGCCGCTGTCCGTCATGCGTCATGAAATAATCTCCTTGGAAGAAGTTGAATACACCTCCAATGTTATTTACCAAAAAGTTGTCCTCTCTTTCCGAGAAAGCATCAAAGCCGAAAGAGAAGTACGGCTTCGGATAATTTAAATAATTAAGCACGGTAGGTAAAATGTCAATCTGCTGCACTAATTTGTTGGACATTCCTTTGAGATTTCCTCCCGGATAATAGAAAATTATAGGTATGGCAAAGGCATTAGGCGCTGTATGATATTCCGGCAGATGACTTACAGTAGCATGGTCTGCCACCAACACAAATAAGGTGTTTTCAAACCACTTCATGGTCGATGCCTTCGCAAAGAATTGTTTCAGTGCATAATCCGCATAGCCCATAGGCTCATGCAGTGGCAGTGGTCCCTTCGGAAATTTTCCGGCATATTTTTCCGGTACCTTAAAAGGATGATGCGAAGAAAGAGAGAAGAAGCTCACAAAAAAAGGCTGTGGCAGCTCATCCATTTTATCGGCCATAAACTGCATGAAAGGCTCGTCCCAAATCCCCCAGATGCCGTCAAAGTCCGCATCGTTGTTGTATTCGTTCTTGCCGAAATAATGCTTGAAGCCGGCCAGCTGAGTATAAGCGGAAAAGCCCATGCTGCCATTAGGTGCCCCATGAAAAAAGGCCGTCTCATACCCTTCATCTCCCAACAGCTTCGCTAAACTCGTAGTCCTATTGCCCGAATATATCGACAATACAAACGGTTCTCCCACGGACGGTATTCCCGTAATGATGGAAGGAAGCGCATCTATAGACTTGCGTCCGTTGGAGAAAGCTCTCTTGAAGGTATACGATTCTCCTATCAACGAATCGAGAAAAGGTGTATAGCCCTTGTAAGTACCTCCATTAATATCTTTATTAAGAGCACCAATATGTTCTCTTCCGAAACTTTCCAAAATAAGAATGACTACATTAAGCTTTTTGAACGCTCCACGTTCTGTCGGCTTATGGATAACTTGGTACCGCCGGTCCAACTCTTGTGGAGTAAAAAAATGCTCTTCCTTAAGTTTTACAGCCTTCAAGGTTTTTAGCATACTGAAAGGCGTATTGAGCACTATATTCATCTCCTCCGGACTTTTAACATAATCTCCCGCATTGCTCAGTGTTATAGGACGTGTGCTATGTGCCCAGCCTCCACGAACCCCTCCCACAAACAAAAAAATCGTCAATAAAAAAGCACTAAATTGACATATATAAAAAAGCCATCCCTTCACCTTGGCGCGTTCGAGCTGTAGCTGCGAATAGATTTTACTCATGCAAAAAATGAGAAGGACGAAAACCAATAGCAGATACCAATAATCTATCAGAAAGTCCACAAACAGCTTGCCCATATTTTCCTCATTCGCAAACTGGCCGAAAACCGTGCCAGTGGTACGCTTTAACGTAAAAGGATAATAAGCATAATCCACCAGATTTAAAGCTATGCCTATGGCATTAGTCACCACAAAAATCCATTTACAAACTTTTTGGTACCTTTCGTTATATTTGAAAGGCACAGGCAGACTTTGCAAGAGTATATAAATAATATTGATATAAAGTATAGCTACAATGTCGAACTTTACGCCTCCCAACATCATGGTCCACAACTCTGTCCCACTTACATTAGGAAACAACGACTTATTGTATAGGTAGAAACCATAGCGCAACAGGGCATAAATCAATAGCAACCCTACAAACTGAATGATAAGTAACAGAAATGTATTTAGTATTCCTTTGAATCTGATTACCTTCATATCAATAATTTTGAAAATCCCTAAACACCCCTTGATAGTAGGCCTGAGCTATACGAAGTAAGCTGTCTTTCTTACTTTCAATATTTTCGCCTTGGGAAAAAGCTATCTTTCTTCCTACCATATCAAATCCTACAGCCTCACCCGTGTTGGTAATAATGCCCAAGGTACTGTTGGAGTTGTAGAAAGCCACATGTGGCCGATTCTTTGAAAAAAGGTCAAACGAATATTTAAAAGGTGACGGGCGGTCCGTCACAAAGTTCCACAGCGTTGTTGCCACATCCAGCTGGCTCACCACCTTATCGATTTTCTTTCCGCACCATTCTTTCTTAAGAGCTCCGCCAAACATAAACAATGGAATATGATAGCGATTAGGATGTTCCAGCCCATATTTTTCTTTTGGATACATGTTTCCATGATCGGACACCACCACAAAGATGGTATTCTTATACCATTCCCTTTTCTTGGCTTCTTCCACAAAATTTCCTATCATAGTATCTGTATAATACGAAGTACTGCGATACATATCCGCTTTGGTCTTGTTACCAAATTTATACTCTCCATCCAACGTATAGGGTTCGTGATTCACCAGA
Organism: Sphingobacterium thermophilum; assembly: GCF_039541675.1. NCBI lineage: Bacteria > Pseudomonadati > Bacteroidota > Sphingobacteriia > Sphingobacteriales > Sphingobacteriaceae > Sphingobacterium > Sphingobacterium thermophilum. The sequence continues at coordinate 4,248 of NZ_BAABGR010000014.1, read as the reverse complement.
GTATAAAAGATCGAAAAGAAAGGTTTGCGATCTTTATCTAAGTCACGCAGCATTTTTTGAGCCACCACATGGTCATATACTCCCCATGAATTTCTCTTCTCATGGAGATGAAAATTACCATTGTCTACCACACGCTCCACCCCATGTGTAAACATGAATGACTTGAAATTATAAAACTGGCTCTGTCCACCATGATAGAAGGAAGTACTATAAGCCAATGAATCATACACCTGTCCTATACCCGGAAGATTCTCATGCTTAGGAATATATTGGATAATACTTTCCGGTCCTTGAGAAGGAAAACCGCTCATAACGGCTATCATACCTTTGTCCGAACGGTCTGCCGCAGCATAAGCGCGACTAAAATATACCCCTTCACGCATCAGCCTGTCCAGATTTGTTGTGATACCTTTCTCTCCGCCCAACTCTTCAAACACCTGAGCTACCATGCCCTCCAGCAGGATTAAGACCACGTTAGGTCTATCGGTATTTAAAATCTGTTGTACCGTATCTTTACCCGTCGGCAACAAGGGTCTCACCAAAGTGTCCGCCTCCTCAAAAGACATAAACAGATAGGGGTTTTTCTTAGAGCTCTTGGTCATGTCCTTCATAAATGCCCAATACGTGTTTACCGCCAAATGGTTGGAAATCGTATTGTCCGAAAAGTACACGGCACTCGGGTTTAAGGTGGCACGACCATACCCTCCACGAATAAAGGTAAATAGCACAAAAGCTCCCGAAACCAAAAGCACTACAGTACCCGAAAAATTATGCTCTTTATATTTGGCAAAGCGAACAACAAGCCAATGGTATGAATAGTGTGCGATAAGAAAAAAAAGCACGATGGTAATGATTGCTAGAATAACCATTCCTCCATCCACCGAACTCGACACTCCCCTAACCGTTCCAAAGCCCAACTTAATAGCCCTTTTGCTGATTTTCTCTCCCCACGCCTCATAAAGAGGAGTATTTACCACCGTAATGAGCGCAAAGATTATGGTAGGAAACAATGTGTATCCTCGTAGCCACCAAGGTGACACCGGTCTTCTGATAAACAATAGTTGGACAATGTAAAATAAAAAAGGAATAGCGATTAGATAGCAAGCCAAGGAGGCATCAAGCCTCAAGCCATACAGATATGAAAAGAAAATCTCTCCCTTCTCTTCAAACTTAGTCCAGTTGTTGATCAAAAATACTGTCCTATCAAAAAGACATAATATGTACCAATATAGAAAGTAACTGAATAGAAACAATATATTGGAACGCCACGCCGGTTGACTCATACTCAAATAAAAAAATATAAATTTCCGCCAAACAAAAAAATCCCCCAAAAGTAAAAATATTAAAGTACAATTATTCTAACTCTATATCATTTTTTGTTTTATTGCATACCTTTAAGTCCTCTGAAATCCGTAATTTTGTACTTCAATTTTTGAACGATTTTAACATGAGTATAGCAAAGACTTATAATCCGAAAGAAGCAGAAGAAAAATGGTATTCTTACTGGATGGAGAACGGCTTTTTCCGTTCTGTTCCGGATGAACGCGAACCGTACACCATCGTGATGCCACCACCTAACGTGACAGGGGTGTTGCATATGGGACACATGCTAAACAACACCATTCAGGATGTGTTGATACGTCGTGCACGTATGCAAGGTAAAAATGCATGTTGGGTTCCGGGAACTGACCACGCTTCTATCGCCACGGAGGCTAAAGTCGTTGCCATGCTTAAAGAAAAAGGAATCGACAAAAAATCGTTAACCCGTGACGAATTCCTCAAGCACGCATGGGAATGGAAAGAAAAATATGGAGGTATCATCCTCAAACAGCTCGAAAAACTTGGTGCCTCATGCGACTGGGAACGTACCAAGTTCACCATGGATCCAGACCTTTCGGAAGCTGTAATAGACACTTTCATCAAGCTATATAAAGAAGGATATATATACCGCGGGGTTCGTATGGTAAACTGGGACCCACAAGGCAAAACCGCCCTTTCGGACGAAGAAGTTATCCGTAAAGAAGTAAACCAAAAACTTTATTACGTCCGCTATAAAATCAAAGATTCGGACAAATATATTATTATCGCCACAACACGTCCGGAAACCATCATGGCCGACACGGCAATATGTATCAATCCAAACGATGAGCGCTACACATACCTTAAAGGTAAAACTGTAATCGTTCCTTTGGTAAATCGTGAAATTCCGGTAATAGAAGACGAATATGTGGAAATGGAGTTCGGTACAGGATGTCTTAAAGTGACACCTGCACACGACCTTAACGACTACGAGCTAGGCATCAAACACAATCTTCCGGTAATTGATATCTTAAATGATGACGGAACCTTAAACGAAAATGCACAGATCCTCGTAGGTGAAGACCGCTTCATCGCCCGCAAGAAAGTCGCAAAGCTCCTTGAAGAAGCCGGTCAGATCGAAAAAATTGAAGATTACAAGTCGCATGTGGGATTTTCCGAACGTACAGACGCTGTCATTGAACCTAAATTGTCTATGCAGTGGTTCTGTAAGATGGAAGAACTAGCAAAACCTGCTCTGAAATATGTGGAAGATGGCACCATCAAATTTATCCCTGAAAAATTCTTTGCTTCATATAAGCATTGGATGGAAAATGTTAAAGACTGGTGCATCTCACGTCAGCTATGGTGGGGACATCGTATCCCTGCTTGGTACAACGACAAAAATGAATGGGTAGTAGCCAAAACAGAAGAAGAAGCTCGCAAAGAGTTTGAAGCACAAGGAAAATCTGTTTCCGGAATTCGCCAAGATGAAGATGTGCTCGACACTTGGTTCTCTTCAGGACTATGGCCTATGTCCGTATTCGATGGAGTACGTAATCCAGATAACGAAGATTTCAAATACTACTACCCTACCAACGATTTGGTGACAGCTCCGGAGATTCTGTTCTTCTGGGTAGCACGTATGATTATCATGGGCCACGACTACACGAAGAAACCTCCTTTCCGCAACGTGTATCTTACAGGTATCGTACGCGATAAGCTAGGTCGCAAGATGTCAAAATCGTTAGGTAACTCTCCAGATCCTATAGAGTTGATGGAGCAATACGGTACAGACGGGGTGCGTGTAGGCATGTTGCTGTCATCCCCTGCCGGCAATGATTTGATGTTCGATGTATCGTACTGCGAACAAGGACGCAATTTCGCTAACAAAATCTGGAATGCTTTCCGCCTAGTGAAAGGATGGGAAGTAAAAGAAGCCTCTGCTACGACCACCCAAAAGACGGCCGCAGTCTGGTTCCAAAACCGCTTTAACCAAGCCGTAGCAGAAATTGACGAACACTTCGCTAATTACCGTCTTTCAGACGCCTTGATGGCAACATACAAATTGATTTGGGATGATTTCTGCTCTTGGTACCTGGAATTGGTAAAACCTGCTTACCAAACTCCAATAGAATCTGAGACCTTAGAGACGGTCAAAAACTTCTTCCAGAAGGTACTGACATTGGTACATCCATTCATGCCTTTCATCACCGAAGAGCTATGGCACGATGAGCTTTTCGGCACTCGTGACGCTAAAGATTGTATTATCGTAGCTCCATACCCTAAAGCTGAAGGATTTGACGAACAGATTATCAAAGAATTCTCTACCGTTCAGCAAATCATTTCTGAAGTACGTAATATCCGCAACTCAAAAGGTATCTCTCCGAAAGTAGCGTTACCTTTAGCTATCAATAATACAGATATTGACTTCGCTAAATATCAGGAGTCCATCATCAAGCTGGCTAATATCTCTGAACTTACTTTCGTAGGTGAGAAGGTTGCCGGCGCCATCAGCTTCCTTGCTGGCAAAACAGAATGTTTCGTAAAACTTGCTTCTGACAACATTGATGTAGAAGCAGAACGCGAACGTATTAACAAGGAACTCGAATACTTAAAAGGTTTCTTGACTTCGGTAGAGAAAAAGCTTTCTAACGAAAAATTCGTTCAGAACGCCAAACCGGAAATCGTACAAAATGAAAGAAACAAAAAAGCTGATGCCGAAGCAAAAATCAAAATATTGGAAGAAAGCTTGGCTAATTTAGGATAGTATCTAGCACAAATAGATCTTTACAAAACCTTACCTTAAACGTAAGGTTTTGTTTTATCATAGAAACCAAAAAGCCAGCATACTGGACTGCCCCCAAAAAGTTGGACGAATTTATGCAATATTTTTGATATGATGAGCTCGGTATTCTACCGGGCTCATTCCATTTAAATTAGTTCTTATCC
>NZ_BAABGR010000013.1:0-32491 GCF_039541675.1 Sphingobacterium thermophilum | reverse complement strand
GGATAAGAACTAATTTAAATGGAATGAGCCCGGTAGAATACCGAGCTCATCATATCAAAAATATTGCATAAATTCGTCCAACTTTTTGGGGGCAGTCCATATGAGCAGGCCTTTATTCATTATTACAAATTATGTCGATTAAGCATTATTTATTTTGCTAGTCCATCCACCAGCGCTTTCCATTGTGGATATGAGGCGCCCAATTGTGCTGTAATTCCTACCAAGAAATTTCGCACATTATCTAAAATATGATCCGTATCAGTATTTTTTACCTCATTCCTCCCTGCATAGTTGATAATGACTTTGTTTTCTTCCTGGCGCACCATGAGGTTGGATGAAGCATATTTTTTGAAAAAATGAGCTGTATGATCCTCTAGACTGGAGGGGTCAGGACTTGGCTGCAGCGAGATAAATGTTTTTCTTTTATGATGATGCTCGTATTGGTCCAGCTCAGTGACTTTAACCCAGTCGTATCCATGGGCGGAAGGTGTGCCGGGGCCAGGGATGTCTATACGTATATAGTCGTTTTTGCGCACCCTTCGGTTTTCATGCTCATTCTTAGGGTTGACAATGGCAAACTTTGCAGAGATGCCGTCTGCAATGGCGTCCCATTCATTTACATTTAACAGCTTTTGAACTATGATTCTGTATCGGGCAAATGCCTGTGTCTCGTCATCAAAAATAAGTTCTTTCGAATAATCGAAAGACTTGCCCATTTTTTGTGTAGGAATTTTGTTCATATCCTTATAAATAACTTATTACCCTCTTAACATTTGCGGTGGACATTCGTTCATTCCTAAAAGTGGTTATAATAAATTATAGTATATCTACGGATGCGATGTGCTTAATACGGATTATTCACTTTCCGAAAACTGAAGGGAGGTTTTTATGGTTATAGGATAAAGCATTGACCATCGTCCTATGAATCTAGATGTTTCGAATCGAATAAAAATTATTAAGAGCACCAAGGGTAAGCATGATCTTACCTTTAAGGAGATGGTGCTTCAGGAATGTGCAAACAGTAAGGAGGTTATTCACTTTCTTAAGGCACTGCAGAAACAATATGAGGAAAGTCCTTTTTATGAGTTACTACATGGGCTTAAGGATCATATGTCCATAGGGCTTAGAGATTTGAGGACACAGGAAGAAATACGCTATTACACTTCTGATGAATAATTTCAATTCTCTCACTCAGCTATAGAAGAAAAGGCTTGGAACCTCCTGTTTCAAGCCTTTTCCTTTTATATAAAGATAATGAGTATTAATGTGGCATTTCCGCACTTTCGAAGAAGGTAGGACGGTCCAGCTTGATGGCAATGCGGTAGGCTGCATTCATTAGCCCCACATGACTATAGGCTTGCGGGAAATTGCCCCATTGGCTTCCATCTTCTTCGTTGATATCTTCGCTGAAGAGCATAAGGTGGTTGCCAAAGGATAGCAGCTGCTTGAAAACTTCTTGAGCCTCATCCAGTCTACCCACGCAAGCTAGAGCTTCCACATACCAAAAAGCACAAACTAGAAAGGTTGTTTTTGGCTTTCCAAAGTCATCTTTATGGAGGTAACGATAGAAGAGACCATGTTTACCTTTCAGCTCACTTTCTAAAACTTTAAGATGATTTTTTGCCTTATCGGAATTGGGGTCAAGATATCCCATCATAATAAGCTGCAGGGTAGAGGCATCCAGATTTTTAGAATCTGTAGCATTAGTGAATACACCTCGTTTTTCATCATAACAGGAGTCTATGTAGAAGGAAGCTTTTTTCTGTAATGCTAAAGCTTTGTTCTCTATTTCTTCAAAGCCGTACTGTCTGGCTATCTTAAGGGCAGCAGTAGCTCCTGCCCATTGGAAAAGGTTGGAATAGCAATGCCTTTGATGGAAGTTTCTAAATTCCCAAATTCCGGCATCTGTTTCATCTATGGTATTCTCTATTTTAGTAAGGATGAAGTTAGTCCATTCTTTTGCCATTTTTTGGTTTTGATATTTAAATCTATAATCCGTGAAGAGAGGAAGAAGGGCGATAAGAGCTTGGCCATATACATCATTCTGGATATGCTCATACGCCTGGTTACCGACACGTATAGGCTTATTCCCCAAATAACCCTGAAGGTTGTCCAGCAGTCGTTCTTCCAAACGTGTAGTGCCTAGTATTCCGTAGAGGGGCTGTAGGCGTCCGGTGTCGGTCTGCGTGATATTGGCAATATACGAAGCATATTTTTCCATTTCTTCAAAATGTCCGATATGGCTTAGCGCGGTAAGGACATAATAGCTGTCTCTCAACCAGCAAAATCTATAGTCCCAGTTTCTTCCTGATCCAGGAAATTCGGGTAAGCTGGTCGTGCTTGCCGCAATTATAGCACCCGTATCTTCAAATTGGTGGAGCTTCAAGACTAAGGCAGACCGTATAACCTGCTTCTGATAGAAAGAGGGTATTGATGCATTTTTCACCCATTTCTGCCAATACAAGGTAGTCCTTCGCAGAAAATCTTCACATGTCCTTTCAATAGGTGCCTCAAAGGGACTACCGAAGGTTAGGATAAGATAGATAGGCTTATCCAAGACATGAGGAATGTCATCAAAAAAATGATTTATGGGCATGTCAGTAGCCAGACGCATACGAAGATCTCCTTGATGGAACTGTATATGGTTACTACCTCTGCTTTTTTCAAACTGCAGCATTCCGTATTGATATACGGGTTCGCAGCGTACACGTATTCGTGGTCTCCCTTTTACGGGTTCCACTTTACGGATAAGAATCAGAGGTTTGAAGTAGCGTTCGTACTGTTCGAAACGTGGAGCAAAATCCGTGATTTTATACGTCCCTTCCGATGTTTCGATTACGGTACATAGTATGTTAGTGTTTTCAATATAGTATTGTTTACTGTTGTACTGTTCAGCCACAGGTCGTATATCAAAACGGCCACCTCGTTCTTCATCGAGCAGGCCTCCAAACACAAACGAATCCTGGAAGGTTGGCCAGCACAGCCAGCTTATATTGGTGTCTTTATTTACATGTGCTATATAGGCACAGTTTCCTATAATCCCACTGTTGTAAATATGTTTTTTTTCCGACATAATAAATTTATTTATGATAAGAGATTAAAGCTTCTTGTGGTTTGACTAACGTAAATTGCTTGATAAGCTTTAATACATCTTCTTGCGTGTCGATGTAATATCGGGCTGCGGACTTGCGGCTTCCTACTTTCACGGTTATAGAGCTCGAGGGCAGTTCCAGAAACATATCCTCATCGGTAGCGTCATCACCTATGGCAAAGATGAATTCGGGACGGAAGTCTTTCACGATTTCCATGGCTGCTTTTCCTTTGTTCAGCTCACTGTTTTTTACTTCAATGACTTTGTTCCCCATAAGCAGTTGTAAGCCGTGTTGCGGTAACAGATAGCGCAGATGGTCTACCAGCTCCTGTGCTCGTAGGTTGCCTAAGCCACTCTGCACCTTACGATAATGCCAAGCCAAAGAATAGTCTTTTTCTTCCATGACCGATCCAGCGGTCATATTGGTAAACTTGGTCATAATGTGTTTTATCGGATATTTCCAGCGTGTGGAAAAGTGTGTTCTGGTATGCCATTTAAAATCGGGATAATTGCTCCAAGCGCCATGTTCTGCGACTAGATAATATTGCTTCCCTTCAAACCATTCGGAAAGAGTTTCATGAGGTCTTCCACTGATGATTACAATCTGATTGTTTGGATTCGATTGCAGTTCTTCTAACACCTCATAAAGATCGTTTGTAGGAGTAGCTTCATTAGCATTGTTGTTGAATCCTATGAGCGTACCATCATAATCCAAGAAAAATAGGTTGCGTTTGCTTTCCCTATAGCGGGTAAGGAAATTTGTCAATGTGTCCGGATTGATGCGGCGTGCATGTTCGCGCTGTTGAATAGACTTGATTTCTCGTAACCTCTTGAAGAATATTCTTACCCAGTGTCGGATGTTGAATTTTTTGACTATTTCTAGACTGTCGTCCAGTCTTTTGCGTTGTTCTGCTGGAGACATGTGAATGGCTTTTTTCAGACATTCACATATTTCCTCGATAGAATTGGGATTAATTAACAGCGGTCCTATCAATTCTTTGCTGGCTCCGGCCATCTCACTCAGGATAAGGACTCCGTTCTGATCTTCTTTGCTTGCAATAAATTCCTTACAAACCAAGTTCATGCCGTCGCGCAAAGAGGTCACCAAGCAGATGTCTGCAGCCACATAGAGGGCTGACAGCTCTTTGACATCATAGGAGTTATAGAAATAACTTATCGGCGTCCACTCGTTGTTGCCATAGACGGCATTAATCTGGCCTACCATTCTGTTGATTTCATCGTGTAGCTGCTTGTATTTAGGCACGCTATCCCTTGAGGGAACGACCAGCATATAAAGCACTACCTCATTGCGTACTTCCGGATAGGTTTTCAGAAAGCATTCAAAAGCACGCAGACGTTCTAAAATACCTTTGCTGTAGTCCAGGCGATCAATACTAAGTATAAATTTACGGTTGTTGTAAAAGGTACGAATTTCTTTAGCTCGTTTTTTTATCTCCGGCGACTTGGAGAGATTATTGAACTTTTCAAAGTCTATTCCCATCGGAAAGACCTCCACGTATACGCTGCGGCCCCCACTTCTAAGACAATTGTTCTGTATCGGAATACCTAAAATGTGGGTACAGGCATTGAGGAAGTGCTGCGTATCGTTATACGTATGAAAGGCTATGAGGTCTGCTCCCAACAAACCTTTCAGGAGCTCATCGCGCCATGGTATACTTCTGAACAGTTCATCCGGAGGAAAAGGGATATGTTGGAAATAGCCAATCGATAGTCGATAATTTAAAGCTCTGATAAGTTTAGGTAACAGCATGAGCTGATAGTCGTGAATCCAGATTTCGTCTGCATCATTGATGTTTTGCTCCGCAAAAATATCAGCAAACTTCTGATTGACTTTTTCATACATCTCCCAATAGGATGGCTCATAAACCGCATAGGAAGGATGGTAATGGAAAATAGGCCATAAAACCTCATTGGAAAAGCCTTCATAATAACCTTCAAGCTCCTCTTCGGTAAGGAATACAGGAACTAAGTTTAGTGGTTTCAGTTGTTCGATGACTTGAACTTTCTCTTTGTCGTTTTTGGGAACAAACCCCGGCCACCCAATCCATATATTGCCGTCTTCTTTGTAGATGGATCCCAGTCCTGTGGCTAGGCCCCCTTCACTTGGAATAATGTTAAGCTTTCCGTCTTTTCTTTCGATTCTTACTGGTAGTCTGTTTGATATTATTATAGTTCTCTTTTTGTACATAGTCGATAGGGTTACAGTATTTTCGCTTTTACCTATAGCAAAACCACATACTGTTAATAATTTAACAGTTTTAAGCTTATGTAGTTTTGATAAATTTTAATTATGTATTAATAATGACAGTAAATCCTGTTTTTTGATTCAAAGTTTTTCTTTATAGGTATGTCGTTTTAGGAGGAACAGTTAAAGGGAAATTTCGTTGTATTTTGGAATCAGATTGTTTAGCTCCGAAAAAAGCATTTAAACTTTTAGGCAGTTAAATTGTCCTTCTATTAATACAGATAAAGAAAGGATTTATGATGAGAAGAATAATACCTTATATTTTGGCAGGGGTAATAGGATGTAGTGTAACATCGTGCTATACTTCGTCGAGACATCCACATGGACATCTTCCTCCAGGAAAAGCGAAAAAATTATATGGAGATAAATCGGCGAAGCGACATGCTCCCGGACAGAAGAAGAAAAAACATAAAAAAGAAAAGCCTCATAAACCTCATAAACATGATGTTTATTTTCGATGGTAAAAAATAAGCTCTTCCATATTGCGGAAGAGCTTATCCTATTCAAAAAAACAAAATAATCTAACGAATTAGCAGTATTGTTCGAATGCAGCGATTAGGTTATCTGCAATCATCTGTGCCGGACGACCTTCAATCATATGTCTTTCGATCATATGAACCAATTTTCCGTCTTTGAATAAAGCCATTGCAGGTGATGATGGAGGGTATGGCAACATATATTCACGTGCCTTTTCTACCGCTTCTTTTTCCATGCCTGCAAATACGGTAACCAATTTAGCTGGTTTTTTATTGCTGTTCTCAACGGCAAATCTTGCTGCAGGACGTGCGTTGGCAGCAGCGCAACCACATACCGAATTCACTACGACGAATACTGTTCCTTCCGAAGGGATTACAGCATCTACTTCTTCCGGAGTTTTCAATTCTTGGAAACCTGCGTCTACAAGTTCTTGACGCATAGGAGCTACTAAATATTCTGGATACATAATTATTGTCCTTTGTTTGTTGATAATTGCAAATATAAGTTAATAATAGCCCCAAAGCAACACAAGAACCTCAAGATAATGTCAGAAAGTGCAGGGCTGAGAGCTATCGTTTTGATTTGACGGCCTTTTGGAGTATTTTTGTCACACTACTTAAAATTATAAACACAATATTTTATGTCATCATTAAAAACAGAATATGTTCCATACAAAGTCAAAGACATTTCCTTGGCAGAGTGGGGACGTAAGGAGATAGAACTGGCAGAGGCTGAAATGCCGGGGCTGATGAGCTTACGAAAAGAGTATGGCCCTTCCAAACCATTGAAAGGTGCACGTATCGCCGGCTGTCTGCATATGACTATACAAACGGCAGTGCTGATCGAAACGTTGGTAGAACTCGGTGCTGAAGTGTCGTGGTCTTCTTGTAATATCTTTTCTACGCAGGATCATGCTGCCGCAGCTATTGCTGCTGCTGGAATTCCTGTCTACGCTTGGAAAGGAATGACGCAGGAGGAGTTCAACTGGTGTATCGAGCAAACCCTTTTCTTTGGCGAGGAACGTAAGCCGTTGAATATGATTCTGGATGATGGAGGCGACCTTACGAATATGGTATTCGACAATTATCCGGAACTTATTCCGGGTATCAAAGGTCTGTCGGAAGAAACGACGACAGGTGTACATCGTCTCTACGAAAGATATAAAAACGGTACTTTATATCTTCCTGCCATCAATGTTAATGACTCGGTAACTAAGTCTAAGTTTGACAACAAATACGGCTGTCGTGAGTCGTTGGTAGATGCTATCCGTCGTGCTACGGATCTCATGTTGGCCGGAAAAGTTGCGGTAGTGGCAGGCTATGGTGATGTGGGTAAAGGGTCGGCAGAGTCTTTGCGTTCGGCAGGAGTACGTGTTATCGTTACGGAAATTGATCCTATCTGTGCTTTACAGGCCGCAATGGAAGGCTATGAAGTTAAGAAGATGGCTGATGCCGTCAAAGAAGCCAATATAGTGGTGACCACTACAGGAAATAAGGATATCGTCCGTGGCGAACATTTCAAGATGATGAAGGACAAGACAGTGGTATGTAACATCGGACACTTCGATACAGAAATCGATGTAGCTTGGTTAAATGCCAACTATGGACATACCAAGGTGGAGATAAAGCCTCAAGTGGATAAATACACTATCGACGGTAAAGATATTATTCTGTTGGCAGAAGGAAGGCTGGTGAATTTGGGATGTGCTACAGGACACCCATCGTTTGTGATGTCTAACTCGTTTACGAATCAAACTTTAGCACAGATAGAGCTATGGACCAATTCGGATAAATACGAGAAGAAGGTGTATACATTGCCAAAACATTTGGATGAAAAGGTTGCTCGCCTTCATTTAGCTCATATAGGGGTGGAATTGGACGTCCTTACGGAAGAACAGGCCGCCTATATCGGAGTTCCTGTGGAAGGTCCTTACAAGCCTGAATGGTATAGATATTAACAGCAATGTGGAAATCAATAAAAAAAGTCCTTGAAAGTTGTGTTTCAAGGACTTTTTTTATTGATTCTACTCATCTTGGATGTTTTCATGTGTCTCCATATGATTATTATATAGTAGATGACCTATATACAATAATACTAGTACAGAAGAAACAAAGGAATAAGTGATAAATAGATAAATCAAAAATGCTGAGGTGGAAATGTACAAAAGGAATAGAAGTCCTTTCTTGATGTTGTGCATTTTATAGATGGCTATTAAGGCTAGGCCATAAATAAACGAGGCAAAAGATAATAGGGTCGTATCAATATTAAGCCCTTCCATTAGCTGAATCATAATTTCAAATCATTATGGATAAAACGATACGGGCAATAGATTGTAATTTGCAACATCCTCTGCTTCACAGAAGAGAGCTGTTCAGATGATGTAAATGTGCAAAGAATTGCTCATAAGGTCTTTCCTTGAGAGACTTCGGCAAAGGTAAATAGCGTATGTTAAGTTAATATTAAGTTTGGCAAATTTCTTTTAAGGAATCATAATAAAATAGTCCTTACTTACAATAAGCAAGGACTAAATTATTCTATAAAGAATAGTTTTATTTATATAGTTTTAACTGGATATGGGTTTGGTCTTCTGTTTGAAAAGTTATGATTTCAGGGAATGCGGATATGCCTATGGAAAAGACTTTTTTATCTTTGAACCATTGATTAATTATATTTATTTTTAGTAAAATATCTTTCGTTTTGTCTTCAGGCCTCATTGTTTTCATAATAGTAGGTTATAATTGGTCAATAGTTTGGTAAAGCCTCTTTAAGTCAATTATTATGTTTACATAATGAATTTATGTTAAATTTTTGTTTATTTATATACCTATAAATGTGTATTTTTTAGAATAAAATATTAAAACCACTGGCTTGATACCAAGATAGGGTTCTGTAATACTCGTGTACGTTTTGTTCATTATCCGCATGAGGTATATAACATGTCAGTCCCGAATTTTTGTATATGGTGATTCCGTTGAATTTTGGGGTGTTTGCTTTATATAGAATGGTTTGATTCAGAATTTCTTTTAAATAATTCAGCTGCGCTGAATTATTATAATTCACTTCTATAAAATCTAAGAAATCAAATGCGATAAGTGGATTGCTAGGGTCAAAGTCCATGCGTTGTATTTCCGATCTTTTAAAGTCTGCATGTTGTGGTTTTTGAGAAAGAAGAATCTCTTTTGTTTTGTCGGCTAAATTTTGCAGTTTGGAAGCCTGGATGACTGAAACTGTAGCAGACTGGAAATTGCCACTAAGGCTGTTATAATGTTCGTAATATTTTTTTGCTATAGTGGTATAGGCACTAATATCTGGGGTAAATAGGTCATTAACAATTTTGTTATAAGGCATACCATTTGATACTACCTCGCCCGGAGATACTATGAAGTGTTTAGCTTTATCTTTTATTTCATATAATACTTCAACGCTGGCCATAGAACAAGCATCAAATAATATGAAGTCTAGATTATTTGGTAGTGCATTTTTTAGCTCCTTAATATCCATTTCGTTGCCTTGGTCATCGCCAAAAGATTTTAGTTTTATTTTACCAGCTGTAGGGGGAATCCATCCTGTAGCATGCGACCATAATATTAATCCATAACTTTGAGAAGGAAATCTTTCCATAGCATCGGTAATGACTCTTTTCATCACCATTGGGTCTGCAGAGTTATGGTATTCATACTCTTTAACCTTTAATGTCTTCCTGTGGCCCTTTTTGTTACTAATATGATAAAGTACAGGGGTAGTATTAGGTAAATTCGCATAAACCAACAGGTTCCCGTCTACATCTTCGATATTGGTTTCTAGTTGTTCAATATTAACGTACGCTTCTGACGAAAGATTATTTTTGGCGGCAATATATACGATTATAGTTCTGAAAGATATTTCATCAGATAATGTAGCGGAATCCTTTTTACAGGAGGACAGGAAGAAACAGACAAGTAATAATATGTAGATTCCAATATTTCTCATGTTGTGGATTATTTACAGTTGAAATAGTTTCTCAAATCTCTTCTTTTTTTTTGATAATAATCCAGAAAGTTCCGATTGCTACTAAAATAAAAATAGAACTTACGAGATATTTGATAGTGTCCCATAATTCTGTATCCATGGTTCAGTGTGTTAGTTATAAAAATGGTTGATGTTTATTACTTAGTAGTGTGAGTTAAAAAAGGGTGGTAAAAATACCACCCTTTTATGTGGTAACGCTCAACTAAGATTAGTTGTTAGGGTTAACTTGAACTTTGATTTCTTTCACGATATCACCTGCATTTCCGTCTTGACCATCATTGTATCTGTTTGGAATAGTCACTTTAAATACAAGTGTTATCGGTCTAGTGATGGTGTTGGCACCGCTGTTAGTCCATCTAGCTACTGCAGATCCGTTAGAGTTTAAGATGCTTACACTTGTGAACTGTGGTAGATTGTTTTTGATATCTACAGTTGGAGAATCATTGTAGTAAGCTCTCTCAAATGATACTGCTGTTGGCGCTAACACTGAAGTATTGAATATATTTCTTCCTAAGCCTTGAACACCGTATCTAGTTAACAATGTGTTCTGAGCGGTAGTGATAGGATTATCAGCTTGCCAGATTACTACGTTAGTGTAATCTTTTAGTCGGAAGAAGTTTTTCAACGGTACGTCTTGATTGTTGTTACCATTCTGTTTATCTGTGACAGAAGCTTGACCGTTGTTCAACACTTCTAACTCTTGAACAGGGTTCTTGAATCGTACAAGGACATCTTCTGTTTTGAAAGGTTCAGGGTTACCGTTCAAGTAGTACTCTATGCGGATTGTTACAGTACCCTTGTTGCCGTAGCTCCATCCTGAAACGAAGTTCCATGGATCTGAGTTAGGAGTAGTATGGTTGTGGGCTGCAGGACCGTTAGCGTTTACTAGGTGTAAGCCTTCGTTTCCTAATCCTGTGTTAGAGCTGTTCACGTAAGATTTTGTAGTTGAAGAGCTACTATTTCCTGTACCGAAGGTAGCATTTCCGAATGCAGCAACATTTGTATTCGTTGAAACGAATTTGTAGGTTACTGCTGGAGCGTTAGAACCAGTAATAGTGCTGCTCAAGTTGATGTACTCGTTCATATCGCCACCCATGTACCATAGGTTAGCACCTTGTGCTTTACCGTATATGCGTGCAGCATTGTCGATATAGTATGCTGGGATATACGAGAAGCTAATTGTACCATTCAAGCTAACAGTCAATTTAATTGTGATGTTAACATTTGGATAGTTTGGATTAGCTACTGCTGGTTCAAATTTACCTTTCAAGATATATTCTCCAGGGTTAACTTTAGTTTGATCCACTTGAACTATTCTTTCCACATTTTGATTTGGATTATTCATGTTCAAGAATGTGAACCAAGAAGTGCTTACAGGGGCTCCTCCAGATGTTTCAGCAGATGTGAAGCTCCAGTTGTATAATCCGTGGAATTGAGCTGCTGAACCACCAGTGATGTTGTAGGCTTGGTCTAAGATTGTGTTAGGAGCTGTGAAGTACAATGTAGCATCTTGTGTAGCAGCATTTGTTAATGTCAAACTTGCTGTACCATTGATGTTGACATCACTAACTTGATTTTGAACAAATCCAATCTTAATGTAACGTGTTGCGATGATTTGCGTTGAAGTAGCATTAGGATATAAGTCTACTTTTACTATTGCATAGTTACCGATCGCAGCTGTGTTGTAGAAGCCCGAAGTAGATTCTTTAACAAAGATTTCACCTGTAGCTTCGTCTAGTTTCAACCAGTTTTGTTGTTGAGGGTGAGCTGTGTTGGTTGCGAAGCCGAATCGTAGGTCGTATCCTTCAAGACCATAGTCATCCATAGATACAATCTTGTTACCTACTTGGGTACGAGCATAGAAACCGCGTAATTTTTCTTCTAGCACTATTGATCCTTCGTATCCTGTATTATTGTCAGGTACAGTAACTCCAGGGATCTGTCTTTCCGCATTTTTATATACATTCAATACGAAGTGGGCATCAGTTTTCGCAGCGGCAGCTGTATTTGTCAATGAAGTGTTAGGAGTGTTGTTCGCTGCTTCTGTGAATTGGCCGGTGCCAGTATTGAATGCTGAAGTCGCATAACCGCTTACTAATTCATACTTAGAAGTGGTAGATGCTTTAACTGCTTTTTCAATTGTTACTTCGTCCGCTTCGATGATTTCTTCTTTAGCCAAGTGGTATTGTGAAGCAACGAATTGTTGGTTGGCAGCCGCTTTGGTGTTTTTAACCTGAAGTGCTATATATAGCGAATTATTGTCAGACGCTTTAGGGAACCAAGTGTTTGGATTGCCTGTAGGTCTGTACTTAACGGTGATGTCTCCAAATGTTTTGATTGAAGATCCTACTTGTTGGAAATTAGTGCTTGGAGTTGCGCCCGATCCTGTTGAACGGAACGAAACCTGTTCAGCAGTTTGTGTCAATAGTCCGTTTGCATCGTAGTTCGCAATAGCTACACCGAATGGATTCAAGTTATATTTAATTTCGGCATAACCTTGCATCAATGTATTTCTCGTAGTGTTGTTATTGACGATACGAGGGAAGAAAACAACTGGAGAGTTGTTGTTTAAATAAGTAGGAACTAAAGTCAATGAGTTAACAGCGACAGCTTCTGTAGCTAAGAAAACAGGGCTAGAAGCGGAACCGTCAGCACTTGTAAATACTACATTATAACCACCATCTGTAGCTACTAGTGTAATATCTCCCGCATATGCTTGGACGTTTGTGTTTTCTCCGTTAATGAACCAGTATTGTTTTCCACCTACTGTTCTGATTTCAATTTCAGGAGTTGCACCGTCCTTACCATCTTTTCCGTCTTTTCCATCTTGACCGTCTTGACCGTCTTTACCATCTTTACCATCTTTTCCGTCTTTTCCATCTTGACCGGCAGCTTTTATGGAAGTTTTAGTCCAAGTTGTACCATCGGTAGAGCTTTCCCAATAACCATCTGTGGAAATTCTCCACTGTACACCAGGAGCCCCCTGATCACCTTTTTCCCCTTTTTCACCCTTTTCTCCTTTTTCACCTTTCTCTCCTTGATCCCCTTTTTGACCATTTACGATGTCATAAGAGAATGTGGAGCCGTCAGGTCTCTTAAAGGTGATTCTAAAGCCACCTGTGATAGAGGTTACGGATTCAACTACGTTGGTAGCGCTTAAGGCTTGAAGTTGAGTTTTCAAAGCAGCGATATCATTCGTGTTCTGACGAATGTCCTGCTCAAGTCGTGTGATGTCATCATCATACTTCTTACAGCCTTCGATTAATACTGCACTGCTGATAGCAACAGCTAAGGCTAATTTGGATAGTTTTCTAATTTTCATATTCACTTTTTAAGATTAATCAAAGAAACTCTATTTGATATGGATTTTTTTTGTAAAAATACAACATAATATTGTAATATCAAATTTTTTTTTAAAATTTATGTGTTATAAATTTTTATTTCGAAAATCATCTGGTGTTTTTGTCCGTTTATGTCATGTAGTTCTATTTCATACGAGGTGTTTACATTCTTTTTTTTGATTGTTAGATGCTGTAATGCATATTCTACGTCGATGAGTTTAATATTGTGTAATGCTAAAAGACTTACGATGTCTTTTTCAGTAATTTCAATATCATCATGGTTGGTATTGGATTCGTTATTGGTTAATGATTGGTTTTTCATTCCAGAATAAATGTTTATTACAACAATTTTCTAATTCAAATGTTAAATTACAATATTAGATTGTTATTTGCAATTATTTGTTATAATTTGTTAATGATTTCACTTTTTCAGTTTTTGGTCCTATTTTTGTATACTAGTGTCGGCGTATAATAAGTATTAATTGCATTGCCGAATTATTTGTTTTTTACTTTATTAGAGTGTAACCATATTGATAAAATGTTGAATAACTGGGAGAGACTTGCAAAAGTGATACAATACTTAGGTTTTAATGTGAATTCTTTTGCCAAAGAAATTGGATTGACAAGAGCCGAACGTTTGTATCAAATTAAAAGAGGTAATTATGCTATTAGTAAAAATTTAGCGAGCACAATTGTAAAACGTTTTCCAGATATAAATGAAGCTTGGTTGATTACAGGTGAGGGAAATATGCTGAAGGAAGCGAACAACTTTCAGAAAATTCCTCTTTTTAACATAAGCTTGGAAGATTTTAATACGAATTGGAACGAAATGCCGGTAGCCCATGAGCTTGAAATTCCTATCCTAGCCGGTAGTGATTTTGCTATTGTCAACGAAGGAGAGGCCATGTCTCCGGAAATTGAACACGCTAGTGTGGTGTTTTTGAAAGAGGTAGATGTTCCTTCCGTGATTTTTGGGGAGATATATCTTGTAGTTTCCGAACATATTAAGGTAATCCGTATTGTTCGTGGAATGGATGAAAACCATTGGAAGCTAGTGGCCAGAAATTCTTCTCTTTATGATGATATTATTTTGGAAAAAAGTTCTATAAAAGCGGTTTATAAAGTTAAGGGAGTGCTTTCTATGGTTACAATTTAATTTTGGAACCAATTTCTATAGTTCGTTCTGCACCTCATTATGAAAAATATTAGTCAAAAGTATACTTCATCTTCGTGAAGAGGTTATACTTTTTCTCCTCTTCGTTTTGCCTAATAGATGTCTAATAAAAAAAGCAGACACATCGCATTAGGGTTTTTTTTGAATTATCTAGACTTTCTTTAATATATATTACCAGATGTGGAGGCGATAATTTTTTTGCATGCCTCAAGTCCTGCTTTTAGCCGTTCTTCACCTTGACCGGATATTAATATGTAATTACCGTTTAAGTTGTGAATTTCCTGTTTCCATACTTTTAGAAAATGTTCTCGTTCATGCGGAAAGTCGCGTAGAGGATCGTCTTCCCAAGGAAGGTCTATATCCATGAGCAGATAAAGGTCGTACTTTCTTTTTTTTATTTCTTCCCGTACGAAGTCGGGCGTAAAGCCGAAAAGTCTGTCGCACCATATTTTAATAGTGAGAATGGTAGTATCGCAAATCAGGACGGGAGGTTTTATGTTTTGAACTATAGTATCCTCCAATGCCATCTGACCGTAAAACATGTTCACTTCGTCTTCCAGTGTATAATTTTTGTTTAGGTGCTGACAATAGTATCGGGCGTACTCAGGGACATACAAAGTATGTAATTTTTCGGCTAGATATTTGGCCATGGTAGACTTGCCCGTAGATTCAGGGCCTACGACGGCGATTTTGATTAATGCTTGCGATGATTCTTTCATTTCATCACAATATTAAACAAAATATTTTAGCTGTGGATATCATTGCACGATGCGGTTGGCACAGTTGGTACTTGCAAAAGATTCAGGTTTTGCTTTAAAGTTGAACCCCATTCCTAGAATGTAGCCCATAGCTTCTTTGAGAGCTAGGTTGGATTCGAAATGAGGATTGGTATTGATGTCCGCGTGCACTTCGAGATCTACTTGGTATTTTTCAAGGATGGGACAAAGTTGATAGGCGATTTCGATGGAGCGTTGTACTTCCATCAGCATACGCTCTTTGATACTGAGCTTGAAGGATATTTTATCTTTGTGGATAAACATAAATCCACCTTTTTTTTCGCGGAGGAACACAATGACGGTGGCTACCTCTATAGTGTTCCGCTTGACTTGTGAGTCTGTGCCGATAAATACTTTTAACCTAATTCCGTTATTGACCTCACGAATGATAGCATTTTCAACAGCGTCTAATATAGATCCTTGTAAAGGCTCTCCGTTGTATTTTTCCCAACTCATAGTATGGCTTGTTTTGGTGTATATGAAGATTTCCGAATTTCATGTCATGCATTAATAGTTCTACACTTTATTCTTTGTTTCCGTAAGCTAAATCGCCGGCGTCGCCTAACCCCGGAACGATGTAGGATTTGCTGGTAAGCTCTTTGTCTACGTCAGCAATCCACAGTTGTGCTTCCGGCACGAAGGCACGTACGTGTTGTATTCCCTCCTCGGAAGCTATCACCGAAGCTATATGCAGTTCTTTGATGTTATATTCACTTAATAGTTCTTTGCAGCAGAGAACAAGGCTGCGGCCGGTGGCCAACATAGGGTCCGACACGATAACGATGCGATCGTCCAAGTTGGGGGTAATTTCATAACGCTTGTGTATTTCAAACTCGCCACTTTTTTTGGTGTGACGAAACGCACCTATAAAGCCACAGTCAGACTGGTCGAAGACATTCAAGAAACCTTGATGAAAGGGTAACCCTGCCCGCATAATGGTGATAAGTACGGGTTGTTCGACCGGGATATTCATTTCGGCAATACCCAAAGGCGTTTCGATCTCTACTCCTTTGTAGGGTAATGTCTTGCTGATTTCATAAGCTATAATTTCGCCTACACGTTCCAGATTCCTGCGGAAGCGATGCCTGTCTTTTTGAATGGTGACATCTCTCAGCTCAGCAACAAAATGGTTGGCAATACTGTTGTTCTTGGAAAGAATATGAATCATAGCTTATTAATTTACACCAATTTACTAAAAAAAAGTCAAATATGTTTGACGGATGTCACATTCTCGGATATATAGAGTATTTTATTCTTTTGAAGTGTTATCTTTACCTTAGAGGAGTTATATGAAATTTGAATTAACATCAGAATATAAACCGACGGGAGACCAACCTCAGGCTATAGCGGAACTTGTGGCGGGCGTGAATGCCGGAGAGATGTACCAGACCCTGTTGGGGGTTACCGGATCGGGAAAGACGTTTACTATAGCGAATGTCATCCAGCAGACCCAACGTCCTACTTTGATTTTAAGTCACAACAAGACGTTGGCTGCTCAGCTGTATGGTGAGTTTAAACAGTTTTTCCCAAAGAATTCGGTAAACTACTTTGTGTCGTATTACGACTATTATCAGCCAGAAGCATTTATCCCTTCGACAAATACATATATAGAAAAGGACTTGGCGATAAACGACGAGATCGAGAAGTTACGCCTTGCCACGACATCGGCGCTGATGTCGGGTAGGAGAGATGTCATTGTCGTGTCTTCGGTTTCTTGCATATATGGTATGGGTAATCCGGAAGATTTTTCGCGATCGGTCTTTCGCTTTGGAGTGGGGACACGAATCTCACGCAATGCATTTCTACATAGACTGGTTGAAATCTTGTACTCTCGGACCACGGCAGACTTTAAGCGGGGTAACTTCCGAGTGAAGGGGGATACAGTGGATATATTTCCTGCATATTTGGATACGGCATATCGGGTATCATTCTTTGGTGATGAAATAGATGAGCTATCGGAAATCGATCCAGTAAGTGGAAAGACAATATTAAAGCATGAAGCACTTTCATTGTTTCCGGCGAATCTTTTCGTGACACCAAAAGAGAAATTTACGCAGTCACTATGGGCTATCCAAGAGGAGTTGGTCATGCGCAAGCAGCAACTCGAAGAGGAAGGCAAAATGTTGGAAGCCAAAAGGCTTGAAGAACGTGTAAATTATGATTTGGAGATGTTGCGCGAACTGGGCTATTGTTCGGGAATAGAGAACTATTCTCGCTTCTTTGACGGCCGAAAGCCGGGGATGCGTCCCTTCTGCTTGTTGGACTATTTCCCGGATGACTTCTTGCTTGTTATTGATGAAAGTCATGTCACCCTGCCGCAGCTGAGGGCAATGTATGGTGGAGACAGATCCCGTAAGGTGGCCTTGGTGGAATACGGCTTCCGTCTACCGGCAGCACTGGACAATCGGCCGCTAAACTTTTCCGAATTTGAGTCACTGACAAACCAGACTATATATGTGTCCGCCACACCGGGAGATTATGAGTTGGAAAAGACGGGAGGAGTTGTGGTAGAGCAGGTTATACGTCCCACAGGACTTCTGGATCCTGTCATTGAGGTTCGGCCGGCAATCAATCAGGTGGACGACTTCCTTGAAGAAGTGGATAAGACCATCAAGGAGGGAGGACGGGTGCTTGCCACTACGCTTACCAAGCGTATGGCTGAAGAACTTACCAAATATATGTCAAGACTAAATATCAAAGTTAGGTATATCCACTCGGAAGTGAAAACATTAGACCGAGTGGAAATCCTGAGAGGGTTGCGACTGGGTGAATTCGACGTATTGGTGGGAGTTAACCTGTTGCGTGAAGGTCTTGATCTGCCGGAAGTGACATTGGTTGCTATCCTTGATGCTGATAAGGAAGGATTTTTACGTTCGGAGCGCTCTTTGATACAGACTATAGGACGTGCTGCGCGTAATGACAAAGGCCGTGTAATCATGTATGCCGACAAGATTACAGATAGCATGCGCGTGACAATCGACGAAACCAACCGTCGTCGAGAAAAGCAAATCGCGTATAACCTTGAACATGGTATCATCCCAAGGACTGTAGGTAAGTCGCGTGAGGAGATTTTGGAACAAACGTCCGTGGCGGACTACAAGCCAGGAGAGCCTAAAGTATATGTAGAGCCGGATATTACAGCTGCGGTGGCGGCAGATCCTTTGATTGAATATATGAGTGAGAAGGATCTGAAAAAGTCTATAGAAACCGTACGTAAACGGATGGAAAAGGCCGCTAAAGATATGGACTTCTTGGAAGCAGCTAAGCTGCGCGATGAAATGTTCGCCTTGGAAGCAGCCTATAAAGAAAGATTTGGATAAAAGAAGCCCCTTTCAGGGGCTTTTTATTTTCTTTCTTGATAAAGCTTGGTATTTTTCATGCTTATCGTCCAACAAAAATTCTCTTTTGCCAAAAGGAATGTTCCATTGGAAAATGTAGAATCGTTTTGTTGAGTAAGGAGGATACTTTCATGCGAAGATGGTACGAAGATTTCAGCTTTTTTCTGCAAGCTGTCTATGATAAGATATGCTGCCGTGTGATAGGTGTCTGTTGTATTTAAATTTTCCAGAGCTATACCATCTTCAAACAACCGAATACAATCGTTTTTCAGCTGAGACCAAGTGTAACCTGCCGCTATATAGCAGCCATGTTCATCTGTTTGACCTCCAATATTCTGTATGGAATCTTGTGGTTTCACATCGTTGGAGGCAATAGATTGAGTTTTGTTGTTTTGGCAAGCTGATAATGACAGGATGCTTAATACGGTAATAATTACTTTCATAACGCATTGGTTGTTAAAGGTATGACTGCAAAATACGTTCCGAAAATATAGGCTAAATTAAAAATTAAATAGCATTTATTCTTTTTCTAACGTACAATTCTTATGTTTACGTCTTTGATAATGATTTATTATTTTATTTGATAAAGTGTTAATGAAGAAGGGAATTTTAGTAGTGAAATTTGGTTCGGCGTCCGTTACGTCGGATGGAGAGATTGATGAACGTATAATCCTAGAGATTGCGCGGCAGATTTCTGCCCTTCAAAAGCAATACAATATTGTGATTGTTTCTTCGGGAGCGGTGGCTGCCGGAAAAAAGTTTATTCCTAAATATAAAGGAACTTTGGAGCAACGTAAGGCTGCCGCGGCCATAGGAAATCCTTTGTTGGTATTAAAATACGCTACTTATTTCAAGCCCTTCCGCATAGCATTAGCACAGAGCCTATGTGAAAGACATCATTTTTCGAACAGGGAACAGTTTTTACAATTGAAAAATACCTATGAGACCTTATGGAAAAATAATATTATTCCTATCGCCAATGAAAATGATGTGGTAAGTAACAAAGAGCTTAAATTCTCGGATAATGATGAGTTAGCTACTTTGATAGCTACGGGTTTTGGTGCCAGCAAGTTGCTGTTCTGTACTACTGTTCCTGGCGTATTGGACGAAAAAGGTACCGTTATCCGTGAGATTCAAGAGATAGATAAAAATATATTGTCTTTAGCACGTAAGGATAAGTCATCGGTAGGTTTGGGTGGTATGACATCTAAGCTGAATTTCGCCCGTCTTGCCACCCAAATGGGAATAGAGGTGGTTATCTTCAATATGGATGGAGATGACCATATTATTAAGGCCGTGAAGGGAGAGGTGGGAACGATATGCCGAGCACAACCCATCAAGGTACCTTCCCGAAGAAAATGGATGGCCAGTGGTAGCTTGATTAAGGGACTGGTAACCGTAGATAAGGGTGCTCTTGCAGCCTTGAAAAGTCGTAAAAGCCTGTTGGCAGTAGGGGTAGTGGATATTGTAGAACATTTTGAGGTCGGTGAAGTGTTTCATATCGCCGACCAGGATGGTACAATCCATGCGGTAGCCAAATCCAAGGTAGACTCATTAACCCTACAGGCAAATCATAGAACCAAAAATGTGGAGATAGCACATGCAGATGATATTGTGCTTATATAAGAATAGGAGGAAGAGCAATGTCAGGAATACAATCACAGCTCATCGCGGCACAAGGAGCTAAGAAGATCATACAGCGCTTGCCGTTAAAAGACAAGCAGGCAATTTTAATAGGAATTTCGGAAAAACTCTTAGACAACATAGACCTTATCCTTGAGGAAAATAAGAAGGATTTGGACCGTATGGATCCAAGTGATGCTAAATATGACAGGTTGTTGTTGACCAAGGAGCGTATTGTGGCTTTGTCCAACAGCGTGCTTGACATCGCCAATCTACCGGATCCTACAGGTGTGGTCCTCTCTTCTAAAACGCTGGACAATGGACTGGAGATTGTTAAGAAAACGGTAGCATTAGGCGTGGTGGGAGTAATCTATGAAGCGCGTCCTAATGTGACCATTGATGTTGCAGCATTATGTATACAATCTGGTAACGTATGTTTACTTCGTGGTGGCTCGGATGCCATCTATACCAACACCTGTTTGGTAAGGCTTATTCAAGAGGTGTTGAAAGAACAAGGAACGGATGTCCATCTGGTTCAGCTACTCCCTACCGACAGGGAGTTGGTGAATGTGCTGCTTACCGCCACACAATATGTGGATATTATCATTCCACGTGGGTCGCAGGCGTTGATCGATTTAGTGCGCGATAATGCCAAGGTACCGGTCATCGAAACGGGAGCCGGTGTGTGCCACACCTATGTAGATAAGACAGCAGATCTAGATAAGGCTGTAGCCATAGTGGTAAATGCCAAAACTTCCAGACCTTCCGTATGTAATGCATTGGATACCGTGTTGGTCGATAAAGAAGTTGCACAGCCTTTTATACAGAAGTTGATAGAGCCTTTGCTGCCTTTTAAGGTGGAGGTCTTTGCGTCGGATGAGGTTTACGCCTTTTTTGAACAGGCTCGCTATCCTTATCTGGTCCGTGCCCGGGACGAGGATTTCGGGAGGGAGTTTTTGGATTTCAAATGCTCGATAAAAGCGGTTGCTGGATTGGACGAAGCTTTAAATCATATTGAAAAATATTCTTCTAAACATTCGGAATGCATTGTTTCGGAGGATTCGGGAAACATAGAGACTTTCTTGGAGTTGGTGGATGCTGCAGCGGTGTATGCTAATGCCTCTACGCGTTTTACAGATGGAGGAGAGTTTGGTTTAGGAGCTGAAATAGGTATTTCTACTCAAAAGTTGCATGCTCGCGGTCCTTTTGCGTTGGAAAAGCTTGTCACCGAAAAGTGGTATATTCGCGGTAACGGACAAATTAGGAAATAATGGGGATTCGGTTTGAAAAAGATACTATACTGAACTGGGTAAATGAGATGGGGAAATTTCTTCGTCTTGTGGTGGATAAGTGGGAGACTGGAGTGAAAGTAGATGTGCTGGAGATAGAACAGGGCTATAGGGATTTTTTCAAGCAGGAAAGAATAACTTTATTGGAAAAGAGTGCAGAAGAAATTATTGTTTTTGCTTCCTCTTTAGAAAAGGAACAGATACGCCCGCTGGCGCAGCTGTTGATGTATGATGGCTTTATCCGTGAGGATAAGGCTATGTTGCAAAAAGCTAAGGCTCTCTTTGAATACCATATGCATTCTTCGGGCAGTTTTTCTTTTGAAGATTATGGTCTTTTAGCTAGAATTGATAAAGCATTAAAATAAGGAGTCAGAAGACTCCTTATTTTATTTTAATATTTCACGTGCAATCACAAGACGTTGTATTTCGGAAGTTCCTTCGTAGATCTGAGTTATCTTGGCGTCTCGCATAAGGCGTTCCACGTGGTACTCTTTCACATAACCGTACCCTCCGTGAATCTGTACGGTCTCTACTGTATGTTTCATTGCTACTTCCGAGGCGTGTAATTTGGCCATTGCGGCCATCTTGCCATATGGAAGGCCTTGGTCTTTTGTCCAAGCGGCTTTATAGGTGAGCAGACGTGCCGCTTCTATGTCCACTTCCATGTCGGCGAGTTTAAACTGAATGGCTTGGTGCTGTGATATAGGTTTCCCGAAAGTTTTTCTTTCTTTCGCATAAGCTAATGCTAAGTCGTAGGCTCCAGCAGCTATTCCCAACGCTTGGGCAGCAATACCTATGCGGCCGCCGTCCAATGTTTTCATCGCAAATTTGAATCCGAAGCCATCTTCACCGATACGATTCTCTTTAGGAACTTTGACGTCCGAAAACATGAGCGAATGCGTGTCCGAACTGCGTATTCCCAGCTTATTCTCTTTAGGACCTATCGTAAATCCTTCCATCCCTTTTTCGACAATAAGCACATTAATACCTCTATGTCCTAATTCTGGATGGGTTTGGGCTATCACTAGATATATGTCTGCATTGCCTCCGTTGGTTATCCAGTTTTTAGTGCCGTTCAGTAAGTAATAGTCGCCTTTATCCTCTGCCCGAGTGTGTTGTGAGGAGGCATCGGAACCTGCTTCAGGTTCCGAAAGGGCAAATGCACCCAACTTTTCTCCTTGGGCTAGAGGAACTAAATATTTTTGTTTTTGCTCTTCGGTGCCATATTCATTTAAGCCCCACAAAACAAGAGAGTTGTGTGCTGACATGATGACAGCGGCAGAAGCATCTATCTTCGCTATTTCTTCCAAGGCAAGCACATAAGCTAAGGTATCTAGGCCGGCACCACCATATTCAACAGGAGTCATAATGCCCATAAAGCCTAGTTCACCCATTTTTCGCACAAATTCATTGGGAAATAAGGCCTTTTCGTCGCGCTCTATCACGCCCGGTTTCAGTTCCTGTGCAAACTCCCGTGCCGCTTCGCGTATCATTTTGTGTTCTTCGGATAATTCGAAATGCATGATCTTTAAGTTTATAAGGTTGTAAACCAAATATAATTATTTTTTTGTTATGCAAGCATAATATTTTTGTTCTTTTAATAGGAAAAAGCTGGCATCATAGAACGAGAGAGTCCATATTGAGATATAAGGTGCATATTTTGATAAAAGACAAAATTTTAACAAAAATCACTTGCTATTTTCTATAAAGTCTATTAGATTTGTAGAGTTAATAGATTATTGATAATTCAAAATAGATATACTATGAGTTTAAGATTAGGAGATGAAGCGCCAAACTTCAAAGCGCAAACCACTATAGGAGAGATAGATTTCCACGAATATATTAAAGGAAGTTGGGCTGTATTATATTCACACCCCTCGGACTTTACGCCGGTATGTACTACGGAGTTAGGTCGTACGGCGCAGCTTAAGGAAGAGTTTGATAAGAGGAATGTGAAAGTGCTAGCATTGAGTGTGGATCCTGTGGAGGAGCATTTGAAATGGATTGAAGACATCAACGAAACACAAAACACTACAGTGAATTTCCCTATCATCGGGGATTCGGACCGTAAAGTTGCAGAGTTGTACGATATGATTCATCCGAATGCTTCGGCGACGGCTACCGTACGTTCTGTTTTTGTGATAGGTCCTGACCGTAAAATTAAATTGACATTGACGTATCCTGCTTCTACGGGAAGAAATTTTAATGAAATCCTACGTGTGATTGACTCTCTACAACTCACAGAAAATTATTCGGTTGCTACTCCTGCCGATTGGCAAGATGGTGATGATGTGATTGTGGTTCCTGCTATTAAAACAGAAGATATCCCAGCTAAGTTCCCTAAAGGATTTAAGGAAATAAAACCATACTTGCGTGTGACACCACAACCGAATAAGTAGGATTTCTTAATACACAAACAACCGCAACGAAAAAGCCAACTCTTAAGAGTTGGCTTTTTCGTTATATGGATTTTTTCTTTTTCTCAAAATAAAGGACACAATGACCGCACAAACTATGCTTATGATAAGATGGACAATAAGCTGATTGTAGTCAAAGGTGTACGGTTTACTACTACTGAAAAAGTAGAGGAAAGATTGGGTAGCAATTAGCAACACCAAAAAGATGGAGAGATAAATCCAAAACGTTCTCATGCTAGTACTAAGATAGTAAACATCTAAAAATCAAACAAGTAATCTTTTGTTAAAAAAGTAAAGGGGTACTCTGTACCCCTTTATGCTTTCTGAATAAGATGTGATTTATTAAAAAATTTTAACTATAAAAATGTAGTCTTGCAACTTTTTGATTTGTTCGGTTCTAGGGAGTTTGTGTAATGAGTTTTTGTTGTTCAATACAATATTTCCTTTAAGGGATTCTTCGGGGATATTATTCAAGGTTTCCAGAAGTTCTTTTGATTTTATAGCGAAGGCAGCTCCATCTAAACCTTTTTGTTTACCCGAAATAATACCTACTACGTTACCTTGGGCATCCAATACAGGACCTCCACTGTTACCTGGGTTGACAGGAATAGAAATCTGATAAGCTATAGTGTCTCCAGCATATCCGGTATTCGAACTCAGATAACCTTGTCCGTACACGGCTTCATCACGAGGGAAACCTATAGTGTACACGTCCTCTCCAAGGTCTGAAGTCTGTTTCTTGAACGTGTAAGGAATATATTTCAATGGTTTGAATGATGAGTCCGCGATACGCAATATAGCCAAGTCTTTGGTTGCGTCCGTATGTACCACTTCAGCACGGAATACTTTTCCTTTGATGTTTTGGAGGTGTATGGAGTCCGCACCATTGACGACGTGATAGTTGGTAACAACATATCCGTCCTTGGTTAACAGGAACCCTGTAGCTCCAAAGTGAGATATTGGTTCACTTTTCGTTTTGTCACTGTTGTGGATACTCTCGATGGCTTTGTTTTGCGCATTAACATTACGCTTCACCGTGTTCATCTCACGGCGCAAGGCGCTGTAGTCGGAAGTAGCCTTTTTTACTTCGGTGAAATAGCCTGTAAGCCAAAGCGTAGTGAATACGGATATCACAGCAACGGCCGCTGCTATACCTGCATTGATCTGTAGCTTACTCCACAGCGAAATAACGCGTGCGCCAAAATCGCTATGTTCTTCCACCTCTACGGCGATGTGCTGTTTACCTTTTTCGATAAGGTTAGCCTTGAAAGCGCGGCGTGCCTCGAATGCTTTCATATCTTGAAGAAAGCTTTGGTGTTCTTCCAGTATGTCTGCATATTCGGGATGAGCTTCGCAAAAATCTAGAAATGCTTTTGCCTCCTCAGCATGTAATTCGCCACGCAAATACTGATCTGCCCACTCTATGAATTTATGCCTTTGCATATTACTCTTTAGTTTTAAGGGTGAAAAATATTTTTTTGAGTCTTTGTAAGCATTTATATTTCTGTGTTTTGGCATTATCACTGTTGGTATAACCGAATTTTTCAGTGATGTCCTGCATAGACAGGTTGCAGATATAGAAGTCCTGCAACAAGGTTTTGCAAGGTTCGCCAAGCTGATTCATCGCTTCTTCCATCTGCTCGAATTTGTTTTCGAGCTCTTGATGTTGTTGGATATCATCCTCTACTTTCAGGATATCTTCGAAATCCGAGATGTCCGTGGTGTTGGAGGTATGCCCTCGGCGTGACAGCTGTTTGAGCCACAGGCGTCGCGATACCGCGTACAAAAAAGTGTTGAGCTTACAATTTAACTCAAAATTCTGATGAGTAATCTTATCATACAACACCATGACGGCCTCCTGAAAAATATCTCTGGCCTCTTCCTGTGTTCCGCTATTATTGGTAATCATATATGCTACCGAAGGAAAGAATAATTTGTACATCTTGCTGATTATCCTGCTATCCCCCCGCATTAAGCCTTCAATGATTACTTCATCGGAAACTTCAGTCGGTAATATGTTTTTAATTTTACTCACCTATTAATACCCTAAAATCCAAATAGTAACCCTAAATAATTGTAAAATTAAGATATGAAAAATTATTGGTTCAAACGTAGCAGAATTTTCAATGAAAAGCGAAAGAAATTAATGATTTTACTTGTGGAGGCTATTAACCTCTTGTAGTACAAGTGGTTTAGTTTTCAACCTTAGCTGGGGTTGAATTATTGTTTTTGTGCTTAAAGGTGATGTTATAATATACATGTCGGAGGAAGGAAAATCAATCTTTTTAGTCACATGGAAAATTCCGCAATCGAGTGATTAACAGTGTGCCCTTGTATTTGATAGCGTGAATGGTATTTTTGCTTGATACACCTTTATCAACTTATGAATTATAAATCTATAAGCACGATTTTTCTTTTAGTCTTGAGTGCATGGGTGAGGGGACCGCTTCATGCACAGTCCGTGGCGTCCTTGCCTTTTGCTACGACCATGAGTGGCTTTGCTTTTGAAACACAGCATCAGCCGTCGGGAGACGAATGGCAGTCGCCGCAAAAGCTTTCGCTGAATAAAGAGCTTCCTAAGGCTTATTTTTTCTCTTTTGCGAACGCGGAAGAAGCATTAGGGGTACTGCCTGAGTATAGCAGCTACTATCAAAATCTCAATGGTACGTGGAAGTTCCATTGGGTAAAACATCCTGACGAACGGCCTAAGGATTTTTATAAGGAAACGTATGATGTTTCCCAATGGGATGAGGTGCCTGTGCCCATGAGCTGGAACATCTATGGCATTCAAAAAGACGGATCGCTCAAGTATGGCGTTCCTATATACGTAAACCAGCAAGTAATCTTTAAACATAGTGTTCAGGTGGATGATTGGAGGGGAGGTGTGATGCGTACGCCACCGCAGGACTGGACCACTTACATTTATAGAAACGAGGTAGGCTCTTATCGCCGTACGTTTGAGGTGCCAGACAATTGGAGCGGACGTGAGGTTTATCTCAATTTCGATGGAGTGGACTCTTTTTTCTATCTATGGATTAATGGAAAATATGTGGGATTCTCCAAAAATTCCCGAAACCTTGCTGCATTCAACATTACCCCCTTTCTACATCCAAAAGGTAAAAACACTGTAGCAGTAGAGGTTTATAGAAGTTCGGATGCATCATTTTTGGAAGCTCAGGATATGTTTCGGCTGCCGGGGATCTTCCG
Organism: Sphingobacterium thermophilum; assembly: GCF_039541675.1. Taxonomy (NCBI): domain Bacteria; kingdom Pseudomonadati; phylum Bacteroidota; class Sphingobacteriia; order Sphingobacteriales; family Sphingobacteriaceae; genus Sphingobacterium; species Sphingobacterium thermophilum. The sequence goes on along the minus strand of NZ_BAABGR010000013.1, from coordinate 5,484 downwards.
AAACGTATATCTGACAGCAAAGCCTAAGTTGCAAATCCGTGATATGGTGGTGATTCCAGACCTTAAGGATAACTATAAAAATGGAGTTTTGAATATTTCTACACAGATCCGCAATGCTAACGTCAAAGTTCACAAAGGCTTTGTACTTGCTTATAAGCTATATGCTAACCGACTTTATTCCGATAAGGTAGAAAAGCTTGTGGCTACATTTGAAGATGGAGGTGGACGTTCGGTGAAGGTAGAACCACAGGCATTTGCTGCTGCACAGATGAGAGTGGAGGTGGATGACGTGAGGCTATGGTCTGCTGAAAGGCCTTATCGTTATACATTGGTGGCAGAGCTAAAAGATACAAAGGGCCGAGTGTTGGAAGCCGTTTCGACCATTGTTGGATTCCGCAAAGTAGAGATTAAAGATACGCGTGCCGAGGACGATGAATTTGGTTTGGCGGGGCGTTATTATTACCTTAATGGAAAGCCTGTCAAGTTGAAAGGAGTAAACCGTCATGAGACAAATCCCGAGAAGGGTAAGGTGGTAACACGCGAGCAGATGGAGGAAGAAATTAAGTTGATGAAACGTGCCAACATCAATCATGTACGCAACTCACACTATCCGGATGATCCTTATTGGTACTATCTCTGCGATAAATATGGAATCTATCTGGAGGATGAAGCCAATATAGAGAGCCACCAATACTACTATGGGGAGGCCTCGTTATCCCATCCTGCGGAATGGCGAGACGCTCATGTGGCACGAAACTTGGAAATGGTGCATGCACATATCAATCATCCTTCCATAGTGATATGGTCTTTGGGAAATGAGGCCGGTCCGGGAAATAATTTTGTGGAAGCTTACCAGGCGATTAAGAAGGTGGATATTTCTCGTCCTGTACAATACGAACGTAATAATTCCATTGTTGACATAGGTTCAAACCAATACCCTTCTATCAGCTGGGTGAGAGGAGCTGTAAAGGGAAAATTCAATATTAAATATCCTTTTCACATTTCCGAATACGCGCACTCCATGGGTAATGCGGCAGGTAATCTCGTTGATTATTGGGAGGCCATCGAGTCGACAAACTTCTTCATGGGGGGAGCCATATGGGATTGGATAGATCAATCCATGTATTATTACGACAAACAGACGGGAGAACGCTTTCTGGCTTATGGAGGAGATTTTGGCGATAAGCCTAATGACGGTACTTTCGTCAACAACGGCCTTATCTTTGCCGATATGAAAGAGAAACCTCAATATTATGAGGTCAAAAAAGTGTATCAGAATGTTGCTTTAAAAGCTATAGATATAGAAAAGGGCATTATTGAAATCTTCAATAAGAATTATTTCATTGCTTTGGAAGATTATGAGATGGAATGGGCCTTATACGAGGATGGGGTAGAGATTGAACGTAGTAAAGTCGCCAGTGACGCTTATGCCATCGCTCCTCGACAGCGTATTCAGGTTCGTATTCCTTATGCTAAGGAGAAGCTGAAGGAACAGTCCGAATACTTCCTCAAAATCCAATTTTTGCTGAAAGAGAATATGTTTTGGGCCGCCAAAGGCTACGTGCAAATGGAGGAACAGCTTTTGGTGAAAAAGGCGGAAAATCTACCACACATATCCACCGTAGCTAAGGGTTCAACTTTGAAATCCGAAAGGCAGGGAAGTTTTCAATGGATAAAAGGGGATAATTTTGAAATGATTTTCGACCTTAATCAAGGTACTATCCATAAGCTGGTGTACGGAGGAAATGCTGTCATCCGGGAAGGAGAAGGGCCAAAGCTGGATGCCTATCGAGCTCCTCTGGATAACGACAACTGGGCTTACAGACAGTGGGTCGCAAAGGGGCTTCACAACCTGAAGCATAAGGCACTTTCCCATACGGAATTTCAACGTAAGGACGGAGCCGTGGTGCTTTCGTTCGTGGTGGAATCTCAAGCCCCTAATAGTGCTTCCATTTTGGGAGGTACCTCAGGAAAATACTGGATTATGGAGCATGAGGATAAACCTTTCGGAGAGGAAGATTTTAAGTTTGTAACAAATCAGATTTGGACCATATATCCGGATGGTTCTGTAGAGCTGGAATCCATCATAACTTCAAATGACGAAAGTTTTGTTCTCCCTAGGGTCGGCTATGCGTTGAAGCTTCCTTCGGAATACAATAAATATATATACTATGGCCGTGGTCCTATAAATAACTATGCCGACCGTAAAACTGCACAAAATATAGAACTGCACCACAGTACTGTTGCAGATCAGTTCGTCAATTGGTCGAGACCACAAAGTATGAGTAATAATGAAGAAGTAAGATGGACGTCCTTCACCGATAAAGAAGGTAATGGTATCATTGTGGTCGCTAAAGAAACATTTTCTGCTTCTGCCTTGCCATGGTCGGAGCAGGAGCTCACCTTGGCCGCGCATCCACACGAGCTGCCTTCAAGTTCAGGAGCACATATACATATTGATGCTGCCGTGACAGGCTTGGGAGGAAACAGCTGTGGGCAGGGGCCGCCGCTGGAGCAGGATCGCGTCAAAGCATATTCCCGTTCGTTAGGCTTCATTATTCGTCCGGTAGTACGTGAGGACTATAGAGCCAAAGCGAAGGTGACTGTGGCCGGGGAGATGCCTCTTTCGATAGTGAGAAGCAAGGCAGGAGAGGTGCAAATAGGAACGGAACGAAAAGAAGCCCAAATTCTTTATCAAGTAGGTAAATCCAAGCCTATTATATATAAGGAACCATTCAGGTTGAGAGAAGGTGGCCATGTGACGGCCTGGTACGTTGATAATCCGCAGATTAAGACGTCGGTACATTTCCCGAAAATAGAGACAGTGCCTTTGACAGTGGTCTCTGCGTCTAGTGAAGAGAATGGAGAAAATGCCAAATTTTTGGTCGATGGCAACCCAAATACGATATGGCATACCACCTATTCGGTTACTGTAGCTCAATATCCACATTGGGTGGATTTCGATATGGGGGAAGAAAAGATGATAAAGGGGTTCACTTACTTGCCAAGGCAAGATGGACCTAATGGACGTATCAAAGCGTATAAGATTCAGGTCAGTCTTGACGGAAAGAATTGGTCAGACCCCATTATCGAAGGGAGTTTTTCCCGAGAGACAACATTACAGACTGTTCGTTTTGAAAAACCTGTAAAAGGCCGTTTTCTGCGCTTTACGGCATTAAGTTCTCAGAATGGAGCTGACTTTGCCTCCGGCGCTGAATTTGAGATAATTGCAGACTAGGTGCGTTAATTTAGATAGGTGGAGAGCAAGGACTATTTCGGTCCTTGCTCTTTTTATTTGTTGTTGAATTTTATTAACTTAAAATTATGATCTAAGATACTATGGAAAAAATAATCAGATATCCTCACCCTAATGGAGAAATTACCGTAATCTGGAAGCCTGCCTTATGTACACATGCGGGAGTCTGTGTTCGAGCATTACCCCAAGTTTATAGACCCAACCAAAGACCCTGGTGTAAACCTGAATATGCGCTTTCCAAAGAATTAATTGAACAGATTGAAGGATGTCCTTCAGGGGCTTTAACCTATGAGCTGAAGACATAAGAAAATGGTATTCATGGAGCGAAATAATTATTTAAGCCGTTTTTCAACTAAAAAAATGTAAGTGGAAATATCAAAGAAAATAGCGAAAGCTCGAAAATTAAAAGGTTTCACTCAAGAAGAGTTGGCAGATAAGACCAATGTAACAGTACGGACAATACAGCGTATAGAGAATGGAGAATCCCTTCCAAGAGCTTACACACTTAAGTCTATTGCTGCAGCATTGGAAATGGATTATGAAGATTTAATACAACAAAATTCTGTCGAAACCAATTCCCCAATAATAAACGATAAGGATGAAAAGAGATTTCTAAGAATATTTACACTGGCTAATTTCACCTATCTTCTTATTCCTTTTTTTCATTTTCTGATTCCTTACTACCTTTTTAAAAACTATAGGAATAAATCAAACAAAGCTACAGATTTTTGTACAAGTGTAGTGCAACAGCAAATAGCATGGGTAATTGGAAATTCTTTAATGATGTTGCTTACGATGCTTTATAATTTTGCCGCCACTTCATATTTCGATAAAGCTTTCACCTTAAATTATGTTTGGGTATTCTTTGCCATGTATCTCCTCAATGCTATGCTGATTTTTATGACATGCGCCGTATTAAAGCTTTTTCCGCTGGTCCGATGGAATCATAATCGTGTTTATCTTGCTTTTGTCGTACGAATGTCGTGCTCATGACGTGATATTAGAGGCTCCCATAGGGTATCTTAGTTTCAAAATAAATCTTTTGAAACATGAGAAAATTATATCACATTATTTTATGCTGTTACTTCGCATTATTTGTCAATTCTTCTAATGCGCAACCAGTGATGTCCCAACATTTAGTGAAGCCCGAAGAATTTCAATTTGCATTCACTTGGCTAGGAGATTCAATCCAAGGAAAATGGGAACCCCATGTAGCGCTCTTGATTCCGATTACAATCAAGGAGTGTTCAGATAAATTGTATATGCAGTTCGATACCGGCGCCAAACACTCCTTGCTATATGCAAATAAGCTTAAAGCAATTAAGCATAAATATCCTGCAGTTTCAATATTCAACGAACGTGAAGCGAAGGATAAGGTTGAAAATTTTGCTTTTACGCTCGACACGACCAACATTTGTAAAAGAGATTTCTCTAAGAGAGTTGAAAAATTCCAAAAGTAGTTCCAATGAAGATAAGGGTTATGAAATAATTGGTATGCTAGGATGTGATATCTTCGACGGTAAGATAATTGCGATAGACAACAAAAATCAAGTGATTACAGTGTCGGACTCGTTGGCAAATGAAGATTATATTTTGTTTTCAGAATTCAGGTACTTTGATAAGAATATAATCTTACCGGCATACTTGAATCATAAGAAGACATTACTGTATTTTGATACCGGTTCTAGTATGGTTGAATTAATCGTTGATAAAGAGTTTGCTCGTTTACTGGCCAAAGATAATGCAGAGCCGCTAAGTTATGCAATAAACTCTTGGGGGAAGGTTTTACAGACATTTACATTTGAATCGGATAGAGAAGTGCATATCGGCGGTTTGTCCATACCAATTCACTATTGTACATATATTGAAGGTGCAAGTGATTCTCAAGTAAGTAGTATGTTGAAGATGGGGATAGGTGGAATGGTAGGCAACAAATTATTTATAGGCTATAAACTAATTTTGGATACTCGAAAGCAGCGGTTTAGTATTGTACGCGAATAGATAGAGAAAGAATTTTTTCTAGAGGAGATACGATAAAAAAAAGGCTATTCGGAAGAATAACCTTTAATTTTTTTCAGCGGTCTGGACGGGACTCGACCCCGTCTCGCCAGAGGCGAGATGACAGGCCTGTTAGGAGAAATCATTAGCGCAGTTGATGGGTTGTAGACATAGCCATTCTAGGTATTTTCTGTTGTATCGTTTGATCTGCTTTTCTCTTATGCGAGCTT
>NZ_BAABGR010000012.1:0-1238 GCF_039541675.1 Sphingobacterium thermophilum | reverse complement strand
TGTCGACTTCCCCAAATTAAGACTGCATAATTTTACAAAATTCTCATCAAATTAACCTAAACCTAAACACCCTAACACGCCTGTTTGTCGCTTTCAAAATCGGATAGGGCAGCATATTCTGTTGGTGGCATATTGCCGAGGCTGTCGTGCGGTCTGTGATTGTTGTAATCGTCCATCCATTGCCAGGTAACTTCCCTCACTTCGTCCAGGGTGTCAAACAGGTAGCAGTCCAGTACGTTATCACGGTAAGTACCGTTCAATCTTTCCACAAAACCGTTCTGCGTGGGCTTTCCGGGCTGGATATATAAAAACTCGATGCCGTTGACCATACTCCATTCCGTTAAAAGCTGGGATATGAACTCCGGGCCGTTGTCCATCCTGATTTTCCCAGGCTTACCCCTACGTTTAATCAGATGGTTCAGCACCCAGACCACACGCGAACTGCGCAGGGAATAATCCACTTCGATATGCAGTGCTTCCCTGTTGAAATCGTCCATCACGTTGAAAGAACGGAACCTGCGGCCATTGCTCAGTGCGTCGCTCATAAAGTCCACCGACCAGGTATCATTGGGCAACATGGGCTTGATCAGGGGCTGCTTTACCCTTTGCGGCAACCTCCGCTTTGCTTTCCTCCTGATGTTCAGTTCAATGAGCTTGTATACCCGGTGGACCCGTTTGTGGTTCCAGCAATGGCCTTCCCGGCGCAATCTCCTGAACGCTTTCCAGAAACCCTCACGCGGAAAATCTTCCGCCTTCTTTCTTAAAGCGGACTCCACCTGGCTATCATCGCGTGTACTGACATAATAGTAACAGGTCTTGCTCAACCCCAACACCCGGCACGCCCTGCTGATGCCTTTCCCTGACTCCATCAATTCCTGAGCAATCTGTTTCTTCTGGCAGGGCTTCAAAGCTTTTTTGCGATCACCTCCTTGGCCGCCTCTAAGTCCAGGGCAAGCTCCGCGTACATCCGCTTAAGCTTGCGGTTCTCCTCTTCCAGTTCCTTCACCCGCTTTAGCTCGCTGCCGTCAAGGCCACCGTATCGCTGTCGCCATTTGTAAAAGGAGGCAGGACTGACACCATGTTCGCGAGTGATTTCCTGAACGCTTTTCCCTCCCTCGAACTCTTTAAGGATCTTACTGATCTGCTCCGGTCTGAATCGTTTCCCTTTCATAATATACTGTTAAAGTTATCAATCATTTTTCTATTCTCTAACAGTCTTTTTTTCAGGGGAGCTTACA
>NZ_BAABGR010000011.1:0-34451 GCF_039541675.1 Sphingobacterium thermophilum | reverse complement strand
ACGTAACTTAAAATTGAAATTATACTTCTGTTTTTTACTCATAAAAATGCCCCAAATAAGTGTCTAACTTTTTGGGGCATGTCTACAAACTCGAGGCTTTCGTTTTATTACTGCTATTTCTTAAAAAGTAGAAGTATCTTCTTCACCACAGCCAACACTGCCACAGCCAACAGCCCAATACCAAAAGCAATAACCATTTCTTTCAGCGTGCTATTCCACGATGGGAGCAAATGATGGAAGAAATCTATATTATGTACAAAGATGCCACCGGATACCATCAACAGGGCTATGGTTCCTACGACCGAAAAGAATTTGATAATAGCCGGGAGGGATATGACAAGTAATCGCCCTATAGCAGCAAACACTCCTTTGTTGCGGAAACCTTTAATCAACCTAAAGCCCGCATCATCCATCCTTACAATTAAGGCCACCAGCCCATAAACACCTACAGTAGCTAACACAGCCACCACAGAAACAGTAATAATCTGTATGGTGAGCGGCTGATTCAAAACTGTACCCAACGCAATGATGACTATTTCGATGGATAAGATAAAATCCGTTGTGATAGCCGACTTGATTTTTTTCTGTTCAGCTGCTGCATCTTCTTCATTAACCTTTGCAGGCTCTTCCTGTATTTCCTTCTTCTTCCGATGGAACAAAAATTCAATAATCTTTTCAGCACCCTCATATGCCAAATACAAACCTCCCATAACCAGAATAAATTTGATAGCTATGGGGAAAAAAATGTTTAAAAGAATAGCTATGGGAATGATGATAAGCTTATTTAGAAAAGAACCCTTCGTGATAGCCCATAACACGGGAAGCTCACGGGAGGACAGAAAGCCGGTAGCTTTTTCCGCATTGACTGCCAGATCGTCTCCCAAAATTCCTGCGGTCTTCTTTGTTGCCAACTTGCTTGCTACCGCTACATCGTCCATCAATGCGGCGATGTCGTCCAATACTGCAAAAATACCTGATGCCATAATATCTTATAGATAACCCTAAAATAGAAATTTCAGGAAATAAATCCGCTCACTTGCGCAAACATTTAAGATGTTTTGATGGTTTTTAACTAAAAACTATTTATTATGTCATTTCACAAATTCAAAGATTTACACCAAGAAGATGGCTTACTCATACTAGGAAACGTATGGGATGCCCAATCAGCAAAAATTGCGGAAGAGGCAGGTTTCAAAGCTCTAGGAACCTCCAGTCATGCCATTGCCAACGCTATGGGCTATGAAGACGGTCAAAACATCACCGTAGAGGAAATACTTTTTGTCGTGGAAAGAATAATAAAGAAAGTAAACATTCCCGTTTCGGTAGACTTTGAGGCCGGCTATTCGGATAATCCGCAAGTGGTTGCCCAAAACGTAAAGCGTCTAAGCGATATCGGTGTTGTAGGTATAAACCTCGAAGACGGCATAGTCCTTAATGGTAAACGACAACTTGCTGACGCTCTGCAGCATGCCGAAAAAATCAAGGCTATCAAAGAAATCGTCAAAGATATATTCATAAATGCCCGAACAGACACCTATACTACCAAGGCAGAAAATACTTTGGAAGAAACAATAAAAAGGGCAAAGCTTTATGCCGAAGCCGGAGCGGATGGGCTTTTTGTTCCCCTCATAGAAAAAAAGGAAGATATCAAGCATGTGACGACATCCATCGCCCTGCCATTAAATGTCTTCCTTACCTCTAACCTCCCCGACCTAGACATGCTGCAACAGCTAGGTGTCAAACGACTAAGTCACGGCGCAAAAATCTTCGAATGGCTTACACAGAAAAATGAAGAAGCCTTTAAAAAGTTTATCCAAAAACCAATTCTTCCCGAATAATCACTCAAGCTGTGTAATCACAGCTTGAGAATTTACTCATAACCATTCTAAACTATCAATCAACAAGTTAATACCCCGTCTTTGTTAACAAAAAGTAAATCCTGAAGATCTATTATCACAGGAAAGTAAAAGTGATTTTAGAGACTTTAGAATGTTGATAAGATGTGTTTACTTTGCATCACAATTTTTGAACATTAAAACAAAAGAGTCAAAAATTGAGTAAAGACATTTTATCATGAAAAATACGCTACGTACGTTTTCTTTGTTCTTGTTGAGCATATTATTTTCGCTACATGTCGTAGCCCAAAATATAACAATACGAGGAAAGGTTACGGACAAACAGACCAAGGAAGCTATAGAGTTTGCTACAGTGGCTGTGGTAGGTACACCTCATGCAACCAAAACAGATGAAAACGGTAATTTCGAACTGACTATCCCGAATAGAAACGTTAAAGTACGCGTAAGTTATGTGGGATATATCACGCAGGATCTTAATCTTGCTTCCAACAAAAGCCTTTACGAAGTGGAATTGGCCTCCGACAACCAGATCGAAGAGGTTTTTGTCAAACGTCCTAAAAGAGTTAAATATTCGAACAAGAACAATCCCGCTGTGGAGCTGATTCGTAAAGTCATTGCTCACCGCGACCAAAACCGTCTAAGTGGTCAAGAGTTTGTGGAATTTGAACAGTATGAAAAGCTGTCTTTGGGATTGAGCAATCTTTCTCAAAAGTTTGTAGAAAAGAAAGCCTTCAAGAAATACCAATTCCTTTTCAAAAAGGAATCCGACACCACCTCTACCTATATGCTTCCTGCATATATGGAAGAAAAGGTTTCTAAAGTCTACTACCGCAGTACACCTAAAAAAACAAAAAAATATATTATCGCTCAGCAGAAGGCTCAATTTGATCCTAAATTTGTGGATAGCGAAGGTCTTACCAACTACTTCAACAAGCTGTATGACAAGGTGGATATCTATGACAACGATATTACCTTGCTTACCAATCAATTTTTGAGTCCTATTGCTAATGCCGCGCCGGCATTCTACCGTTATTATATCACAGATACAATTAAGACCGGTACACCTTATTTGGTAGAGTTGAGCTTTTTTCCGCGCAATAAAAACGACTTTTTATTTCAAGGAAAACTTTATATCACATTGGACGGTCAATATGCGGTTCAGAGTGTCAAAATGAAGGTCAGCGAAGATATCAACCTTAACTTTGTACGTGACCTTAACATTGAACTGGATTTCGAGAAAGATAACCTCAACAAATATTATCTAAGTCGAAGTGCTTTAGGCATAGATTTCGGTCTTACCAGTAAAGGTAAAGGGGTAAAAGGAAATCGCGTGGTATATTACAAGGATTATGTAAATGGGAAAGCACGCCCAGACTCTATCTACGAAGGTGATGAGGTAGAGCTAGCCATCAAGCCCGTCCCTGAAGAAACAAAAGATCAGTTTTGGGCTTCCATACGTCAAGCTCCGCTAGATAGCTACGAAAACAATATCTATTACAATATTGATTCCCTACAGACTATGCGTTCCTTCAAACGCTTTATGGATATTGCGGCTTTGGTACTTTCGGGTTATAAACAAGCCGGTCCTGTGGAAATAGGTCCCGTAAACACCTTTTACAGTTACAATCCGGTAGAAGGGCTTCGCTTAAGAGTCGGCGGACGTACTACCGAACAGCTGAGCACCCGCTTCTATGCTGAAGGTTATACGGCTTATGGCATGGAAGATAAAAAATGGAAATATTTTATCAGCGGAGCTTATTCATTGAATAACAAATCCGTATTCAAATATCCGCAACATTTTATCCGAGCCTCCTACCAGCACGACACCAAAATCCCAGGGCAAAGTCTTCAGTTTATCCAAGAAGATAACGTGTTGCTATCCTTCAAGCGTGGGGAGAACAAAAGTTATTTGTACAATGATGTCTATAAACTGGAATATAAAGCGGAAATGAAAAACAACTTTTCGGTAGAAGCCGGAATCACACGCACCAGACAAAAACCGGGAGGCATCATACGCTACGAACTGATAGGGGAAAATGGGTCCTCCACTTTTGTTCCAGAAATCAACACTACCGAAATAAATCTGGGCTTCCGCTGGGCTCCTAAAGAACAGTTTTATCAAGGAAAATTGTACAGAACCCCTATTTACAACCAATATCCAATCTTTACTGTTAATTATACGGCCGGTATCAAAGGAATCTTGGGGGGTGAATACAACTATCATAATGTTTCAGCAAACATCTTCAAGAGAGTATATCTTTCACAATTCGGCTATGCCGATGTAAATATGGATGGAACATACATCTTCGGAAATAATATTCCTTATCCTTTGCTGACTCTTCATCGTGCTAACCAGACTTATGCTTATCAGCTGCTGTCTTACAACCTGATGAACTTCATGGAATTTATCTCCGACCATCACGCAGCTTTGAATATTCAATACTATATGAACGGTTTTCTGTTGAACAAAATGCCGTTAATCAAAAAGCTTCAACTACGTGAGGTATTTAGTTTCAAAGGCGTCTACGGAGGATTACGCAACAGTAACAACCCTACATACAATACGAATGTCTTCGCTTGGCAAAGAAATACAGATAACGAAATTTCTTCTTTTACATTCGGTAACAAGCCGTATATGGAAGCCAGTGTAGGTCTTGCCAACATCTTCAAGGTGTTACGTGTAGATTATGTGAGAAGATTGAATTATCTTAATCACCCTAATGTTTCAGCCTCCGGAATAAGAGCCCGAATAAAAGTAGACTTCTAATTAATTTCCTTTTTGCCGATATACGAAATCCTTCCCTTTTTTAGCGGAAGGATTTTTTCTTTGTGGACGATCAACCTTTTTCGCAAAACGATTTATTTTGGCTATTTTTAAATATTATAAACCAAAACATTTCACTATGAAAAAAATACTTATAAGCTCCATAGTAACTTCCGCCGTTTATTTGGCTTCATGCCACAACAGCGCCATGAACAACAATGATAACGGCACCCCTACGGACACCCTCCCTCCTGTAGAAACCAACAAACCAAACACCGACTACAAACCCGCTTTCGAGGGACAAACACGCATCAACGGCGTAAAAACAAACACACCCTACGAAAGCAAGGTTATCACTAACAAGCTGAAGTCTCCTTGGGGAATAGCCGTACTACCGGACGGAAAACTTCTCATCACCGAAAAGGAAGGTACATTCCGCATTGTATACCCGGACGGACAGGTCAGCGAACCTATTACGGGAGCTCCGAAAGTGGATCCTAGCGGACAGGGTGGTCTCCTTGGTTTAACCTTAGACCCCGACTTCGCTTCCAATAGAATGGTATATTGGGCATTCTCAGAACCTGTAGAAGGAGGTAATCACACGGCTGTAGCAAAAGGTAAGCTGTCCGAAGATGAAAAGACGATGACAGATGTGCAAGTCATCTACCGCAGTACCCCTACCTATGCCGGTAGACTACACTATGGCGGCCGTGTTATCTTCGACAAAGACGGAAATCTTTTCGTCAGTACGGGCGAACGTTCGGACTTAGAAACACGCCCTCTTGCGCAGGACTTGAAGTCGTCTTTGGGAAAAATTTTGCGTATAACCAAAGACGGAAAGCCTGCCCAAGGTAATCCTTTTGCCAATAGGACTGACGCACTTCCGGAAATATATTCGTACGGTCACCGCAATCCGCAAGGACTCACCATACATCCAGAGACCGGAGACCTATGGGAAACAGAATTTGGCCCTCGCGGAGGAGATGAACTCAACCGAATCGAAGCAGGCAAAAATTACGGATGGCCCGTAATCACCTACGGTATAGAATATTCAGGAGCGAAAATAGGCAATCCTCCTATCCAAGTGAAAGAAGGTATGGAACAGCCCGTATATTACTGGGATCCTGTATTATCGCCGTCTGGTACTACCTTCTATTCCGGAAAAGGTATCGAAGAGTGGAAAAACAACATTTTCATCGGTGGACTTAGCAGCACCCATATCGCACGTCTTGTCATCAAAGACAATAAAGTCGTAGGAGAAGAAAGACTCTTGGCAAAAGAAGGTGAAAGATTTAGAGATGTGGTTGAAGGCTTAAACGGAGAACTGTTTGCCATCACTGATAGTGGAAAGCTTTACCAAATCAGTAAGAAATAAAAAAAAAGGCATCTTTTAGATGCCTTTTTTGTGCACTCCAAGGGAGTCGAACCCCTAACCTTCTGATCCGTAGTCAGATGCTCTATCCAATTGAGCTAGGAGTGCTTCAACCTTCACTTCTAAGCTACCGCTCTTCCGTTTCGGTGATGCAAATATGGGGAGTTTTTTTCTTTAATTCAAACTTTTTGTTACTTTTTTTATACCTTAGACTCATCAAAACAGCTATTTTATTGATATTTAAAGAATTATTTTTTTATCCAATTTAGGCCCATGGCAGAAAGAGTTATTAAATCCTTCAAAACAAAAGTCGAGGATATCAACATCTCTTATTACATCAAAAAAGCAACCGAAACAGAAGAAAAGACGGTTATCTTCCTTCATGGTTTTCCGTTCAACAAAAATTCATGGAAATTCCAGCTGGAATCCTTGGAAGACAATGTCACTGGTATCGCTATAGACATCCGTGGGCATGGGCTCAGCACCAGTGGACATGGCTTTTTCAGTATCGACGTCTTTGCCAAAGATCTGGAAGCATTTATGGATAAGCTGGAGCTGGAGAAAGCCATCCTCTGCGGTGTAAGCATGGGAGGCTATATAGCTTTACGCGCTTACGCTCTCTTCCCTCACAAAATAGCCGGATTAATCCTTTCGGACACCCATCACCGTCCGGACGACAATGCCGGTAAGCAAAAACGCTTTGACAGCATACAGGCGGTTTTACGCTATGGAAGAAGGCCTTTTGCTATCGCTTTCATTGACAACATTTTCACCAAGAAAACTATACAGGAAGGAGCTTATGTGGTTGAACTGATTAAGAGCAGCATCCGTCGCAACTCAATAAATAGCATCTGCGCTACGCAGCTAGCCCTCGCCTCACGCATGGACTCTACCGATATCTTACCGAAAATAGACGTCCCAGTATTGCTTATCCGTGGTGCTGAAGACAAGATTACACCTAAGGAGCTTATGCTGGAAATGCACACAAAAATTAAAGACTCCAAATATGTGGAAATACCTAATACAGGCCATCTACCGAACCTAGAAGCTCCACTAAGCTTCAACAGAGAAATGAATGACTTTATTTTAGGATTAAAATAATTAAAGGGGAAACATTCCCCTTTACCTTTATATTAACTCTTCTACTGTCAAAGCCCCTACCGTAAGATTGTTGCGCGGATCGATGATTATCCCTCGAGCATTGGCCGGGAAATCCTTATGCAGATCAAATACCACCTCTTCGGCAGCTTTTACTGTCACCCTTCCTATATCGTTTAGACGGATATCTTCGCCATAAACTTTTTCTTGTGTGTTGACATCAAATCTGTAATGCACTTCTGGGATTTTAATCTTGGTGACCTTGGTTTGGTTCTGCAAGAGATAAACCTGATTAGTATCCAAAGGTTTATTTTCAAACCAAGAAATATTGGCCGCAAAAGTACGTTCGGCAAAGGGAGGCCTATCGGCGCTAACGATAAAATCTCCTCTTGATATATCGATGTCGTCTTCCAAGTGGAGTACTAACGACTGACCATCCTCTGCAATTTCAAGATCTTTCTGATCGAATTCTATTCTACGGATGGTGGACTGTATGCCGCTGGGTAGCACAAGGACAGGAGCCCCTACCTTCAAACCCTCACCTATCACACGGCCAGCATATCCTCTATAGTCCGGAAATTCGGGAGACTGTGGACGTATCACATACTGTACTGCAAAGCGCCACGTGTCACTTTTTTTCTCCTCAAATTCTATATTCTCTAAGTATTCCAATAAGGTAGGTCCGGAATACCATGATATGCGTTTGGAAGCAGTCACTATATTATCTCCTTTCAATGCTGAAACAGGGATAAAATCGACATGAGCTAATTTTAGATTTTTGGCAAGCTGCAAATAATCTATTTTGATATTTTCGAATACTTCCTCCGAATAATCTACCATGTCCATCTTATTCACACACACCAAAACCTGTTTCAGCGAAAGGAGTTTAGCAATGAAAGAGTGACGTTTCGTTTGTTCTACCACCCCTTTGCGAGCATCGATGAGGATAATGATCAAATCTGAATTCGATGCACCCGTAATCATATTGCGTGTATACTGAATATGTCCTGGAGCATCAGCAATTATGAATTTCCTGTTATCCGTCTGAAAATATTTGTATGCCACATCTATGGTGATGCCCTGCTCACGTTCGGCCTTAAGGCCGTCGGTCAGTATTGCTAGGTCTACCGTGCCGTCGTCATTCTTGCGGTTAGCCCGTTGTATGGCCTCCAGCTGATCATCATATATGGAATTCGTATCATATAGCAGTCGGCCTATCAGGGTACTTTTACCATCATCCACCGATCCTGCTGTAATAAACTTCAATATGTTCATCTTCTATCGTAATTCTTTAGTGCCCTAGATTAAAAATACCCCTGTTTTTTACGTTCTTCCATAGCCGCTTCCGACACCTTGTCGTCCATACGTGCCCCTCTTTCACTCATCGTAGAGACCTTGATTTCGGCAATAATATCGTCTAATTCCGAGGCCTCAGAACTTACAGCAGCAGTACAAGTCATATCACCTACTGTCCTGAAACGCACGTATCTACGTTCCACAACATCCTCTTCGTCGATATGAAGACATGGAGCTGCTGCCAACCATTGGCCGTTGCGCCATACCACCTCTCTTTCGTGACTGAAGTAGATAGAAGGAAGCGCAATATTTTCCCGTTTAATATAGTTCCAGACGTCCAGCTCTGTCCAATTGGATATAGGGAACACGCGAACGTTTTCTCCCTTATTAATCTTACCATTGAAAATATTCCAGAGCTCTGGCCGTTGTCGCTTCGGATCCCACTGTCCGAACTCATCACGCACCGAAAAAATTCTTTCTTTAGCACGAGCCTTCTCCTCATCACGGCGTGCTCCACCAATACAAGCATCAAAACCGTATTTTTCTATGGTATCCAGCAATGTCACCGTCTGCAGCGCATTACGACTGGCATTTTTACCTTTAGGCTCTATCACTTTCCCTTGATCAATACTGTCCTGCACATAACCCACGATGAGCTTTTCCCCCAGGTGTTCCACCAACCAATCTCTGAACGCTATGGTTTCAGGAAAATTATGACCTGTATCAATATGCACCAAGGGGAAAGGAAATTTCCCCGGTCTGAAGGCTTTTTTGGCGAGATGTACCAATGTAATGCTGTCCTTACCTCCGGAAAACAACAAAGCCGGATTTTCAAATTGCCCTGCTACTTCTCGGAGTATGTAAATCGCTTCCGCCTCCAAATGATCTAAATAGTCCATTATCTACTTTACCCTTATTTAATTGAAATATTTTACTCCAAATTACTACGACTGTGTTATGTGCAGCCCACATTCTTTCTTGCTCTTATCTTCCCACCACCAACGACCTGCACGAAAATCTTCCCCCTCTCTTATCGCTCTTGTACATGGCTGACATCCTATACTCGGATATCCTTTATCGTGCAAAGGATTGTACGGGATATGGTGCTTTTTTATGTAATCTTCGACCTCTTGCAGACTCCAAGCAAACAGAGGATGTATCTTGATAATTTGATTTCCGGCATCCCACTCCACAAAATCCATACTCTCACGGTTGGGAGATTGCTCGGCACGAATACCCGTTATCCAGATATGATATCCTTTGATGGCGCGTCTTAGCGGCTCTATCTTGCGGATATAACAACATTCTTTTCTATTCTCTACACTCTCATAAAAGCTGGACGGCCCCTTTTGGGTCACCATCTCTTCCACTAAAGCTGCCTGGGGATAGTATGTTTTAATCTTTATCTTATAGTGCTCCAATGTTCGATTCCATACATAGTAGGTTTCCGGAAACAGACGCCCTGTCTCCAAGGTGAAAACATCTATTTTCGCACCAGCCTGTGCCACCATATGGGTAAGTACCTGATCTTCTATACCGAAAGAAGTAGACAAAACAGCCTTTTGCCCCCACTCTTCAGTAATCACCTGAATTATCCGCTCGGCAGCCAACCCTTTAAGCCGTTCTTTCAAAAGTTCTACCATAGCTTAGCTTATCAACGATCTTGTATGTTCATTTAACATTTTTATTTTCATTTTAATATCACCTTTTAACTGAAGTCTTAATTCATTCATCAGCTCCAGAGTCTCGTCGATTTCTTCGGGGAGCAGATCATTTAAAAATTCCTTCAATCGCTTTGCTATAGTGGGCGATTTACCGTTGGTAGAAATCCCTATCTTCAAATTGCCCTTCTGCACTATAGAACCTAAATAAAAGTCACATAATTCGGGCTTGTCAGCCACATTAAGTAATATGTTGTGTGATTTTGTCATAGTTCTTATCTCTTCATTCAATGAGCTATTGTTGCTAGCGACGATTACTAAGTCCTTACCTTCCAAATCAGTTTCTCTGAAGGGACGTCTCTCAAAATGTACGGTATCCTTATCCGCAATATAGGCTGTAACCTCCGGGATGATATGTTCAGCAACGATAAGCACATTAGCCTTAGGCGCATTACGGAATAGCGCCTGTAACTTTTCCAACCCCACTGGACCGGCACCTACAAGCAATACTTGAAGTTGTTCTAACTTGACGAAGATGGGGAACAACGTATTCATTGAGCCTCCAGCTTTTGTATTTCTGATTTCAATATTTTAAACTCCTTGTGTTTGGCCACTACTTCGCCTATTACGATGATAGCCGGCACTCCCAACATATGCTGTTGAACCTGCTCAAGAATGGTATTCATCGTGCCTACCACCACCTTCTCATTCGGCAACGAACCGTTCTGGATTAAGGCAATAGGCAAATCACCTTTACCATTAATCTCATATAACTCTATTATTTTCTGCAATTTGGAATACCCCATCAAAACTACTACTGTAGCATTTGTTTTTACCGCTTGATAAAGGTCTTCCGACAACTTTCCGTCAGTTGTAGATCCCGTTATTACCCAAAAGCTCTCACTGATGCCACGATAGGTAAGGGGAATTTGCTGTAATCCTGTAAGGCCAATAGATGAAGATATGCCTGGCACGACCGCTGTAGGAATATTAAACTTTCGAACGTAATCCAGCTCTTCACCACCCCGTCCAAAAACGAAGGGGTCTCCACCTTTCAGACGTACCACGTGCCCATGTGTCAGAGCGTAATCCACCATCAGTTTATTGATATAGTCTTGTGATGTGGAAGGTCTTTCCGCTCGTTTGCCTACATAAATTTTAGTACATGATTTTTTCGCATAGGCCAACAATTCATCGTTTACCAAAGCGTCATAAAGGATGACATCCGCACTTGCAATGGCTTTAATACCTTTTAATGTTATCAGCTCCGCATCACCGGGACCTGCTCCTACTAATGTTACAAATGGTCTTATATGATTGTTCATTATAATCTTTCTAATTACTAACTACCCGCAACTCTTCTCTTCGTTCTGCTGCCTCATAATAAAAGGCTGCTGCCTGTTTGATATACACTTCGGCAAATTCTTTGGAAGGCTCATACTTATTGATTTGCAACACACGCTCGGTAAAAGATGTAGGGAAGGAGAATATTCCCTCATTAACATAGCGATTATCAAACTCACTAAGTACTGCAGCCTGCGTGCTTGCATTTACCCCTTTGTCGAGCAGAAGTGCCTTCGCTGTCCACACAAAAGAGCTGTAAGCATGATATATAGCATCTGCAAATTGGTCTTGTTCCAAAGCCTTATTGGCCCACTCTAGTTTTTCTTCAGCCTCGAAAAGCAGTGTTGCCACCAAATCTATAACCACGCCTGCACATTCACCCACTCCAATAGCTGTCTCAAAAGTGTCCTGATGCCCCCAGTCCACAAACTCATCGGCAGTAAGGGACGAAAGGTCCGACAGAGGCTTTAACAAGCGGTAAAAATAATCCTTACCTTGCCTATCATAATATGCATGAAAGTTCTCGGAAGACAGCTTATTCTGCTTGAAATCATTCAACAACAGATCCACTACCTGCAAGACTCTCTTGGTGGGAACTTTGATAACGCGTTCGGCTACACGGCCTTTACCATCTCCTATTGTGCCACCCCCTAACATCACTTGAGCGGCAGGTACAACCTTGCCTTCCACCTTCACCGAACTACCATGAAAGCCTATATGTGCAAGACCATGTTGCCCACAGGAATTCATACAGCCCGAAATCTTGATTTTCAGGTCTTGTTCGTAAACAAACTCTTCATGAAACTCGTGAATATACTGCTCCAGCACTCGTGCCATCTCTGTTGAATTGGAGATCCCTAGGTTACACGTATCCGTTCCAGGACAGGTGGTGATGTCGGCAGTGCTATCATAGCCGGGCTGAGCAAATCCCAATTCCGTAAGTAAATTGAAAAGATGCGGCAGAGACTCCTCACGGACAAACTTGAACAAAAGGTTCTGATTTTGCGTAATGCGAATGTCGTCAGCTACATGGTTTTGTATTCCTTCAACCAGTCTTCTCGCTTTCTCGGTAGGGATGTCTCCTGTAAGCACTTTGACATATACACCAAAATATCCTTTCTGCTTTTGCTCAAAGACATTCGTAAAGCGCCACACATTATATCTTTCTTTATCAATAGGTTCAACACATTCAACTTCAGTATTAGGTAAACTAGGAAGAGCTATAATATTATGATCTACAAATACTTCTTTTGCCTTAAGTGCTGTTTTTTCTTCCTCAATAAGGCGAAGCACCTCCTGTAAGCCTAGCTTCTGAACCAAATATTTAAACCTTGCCTTATTACGATTATTACGTTCTCCATAACGGTCGAACACCCGCAACGTAGCCTCTATATAGGGAATAACCCATTGTTCTTCCAAAAAATCGTACACCTCATAAGCCAGTATTGGCTGGGCACCCAGTCCGCCTCCCATCATAACCTTAAACCCACGCACTTCTTTGCCATCCACCACTCTTACTTTAGGAATAAAGCCAAAATCGTGGATATAAGAGAAAGCGGTATCTCTTTCCGAACAAGAAAAAGCTATTTTAAACTTACGTCCCATCTCTGCACAGATCGGATTACGCAAGAAGTATTCAAAAGTCTTTTGAGCATAGGGCGACACGTCAAATGGTTCTGACGGATCTATTCCTGCCGTCGGTGAGGCTGTAACATTGCGCACGGTATTGCCGCAAGCTTCGCGTAAGGTCATATCATCCTCCGCCAGTTTAGCCCAAAGCTCAGGAGTCTTATCCAGACTCACATAATGAATCTGAATATCCTGACGAGTCGTAAGATGCAGATTACGGGAAGCATACTCATCCGATATATCCGCAATTTTAAGAAGTTGTTTGAAGGTCACTTTCCCGAAAGGCAACTTGATACGTACCATCTGCACGCCGGGCTGACGCTGTCCGTACACTCCCCGTGCCAGCCTCAGTGAGCGAAACTTCTCCTCCGATAAACGCCCCTGCTGATATGCTCGAATCTTTCTTTCAAGCTCTATGATCTCTTGCTCTACAACGGGATTTTCTAATTCTGTTCTGAAACTTAACATGATAAAAAGTAAGTAGCTTTTCTATGTTTTTGGCTAAAAAGAGTTTAACTAAAACTCAACGGAAACAAAAGTATTAAATAAAATCCATAATTCCTATATAATCTACCAATTTACTATATTTTAATATTAAACAGAAAAAAAACCTGTAACGAATGTTACAGGAATACTTTATGTATTAGAAATTAGAAAATGTTTAATTATTTCTCATTATCACATGCCGACAATGAAATCTCCTCATCTTTCACAGCATTGATGTTTTGTATGCTTTCGAACGTGTTTTCTATTTTCTTACACAACTCCATTAATTTTATAATATTAGCGTCGGAAGAATTTTCAAATTGATCCATGTCGAACACATACGAATCTCCTTCCTCGAAAACGCTTAAAATTTCTTTTAGTTCTCCGGCCGAGGCAATATTAACAATCCGGGTAAAAATAATATTTCTAACGGTAGCTAGCATTTGTAGGGCTTCAATTACGTGATTTCTGTAGTCTTCCATAACATTAAAAGTTTTTATAGTTGGCCTTGTTGTAATACAATTAAACAAATTCTGTTGTATTACCAAAACGTTTAAGCAAAACTACAGCCACACTCTTTTAAAATAATAAATAATTATAATTTATTATTTTTCGTAGAAGATTTTCAGTTTACCTTACATTTTTACTATAACATTTCATTACCCTCACTCAAACATAAAAACACTTCGCTGCAGCACTAAAAGCATTACACAAAACTTAACTATTAGTAAACATCTATTTTATGCAAATCTGCCTATAATTTTATTTCTTTTGTAACAAAAAAAAGTGACCGAAGTCACTTTAATATTATCTTTATTGTTGGATTATTGCACTAAATTATGCCCGCCTTGATAAGCTCGTGTTCCATAGCCTGCTGAAGCTTGATGGCTTCTTCTCTAGCTCTTTCGGCGAAATCTTTTCCTGAAGAGGCATAAATGATACCACGAGTACTGTTGACCAACAAACCACAATCTTTATTCAATCCGTGCTTACACACTTCTTCTAATGAGCCTCCCTGCGCTCCTACTCCCGGCACTAAAAGGAAATGATCTGGAGCATGTTTGCGTATATCGACAAAGGCTTCTCCGCGCGTAGCGCCAACCACATACATCAGATTTTCGGGGCTACCCCAGGTGTTTACCTTATCTATAACTTCCTCGAACAGCTGCTTTCCTGAGCTATCTTTAAAATTCTGGAAATCTTTTGAACCTTCATTGGAGGTTAATGCCAATACGATAGCCCATTTACCGTCAAACTCCAAGAAAGGCACTACCGAATCCTTTCCCATATAAGGAGCTATGGTGATGGAGTCAAAAGACATTCCGGATATAGCCTGATCAAAGAAAGCCTGAGCATACATCTTCGAGGTATTACCTATATCCCCACGCTTGGCATCAGCAATGGAAAAACAGTTTTCCGGCAGAATATGCCATGTCTTCTGTAAGGAATGCCATCCTTTTACGCCATAACTTTCATAAAAAGCAATATTGGGCTTATAAGCCACGCATAAGTCTTCGGTAGCTTCAATTATAGCCTTATTGAAGGCAAAGATAGGATCTTCCTCTCCTAACAAGTGTTCTGGAATCTTTGTAATATCTGTATCCAGTCCAACACACAGGAATGAGCGTTTTATCTTGATTTGTTCTATTAACTGCTCTCTAGTCATAAAAAATGTTATTGATTAATAAGGTTTTGCATAAAATCCACCACCGAAGAGGCACTGTAATCGCGCATTCCCTGCTCTCTAGCAAAAAGCTTTCCTTCCTTATCCAAAATTACTGTTGTAGGGATGGCGTCGGACAGCCAATCTTTCGGAATGTCGCTATAGGGATATACTATTGGGAGGTCAAGGTTTTCTCCTTTCAAGAAGTCATTAGCCCCGCGGATGTTGTTATCAATCTCCACAAGAAGAAACTCTATCTTACCACTGTCCTTAAATTTGTCGTACAACTTTTGGATGGAAGGCATCTCCGCCTTACAAGGCGGACACCATGTTGCCCAGAAGTTTATAAAAACTACCTTACCCTTAAGGTCTCTCACATGGACAGGATTTCCTTTGTCATCCACAAAAGATACTGCAGGACCTCCTGTGACTGATATAGTCTGTTGCTCTTTTTCGGGCTCTTGCTGCGCTGAAGTCTCCAACTTGGGCCTGAACAAACCTAGCTTCATCAGCTGGCGCTGTACGAAAATTCTAGTATCGGGAATCAGAACCACGACTAACAGCACACCCCAGATGAAGTATGACCATATATTCTTTTTGGAGCCCTTAGTATTCATCACTATTATGTATCAAATTTTTCCAATTGCTTCAGTAAGGTAGCAAAATCTTTTGGATATTCTGCCTCAAAGACGTACTGCTTTCCATCGATGTTTATCTCCAGCTTTTTAGAATGCAGAGCGAAACGTTTCATGATAGGCTGCTCTTCCTGATTTTTGGATAAGGTATATCCCCTTTTTTTGATTTGTGACAGGTATACAGGCTTTCCTTTATACATCTCATCCCCTACTATGGCGGCATGTTGTGTAGCCAGATGAATACGTATCTGGTGCATCCTTCCCGTTATGGGCTTACATTCCACCAACGTGAAATGCTTAAAATATTTAATACTGTTGAATATAGTTTCGGCCTGTTTACCTCGAGCACGATCTATCGTTACATTCTTATTACCTTGATTCAATATCGGCAGGTCTACTTTCAGGTCATTGAAAATATGGGTCCCTTGGATGACGGCGTGATAAATCTTATTCACCCGACGGCGTTCGAACTCTATAGACACCAAGCGGTATGTTTCCGGGTTTTTGGCGATTAGCAGCACGCCGGAAGTATCTTTGTCCAGACGGTGACATACTTGAGCGTCAGGCCAGTACTTCTTCGCCAACCGCAAGATATTGACCTCACCTCCCTCCCGTTCGTCCAAAGAAGCAATGAACGGCGGTTTGTTGATGGCTATAAGGTTGTCATCTTCATGAATGATAAGTTCGGAGAACTTAGGAAATTTAAATAAACGGTTTTCGTTTTGCGTCATACTGCAAAAATAGCAAAACAATATGAGTATTTGTGACAAATGCGCTTTTTGCAATAAGATGAGGTTATACCTATTTATAATTCCTATTTTTGCAGCAAAACATTCTGAACATGTCTGTACATAAAACCATAAAAAGGGTAACTACTTCCGCTATTCGGGAGATGAAGATGCGCGGAGAAAAGATCAGCATGCTTACAAGCTACGACTTCACCACGGCACGCATCCTCGACGAGGCCGGAGTAGATGTAATCTTGGTGGGAGACTCTGCTGCCAACGTTTTTGCCGGCTATGAAACGACATTGCCTATAACCTTAGATAATATGATATACCATGCAGCCGCCGTGGCACGCGCCGCAAAACGAGCATTGGTATTGGTGGATTTACCTTTCGGTGAATACCAAGGCTCTACCGAGAAGGCTTATGAAGCGGCCGTACGCATGATGAAAGAATCTGGAGCGCACGCCTTAAAATTGGAAGGCGGCATAGAGATTATAGACAACATTAAAAAAATTGTGAAAGCCGGAATTCCTGTGTGTGGGCATCTGGGACTTACCCCCCAGTCAATATACAAGTTCGGTGACTTCGGCGTACGCGCCAAAGAAGAAGCGGAAGCTGAAAAGCTCAAATCCGATGCCTTAGCCCTACAGGAAGCTGGATGTTTTGCCATCGTATTGGAAAAAATTCCGGCAAAGTTAGCCGAAGAGGTTTCCAACATGTTGCATATCCCTACCATAGGCATAGGTGCCGGCAGCGGTTGCGACGGCCAGGTGTTGGTAGTAAACGACATGTTGGGTATGACCAAAGATTTCAAGCCTAAGTTTTTGCGTCAATACGCCAACCTGTATGAGACTATCTCCGCCGCGGCTACACAATATGTTTCCGACGTCAAAAGCAAAGATTATCCTAACGAGAACGAACAATATTAAACCATAGCGAGTAGATGACCAAAATCATCATCATAGGAGCCCTTATTGCGATACTTTTCTACTCGATAGTACGAAAGCTCGGCGGTATGAATTCTTCTTATACGCAAAGACTTTCCACCCCGTCGGAAATTATCGCCATAAGTGCTTCGCTCGCCATCTATAAGTCCTTGCTCCGAAAGACGCTACTATCCGTGGGAACAGGAGTTCTTATTCTGTTGGTTTGCATCATCCTAGCAGCAAAATTCAAAATAGCGCTAATCATGCTCCCCTTGAGCTTTTATCTTATAGGGCAGTTCTTCGTATTGAGCAACCATATTAAAGCCGTAAAAAAACAACGCATATTCTACAACCGCAACACACATGATATGGAGGTAGATTTTGCAGATGGCAAAAAAATAAAGTTCAACCTTCTTACAGACACCATAAAAGTCAAAGAGGTGAAAGCCGTACAGAAAAACAATGGTGTACTCTTAGGCTATTTCAGCCTAAAAACCCATTCCCACACAGTGAATATCCCCTATCTTATCGCTCTCAATGGCGATACACAACCTTTCTTCAACACCCTTCAATCCTTTGACAGAGAGATTGAAACAAAATTGTTTCCCGTAATTTAATTTGATATATTTGATTTAGAACAATAAATCAAATATCGCTTTTATGCGTTTAATATTTCTCCTATTAACCGGAAGTATGGTTCTGCTTTCATGCGTGAACAACAGTAAACCTTCTACACAAGAAAAGGCTGAACAGCAAAAGCAGGACAGCCTCGAAAAAGTCCGTAAAGAACAAGAAGAAGCCGAAAAGCAAAGACCTCGAACTGTTGCCGACATCAAACTGAAAAAAGAATTAAAGTATGACAGATATACCTTGGATGACACATATAAATACAAGGATACCGTACGGCAGTTTCAATGGGAAAAAATTAAGGAAAAACTAGCACAGATCGAAAATCTACAGCATGGAAATAACTTCTACGCCATAGTTTCCAATTACAAAAATAAAAATGGAGAAGCTCCTACTGTTCCCAACTACAAAAGAAACGCCTACAAAAGGGTTTCCGACACCTTAGGCACAGAGCGCTACCAATCGGCACCGCTCTATGAGGTAGGTAACGACAAGCATCCTGTAATCTACGGCCGCGACGGCTCCCTCGTCAAGCTGCTTAGTAGCGACACCCTAAAGATGGTAAAAGTGCAAGGCTTAACCAATTTCGAAGGGGAATGGGAAATCCCGCGTCGCTACCTAATCCTCATCGGAGATACAGTGACATTCAAACATGTGGTTGTCGTCGACGTCAAAAATCAAAACATATGTACACTAGATCACGTGGAGGATACATGGTATGTCCGCAGTATGAATGCTGCCACGACAGGAAGACATGCACCTCCCTACGCTATGGAAACACCCGTAGGAATTTTTGTTGTACAAGAGCGTAAAGCCAAAATGTTTTATTACAAGGATGGCACAACCTCTATAGAAGGTTTTGCTCCATGGGCTTCCCGGTTCACAAATGGAGCCTATATTCACGGCATTCCTGTGAACAACCCAAAAGGACAGATTATTGAAACCAGTCCTACTTTGGGCACCATTCCGAGGTCACATATGTGTGTTCGCACGGCCTCCTCTCATTCTAAATTTATATACGATTGGGTGAAACCACATTCTTCACTTGTAATTGTCATAGATTAACCATAAGTTAAAAATTAACATTTATTAACACAATTATAAAATACTGATAACGAACTTTGTAAGTCATCAAAAGGATAAGTGCGTATGAGAAATTCAATTTTTATTGTGATGATAGCAGTGTTGGCTGGTGTTGTCACAATTATTAGTCAGTCCGGGGCAACCTATTCCCAAACCGACCACAAAGACAGCCTAGCCGATAACTTCACCCCTCATAAAATTGTGGAAAAACGTTCCTTGGTGGAAAAGCTCTATAAGGAAGTAGGGTTGGAAGACAAATTGCAATATGATGCCTTCGAAAAGGCTATGGTCGGCTACGAACAGTTAAATCCGAAAAATAAGAACATCATATCTATCATAGATTTTACGCTTCCTTCTACAGAAAAGAGACTCTATGTCATCGATATCAAAAACAAGAAGTTGCTGTATCATACGATTGTGTCTCATGGGCGCAACAGTGGTGAGAAGTACGCTACTTCTTTTTCGAATAGACATGGCTCGCATCAGAGTTCTTTGGGATTCTATATTACGGAAAACACCTATCAAGGAGGAAACGGCTATTCTTTAGTATTGAACGGTCTTGAAAAGGGCATTAACGACCAGGCTAAACCGAGGGCCGTAGTCATCCATGGTGCAGATTATTGTAGTGAAGCCGTCATAAAATCTACCGGAAGACTGGGTAGAAGCTACGGCTGTCCTGCCCTTCCGCGTGAGCTTGCTAAGCCGATTATCAACACGATAAAAAACGGCACCATGCTCTTTATATATGCACAGGACCAAGACTATATGGCCCAGTCCAAGATTCTTAAACAAAGTCAGTCCTTATTGGCTCAGCATATCGATGATGCTGACTCAAGCAGTTTTACGTATTAATTGCCGCTATTATTGCAAAAAAGCTGACCCTAGAGGTCAATTTTTTTTTGCATATTATTCGCAATCACGCTTATCACCAGAATCTGAAAAGCATGATAAAGCATAATCGGAAGAAAATATAATCCCGCATAAGGATTATTAACGAATAGGAACTTGCCAAACACACTGCCATGGGTAAGCGACTTCTTCGAACCACAGAATAAGGCAGTAATCTCATCTTCTCTACTGAATCCTAATAATTTGGAGACCAGATGCGTCAACCAATAAACCAGTATAAAGAGAACCACCACACCCATTGCCACAAATACCAAATGCTTGTAGCCTACTTCACCGAAGATGCCATCGACAAAGGAATGGGCAAAACTACCATAAACAATCAGCAGGATAACCAAACGATCGAAAGTAGATAAAGCTTTACTATGTTTTCTAGCCCAATTTCCTGCATAACGTTGCAACAAAAGTCCTAACATCACAGGAAGGATGATTTCCGTAAAAAGCCCCACATAAACATCTACAAAGACATTTTCCGTACGAAATACCAGAAAAAAGCTCATCCACAGCGGGGTAATCAATACGCCTATGAGTCCTGAAATGCTGGCATTGAAAATCGCTGCTGGTACGTTTCCTTTGGCAAGGGATACCATGACCACCGACGAAGAAACCGTCGAAGGTAATGCCGCCAAAAAGAAAAAAGAGAGCCACAGATTTTCATCTATTCCGCGACCTACTAAAGGTCTTAACAATAGCAACATGACGGGAAACAAAACGAATGTGATACACTGTACGACCAGATGCAATCTCCAGTTGCGCAAGCCATTTTTGATATCAGTAAGGCTTAATTTCAAGCCGTAAAAGAAAAAAATAAACGAAACTCCTACTGTGCTTATTGTTTCCAAAGTATTTCCGTCGCCATGAAGTGCCAGCTGAGGAAAAAAATATGCCGCAACAATGCTAAGAAACAGAAATAAAATAAAGCGATCTATTATCATGCCTTTCAAATATAACGCATTCCCACACACTTTGGAATAGTTTAACGACAGGATTATAAATTTGTTAATTTATTAACAAATACCTCATTAATTTGAATCATATATAATTATATTTGTATCACTATGAGTACAGCATCATATTTATCCAATAGAATCAATAGCCTGTCGGAATCGGCGACATTGAAAATGACCAAGCTTGGTCGTGAACTTGCAGCAAAAGGCATCAACGTAATCAGCCTCAGTGTGGGTGAACCGGATTTCAACACCCCAGATAATGTGAAAGAAGCTGCTAAGAAAGCCTTAGACGAAAACTACACACGTTATTCGCCGGTTGCGGGATATCCGGATCTGCGTCAAGCTGTAGTAGACAAACTGAAAAGAGAAAACGGACTAGATTACGATATATCACAGATTGTTATTTCTACAGGAGCAAAACAATCTTTGTCGAATGTGATTCTTACCCTGATAAATCCAGGTGATGAAGTGATCATCCCTACACCTTATTGGGTGTCGTATTCGGAAATGGTAACCCTTGCCGAAGGTAAGTCTGTATTTATCGACACGACTATAGAAAGCAACTTCAAGATTACGCCAGAACAATTGGAAGCGGCTATCACGCCTAAAACAAAGCTGTTCATGTTCTCCTCACCATGTAACCCTACAGGATCGGTATACAGCAAAGAGGAATTGGCAGGTCTAGCAAAAGTATTCGAAAAATATCCAAACATCTTTATCATCTCTGACGAGATCTACGAACATATCAACTTCGTAGACAAACATGAATCTATAGCACAATTCGATAGTATTAAAGACCGTGTAATCATCGTAAACGGCTTCTCAAAAGCTTATGCGATGACAGGCTGGAGATTGGGATATATAGCAGCCAACAAAGAAATCGCTGCCGCTAACGAAAAATTGCAAGGACAAACTACATCGGGAACTTGCTCTATAGCACAGCGTGCCGGCATTGCGGCCTATCAAGATGGATTGGAGTCTGTGCAGAAGATGAAAGAAGCCTTCGCACGCCGCCGCCAGCTTGTATATGATCTGTTAAACGACATTCCAGGAGTAAAAACAAACATGCCGGAAGGTGCTTTCTACTTCTTCCCTGAAATCAGCTCTTTCTTCGGAAAAAAAGATCCGGAAGGAAATGTCATTAAAGATTCTGCAGACTTAGCTTTATATTTGTTGAACTATGGACATATTGCTACCGTAGGTGGAGACTCTTTCGGAAACAACAACTATATACGTCTTTCTTATGCTGCTTCAGACGAAAATCTGAAAGAGGCTCTTCGCAGAATGAAAGAAGCTTTAGCCAAATTAGTATAATATCCATTAAATAATATCCTATTTAAAAGAAAAGGGGCCTAAACAGCCCCTTTCTTTTTATAAGAATCCAAACCCTCTCGAAAACTCTTCGCTTTCAGCCTCTATCTCTTCGGTCTTGTGGACGCGTTGCCATGTCATGTACACATGTACTAACTGCCCACCCGACAGAACAGGATCCACGGACTTCTGATACATGATATCTTTTTCAAAATCCATCTTTCGTACTTGCTTCTCTCTCTCCCAGTTGGGATGTAAAGAGGTTATAATATTATACGTAACCCTCGAATATTCACTATCTATCGTATATGTTCCTGAAAATGCTATATATTGTTTGGCTCTGGCAGCAAGGTCACTATCAGAAACCGAAAAACGGTCTTCATTTTCATATCTGCTTGACGTATTGACGGCAATCTGTACCGACATGAAGCCATCTGGACTTAAAATCAGTATGCCTTTAGGTTTTTGGCCTAACGGAAATTGATAATCATCTCCCCCTACGGGAATTTCAATATAGGATAACAACTTCCACGAGCCTACAATTTCGTTTTTCAATGAAGTCATAGTTTAGTATTTACGGTGATAACGCTTAAAGGGAACTTTTAGTTTAAAAAATTTTATCAATTTACATTTTTATGAAAATATATGCCCCTAAACCGTAATTTTGGGGAAAGAAAAGCCTGATGATGAACAACAATACCTGTCCTTGTGGAAGTGCCCGAAATTACTCCGACTGTTGTGGAAAAATACATAGCGGCAGGGAGGCTGCTCAGGATGCAGAAGCTTTGATGCGCGCCCGCTACAGTGCTTTTGCCCTGCAAAATATAGATTTCAT
The DNA here is from genome assembly GCF_039541675.1 of Sphingobacterium thermophilum. NCBI lineage: Bacteria > Pseudomonadati > Bacteroidota > Sphingobacteriia > Sphingobacteriales > Sphingobacteriaceae > Sphingobacterium > Sphingobacterium thermophilum. The sequence continues at coordinate 11,281 of NZ_BAABGR010000011.1, read as the reverse complement.
ATATAACACATTCCACCCTACCACCCGAAGATTTCAAAACAAAAAAGAGATTGCCACTTGGGCACAGGCTTGTAAATGGATACATCTAGAAATCATACGCTCCACAGTAAATACTGTAGAGTTTAAAGCCCACTATCTCGACGAGGAAGGACAGCCACATATACACCACGAAAAGTCCTCCTTCAAAATGCTTAACAAGCAGTGGTTTTATGTAGACGGAAAAATTTTCGCTTAAAAAAGAAGGGCTAATCGTGTAGATTAGCCCTTTATGATGGATTTTAATAACCGTTTTTAGTTACTGAAATAAGCTCTTACGTTTTTACCTTCCACCCAGTTCATGAAGGCTTTATTCACAACTTTATTTCCTCCTGGCGTTGGATAATCACCGGAGAAGTACCAGTCTCCTCGGTGGTTAGGACATGCTTCATGAAGATTTTCCAAAGTCTGGAAGATAATCTGCAATTCAGCTTTCAGATGGTGAGGTCTTACGATGTTAGCTATCTCTTCCGAAATTTCCTCATAAGTGAAAGGTTCGTAGATAGCCTTCACATAGTTCTCCACCTGATCTTTTGGAAGGGTAATCGACGCCAGACATTTTTGATACACCTCGTCGATGATGCGTGACATACCATTTCTGCGCAACAGATTTATCGCCGCTTCGAATGCCACAAACTCACCCATCCTAGACATATCAATACCATAACAGTCCGGATAGCGGATCTGAGGCGCTGAAGAGACAATGATAATCTTCTTAGGATTCAGACGGTCCAAGATGGTAAGGATGGACTGTTTCAGTGTAGTACCACGCACAATAGAGTCGTCAATAGCTACGATGGTATCTTGATGATCGCGTACAATACCGTAAGTAGTATCGTAAACGTGCTGTACCATGTCTTGGCGGTCAGCATCTTGAGTGATAAACGTACGCAATTTGGCGTCTTTAATATTAAGCTTCTCAAAACGAGGGTGCAAGCTCAATATTTCGTTCATCTCCTCATCAGAAACCTTATCACTGCGATTCAGCAACACTTCTTTCTGATAGTCGCGCACATATTTGTTCATCCCTTCCATCATACCGTAGTAGGATACTTCCGCAGTGTTAGGGATGAAAGAGAATACTGTATTTTTGATGTCGTGGTTGATTGCTTTCAACACCTGAGGGCAAAGAAGCATTCCCAGCTTCTTACGCTCTTGATAGATGTCAGCATCCGAGCCTCTAGAAAAATATATTCTTTCGAACGAACAAGATTTTTGTTCTGTAGGTTCTCTGAACATCTCTTCGGTGATGGTGCCGTCTTTTTTCACAATCAGCGCATGGCCCGGCTTGATCTCTTTCACCGCATTCAATGGCACATTAAATGCCGTCTGGATGACAGGGCGTTCGGACGCTACCACCAACACTTCTTCATCTTGATAGTAGAAGGCAGGACGTATACCTGCAGGATCTCGCATCACGAAAGCATCACCATGCCCCATAATTCCGGCAATAGTGTACCCTCCATCCCATGTTTTTGCCGAGCGTGTAAGGATCTTGGCAACGTCTATATGTTTGGCTATAAGAGCCGATATTTCAACGTTAGAATAACCTTCTTTTTTAAATTGGTCGAAAAGGTTTTGGTTTTCCACATCCAAGAAGTGACCGATTTTTTCCAACACGGTTACGGTATCGGCCTGCTCTTTAGGGTGCTGTCCCAGATCGTACAGCTGCTGCAGCAACTCATCTACATTTGTCATGTTGAAGTTACCTGCAACAACAAGGTTACGCGTCATCCAGTTGTTTTGTCTCAAGAAGGGATGGCAGCTTTCTATGCTGTTTTTACCGTGTGTTCCATAGCGCAGGTGCCCTAGAAGTACCTCTCCGGTGAAGCTTACATTTTCTTTCAACCATTGAGGGTCTTTAGATTCTTCCGGATACGCCTTATGTACAGCTTCAAACTTCTTCTGCACATATTCAAAAATATCAGCTACCGCTGATGCCCCCATCGCTCTATATCTGCTTATATAACGATGACCAGGCTTTACATCAAATTTGATAGTAGCAATACCCGCTCCATCCTGACCACGATTGTGCTGTTTCTCCATGAGAAGATACAGTTTGTTAATGCCGTAGTAAGGGGTGCCATATTTTTCCTGGTAATATGAGAGGGGTTTTAATAATCTGATTAGTGCGATACCACACTCGTGTTTTATAGCGTCACTCATAGTCTGAATTGATGCTGCAAAGTTACAAAAATTACAACGTGTAAAAACACCTCCACTTCTTTTTTACAGAAAAAAAATACATACCACCTGTTTTACAACAAAGTCTCTAGACTTCAACACATTTCATCCTCACAATTTCAACATTTGCCCTCCACAAAATAAAAAAACTCGGCCAGAAGGATTGACCGAGTCATCATAATTTAGATAATATTAAGGAGGGAAATCTTATTACAGTTTTTCGCCGTGCTGCGAAATATCCAGCCCCACTTCTTCGTCCTCTTCTTTCACACGCAACGGAGTGATTACATCTACAGCTTTAAGCACGATGAATGCCATCACCAACGTAAATGCTACCGCACCTACCAGTCCTATAAGATGGGCTACGAACAAACCTGTTTCGCCATAGATAAGTCCATTTGTCGTCACCGCCTCATTAATAGAGCCATGAGCAAACACACCTGTCAGCACCATACCTACCATACCACCCACACCATGACTTGGAAACACATCCAAAGTATCGTCAAGCTGGGACTTCGTTCTCCACTCGATACAGATACGGCTTATCACGGCCGCTACAGCACCTATCACAAAAGAATGTGGAATAGTTACAAATCCCGCAGCAGGCGTGATGGCTACCAAGCCTATCACCACACCTATACATACTCCCATGGCCGAAGGTTTGATACCTCTTGCCGCATCAAAGAAGATATATGTAAGCGCTGCAGCTCCCGACGCAGTGGATGTCGTCGCCAACGCTGTTGCTGCCAGCTGTGACGCTCCAAACGCCGAGCCGGCGTTGAATCCGTACCAGCCGAACCATAGCAATCCTGTTCCTAATAATACATACGTGATGCGGGCCGGCGTATGCTCGTGAAACTGCTTCCCTTGCTTCATATATATCGCTGCAGCAAGAGCCGTCAAGCCGGCCGACATATGCACTACCGTACCGCCGGCAAAGTCCAAGACCCCTAATTTGCATAGCAGGCCGTCAGGATGCCATGTAGCATGCGCCAAAGGAGCGTAAATAAAAACAAAAAACAAGCAAACAAACAACACATATGAAGTGAATTTGATGCGCTCCGCCACAGCTCCCGTAATCAAAGCCGGCGTGATGATAGCAAATTTCAACTGATACATTGCAAACAAGGTAAAAGGTATAGTCGGCGCGCCAGCCCATGGCTCACCGTCAATCACACCTTTGAACATAAAGTATGTGGTAGGATTTCCGATGACACCACCTATGGAGTCGCCGAACACCAAAGAAAAACCAAACACAACCCATAATACTGCTACCACCGCCATACAGATAAAGCTCTGCAACATCGTCGAGATGACATTCTTCTTCTTCACCATCCCACCGTAGAAGTACGCTAATCCCGGCGTCATAATCAAAACTAATGCCGCCGCAGTCAAAATCCATGCAATATCTGCCCCATTATAATCATAATCTTTAGTATGATTCGGAACAGAAGGATTAAAAAGAGATAAAATCACCAAAATAAACACCACGATCAGTGGAGAAAAAGATTTTTGTTGTGCTTTTTGCATATTTTTTATAGTTAATTTTCAATTTTGACTCAAAATAAAAACTAATTTACCATAAAAACAAGCAAAAAATTTAATTTTCATCAATTTTATATAAGAAAATATGTAAAAATATCAATAAAACACCCAAAAACAATAAACCAAATAAACAAAAAGACCAAAAACAACAACAAAAACAACCAAAAACCTCTTTACAACAAATAAATTTTAGCCTTTACACAATAAATTCTATCTTTAATTCATGAATGAGCTATTCAAAATTTATAAAGTAGGCCATTTTGAGGCTGAAAAGATAGACCAAAGTCCAAATAACCCACATCAGCATGATTTCGAAGAGTTGATTATCGGAATCAAGGGACAACTTATGCACTTTATAGACTTTGAAACCCAAACTATCAATGCTCCTTTTATTTCTTTTGTTTCGAAAGGGAAAATCCATAGAGCCAGCCCCAAAAAGGTTGAAGGCGAATGTGACTTTTGGGTAATACGCTTCAAGACAGAGTTTATTCCGGAAATCACATTTCAGCTATACAATTACTATCATGTCCAGGCTAATTTTAGGCTGACCACCTCCTACGCTATACAAAGGCTAGACACACTTTGTCGCCTCATATATGAGGAATATGTTCGGCAGAATAGCGAACTGGCAATCATTAAGGATCTACTGACAGCACTGCTCACCGTAATAGAAAGCGAAAGAAAAAAGGTTAGCACCACGACAGTAAATCTCACTAACAATCAGAATACAACCTTCAAAAATTTCCTGACTATACTAGAGGAAAATTTCCGTCGTCCTGAAGGCGTTGCCTTCTATGCCGAAAAACTCTTCATGAGTCCCAAGTCGCTGAACACGCTCACCCAAAACATATTGCATCAGTCCGTATCCGAGCTCATCGAAACGAGAAAACTTATAGAAGCCAAAAGACTGCTCCTGTCTACAGACAAAAGCATAGCAGAAATAGGATTTGAATTGGGATATAGCGACAAGGCTTACTTCACTAACGTATTCAAAAAGAAATCAGGACAGACTCCTTCCGAATTTAGAGAAGAGATGAAAAATATGCTTTCCTAAATTCACAACTTTTCGTCCGAAAATTTATACCATCCCTCCATCCTTTTTGCCGATCTTTGAATCTGAAGATAATAAGCTTATGAACAGAAAAGATTTTCTGGCCGCTGCCGCCGCTCTTCCTTTGACAGGTGCGGCACACAAGCTGAGCCAACTGCATAAATTCTCTAAAGAACTGGACAACAGCCCCAAGATGCCTGTCCTTTTCTTAGGACATGGTAGTCCTATGAATGCCATCGAGGAAAACGAGTTTGTACAGGGATTCCGAAAGGTGGGAGCACAGATAGAAAAACCCAAAGCGATACTGGTGGTATCGGCCCACTGGGAAACACGTGGCACTTTTGTCACCGCCATGGACAACCCGCCAACCATCCACGACTTCGGTGGTTTCCCTCGCGAGCTTTTCGAGGTGCAGTACCCTGCTCCCGGCAGCCCCGAGCTGGCACAATATACCAAAGAAATAATAACTTCCGCCGAAGTGCATCTTGACGACAAGTGGGGACTGGATCACGGTTCCTGGTCCGTCATCAAACACCTTTATCCTGACGCAGACGTACCCGTGATACAGATGAGCATAGACTACACACAGCCCCCTGCCTACCATTATGCATTGGCCAAAGAGCTTGCCATATTACGCAACAAAGGTGTGCTCATCGTAGGCAGCGGAAACATCGTACACAACCTGCGTATGGTGGCATGGCAGCACCTCAACACGACGGGATATGCCTACGACTGGGCTCAGTACGCAGATGAGAAGATGAAAGAGTATATACGTGAAGGTAACCATCAGCCTTTGATAGAATACTACAAACAAGGTAAAGAGTTTCAGCTGGCGGTGCCAACTCCCGAACATTTCATTCCTATGCTGTATGCACTAAGCTTGCAAGAAAAAAATGAACATATAGAAATCTTTAATGACGCGGCCGTAGGAGGCTCGCTGACGATGACCTCATTTAAAATAGGATAGTCTCATCCCTACTTTTGTTGGAGAATGAAACAGGGAGCACCACCTTCGACCTCCTGTTTTTTCTTACTACTCCTCTTGCAAATGTCTAACATTTCCTCTCAACACTCTGCTTACAACGATGTATTGCTATGAACATCTACCAAGGATATCGTCGTAGTACTACCGTTTTAGAATGCAATAAAAAAAAATTATATTTATACTGAACAAACCATTATTGCCTTGAAAAACATTTTTTCTTCATCGCCGGAGCAATACGCCAAATATAGGCCGGACTATCCGCAAGCCTTATTTGACTTTATTTATCCTTTGCTATCCAACAAGGAGTGCGCTTGGGATTGTGGTACCGGCAATGGTCAGCTGGCCATAGAGCTAGCCAAAGAGTTTAGAAAGGTAAAAGCCACAGACATCAGTGAGGAGCAGCTTCAACATGCGTTTACGGCTGACAATGTGGAATATTCGGTTCAAGCAGCAGAAAGCACCTGCTTCGAAGACAACAGCTTCGACCTGATCACGGTAGCCCAAGCTGTACATTGGTTCGAAATCGACAAATTCAACGAGGAGGTGAAACGCGTGGGAAAACCTAACAGTCTTATCGCCCTCATAGGCTATGAGTTGTGTTCCATAAGTCCCGAAATTGATAAAATCATACGCTACTTTTACGAAGATATTATAGGAAAATATTGGGACCCCGAAAGAAAACATCTGCAAAGTCAATATCAGTATATCCCTTTCCCGTTTAAGGAACTGGAAACACCATCCATAAATAACATTAAGCTATGGAGGTACGACCATCTTGTAGGCTACCTCAACACTTGGTCGGCAGTAAAGCATTTTGTTAACAAAAACAATTATAACCCCATAAGCGAAATAGAAAAAGACCTACGGCAAGCCTGGGGCAACATCGAATTGCGGAGGGTAATCTTCCCTATCATCTTTCGTGTGGGACGTGTGAAATAGAGCTCCTCATTGACAACATTGAAGATTTTTATTATTTTTGTGTAACATACTGTTACCGGGGTCGACTGGAATTGACAGGATAGTAATGGTTATGTAAGCATGTAGTGCGTTGATAGTTAAGCACTTTAATCTCACTATCAAAACAATAACTGGCGAAGAAAACTACGCCTTAGCTGCTTAATTTAGAATTAAGTTCAGCTTTTGTCTCGTTAGGCCTTGCTCTATCGCCTAACATCAGAGGCATCGACTTATAGAGCTGGTCGCTGTGACGTTGCTAAGCAGTGATGAGATTCAGCAACTAAGGAGAACGGTATAGGTAGGCTTCTCACCTTCCCTCTCCCGACAAACTAAGAGAAGCTAAACATGTAGAAAGCATAAATCATTCTATGTTTGGACGAGGGTTCGAATCCCTCCGGCTCCACAAATAAAGGGAATGAACAGTTTAAACAAATTGGACAATTCAAAGAATACGTTCTCGATATCGCAAAAAAACAGATAAACGAACATACAGATATATCATTTGACTATCAGCTATATAAAAAAGGGCGTTCTTTTGAGTTCATTCAAATATATGTTGATACCTCAAAAAACAACCCACAACAACTGGAAATAGACTATAAAGAACCTATCGAATATCAAAAAAATGTTAGAGCGGTTATGGCATATGGTATTAGCGAGGAATACGCTATACTGATTGTGAAAGATGGTTACGATGATTTTATCAAGTTTATTGAGAAAGTTAACGAGAGAGCACGAAAAGGGGAAATTAAGGTGGAGAATGCGCCTGCATACATAATTGGAACTTACCAGAAAAAAGGAATTTTACCAAACAAGTAATTTTTTTTATAAAATAAAAAAAATAATAAATTTAACTAACCAAATAAATTTATTCATTATGAAAAAGATATCTAACCTCTTCACAGTGATTACACTCTGTGTATCATTCGCATTATCATCTTGTGAAAAAAGATCAGAAGATTTAATTCAAGATGAAAAACTAACGCTTTTAAACTCCGAATTAAAAGCAATTAATGGTAATTTTGCAGTAAAAAATCTTTTCACAAAAAGCAAACTAGCATCTAATGAATTAACAACGCCTGATGACCCCACTTTACCAGATAAGCCGTTATCTTTTAAAAAGCTTTGTGCTGTTTTTTCTTCTGATGTAGCAGGAGCATGGGCAGGAACTTGGGCAGGTGGTAAAATCGGTGGTCTTGCAGGAACTGTAACTGTCCCTGGTATGGGAACTGTAAGCGGAGCTGCTGTTGGTGCAACAGTAGGTGCTGTCGTTGTAGGAGGAGCAGCTTCATACGCAGCCTCGGATGAAGTACCAGATACTACTTTAATCAATCACGCTTTATCAAATGAGGCGGAACCAATTTTAGGTGATGTTAACCAATCAGCTTATGATGGTCATAATAGAGTTTTAAATTCTTTAATCCTTAATAATCATGGAGCGGAACCTAGTGAAAATCCTTCACAAAATTCTCCATTCACTAATTTAACTAATAATGAACTATATATTGTTAATAATTATCAATCATTGATTAATAATACTTTAAATACTTTTAGTTCAGAAGTAAGTGTGAGCAATAGCAAAAATTTTGTGAAATCAACAATAAATGATGACAATTATTTGACTACAGTATCTGATATTTTTTTGACGGATTAAATTATTTAGAGACAAAAACAGATATTATAGATTATATAAATTCTTATAAGAATTATGTAATTAATACATCTAATTTAAGTCAAACACAAAAAACACAAATTTTAATTGCATTAGATGCAAGTAAAGGAAGTTTAGATTTTTGGTCTCCATTAAATTAAAAAAATAATGATAAATTCATTAAGTAATAAAACCCCTTTTATATTAAACATTTTTACCGCATTGTATTTAATATATATAATGCCTCAAAACATCTTTTTTGAAGAAAATTATAGTCTACTGAAAGCAACGTGTGTTATTATTGTTGACATTTGTTCTATTAGTATTTTAGTATACTCTTTAAAAATGATGTTATTCCCTCATAAAAAATAAAGAGGTATTGTTTTAAAGTGTTTAATAAATAAGTAATAACGTATTGACTTAAATACGTTATTACTTTAAATATTGTTTTATAGCATCCTCAATCAGTAATTTAACATTAGTGTTTTGCTCAACAGCTCTAAGCTTTAATTTTTTTATCATTTCCTTGTCAAGCCATAAAGTATAGCTTTGTTCTCCGTCTCTCTTACGCTCTTTTACTGGCACTACTTTTTGTTTCGGAACGTCATTTTTTTTGACATCTTTTAATTTAGCGAATGGGTCTTTGCTCATAGTAATTCCAATATTGATTTTGTTAACTCCTCGATTTCTTTTTTTGCCGTTTCATCACTTCCCGAATGGACACCCCCAGTAAGAAACGTATTGGTATATGCAACCCTGTCTCCTACTTCCGAAAGGATGGGTAAATCATATTCTTTTAACTGCTCTTTGGCCTGCTCGGTAATGTTAGCCCTGGGCTTTACCATGTTCAGAACTATTACGGCCTTAAGGTCGCTTTTTTCTTTCTGCGCCTCCTTTACAAGTTCTACGGTCGCACGTATGGCCATGATATCGGGTACGCCTGCTTTTGTCGGAATGATTACCAAATCCGATTGCAAAAATATCGGTTTCATGTTGTTCATGAGATACGGCGGTGTGTCCACGAATATAACATCGTAATCCTTTCTGAACGTATCTTTATTGTACGGTATTATATCTATTCCCTGTGCCATTCCTTGCAGTTGCATTGTTGAGCCTTGTGGGTCTGTGTCCGTCAAAGCTGTACGCACATTTCGTCCAAAACTATAAGCAAGATTTAACGCAAGCGTACTTTTCCCAACGCCCCCCTTTTGATGTGCAACTGTTACGATTCTCGCCATTGTCGTGATTTTGTTTACGTCAATGAAGGCGTCTAAAAAGGGCGCCTTCTTTAGTTTTATTATGGGCTTGTGGTCTGTAATGGTTTTAGGAGATTAGCCTAGGCCGCCAGCGGTTGATATGGGTAATTTATCCATGACTGGTCATAAATAAGCGGATTATTGTATTTACGTTCGTGGTTTGGTTCAGACGAAGTTGTTTTCAGGAGTTTTTTCGACCATTTTCTCAGGTTATGTCCTATACACATCAGGGCAAACTCGATATCTACCTTTTCAAGCCCTTTCATCGAGAACCTGTTGAACCGGTTGTTACTTTTCAGTTGGCCGAAGACAGCCTCCACTTCTATGGGGCGTTTGCTCCGGTGGTACTTTCCTGTTTCAGAGGTCAGCAGGTCCCGTGCCCTGGCCTTCAGTTCGTTCAGGCGGTGGTTGACTTCGATTGTCCTGTTGCCTTTGGCCTTATGGCATTGTCCCCGCATGGGGCAGCCTTCGCAGCGCTTGGCCCTGTAATAGCTCACCTGCGAGGTATATCCGTTAGTGCTTTCGCGCGTCCCCTTACCTACAAACTCCATCTTCTGTCCCATGGGGCATACATAGAAGTCTTCCTCTTTATTATAGTACAGGTTCTGCAAAAGGAAGGGGTTGTTCTTCTGTGCGCGTTTCTGCTCTTTATGGAAGTAATTGTACTTGACATAACCCTCTATTTTCTTTGATTCCAGCATCTCATAGTTCTCTTCACTGCCGTAACCCGCATCGGCCACCACTACATCACTCTGGCTTCCGTAGTTTTCTTCGAAGCTGTCAAGGTGGTCTTTCAGCGTAGTGGTATCTCCTGCACTCTGATGGATACTGTAATGGGTAATGAACTGTTCTTCCGTACTGATCTGCGTGTTGTAGGCCGGTTTGAGCTGCCCGTTCTGCATATGGTCGTCTTTCAGCCGCATGAAGGTGGCATCCACATCGGTCTTGCTGTAACTGTTCCTTTCTCCCAGCACCGCCAGTTGCTTCTCGTATTTTTCCAGCCTCGGAAGATGCTCTTCCCGCAGCTTTTTAAGCTGTTTTTGGGTAGGTTTTGCTGCTTCTTTGAGTTTTTCGTTCAGCGCGGAAAGTCTGTCCCGGAGTTCATCGCTCTTAATAGGCCTGGGGGTTTCATCCCTGCCCAGTTCCGATTGGTCCTGTCTTATCTGTGATTCAATGTCAGACAGCACGCTGCTTATCTTTGCTTCCAGTTTCACCTTGTTCTTTTCCACCGAGCCCTTCCATACAAAAGTGTAACGACCGGCTGCCGATTCGATCTTCGTTCCGTCTATGTACTGTACCTTCAGGCTGACATAACCAAGTTCAGCAAGCAGACGGACAACATCGGCAAAAAGTGACTGGATATGGCCCTTAAGGCGTTTGCCACGGAAGTAGTTAATTGTCCGGTAATCCGGTGTGCTGTGCCCTGATAGCCACATGAAATAGATGTTCTCCTGTAGGGCCCTTTCAATCTTACGGCACGAATAGATATTGCTCAGGTAGGCGTAGAACAGTACCTTTGTCGACTTCCCCAAATTAAGACTGCATAATTTTACAAAATTCTCATCAAATTAACCTAAACCTAAACACCCTAACACGCCTGTTTGTCGCTTTCAAAA